>JANXTR010000013.1 GCA_025352325.1 Microbacteriaceae bacterium | reverse complement strand
ACGAGGTTGGTCTGGTCGCCATAGGTCCAGACGGCGAAGTTGCTGGAGCCGTCGTGGGTGAGGGTCGCAGCGCCCGCACTTCCGCGGTAGATGAGCACGTCATCCCCGCGGCCGGTGGTCGCGGTCGCGCCGCTGGCGTCGAAGCTGCGGAGTGCGCGGATTGAGTGCAGAGTCACCGTCCAGTTGCCGTCGGCGGTGATCTGCAGCGATTCGGTGTGCTGCGACGACTGCTTGTCGAAGAGCACGGTGCCGCTGTAGGCGCCGATCGTGTTCACCAGCAGATCCAGCTGGCTCACGTTCGCGTCGAGAGACCAGACCGCGAAGTTGGCCGAGCCGTCGTGAGTGAACGTGGCGACACCGGGCTCGCCGGCTCCGTCGACAGCAGCGGCCTTGATCACCGCGTCTCCGTGGCCGGTGAGCACGACGTCGACGGGTACCGGGGCGACCGTCGGAGTGGGGGTCGGGGTCGGCTTCGCTGCTGCGCTTGACGAGCCCGACCCCGAGGAAGCGCCAGCCCCGCCATCGAGCGCCGAGGTGTGCGAGGTCAGCGCCGCGCCGGCCACGATCGCGACGATGCTCACGACGATCGCCACCAGCAGCGAGACGGCACCCAGGATGACGCCGGCAAGGGCGAAACCACGGCGCGGGGTCTTGCGGGTGAGGGCGACGATTCCCAGCACGGCGGCGAGGATCGCGGGGACAAACGCGCCGAAGCTCGGGCCGGGGATGATCGCGACGACGGCAGCCACGATCCCGATCACCAGGGCAGCGACTGCGCCGCCTGACTTCGGGGTCGCGGGCGTTGGGGTGACGGGCGGGGTGGCCGGTGCGGCTGCCGCCGGGTCAGATGGAGCCGGCGGCTGGGGTGCTGCGGGTTCGGGGCTGTGGATGTCGGACATGGTGCCTCCTTGCGAGTGACTGCACCGCATCCGGGGATACGGGACCCGCCGAGTGGCAAGTCGAGCAGTTCATCGGGAGCCACCGACATTCCGCCTGGTCAGGCCGCCAGGGTGCGCACCTTGAGCTCAGGGAAGCGACTGAAGTCGCGATCGAAGGTCACGAACTCGTCGACGCCGTGATCGAGGCAAATAGCTGCGATCTTCGCGTCATGAACCATTGGCCCCGTGATGTCGTGGTCTTTCAGGAGTCGCGAAAGCGTGGCCCAATGATTGCGCGTCTCAGAGAGAAGCGTGAGCGACGGGGATTCGAGCCACGCGTCGATCTGGTCCCTCACCGCTCCGGCGTTGGGCACCATCGGAAAGAGTGTGCGTCGTGTCACTGTGCCGTAGAACTCGTGAACGCAGGGCCAGGGGAGGGCCCAGGGGACGGCCGAAGCTGCGAGTTCGTCGACGAGCGCAGAACACACGGCGTGAAAGGGCGAGTTCGAGAGATAGGCGTGAACAAGGACGTTCGAGTCGACGGAGCGCATGTCACCACTCGATCTCGCGGTAGTTGGATTCGCGGATGAGCCTGTTGAGCTCGGCGGGGTCGATGTCGGGGTTCCAGCCTGGAACACTCATGTCGCGGAGTTTGAACGGCTTTCGAGGCGTGGCTTCGTCCTCCACGACAAGACGCGTCAGCGCCTCTCGCACGAGTTCGCGCGCGGTAGTTTTGCGAGCCCGCGCGATGCGCTTGACGTCGGCGACCAGCGTCTCGGGTAGGTCGAAGGTTGTCTTCATAGCCATCATCATATCGTCGCCATACTGCTAGCAGTATTTGGGCGCTGTCGCGTCACCCCTGGATTCGGGTCAGCTTTCAGCGCTGTGAAGGAGGGACGGCCCAGTAGCCTGGCGTCGGCCGGATGCGAGCGGAGGAGTCGAGTGGGCAACTTCGACTTCGTGCGTGCTGCGTGGCCAGGTCTCGCCGAGGAGGCTTGGCTCGCTGAGCGGAGCACCTACGCCGACCCCCGCGTCGCGATGATCTATGCGCGGCGAACGCTCGAACTCACGGTCACCTGGCTATACCGGGCGGATGCCACCCTGCGTGCGCCGTACAAGGACGATCTCTCGAGCATGCTCTTCGAGCCCACCTTCAAGCGGCTCGTCGGCCCGGCGATCGCCACGAAGATGGACGTGATTCGTCGCCAGGGCAACTTCGCCGTTCATCGCACGACACCGATGACGCCGAACGACAGCCTGCCGGTGATCCGCGAACTGTTCCACGTGCTGGTGTGGGTCGCCACGCGATATGCGCGGACACCCCAAGATCGACCGGCGGCCGGTCTGCCGTTCGATGCGGCATCCATTCCGAAACCGCAGCCCGGTGTCGTCGCGAAGACGCTGGCGCAGGTGAAGGCGCTCGCCGAGGAGCTCGCCGCAAGAGACGCTCAGCTGGCTGAAGCGGACAAGCGCAACGAGTCCCTTGAGGCGGAGATCGCTGCGCTGCGGGCCGAAGCGGCGGCCTGGAAGGCCGCCAACGCGACCGTGCCCGACACGCATGACTACAGCGAGGCCGAGACTCGCGACCTGTTCATCGACCTCCTGCTGCGCGAGGCCGGCTGGGATCTGACGGCGCCGAACGTGATCGAATTTCCGGTGACGGGCATGCCGAACAGCTCGGCGGGCGGCGCGGGCTTCGCCGACTACGTGCTCTGGGGCGACGACGGTCTGCCCCTGGCGGTGGTCGAGGCGAAGCGCACCACGAAAGACGCGAACGTCGGCCAGCAGCAGGCGAAGCTGTATGCGGACGCCCTCGAGCGACAGTTCGGCCAGCGGCCGGTGATCTTCTTCACGAACGGCTACGAGCACTGGATCTGGGATGACACCAGCTACCCGCCGCGCCAGGTGCAGGGTTTCTACACCCGCGATCAGCTCGCCCTACTGGTCCAGCGCCGAACGATTCGCGCGCCCCTGGCATCTCTGCCGATCAGCGAAACCATCATCGAGCGGTACTACCAACAGCGAGCCGTTCGGCGAGTGGCGGAGGCGTTCGAGCAGCACGAGCGTCGGGCGCTCCTGGTCATGGCCACTGGCAGCGGCAAAACGCGAACGGTGATCGCGCTCGCCGACCTGATGATCCGCGCGAACTGGGCCAAACGCATCCTGTTCCTCGCCGACCGCATCGCCCTGGTCAACCAAGCCACGAGCGCCTTCAAACAGCATCTGCCGGATGCCGCCCCGGTCAACCTGGTGACCGACAAGAACTCCGAGGGCCGGGTCTACGTCTCGACTTATCCGACGATCATGAACCTGATCGACCAGGGCGAGGACGAGCTGCGTCGCTTCGGCCCCGGATACTTCGACCTGATCGTCATCGACGAGGCGCATCGCTCGGTGTACCAGAAGTACGGCGAGATCTTCAACTACTTCGACGCGCTGGTGGTCGGGCTGACGGCCACCCCGAAAGACGAGATCGACCACAACACCTACGGGCTGTTCAACCTCGAAGACGGCGTGCCCACAGACTCGTACGAGCTGACCGACGCGATCGCCGAGGGCTACCTCGTGCCGCCGGTCGGACGCTCGGTGTCGACTCAGTTCCTGCGGCAGGGCATCCGCTACGACCAGCTGAGCCCCGAGGAGCGCGAGCAGTGGGATCTGCTCGACTGGGAAGACGGTGACCCGCCCGACGAGGTGGATGCGGCGGCCGTCAACAAGTGGCTCTTCAATGCCGACACCGTCGACAAGGTGCTGCAAGAGCTGATGAC
>JANXTR010000028.1 GCA_025352325.1 Microbacteriaceae bacterium | reverse complement strand
CACGGCCGTCGGCAATCCGGTACGTGCCGGCGGCATGCCACGCCATTCGGATCATCTGTGGGCCGTAGTTGCCGTAGTCCGCCGGCCACCAGTCGACCGATGTGGTGAGCAGTCGCTTGATGTCCGACTTGAGCGTCGTGAGGTCGATCGTGGCGAAAGCCGCCGCGTAGTCGAAGTCCGCGCCGAGCGGGTCGGCGTCTACGCCGTTCCGGTGGAGAAGCTCAACCCGGAGACGCTGCGGGTACCAACTGTCCAGGGTCGGCGACTGACCGAAGGTGCCACCGAGGTGGTCGCCACCTGCTGGCAGCGCACCGCTCATGTGGAAACTGCATGTGTTGGTCTGGTCGTCAGTACCCATTGATGCTCCCTATGTGCTCTAGCTGGATGAGAAACGGTGTCGTCAGGGTCACCATTTAACGATTAGCCGCCGCATCGCGGCGGCGTCAATCTGTGGCACAGCGATGATTCGACGCCGCTGTGAGGCGGTGCGTCGCGGGCTTCCCACGTGACGAGAAGCCGGACAAAAAGATCGTATTCCCGCAAGATGCGCGTGGCATGCGAAGAAAGTGACTGACTCCTAGACGGCGGTGGTGCGGTGGCCGAGCGCACGACGGCCAAACCCAATAAAGCCCTGCTCCGATTGCTGCGGTGCGGGCGGTGCGAAGCCCGGTGAAACCGACGCCGGAGGATGGGGGCTGTCGAGAGCTTGATTTCCGCGAGTCGTGTTCCGCTCACAGTGACCTGGGAGCGCCCCCGCCAGAGGCTCCTAGTGAGGAACGCACATCGAACGGCTGGTTATCCTGGGTTGGATATAAATTGTTCGAGGAAATCTGCCAACTCGATAACGGACTGCTGACCATCTAGCTCGACGCTCGCTCCAGCTCGAAGGAGCGGCTCGACTTCGGCGACATGCATTCGAAAATCGGCTGGTTCTCCTGGCTTTTGTCCAGAGGGATTATTGGTGTGCGCGGTGACGCGACTGAGAAGCACGTCGACGGGAACGGAGAGCAGACCAACGTGGTCAAAACGGTCGTAGAAGGTTCCTTGGTTTTCGACCGTTCCAGAAACGAACAAGTCGGGCTCGCTCGCAAGCAGTGCCGTCATGCGGGGCTCGTCCCAGAAGCCGTGGGGGTCCTCCCACCCGTCGTAATCGGTATCGACGATCTTGTGCCCTCGTCGAGCGAGCAGACGTGAGGCAGCAATCAACAACTCTCGCTCCGTTCCCAAAGGGGGAAGCTCTACGTGACTGGAGTTCGTGAGTCGCGCGTTTTTCTTACGATCCCGCCAAAAAGCGGGCCAGAATCTCCCGTGAAGGAAATCTCATTTATGAGCAGACCGACAAGTGGGAACAGCGATCGGGGTGAGTGGTCGCGGGGGGTTATACCCGCATCGCGATCGCATCGGACAGAGCGGTTTCGACCAAATTGAGGGCCGAGTGCCGCGCGATCAACTCCGCGAACTCGACCGCACGGTCCTTGAAGCGCGGCTCTGCAAGCACGTAATGTACGGCGTCTCGGACCGCCTCGGCGGTCGGTGTGCCGGAGCGCAGGTTGATTCCGGTGCCTGACCATCTCACCCGGGTAGCGACTTCTGGTTTATCCTCGGTGTCCCCCGCGACGACCATCGGCACTCCGTGGCTCAGCGCGTACTGGACTCCACCGTATCCACCGTTGGTGACGTACACGTCGGTGAGCGGCAGGAGCAGGTCGTAGGGGAGAAACTCTGCCACCCGAACGTTGGATGGTACGGCACCGACGTCATTGATGGGCCGGCCCCCAGTGCTTACGACGACGAGGACGTCACTGTGAGCCAACCCTGTGATCGTTGGACCGATCAGCCGAGTCAGGTCGTGATTGTCGATGGTGCCCTGAGTCACATGGACCACGGGCCGAGTTCCGTCGAGATCACCCCACCACTCCGGAACGGGAACAGCAGACGGAGGGGAGAACACCGGCCCGATGAATCTGGTGTTCGGCGGGAGGTCGCTGCGCGGGTATTCGAACTCCCGCACGGTGAGCTGCAGAAACGCGTCGCAGGAGCCCGAGATGTCCATGATGAACTGTTTGAGCGGCGGCCCACCGATTTCGGCGAAGATATGCTCGGCCCAACGTTGCGTTTTGCGAAACAGTAATTTTGTGGCCAGCAGGTTGAGGCTGCGGTTGCGAATCCTTCCCAGCGTCGTCGAGGAGGGCGCCAGGCCCATTCCATACGGGGCGACATCCCGGCTGGACTGACTCAGCGGGACCACCCCGATTGCGAGGATGGCCGGCCGAACCGCCGCCGCGTCGAGAAGTAGGGGCGCTGCTCCCCCGAACGCTGCGTCGACCAGAATCGCATCCGGCGAATCGGAGTCCAGGATCGCCCGGATGGCTGAAAACTGAGCAGGGATAGAGCTCACAAATATGGACCGAATGTCGTATTGAATTTGCGCGAAGCCCCGGTATTTCGCCCGGTCAGGGAAGGAGCCGTCGAGGTCGCGGTCGTCGAAGTCCGCCGCACCGGACAGCGCCCGAAATTCGATGCCGAGCGAAGTCACCTGATCGGCGAAGCGACTCCCGGTCAGGACTATCACTCGGTGACCGCAGGAGACGAGATGGCGGCCGATGCCGAGCATCGGAGCAACATGGCCAAGAACCGGCGTGCTGCAGATAAGGTACGTCGCCATCCGAACACTCCAATGTGACTATTTAAAGTCGCAAACTAGCGGAGTTCAGGAGCGAATATGTCAGTTTTCCGTAAATACAGTTCGAGCGTCCGGGAACGCGACGGTGCCGAGACCAGGAAACGGATCGTCACCGCGGCGGGCCGCTTATTCGCCCGCGATGGCTACTTCGCCCCCCGCTGCGGGCGATCGTGGCCGAAGCCGGAGTCTCAGTGCAGTCCGTGCACCTGGCCGGGCCGAAGTCGTCTCTGGTGCTCGCGGCCTGGGAGCACGCGTTCGCTGGCGACGAAGGCGCGCACTCGCTACTGCAACGTCCGGCGATGGCGCAGATGCTCGCCGAGCTGGACTCAGCAGTCGCACTAAGCCACTTTGTCGCGTTCATCGTCGAGGCCAACGCCCGCGGAGCCGGTTTTTGGCGGGCGATGCGGACGGCGGCCGACGCCGATCCCCAAGAGGGAGCGGCGGTCTCTGCCTGAGATGCCCGACGCCGGGTCGATCTCGCACTCGGTGCCGGCTGGTTCGCAAGCCGCGGGCGGGTCGACCCTGCCGACCAAGGCGTCGTCGCAGACATGCTTGGCTTCTTGATCGCCGAGGAATCGTTCCTGCAATTCGTCGAGGAATCCGGATGCGCTCTCCATCGTGTTTTGCTCCGACGAACATCGACCCTGCGGTGAATCAGCGCGCTCCGATCATGAAGCAAGTTTGAACCGTGAAAGCGCTCAATGCCCGGCTGATCGTCGTCCGCACCGTGTTTTGCTTCAGGAACCCTCAGCGGGCACCGAAATCCGTCCAAGTGAGCAGCGGCGGCCAGGAGCTATTGGCTCACGCGGGGCGGTTCTGCTTCCCGTCGAGCCAGAGTGTGTCGGATGCGTCGCTGTGCGCGGTGCCACTGCCCACGTGCTTCATGTCAATTTTTTCGCCGTTCTTGATGATGTGCACGATCGCCATGGCGTGACCGCGGCCCAAGTCGAAGTCCGCCTTCAGCCAATCGACGATCACCCCGGCTTTCGTGGACGGGTCGTCGAACCCCTTCTCCTGAGCGAGCGCGATGAACTGTCGCGGGGTCAGTCCAGTCTTGCCTTCGATGTTGTCGAGGTATGCCTGGAACGACATCTCTGCTCCTTTGCTGGTGGTGCTGGGGGCCGCAGCTCGGACCACAACGACATCGGATCACTCGATCAAGATATCGTCCGAGCAACGAAGCGTGAGCGAACGTTCTATCTCGCTCGAGGGGCTCTTCGCGTGAACTCGACGTCTGCCGTCGGCACGACCTTGCCGGTTCGACCGGGGGCGGCCTGAAAGCTCCAGTACAGGTTGGTGTGCTCAATCACCTGAGCGGGCGGCGGAGCGCCCCATTCGGTGAGATCTTCTGTGGTGTGCGCGTCGGAGACCAACGTCACATCGTAATCGCGGGTGAAACCCCCATGAAGGGTGGAGCGCACGCACGCGTCGGTTTGCGCACCGACAACGACGAGGTGCCCGACGTCGATCCCAGCGAGCACCTGTTCCAGGCTGGTCGCCTCGAACGAGTCTCCATACTCTTTGCGGATAACGGCCTCACCGTGCGCTGGCGTGAGGTCGGGAACGATCTGCCAGACATCGCTGTCGATCGGCAGCTCGTCAGAGGAATGCTGTACCCAGAGGACCGGCACTGTTTCAGCGCGGGCGCGGTCTACCAGAATCGCGATATTGGCAACCACCGGACCGCGCCGGTGGGCGTTGGCCAGAACCCCGTTCTGGGCATCTATGACGAGAAGCGCGGTACCGGAACGGTCAGCGGGACGGGACATTTCATCCTCCAACAGCAGAAGAGCGAGACCGCATTCACGCTACTCCCAGCATCCGATTGACTTGATGGTGGCTCCCGCCTCGGCAAAGGCGCGCTCGAAATCATCTTCCCTGCCGGGGATGACTGACAACAAGGCGTGTTCAGTAATCACTCGATCAGTGTCCCAATTACAGGGAAGTAGCGAGGGCGGGACTCGAACCCGCGACACCACGATTATGAGCCGTGTGCTTGACCCGGAGGCTCATGATGGCGTCGAGAGGCCCGTGAATGCTGATGACCAGGGTGACTAGGGCCCGTTTCGCTGACAACGGATGACGACCGGTTGTGTCCAAAATGTGTCCACGGCCGCTTTCAAAGCCCCGCTCAATCTGCGTGACTAGAAACTGTCACCTAACCGTGCGGCAGACCCAAATGCCTGGCCGGAAGCGGGTGCGCGTGCAAACTGACATGATAACCATCATCGGCTAATAGTTGGGCTAGTGCGAGGCCAATACATAGGCTACGCTTACGGCATGAAAACCGTAGCGTTGAGCGAGGCTAAAGACAAGCTGTCGGCGCTCGTCGAAGAGGCCAATCGCGAGCACGAAATCATCCGGATCACCCGCCACGGCCATGGGGCGGCCGTGCTGATGAGCGAAGACGACCTCGAGTCGCTCCACGAGACCCTGTTCTGGCTCTCGCAGCCCGGCATCCGGGAGGACCTGGCGGAGAGCCGCCAGGCCGTCGAAGACGGGCAGACGGTCAGCGCGAAGGACGTCCGCACCCGGTACGGCCTGTCCGGCTCGTGAGCTGGGACGTCCAACTCGCCCCCAGCGCAATCCGGGGGCTAGATCGGCTCCCTCCGCGGATCGCCGCCGCTGTGGTCGAGTTCGTCACCGCTACCCTCCCGACCAACCCCGAGCGCATGAGCAAGCCCCTCCGTGGCGAGTTCGAAGGACTGCGGTCGGCACGGCGCGGCGACTACCGCGTGCTGTTCTCGCTCGACCAGACAACGAGCACGCTCCTGGTCGTGCGGATCGCCCACCGAGCCGACGTCTACCGGGCACCGTGACCGATGATCAAAAGAGAACGGCAAACGGGATTTTGGAGTGGTCCCCGAAAGTTGGACACGATCATCGAACTCTAGGCGATTGCGGTTGTTTGGGCGCGGTGCTCGTCGGGGCTGAGGTAGCCGAGACGCTCTTGAACTCGGGTGGTGTTCCACCATTGGAGGTAGATGTTCAGCCCCGTGTGGAATTCGTCGAGAGTTGCGGGGTTCTGGATGCGGAACCATTCCTCCTTGAGGTGGCTGAAGAACCCCTCCATGACGGCATTGTCAACTAGAACTTGAGCTGAGTTCCGGTGTTTCACGTTCCCGACTCATGGAAAGCCGCTGTCGGCTTCGATGGTGCATCGATGCCATGGACTGCTGGTCTCCGTGCTCGACTCCGCGGTGAAGGATCGAATGATCGCTTCGAACCCGGTTCGGGGTATCCCATTGCCCCGAAAGGAGAGCCGCGAGCACCGCTACCTGACTCATCAGCAGGTGTTCGCCCTAGCTGATCGGGCTGGCTCGCATGGGACACTCATTCGACTTCTTGCCTACACCGGGCTGCGTTGGGGTGAACTTTCTGGCCTCCGGGTGAAGGACTTGGACGTCGGCCGGCGAAGGCTTTGGGTGCGTCAGAACGCTGTGCGCGTTCGAGGGCTGGTAGTCATAGGAACCCCGAAAACCCATAAGCAGCGCAGCGTCCCTTACCCAGAGTTCATGGCAGACGAAATCAGCGCCGCCATCGCTGACAAGTATCCAGACTCATTCGTTTTCTCCGGACGGTTCGGGGAGCCACTCATCACTCCGACTGTCCGGGACAACTCTTGGTTCGACAAAGCACTGGCCGCGGCCGGCCTGCCGCCGATGACAATCCATGACCTTCGGCACACTGCCGCCAGCCTTGCGATCTCGTCGGGAGCAAACGTCAAAGCGGTTCAGAAGATGCTCGGTCATGCTTCGGCGGCCATGACCCTCGATGTCTACGCGGACCTCTTCGATGATGACCTTGATGCTGTCGCGATGCGTCTCAACGACGTAGTGCGTGCCTCAGTTGTGTCCAAAATGTGGCCACAAAGCCTTTCGGGCAAGAATCACGTGGCTGATTCGCGCCAGAAAAGCCCGGAATTACAGGGAAGTAGCGAGGGCGGGACTCGAACCCGCGACACCACGATTATGAGCCGTGTGCTCTAACCACCTGAGCTACCCCGCCGGGCGTCTATCGCCCTGCTGCCCTAGGACAGACCGGACGTAGCTGAGGCGGGATTCGAACCCGCGACCTCACGATTATGAGTCGTGCGCTCTCACCAACTGAGCTACTCAGCCGAGCCCCGAGTCAGGATTGAACTGACGACCCCTTCCTTACCATGGAAGTGCTCTACCACTGAGCTATCGGGGCGCTCCGCGGCTGGCCGCGGCACCGCAAAAGACTAGCATTCTCGATCCGGTCGGCCGAACTCGCACCGAGATGTCGCAGATTGCTCTCCGCGACGTTCGAGATGCGCCAATTGGTGCATCTCGACGCGGTCATCAGCCCCAGTCCGGGAGGCTGACCCCCGGCAGCTGCCAGGCGGCGAAGGTCGGGCCCTGGATGGCGACCCGGCCGGCCGCCCAGGCGACGTCTCCCTCGAGCGGGGCCGCGTCATCCGAAAGCGCGGAGCCCAGATCGACGGTCGTGATCGCCCGCGCCGCGACGATGAGCACGCACTCCTCGGGGCTCTCGCGCACGAAGGCGACCGCGTCGTCCGACACGTGCAGCCAGCGGATGCCGCCGCCGTTGAGAGCCGGATGAGCCCGCTTCAGCCCGATCAGCCGACGGTAGAGCGCGATCGTGTCGGCCGCCTCGTCGATCCGGTCCCAGGGCATCGGAGTGCGGGACTCTTCGCCGTCCGACGCGGTGAGCCCGAACTCGTCGCCCGCCCACACCACCGGGATGCCGGGGAGCGTGACCGCGAGACCGAACGCGACCGGCACGACGCCCTCCCGGGCCGAGGTCAGGAAGCGGGGCGTGTCGTGGGTGTCGAGCGCGTTCATCGTGTTGAGGCGAGTGCGCCACGGGAAGGCCGCGGCGAACTCACGGTGTGCCGCATAGAAGTCGATCCCGGTGTAGTCGCTGGTGCGCCCGAGCGTCATGCCGAGGCCGCCGCCGGCCGGCGAGCCGGGGATCGACAGCCAGTTCCAGAGGGGTCGCGTGAAGTTCGCGTAGGTCATCGCTCCGTGCCAGGCGTCGCCCTGGAAGTCGATCGCGGCGTCGTTCGTCGACTCCCCAATCAGCAGCGTGTCGTCGTTGACCTCGCGCATGGTGGCCCGGATGGTGCGGCGCACGGTCTCGTTGAGATCCTCGTCACGCCATCGCCCTGTCATGTTCGCGACATCCACCCGCCAGCCGTCCAGCGAGTACGGAGGCTTCAGCCAGCGCGCCACCACCGAGTCGAGCCCCTCGATGAACCGGGTGCGCAGCTCGGCCGCCTGCCAGTTGAACTTGGGCAGGCTCGAGAACCCGAGCCAGCTGACGTACTCGGTCTGCTGCGCGTTGAGCCACAGGTAGAACGCGCTTTCGGGCGCCTCGGGGTTGTTGTACGAGCGTTGGAACCACTCGTGCGCGTCGCCCGAGTGGTTGGTGGTGAGGTCGCCGATGACCCGCAGCCCCTTGGCGTGCGCCGCCTCGACGAGCGCCTGGAAAGCCTCGTTGCCACCGAGCAGCGGGTCGACGTGGTCGAAGCTCTGCGCGTTGTAGCGGTGGTTCGACTCGGCGGGGAAGATCGGCGTCAGGTAGAGCAGGTTCACGCCCAGGTCGACCAGGTGGTCGAGGTGGTCGATCACGCCCTGCAGGTCGCCGCCGTAGAACTGTGTGCCGGTCTCCGGGCCGCGGAACACCACTGGGTCGCTCCACTTCGCGGGGACAGCCCAGGTCGGGGGCGTGCGGTGGTCGGCGGCCGCGGATCGGGCGAAGCGATCCGGGAACACCTGATACATCACCGCATCCGCACCCCAGTCGGGCGGCGCGTTGTAACTGACCAGGCGGAAGTCGTCGATGTCGCGCGTCTCGGTGTGCGACAGGCCAGCCGAGGTGAGCCAGTGCGTGGCGCCGTCGATGCTCTCGAGGAGGAAGCGGTAGCCGTGCACCGGGTTTTCGACGTGGATGGCCGCCTCCCACCAGACGGCGTCGTCGGTCTCGTGGACGACCACCGCGTCGCTGAAGAGGGGTTCGCGATCCGGATTCGACCGCGTGCGCACCACCTTCATCTCGCCGAACCCGCGAGGCACCCGCACCCGCACCCGCACGGTGTCGCCGAGCGTGGGGTTTTGGGTCGAGACGTAGAGGGGGGACCCGTCATGGTGCGGGTAGTCGGCCAGGTCTCGCTCCATGCGACGAGGGTAGCGGGCGGATGTTTCAGCCAGAAGCTCTCGCTCTAGGCTGGTCGGATGCCGGCTGAACTCGACTGGTGGCGCACCGCCGTCATTTACCAGATCTACCCCCGCTCCTTCGCCGATTCGAACGGGGACGGTATCGGCGACCTGCCGGGCATCACCGCCAGACTGAATGCCCTGGCCGAGCTGGGCGTCGACGCGATCTGGCTCTCCCCCTTCTTCACCTCGCCGCAGCACGACGCCGGGTACGACGTGGCGGACTTCACGGATGTCGATCCGCTGTTCGGCACGCTCGACGACTTCGACGCACTGCGTGACCGGGCTCACGGGCTCGGACTCAAGGTGATGATCGACCTGGTTCCGAATCACAGCTCGAGCGCGCACCCGTGGTTCCAGGCCGCGCTGGTCGCCGCGCCGGGTTCGCTGGAGCGCGCGCGCTATCTGTTCCGCGACGGTCGCGGGGAGGACGGCGACGTTGCCCCGAACAACTGGCAGTCGGTCTTCGGCGGCCCCGCTTGGACGCGCGTAACGGAGCCAGACGGCACGGCCGGCCAGTGGTACCTGCACCTGTTCGACACCTCGCAGCCCGACTTCGACTGGACCAACGAGCACGTCTGGGAGCTGTTCCGCGGCGTACTGCGGTTCTGGCTGCGGCGCGGCGTCGACGGCTTCCGGGTGGATGTCGCCCACGGCCTCGTGAAGAAGGCCGGCCTGCCCGACTACACGGCCCCCAGCGCGGCCGCGGTGAGCTCCGGCGGCTCGGGGATGGTGGCGCAGCCGGCACAGACCGACCTCGCGCCGTACTGGGCGCAGCCCGCCGTGCACGAGATCTACCGAGACTGGCACCGGGTGCTCGCCGAGTTCGGGCCCGACCGCATCCTGGCGGGCGAGGCCTGGGTCGAGCCGCTCTCGAACCTCGTGAACTGGGTGCGCCCCGATGAGATGCAGCAGACCTTCAACTTCCGCTTCCTCGAGACGCCGTGGCAGGCCGCCCCGCTCAAGACTGTCGTCGACGACTCGCTCGCGGCGTTCGGCAGCGTCGGTGCGCCCAGCACCTGGGTCCTCTCGAACCACGACGTGATCCGGCACGCGACCCGGCTCGGGCTCGACCCTCTGCCGCCCCAGGGTCAGGGCGTCGGACCGAAGACGCCCACGCATCCGGATGACGTGGTCGGCCTGCGCCGTGCCCGCGCGTACACCGCGTTCATGCTCGGGTTGCCCGGTTCGGCATACCTTTACCAGGGCGAGGAGCTCGGCCTCCCCGAGGTCATCGACCTGCCGGACGCCGCCCGCCAGGACCCGACCTTCTTCCGAACCGGCGGCAAGAGCTACGGGCGGGATGGATGCCGCGTGCCGATCCCGTGGACCGCGGGCGAGCCGTCCGCCGGCTTCGGGCCGCGCTCGGGCGACGCAGCATCCGTGGCTGTGACAGCCACAGGCGAGAGCTGGTTGCCCCAGCCGGCGAGCTGGGCGGACTACGCCCGCGACTCGCAGCGCAGCATCCCCGGATCGACGCTCGAGTTCTACCGCGCCGCCCTGGCGGCCCGCCGCGAACACCGTCTCGCGAGCAACGAGCTCGTCTGGCAGGCCGCCCCGGATGAGCAGGTGCTCGTCTACCGCTCCGGCGCCGTCACGGTGCTGGCCAACACGGGCGCGGTGCCGGTGGCTCGTCCCGCCGGCCGCGTGGTGCTCGCCAGCGGACCGATCGGCGACGACACCGTTCCGGGCGATACGACGGTCTGGCTAGTCGAGTAGCCGTCCGGACCGCGCGTCTGATCAGGGCAGCAGGATCACCTTGCCGTTGAGTGTGCGCGACTCCGCGAGCTCCATGGCGGCGACCGCCTCGGTCAGCGGGAAGCGAGCCGCGATGTTGGCCGTGATCACGCCATCCCGGAGCAGCTCGAAGAGCTGACCGAGGTCCGCCTCGAGGCGACGTCGGAAGCGTGTGGGACGCAGCCGGTGACCCGACCACAGGTCGTAGAAGGTGGCGTGCTTGCCATTCGGAAGTGCGCTCCAGAGCAGCGCGCGGCCGATGGCTGCCAGGAATGGACCCGTCAGACCGCCGGTCCCGCTGACGGCGGAGACCAGGGCGAACGACACCAGGGTGCCGCCCCTGGCCAGCAGGCCGAACGACATCCGCGTCGTGGCGCCGCCGACGTTGTCGAAGACCGCATCGACACCCGCGGGGGCGAGTTCGCGCACCCGGCGCTCGAGCTCGGGGTCGGCGTAGTCGACGGGGATCACCCCGACAGCCCGCAGCGCGTCGTGATGACGGGGGGAGGCAGCGCCGATCACCTGCACACCGTGGTGCTGCGCAAGCTGGATCAGAATGCCCCCGACCCCGCTGTTCGCGCCGAAGAGCAGGATCGTCTGCCCGGGCTGCACGTGCGCGGCGCGGTGCAGCATCTGCCAGGCGGTGACCCCGTTCACGAGTACCGTCTCGGCCTGCTCCGGTTCGATCCCGTCCGGGACGAGGATGCTGTCGTGCGCCGCGACGACGGCGTGCCCCGTCCAGGCGCCGGTCTTGGTCATCGTCGCGACCCGGCGGCCGAGCAGGGTCTCATCGCCGCCCGGCCCGACCTCGAGCACGCGCCCAACGAGGTCGTAGCCGGGGGTGAAGGGGAAGGCCGGCTGCGCGAAGTAGCGGCCCAGGCGCATGGCGTGCTCCGCGAAGGAGATCCCGGTCGCCTCCACCTGCACGAGCAGTTGGCCTGCCCCCGGGATTCCCACGGGCCCCGTCTCAAGCAGCAGACCCGAGGGTTCGACGAGCCCGGGCAGGACGATCCGTGTGGTTTCGATGATCCGGGGAAGAGAGGAAATGGTCATGTTCGTTTCCGTTCGTTGTGTGTTCGATTGTGTGTGACCAGTCAGTCACCTGTACGGGCAAAAATAATGCGTGTCAGCGTCGGCTCCATCGGCGCCCGGGGCGACGGTCAGTTGTGACGGATGCCGATGTCGACCACGCGGGCCCACGAGGCATCCACCTCACCGAGTCCGGCCTGCACGACCAGGTGGCACAGCTGGCCGTAGGCGAGCGCATGCTGCACCGAAGCGTCGTCGGCTCCGGATTCGCGGGACATCACGCGAACGACCTCGGCGATCCCGCGTCGCACGGCATCCCGGATCTCGGGCACGTCGCAGGCGCTTTGCGCATGGACTTGCAGCGCGATCAGGCTCCGGTCCCGGATCAGCTCGATGTACGCGCGTGACATCGCCTCGAGTCGGTCCGCCGGATCGGAGCTCGCGCTGTTCTCGACGGCGGCCATGAGAGCCACGACGACTTGCGCGTAGCAGGAGTCCACGGCAGCGACGAACAGGCCCAGCTTGCCGTCGAAGAGGCGGAACACGTAGGCCGTGGAGACCTTGGCGGCGGCGGCGATGTCGGCGACGGGCGTCGCACGGTAGCCAGCGCCGGCGAAGACCTCGACCGCGCAGGCGAGGATCCGAACGCGCTGTTCATCGGCGGTGGAGCGAATACTCCGGGGCGTCGGGTCAGCGAGTGCGAACGTCATGTGACTGATTGAACAGTAACACGTACGTCGAAGTCAAGAGTTCCGCCCCCGCCGCTCGCTCGCGACTCAGTTCACGTTCGCTTCGAGCCACGGGATCGGGTCGGTCCGCGTGCCGTCGACCGCGATCTCGAAGTGCAGATGCGGCCCCGTCGCCTCGCCCGTCATGCCGACGAGGCCGAGGAAGTCGCCCACGTGGATCGTCTGACCGAGCGCGATCGCGCTCGAGCCGGCGAGCATGTGCGCGTAGGTGGAGGTGACGGAGTTCTTGCCGATCTTGTGCGTGATGATGACGAAGTTGCCGTACTCGGAGGTGCCGTCCTCGCGGCCGGTGACCACGCCATCCGCGATCGCAAAGATCGCCGCCCCCTCTCCCGGCGTGAAGTCGACGCCGTTGTGCATCGTCGAGCAGCCACCGCACGGCGCGATCCGCGGGCCGTACGGCGAACTGATCGACACCTGGACCGGGAACGGCCACCGCACGCTGCCCCGCCCTCCTGAGAAGCTGTAGTTGTTGATCTGCGCGTACTTCTGCGCGAGCACCTGCGCCCAGGAGAGCACCTGGAAGTCGTCCCGTGTGCCGGCGTCGACAGTCTGGTCAGCGGCCACCGCCGCGCTCTGCGCCTCGCCCGCGATGCCAGCGGTTCCGGATGCCGCGGCCGATCCGTCCGCCGCCAGCGTCGCCGAACCCGAACCCGAACCCGAACCCGTGGCGCTCGCCGACCCCGCCGAACTCGCGGGGTAGAACGCATTCGCCGGCAGCGAGGTGCCGATCGCGAGGGCCCCCGCGAAGATCATCGCGCCGAACGACAGCAGCTTGGATGCCAGCCCATGACGGTTGGTCGTGCGCGGGCGCGGAGCGGAGCGCGGCGTCGCGGGCAACTGCGACGGCAGCCGCAGCAGGCGAGGCGGCCTCGCGCGCGCCGCCACCTCGCGGTCCCGGAGTTCGCGCCGACTGGTCGCCTGCGGCAACTCGGTCATCACGCGCTCCTCGGACTCCAAACCGCGCCGAGATGCACGGTCGGACCTTTCGAGGGTAGCCGCCGCCGTGCGACGGAGCGAGCCGCCCAAGAGGGGGACGCCGCGCCGGGACACCCTGCGGCGGCCCGCCCGTCAGTTCGCGGGAAGTTCGAACCGCATCCCGAGCTCGAGCAGCAGCAGCTCCAACACGGCGGCAAGGGCCGGTTCTGCGGCGAGGATGAGATCGCGGCTGGGGGCGGCATCCGCGAACCCCTTCACGACCGCCCCGGCCTCCCGCGCGATGATCGCACCGGCCGCGTGGTCCCACGGGCTCAGGGTGCGCTCGACGTAGGCGTTCGCGCGACCGCTCGCGACCATGCACAGGTCGAGCGAGGCCGTGCCCATGCGGCGGATGTCGCGCACCAGCGGCAGCAGGCGCGCGACGACCTCACCCTGACGGCCGCGCGTGGTCGCGTTGTATGCGAAACCCGTGTTGATCAGGGCGAGCTCGAGGGGCACGGGCTCGGCGATCCGGATCGGCGCGGCGGCGCCGCCCCCGCTCGACAGGAACGCGCCCTCACCACGCGAGGCAGTGAAGAGCTCGCCGATGGCAGGGTTGAGCACGCATCCGGCCAGCCCCGTCCAGGTGCGCGGATCGGGCTCCCCCTCGACGACGGCGATGCTGACCGCGTAGTGCGGGATCCCGTACAGGTAGTTGACGGTGCCGTCGATCGGGTCGACGACCCAGGTGAGTCCGCTGGTGCCGGATGCCGCTCCGCCATCCTCGCCGAGGCCTCCCTCTTCGCCCAAGATGGCATCACCGGGGCGGGCGTCGCAGATGCGGCTCCGGATGAGGAGCTCGACCTCGCGATCGGCCTCGGTGACGACATCCACGATCGTCGACTTGGTCGCCGCGATCTGGACACCTTCGCGGCGACGCCGAACCGCCAGCTCTCCCGCCTCGATCGCGATGGTGCGGGCGAGACCGAGCAGTTCGGACGGCGCGCGGGTCATGCTCCGAGGCTAGCCAGCCTTGCGCGCGCGCCACGACCACGGGCGGCGTGACGGATGAGGCAGCGGGATCCTGAGGTCACACTTGGGCGGGGTCCGGTGCGTTCGTCGGGTTGCCGCTGAACTCCCGGGACCGACGGCGCTGCTCGGCCACACTATTGCCGCCGTCGACAATGATCACTTGACCCGTGATGTAGGAGGCTCCTGGTGAAGCAAGCCAGTCGACCGCGGACGCGACCTCCTCGGGGGTTCCGCTTCGGCCGATGGGAACAAGCAAGCCCTCCGCCGCCTCATCCGGCGACTGCGACCCGGTCGCGATCCATCCGGGCGCTACCGCATTCACCGTGATTCCAGCCTCGGCCTCATCCACCGCCAAAGCGCGAGTGAGGCCGATCATTCCCGCTTTGCTCGCCGCATACGCAACCTCAGACCGGGCAGCCATCACCGGACCCGTGACGCTGGACATGTTGATGATGCGACCCCATCCCGCCTCTCGCATCGACGGGATCGCGGCACGTGCCGTCAAGAACGCACTTGTCAGGTTGCCCGCCAGCGCTTTGTTCCACGCCTCGATAGTGATGCTTACGTCGCCGGAATCCATCTCCGGTTCGCCGACGGTTGTCATTCCGGCGTTATTGACCACGATCAAGGGCAGCCACTTTTCGGTCCGGAGGGTGTCGAACAGGCCGTTCACCTGCTCTTCCGTGTCCAGGCGAGTCACAAAACCGGACGCATCGACACCCTCGGCGCGAAGCTCCTCGACCCGCTGATGAATGCGCGACGACGTTGACGTCAGAGCTACTCTCACACCACGGGCGCCAAGCAGCTTCGCGGAGGCAAAGCCGATTCCAGACGCGCTCCCCGCCCCCGTGATCAGAGCGGTCATCAGGAACGGTGCGGGTACTTGGAACGTCACTTCCTTAGAGTAAGTGAAGCGACAAGCCTCCGCGGACGTGACGGTTCGCAGTTCGGCGCGGCCAAATGCCTGACTCATCTGCTGGTCATCGTGAGTTCAGCGGCAACCTCTTTCGGGCTCACGCTGCAAGTCGGTAGGCCTGACGGCGAGCCGGAAGGAGAGGTCGGACGCCATTCTTACGTTGTGACCCTGCAGGTATTGGTAGGCAGCCAGCAGCTCGAAGAGGGGGTCGCCAGTGACGACAGGCGCCGACGTGTTCGAACGTTTCAATATTCACGTCAGGCGTGCCGAGGCTGTGCGGCGAGGAGCAGTTGTTCTTCGACGAGACGAGCGAGGTCGCGCAGATACACCATGTCTGCGGGGGTGAATGTGCGTGGTTTGTCGTCGAAGATACAGAGCGCCCCGACCATGTAGCCGTGCGGGTCGCGAATCGGCACTCCCGCGTAGAAACGAAGCTTCGCGTTGACGACAAAGTAGCTGTCGGCGAAGCGCGGGTCGAGGGTTGCGTCCTCCAGGATGAAGCCGTCGAAGGTATTGATGGTGTGGTTGCAGACCGTGTCGCTTCGGGGGAACTCCACGATATTGACGCCCGACATGGATTTGAACCATTGCCGGTCGTGGTCGATGAAGGAGATCGCCGCACCGAGAGTTCCGAAGAAGCGGTGGGCAGTTCTGGTGACAGTGTCGAAATACTCATTGGATGGAGTGTCCATAATGTGCAGCGCAGCGAGGGCGGCTTGACGGCCCTGTTCGTCTACGTGCAGTTGTGCGCTGTGACGCAGCGCCGGAAGGGCGGGAACGACGCCATCGATCACGAGGTCGGCCCACCGGCGGTATGTCTGAGAACTGCGGTGACGAGCGACTACCGGCTCGGCGTCGGGAGCGAACGGCGCAAAGGTCACGTCTTGCATGCTCTCGCAGAGGGTACGAAGTCGGTCGTTGACCAGTTCCGCTCGACGGTCGGCGTGCCTGTGCAACGCGGGCTCTCCCCGCAGCACACGGGAAACAGGGGGCACCCCGATGAGGAAAACTGGGAGCGGGCGCCCCGGCGCCCGTGTAAACATTCGCAATATCCTCTCGACGGCGTTTGACACGTCCTCGGGGGCTGTGAAGTCGAGGGCGTCCTGAACTCCGACGCTCAGGAACACCATGTCGTAGTGATCCGGATCCACATCCGTCATCAGCTGCGGCATATCCCGGCATCGCAGGTCCGTCGCGGTCACCACATCCATGTCGATACCGTGTTGGGTGACCTCGGTGAGGCGCCGCGCCAAATGGCCCGCGAGAGATAGGTCGTGTGACCCCACCCCGTATCCGACCGCGGGTCCTCCACCAAAAAGCAGCGCGCGATATGGAGAGGTTCCAGAACTGTGAACCGTCGCGCTCGACGGCGGCCGGGGGCCGTTCGACAAGTCGTCGTTGCTCACTTCCGCGGCCAACCACGAGGCGGCATGCAGAAGCGTGTTCCAAACTGCGATCGGCGCCACTCTGCCGTCCCCCGGGTCTTGATATTCGCTGACTCCAACGCTATGTAGATCTTCATCCGGGCAGTAGACCCCCGTCCGGGCGCCGAGTTAGAAGGTCGCAGCTGCACGACGGTGGCGAGGTACCGCCGGCATCCTGGCGCATCGGCACCCTGGCGCATCGGCATTGAGGCACGCCGCTGCACGGGATAGCGTTCGCAGATGGCCGATACCGATCCGACAACGACGAACCCGCAGTTCTACCGCATTCTTTGGGAGAACGATGATGTTCGCGTGCTCGAGTATCGAGATCAGCCCGGAGAGCAGACGACTCCCCATCGGCATCCCAACACGGTCATGGTGACCCTCACCGGATTCGACCGACGCCTGACGAGCGGGGTCGAAAGTCGAGACGTGACTCTGCCCCCTGGTATCGCGGTGTGGCTGCCGGCGCAATCGCATAGCGGCGAGAACATCGGCAGCACACCAACGCACACCATCCTCGTGGAACTCAAAGAGAGTGCGGTTTCAGATCTCCCTGCGCCGCTCGGACCAGTCGTCGAGAACCGCGAATAAGGAGGGCATCTCGTGCCGCGCGGGTTGCCGCCGGTCAGCCGAGCGCGATCCTGTTACCCGGCTCGGTTCACGTTTCATCCCCAAGGCTGCATGTCTCCTCAGGAAACCTCCAAGGGGCGCCCCTATCCCCTATCTTTCAAGGTGGCACTTCACCCGGCTTCGGATCAGTCCCCCCAACTTCTGGAGTCCACGATGAGCCGGGGGCCGGGGCGTCGCCCATCTCAGACATCGGTGCCGTCCCCGGCCCTCCTCGTCGCCGATTCCATGTTTGCGGGTGCTCAATGTTCAACTCCGATCCGAAGCCGTCACCTGGTCGCCCCACGATGAGCCGCATACTGACCGGCCTCGACCGAGTCGCGTCGCGACCGTCAGTGGCCGTGCTGCTTGTCACGGCGGACGCGGCATGGATCGTCGCCAGCGTCCTCTTGCACTTCCCCGCCCGCCTGGAGGCGATCTTTCAGACTCTTGTCGCGGGTCTAACATTTGCGATGATCTTCGTTATCCAGCACACGCAGTCGCGGCTTCAAGCAGCGACACAGCGGAAGCTTGATGAAATCTTGAAAGCACTTCCCGGGGCAAGCAACGCGGTGCTCAGCATCGAAAATGCCAACGACGATGAACTCCGGGACATCGGCGCTGCCCACCACGCGATCCGACAGGAGGCGATCGACGACGCGATCGCACGCGACGAGACGTCTGACGAGCACCTGTGAAGAGCCCCTACTTCTCGGCGTGCGCGACGCCGAAAGCGGTGCAGCGGATGCTCGGACACGCCTCCGCCGCCATGGCTCTGCACGTCTACGCGAACCTGTTCGAGGACGGTCTGGACGCCGTTTCTGATCGCCTGGTCGAGGTTCGATCGCGCACAGTTGCGAGGGATTTATGGAGGGTCAAGGCCTGAAGCCTCCAAAAACCTCGGAAATCATCGATTTTCCGGGGTGATTTCGGGTGGCGGGTGAGGGATTCGAACCCCCGTAGCATTACACGTCTGATTTACAGTCAGATCCCTTTGGCCGCTCGGGTAACCCGCCATACGCGCCCGCCCGGTGTGATCACCGAGCGGAAGCGCTCAGATAATGCTACAAGGTGTTGCGGGCGGCGCGCGCACGCGGCTGCGGGCGGGACCGAGGGGCCGCGAGTCGGCGGCAGCGATCAGTCGGGCGGCTCATCCGGTGGCCGGGTTCAGCCCGCGGCGGCGATCAGCCGGTTGTACCGCACTGCGAAGGTCGCGACCTTCGCGAGGTACGAGGGCGCCGAGTTGTAGGCCGCGATCGCCGCCCGCCAGCCGGACTCCGTGTCGAGGCCGCTGGACGCGCGGCACAGGTAGTTCGAGGTCGCGACGACGGCGTCGTCGATGTTCTGCGGGTCCTGGACCCCGTCGCCGTTCCCGTCGGTGTGCCAGTTGCGCCAGGTTTGCGGGATGAGCTGCATCGGTCCGACGGCGCGGTCGGCCGCGGCATCCTGATCGATCGCACCGCCGTCGCTGTCGGGGATGAGGGCGACACCGCCGCCGTTCAACGCGACGCCGTAGATCGGCGGGCTGACGGTGCCGTCGGGCCCGACCACCGAGCCATCGTGCGTGCCGTTGCCGCTCTCGGCTTTGCCGATTGCGGCGAGGGTGGTCCACGACAGCCGACATTCCGGATCGTCGGACTGCTTGAGGAGGGCGGCGCCCGCGTACGCCAGGACGGCCCGATCCGAGATCCCGGTCGCTGCCGCTGCGGCCGCGGCCCAGGTCGGATCCACCCGAGCGACGATGCCGGCCGAGGTCACCGTGGCGGCAGGGGTCGGCGCGACCGCGGCGACGGGCGGAGCCCAGTCCGGCGCGGGGACGGACGCCGACGGCTTTCCGAGACCCGCGAGCCGGGGGATGAGCACCACGACGACGACGGCCAGCACGATGACCACGGCGAGGATGCGGACGGCCGCCACCACGCTCATCCCTCTCCGCCGACGCACTCGGCATTACTAGCATGGCTGCATGGCTGATTCCTCTTTCGACATCGTGAGCAAGGTCGACGAGATGGAGGTGCAGAACGCAATGGGGCAGGCGCAGAAGGAACTGGCGCAGCGCTACGACTTCAAGGGCGTCGGCGCTTCCGTCGAGTTCAGCGGCGACAAGATCCTGATGAAGGCGAACGCCGAGGAGCGCGTGAAGGCGGTGCTCGAAGTCTTCGAGCAGAAGCTCATCAAGCGCGGGATCTCGCTGAGGTCGCTGGATGCCGGCAAGCCGTTCCCGAGCGGCAAGGAGTACCGCATCGAGGCCTCCGTCAAGCAGGGCATCTCGAGCGAGGACGCGAAGAAGATCGCCAAAATCATCCGCGACGAGGGGCCGAAGGCCGTGAAGAGTCAGATCCAGGGTGACGAGCTGCGCGTGCAGTCCAAGAGCCGCGACGACCTCCAGCAGGTGCAGGCGCTCCTGAAGGGCAAAGAACTGGATGTCGCACTCCAGTTCGTGAACTACCGCTGATCCGGTGAACAGTGCGACGATGTCCGCGATTCTCGCGGCCGCCCTGCTCATCGCGGACTTCGTGATCCGGGTGCTGTCGCTCGTCATCATCCCGCGCAACCGTCGACCGCAGACGGCGCTCGCCTGGCTGCTCGCGATCTTCTTCATCCCGTACATCGGGTTCGGGCTGTTCCTCCTGCTCGGCACCTTCCGGCTGCCCAAGCGGCGTCGCCAGAAGCAGGTCGAGATCAACCAGTACATCCTCGAGACGACGGAGGGGTTCGACCGGGTCGCCGATGAGGCGCCGTGGCCGGACTGGCTCACGCCGATCGTCGAACTCAATCGCACCCTCGGAGCGATGCCGATGGTGGGGGGCAACTCCTCGACGATGTACCAGGAGGATGCCGTCGCGCTTGCCACGATGACCGAGGAGATCGACCTCGCGAGCAAGACCATTCACGTGGAGTTCTACATCCTCGCGCTGGACTCGACGACGAAGCCCTTCTTCGACGCCCTCGCGCGAGCCATCGAGCGCGGCGTCATTGTGCGGGTGCTCTTCGATCACCTCGGAACCCTCCAGTACAGGGGTTTCCGACCCGCGAAGCGCGCGCTCACGAAGATGGGTGCGCGCTGGCACCTGATGCTGCCGTTCGAACCGCTGCGGGGCCGATTCCAGCGGCCCGACCTGCGCAACCATCGCAAGCTGATGGTCCTCGACGGCCGTATCGCGTTCACGGGTTCGCAGAACGTGATCGACCCCGGGTACGAGAAGAGGAAGAACGCGAAGCGCGGGTTGCAGTGGAAGGACTTCATGGTCCGTTTCGAGGGACCAGTGGTCGCGGGGATCGACGCGCTCTTCGTCACCGACTGGTACGCCGAGACGGACGAACTGTTGACGCGTGAGGCCGCACCCGCGCGCGACTACGGGCCGGGTTCGCTGGACTGCCAGGTCGTGCCGAGCGGCCCGGGATTCGAGGGGGAGAACAACCTGCGACTGTTCAACTCGCTCGTCTACACGGCCCAGAAGAAGGTCGTACTGGTCAGCCCGTACTTCGTGCCGGACGATTCGATGCTCTACGCGATCACCACCGCGGCCCAGAGCGGGCTCGATGTGCGGCTCATCGTCTCGGAGATCGGCGACCAGTTCTTCGTCTACCACGCGCAGCGCAGCTACTACGAGGCGCTTCTGCGGGCCGGCGTGCGCATCTTCCTCTTCGAGTCGCCGACGATCCTGCATGCGAAGCACTTCACGATCGACGACGACGTGTCGGTGATCGGATCGAGCAACATGGACATGCGCTCGTTCAGCCTCGATTTTGAGATCTCGATCATGGTGTCGGGCGGAACGTTCCTCGAACGCATGCGGAAGGTCGAGGCCGACTACCTCGAGCGGAGCCGCGAGCTCACGCTCGACGAGTGGCTGAGGCGGCCGATGCTGTCGCGCGCGCTCGACAATGTGGCGCGGCTGACGGCGGCGGTGCAGTAGCTCGGGGTTACTTGCCGCGCGAGACCACGATCATCTCGTCGCGATCCACGACCTTCACGCGGGCGCGGCCCTCGGGTTCGCCGAGCGCGATCTCGTGGAAGTCGAGACGGTGCCAGCCGTCGAGGTCGGTGTACGTGACACCGCGCTCCTCGAGCAGTGCCACGATCGCCTCGGGCGACGGGTCGACAGGCGCCCACCAGTTCGCCTGGTCGACGACGAGGTGCGAGATGGTCTCCATGGCATCCGACTTGGTGTGGCCGATGAGGCCGACCGGGCCACGCTTGATCCAGCCGGTGGCGTACGTACCGGGGATGACCTCGTCGTCGTCGCCGAGCACCTGGCCCTCGCGGTTGGGGATGACGCCGCGCTTGTCGTCGAAGGGGATGCCGTCCAGGGGCGAGCCAAAGTAGCCGACCGCGCGGTACAGGGCGCCAATCTCAACCTCGCGGAACTCGCCGGTGCCGACGACGCCGCCCGCGCCATCCGGCTGGGTGCGCTCGTAGCTGAAACCGGTCACGCCGGTTTCAGGCGTGCCGAGCACCGCGACCGGCCGCGCGTGGAAGTGCAGGTGCAGGCGGCGCGACGCCGTCCCCACCTCGCGCTCACGCCACTGCGACAGCACCTTGTCGATCACAAAGACCTGCTTGTTGGTCGTAATCGCGGTGCGGGAGGCCTCGTCGTAGTCGAAGTCCTCGTCGTGCACGATCATGTCGACGTCGCGCAGTTCGCCGAGCTCGCGCAACTCCAGCGGGGTGAACTTCACCTGCATCGGTCCGCGGCGGCCGAAGACGTGCACGTCCGTCACCGGCGACGCCGCGAGCCCCTCGTAGACATTCGCCGGGATCTCGGTCGGCAGCAGGTCCTCGGCGTGCTTCGCCAGGATGCGCGCCACGTCGAGCGCGACGTTGCCGACGCCGATCACGGCAACCGACGACGACTCCAGCGGCCACTCGCGCGGGAAGTCGGGGTGCCCGTCGTACCAGCTCACGAAGTCGGCGGCCCCGTAGCTGCGGGGCAGGTCGATGCCGGGGATATCGAGGTCGGCATCCCGGATCGCCCCGGTCGAGAAGATGACCGCGTTGTAGTGCTTCTTGAGGTCGTCGAGGGTGATGTCGATGCCGTAGCGCACGTTGCCGAAGATCCGGATGTCGCCGCGGTCAAGCACATCGCGCAGCGCCGTGATGATGCCCTTGATGCGCGGGTGGTCGGGGGCGACGCCATAGCGGACCAGCCCGTACGGCGCGGGCAGCTGATCGAATAAGTCGATGGAGACGTCGAACTCGCGCTCCTGCTTGAGCAGGATGTCGGCGGCGTAGATGCCGGCCGGACCGGCGCCGACGATGGCCAAGCGGAGGGTGGTCATGCGTGTTCCTTTAAGTGGATACTGCGGCTCAGGCCGATCGCTCGACGATCGCCTCGGCGAACTTGGTGAGGGCCTTCTTGACGGGGCCGGACGGCAGCGGCTCGAGCGCCGCGACGGCGTCGTCGGCCCAGCGACGGGCCTCGGTGAGGGTGGCGCGGGTGACGTCATGGTCGCGGAGCTCCGCGACGGCGAGCGCAAAGTCCGCGTCGGCCTCGGACCCGGCTGCGGCGTCGAGCTCGATCCGCGCGAGGAGGCGGGCGGCCGCGGCATCCGTCTCGGCGGCCCTGCGCAGAAACAGCAGGGGCAGCGTGGGGACCCCGGCGCGCAGGTCGGTGCCCGCGATCTTGCCGGTCTGCTCGGTCTCGGCCGAGAGGTCGATGATGTCGTCGATGAGTTGGAAGGCCACGCCGACCCGCTCGCCGAAGTCATGCACGGGGGCCTGGAACGATTCCGGAGCGTTCGAGAAGATGACGCCGAGCACGGCGGCCAGCGAGATGAGCGAACCCGTTTTGTCGGCGAGCACCTGCAGGTAATGCGCGATCGGATCGTCGCCCTCCTTCGGGCCGATCGTCTCGTGCAGCTGCCCGAGGCAGAGCCGCTCGAAAGTCTCGGCCTGCAGCTCGAGGCCGCGGTCGCCGAGGCTCGCGATGATCTTGCTCGCCCGGGCGAACAGCAGGTCGCCGGTGAGGATGGCAACCGAGTTGCCCCACACCGTCTGCGCGCTCGGGACGCCGCGACGCAGCTGCGCCTCGTCCATCACGTCGTCGTGGTATAGCGAGGCGAGGTGCGTGATCTCCACCGCCTCCGCGGCCTTGATGACCTCGTCGCTGTTACCCCGCCCGAGCTGCGCGGTGAGCAGCGTGAGCGTGGGGCGCACGCGCTTGCCGCCCGCCTCGAGCAGGTAGCGGCTGGTGACATCAGCGATGTCGTCTGTGAACGACATCTCGGCGAGCAGCCCGGTCTCGACCTCGGCCAGGCCGTTCTCGATAGCGACGGCGAACTTGCGCTCCTCGCTGGAGGCGAACAGCTTCTCCCCCAGGCCCAGCGAGGAGCTCAGGGTGTTGCTGCGACGCGCGAGCGGTGGACTCGAGTTCATGTCAGTTCGGTTGCGGTGACGTGGGAAGCGCCGTGGGAGGTACCTGCGGGCTTGCGGGTGCGGGCCACGCGGCGCTTCGTGACGGACGCGCGGATGGCAGCATCCTCGGGCTTGTGACCACGGTGAAGAGCCACCACCCCTGCTGTCAGATTGCGGTAGGCCACGCGAGTGAAACCGACCCCGCGGATCCACTGGCTCAGGGTCCCCTGATCGGGCCAGTTGCGGATCGACTCGGCGAGGTAGTCGTACGCCTCGGAGTTGGAGCTGGTGACTTTCGCGATGATCGGCATCGCGAACTTCGTGTACACCTGATACCCGGTTCGGAACAGCGCGCGCGGCGGCTTGGAGAACTCGCAGATCACGAGGCGGCCGCCCGGCTTCAGCACCCGGTACATCTCGGCGAGCGCGACCTGCGGGTGCTCGATGTTGCGCAGGCCGAAGCTGATGGTCACGGCGTCGAACTCGTCGTCGCCGAAGGGAAGCCGCTCGCCGTTGGCCTCGACAAACTCGATGCGCGGGTGCCGCTTGCGACCCTCCGCGATCATCCCCGGGGACAGGTCGACGGCCACAACCGTCGCACCCGAGCGCGCGAGTGCTGTGCTCGACGTGCCGGTGCCCGCCGCGAGATCCAGGATTCGCTCGCCGGCCTTCGGATCGACAGCGCGCACCGTCGCGACACGCCAGAGGGCGGAGTTGCCGACCGACATGATGGCGTTGGTGCGGTCGTAGTTGGGGGCGACGTCGTCGAACATGCCGGAGACCTCGTCCGGCTGCTTGTCCATTTCGGCCCTGACCACACACTGATCCTACTGAAAGGTTGCTGACCGCTTCCGGCCCAGGACCCGTCTCACGGCGCTTCCCCACCCAGGCGCATAGGCTTGAGTTGTGACGGATTCCGCGCAGGCGCTTCCCGCGCGCTCCGTGCCCCAGTTGCACGTCGAGACGCGCGCGATCGATCAGGTGACGTCCCTGCTGCCGATCCTCGACGCGCGGAAGCCCCTGCTGTTCGTGCGTCGGGGCGACGGGATCGCCGGCTTCGGCGAGGCGCTCCGGCTCGAATTCCACGGCCCCGATCGCATTCGCGGGGCGGCGGATGCCTGGCGCACAATCAGCGCCGCCGCGACGGTCACCGATCCGGTCGGGCTCTCGGGCACCGGCCTCGTCGCCTTCGGCGCCTTCACCTTCGACGACGAGTCGGAGCGCGCCAGCGTGCTCATCGTCCCGGAGGTCATCGTCGGTCGCCGTGACGGGACGAGCTGGGTCACCCGAGTGAACGGATCCGAGCTGAAGCTGGCAAAGCTCCCACTCGGCGCCGAGTACCGGATCGCGCTGCACCAGGGAACGCTCGACGGCGAAGGCTACAAGGCGGCCGTCACCGAGGCCGTGCGGCGCATCCGCGCCGGAGAGCTCAGCAAGGTGGTGCTCGCCCGCGACCTGATCGGCCACCTTCCCGAGGGAGCCGACCTGCGTCGCGTGCTCGTCGATCTCGCCCTCGGCTACCCGGATACCTGGACATTCGCGGTCGACGGCCTGCTCGGCTCCAGTCCCGAGACGCTGGTGCGCGTCAACCACGGTATCGTGACCGCGCGCGTTCTTGCGGGCAGCATCGGCCGAGGTTCGGATGCCAAAGCCGACCAGGCCAATGCGCTGGCCCTCGCCACCTCCACCAAGGATCTCGACGAACACCGATTCGCGGTGCAGAGCGTGCTGTCGTCGCTCGGCGGTCACGCGACCGGCGTCGTGAGCAGCGAGCTGCCGTTCGCGCTGAAGCTACCGAACCTGTGGCACCTCGCGTCCGACGTGGAGGGCACGCTCTCCGACGGCTCCACCGCGCTCGACCTCGCGGCCGCGCTGCACCCCACGGCGGCCGTAGCGGGTGCCCCGACGGCGGCGGCGGTGGGCGTCATCCGAGAACTCGAACCGATCGACCGGCGCCGCTACGGCGGTCCTGTCGGCTGGGTGGATGCCTCGGGCTGCGGCAAGTGGGCCGTCGCCCTGCGCTCGGCAGAGGTCACCGCCGACGGAGGCATCACGGCATATGCCGGAGCCGGCATCGTCGCCGACTCCGACCCGGAACGCGAGCTCGCCGAGACGCGGCTGAAGTTCCGCCCGATCGTCGAGGCGTTCGGGTAGCTGCGCAACCGCTCGCCCCGCCGGGCTGCTCCCTTAGCCGAGGAGTTGCGATTGGTGGGTCGTCGGCGTCGCAAGTGACCGATCGCGACTCCTCGGCGAGGGTTAGCCGCTCGCGAGCCGTCGATGCGTGTCACAGTGATCGAGGGTCGCACTGGTGATTCGTGACTCCTCAGCAACACGATGGGCGCGAGCCAACCGGCACATGTCGCAGCTACTCGGCCGCGAGCCGCGCCTTCTGCTCCGCCACGTCGAAGTCGGCGGCCGGCCAGTCCTGCCCGAACCGCATCAGAGCGTCGATGAGCAGTTGCTGCACGGCGAGGCGGGCGTACCACTTGTGGTCGGCGGGGATCACATACCAGGGTGCGGCATCCGCCGAGGTGCGGGTGATCGCGATCTGGTACGCCTCCATGAAGCCGGGCCAGAGGGAGCGGTCGTTGAGGTCGCCGGGGTTGAACTTCCAGTGCTTGGTCGGGTCGTCGAGCCGTGCCTCGAGGCGTGACTTCTGCTCGGCGGGCGAGATGTGGAGCATCACCTTGATGACGGTGGTGCCGGCGTCGGTGATCTCCTTCTCGAAGTCGTTGATGATGCCGTAGCGCGCCTCGATCTCCTCGGGCGTCGAGAAGTGCCGCACGCGATGCACGAGCACGTCTTCGTAGTGGGAGCGGTCGAAGACACCGAGCATGCCGGCGGCCGGCAGCTGCTTCCGGATGCGCCACAGGAAGTCGTGCGCCTTCTCCTCGTCGGTCGGCGCCTTGAACGCGGCGATGTGCACGCCGTACGGGTTCACCGACCCGACCACGTGCCCGACGATGCCGCCCTTGCCGGCGGTATCCATCGCCTGCAGCACGAGCAGGACGCGCCGCTGATCGCCGTCGAGCCCGCCGGCGTAGAGCTTCTCCTGCAGGTCTGCGAGTTCGACGGCGCCCTCGGCAAGGGCGGCCTGCCCCTGCTTCTTCCCGTGCTTGCCGCCGTGTTCGAAACCCGGAGTGGATGCCGTGTCCACCGCCCCGAGGTCGAAGCCGTCCCCGGCGCGCAGCAGGGGTTCGATGTCGCGGAACTCGTCCATGACCGTCACGCTAGCGCGCGACGGGCGCAACCGATACGGACTGCCGGGCTCAGCGCTCGAGCGGCACCTCGACGAGCACGCGCTCGTCGCGGGGAGAGAGCGCCGGGTCGAGCTCGCCGCGGCTGGTGACGAGGCGGTACTCCCAGCCGTAGGCGGCGGCGAGCGCGGCCAGGTCAACGCGCTGGGGGGTGAGCATGACGCGGTCGAGGAGCGCGGCATCCGGGCTGCCCACGGGAAAGATCGAGGAGACCTCGAGCCCGTCGAAGATGGTGCCACCGCCGTCGTTGCCGACGATCAGCTGCATCCGCGGACGCTCCTCACCGACGCCCGCCAGCAGCGAGCCCGCGTCGTGCAGCATCGCGAGATCGCCGAGCAGCACGCGCGTGATGCCGCGACTCGAGTCGGCGGAGTCGCCCGCGGCCTGCTGGGCGAGGGCGATTCCGGTCGCGGTCGCGATCGTTCCGTCGATCCCCGCCAGACCGCGGTTGCTGTGCACCGGGATCTTCTTGCCAGGCGCCACCTGATCGAGTTCGCGAATGAGGCGCGACGAGGCGAGCACAAGGCGATCGTGCGGCCAGCTCGCGTTCCAGACCGCGAGGGCGAGAGCCCGCCGCGTGACCGGGGCGCGCAGCGCCTCCAGCTGGGTGCGCGCGAAGGCCGCGCGCTCGCGGTAGTCGTCGGTGAGCGCGGCACCCGGAGCCGACCCCGGGTCGGCGGCCTCGCCCTCCTCGAGGAGCGCGCGCGACGTCTGCACCCAGCGCCCGACCCACGTCCGGGACGCCTCGAGGGCTGCCGGTCCGTCGGCGACGGTGACGGCATCCGCGAATCGGCTCACGCGTCGACCGGGATTGAAGTCGTCGCGACGGCGGCCAGGACCGGAGCCGCGCACGACGATCGTCTCGACTCGCCCGCTCTGGATCAGCGCGGGCACCTCACGGCTGAGGGTCGGATGCCCGAACACGATGACGCGCTCGATCCGGTCCCGAAAGTTTGCGGCCCGCAGTAGCTCGCGATAGGACGCGACCAGGTTCGGCCCGAAGCGCGCGCCGCTCGCCACCTCGGCCAGCAGCGGAGCTCCCAACGCGCGCGCGGCGGCCTCCGCCTCGGCTCCCGCCCCCGTGCCCGCGACGACGACCGTCCCGGGCCCGGGCTGCAGCTCGATCACCTCGAACGGCGCCGGGGCCGGCGGCCAGTCGCCGGGCTCGACGTCGGGCAGCCGCACAGGCGATGAGAGCGGCTCGCGATAGGCGAGGTTGACGTGACGCGGGCCGCGGATGCCGGTCAGCACCTCGGCGACGAGCACGCGGGCCGAGGCGGCGGGATCCTCGTCGAACGCTCCCGCCGGAGGCGCGACATCCCAGGATCTCTCGACCGCAGACCCGAAGATCCCGGGCTGCACGGTGGTCTGATTCGCCCCGACGCCGAGCAGCTCGCTCGGCCGGTCGGCGCTGAGCACGATGAGCGGGACGCCGGAGTGCGACGCCTCGAGCACGGCGGGGTGCAGCTCGGCGACGGCGGTCCCCGAGGTGACGACGATGAGCACCGGGCGGCGCGTCTCCACGGCGAGGCCGAGCGCGAGGAAGCCGGCCGAGCGCTCGTCAATGCGCACCCGCAGCCGCAGCAACCCGGCGCGCTCGAACTGGGCGGCGGCGAGGGCGAGGGCCTGCGAGCGCGACCCGGGGCTGAGCACCAGGTCGGTCACGCCCGAGGCGATGAACTCCGCGAGCAGAGCCGTGGCTGCGACGCTCGCCAGCGACTCAGTCACTTTCCGGGAGCGTCATCGCCGAGTTCGTTGAGGCGCTTCTCCAACTCGCGGATGCGCTGCTCCTGCTCCTGCTCGCGGTGCAGCCGACCGAGGAAGTCGGGGTCGTCATCGGGTGCGATCGGTCCGAGGCGGTGAATCGTGGGGTTCGTCGATGCGACCGAGTAGCCCTCGCCCGGACGGCCTCGCCCGACGATGAACCAGATCACGGGTCCGGCGATCGGCAGCACGACGACCAGTACGATCCACGCCAGCTTGGGCAGGAATCGCACTCTGCTGCGCTCCAGGACCGCGATGTCAACCACGGAGAAGACCATCAACAAGACGACGATCGGCACCAGGATCTTGACCATGCTCTGAGTCTAGATCGGCTCCCAGTCGCCGCGCTTAGACTGTGCGACGTGCGCGCCTGGATCCTCTACTCCGCTCTGCGCCTCGGCCTGTTCGCGGTGCTGTTCGGCATCCTCTACGTGCTGACCGTCTCGGCCTTCCCCACCATCGCGTGGGCGATCGCGGGCGTCGGCGGCGCGGTCCTGGCCCTCTGTGTCTCGTACATCTTCCTCAAGCCCTTGCGCGACCGCGTCGCCCTCGAGCTCGTCAATGCGCGCGCGAGCACAGGGACGGTTGCGAAGGTCAAGGTCGGAAGCGACGAGGACGCGGAAGACAGCGCTCGCGGCGAGCAGTAGCCCGCCCGCGGCCGGGCCCGGCGCGGGTCGGCTCAGCCGCCGATCGACGGCGGTCCCCAGAACGCCAGCGACGCCCCGAGCCCGATCCCGTAGAGGAACGCGGCGAACAGGGTGACCTTCAGGGCGGTCACGTACTCGGGCGCGGTCTTCGCGAGGATCACGATGAGGATGGCCGGCAGCACGAGCAGAGCGTCGAAGTAGACGAAGCCCGCCAGCGGGTAGAAGATCGCGTAGAAGGCCAGGAGCGCGAGCGGGACGAGCATCAGCACGACGTAGAGCGCGCGGGTGCCCCGGTTGCCGAGGAACACCGCCAGCGTTCGCTTGCGGCTCACGGCATCCTGCTCCCGATCGCGCAGGTTGTTGACGACGAGCACCGCGCAGGCGAACGCCCCGATCGCGACGCCGCCGAGCCAAGCCTCCAGGTTGACCGTCCCGGTCTGGGTGTACATCGTCCCGGCGACCGGCACGATGCCGAAGAACAGGAACACGGCGACCTCGCCCAGGGCGTAGTAGCCGTACGGGCGCTTGCCGCCGGTGTAGAACCACCCGGCTGCGATGCAGACCGCGCCGACCGCCAACAGCCACCACTCCCCGCTGCGCCAGACCAGGATGACGCCCGCCACCGCTGCGATGCCGAAGAACACCAACGCGACCGTCAGCACCGCACGCGGCTTGACCCGGCCGGAGCCGACCAGCCGCGCCGGACCGACGCGGTTCTTGTCGGTGCCGCGCACGCCATCCGAGTAGTCGTTGGCGTAGTTCACGGCGATCTGCAGGGCCAGCGCAACGATCAGCGCGAGCACCGCGCGCACCCAATGGGTGTGCCAGCTGGGCAGGTCGAGGGATGCCGCCCCCGTGCCGACCGCGACCGGTGCGATCGCAAGCAGCAGGGTCTGCGGGCGGGCACCGGCGATCCAGGTGCCGAGCGTCGCCGGACGCGCCTCCGAGGTGAGCCGTCCACCCGGATGCCCGCTCTTGCCGCGGTTCTTGCCCTGGGTCGGTTTCGAGGGGGTCGTGCCCCGTGCCCGGTCGGTCCGCCGGGGGTCCATGCGCTGCTGCTTCGCCACGCGCGAAGTCTACCGAGGGGCGCCGAGGGCGATCGTGCGCACGGCCAGCCGGTCGACTTTGCCGCTGGACAGGAGGGGAAGGGTATCCAGCCGGATGAAGCGGGCGGGTCGAGCTGCGACGCCCAGCTCGACGACGATCGCGGCCCGAGCGCGATCCTCGTTACGGATTGCCGGGTGTCCTGCGCCGTCCTCCCCGACCACCACGACGGGGACCTCGCCCCAGCGCTCATCCGGGACGGCCACCACGACCGCGTCCCCGAACCCGGGCAGCTCGCGCAGCACGCGCTCGACCGCGGCGAGCGCCACCTTCACGCCGCCCGAGATGAGCACGTCGTCGCGGCGGCCGGTCACCGTGAGGCGGTCGCCGTCCGAGCCCGTCGCGAGCTGGCCCCCGTCGGCGGTTCGGAACCAGAGCACCCCGGCCTCATGGACGAAGCGCTCCGCCGTCAGCTCGGGATCGCCGAGGTAGCCCTCGGCCAGGCTTGGCCCGCCAAGCCACACCTCGCCGTCGACCAGCTTCACCGTCGTGGCGCCGATCGGGACACCGTCGTACACGCAGCCGCCGCTCGTCTCGCTCGAGCCGTAGCTGCGTCGCACCGGGATGCCCGCCTGCACGGCCCGGTCCAGCAGCGCGCGCGGCGAGGCCTGGCCGCCGACCAGCACGGCCGCGAATCCGGCGAGCGCCGCGGAGGCGCGCGGGTCGTCGAGCAGGGTGGCGAGCTGCGCGGGCACCAGCGAGGTGAAACGGGTCGGGTGCGACATCCGCTCGACGGCGTCGAGGAAGGCCGCCGCCGTGAAATGATCGCCGCGTGCCGTCACTGGCTCGGTCTCGGCCGCCAGCGATCGTGCGAGCACGTTCAGCCCGGCGATGTAGTGCGTCGGCACGGCGAGCACCCACTGCCCCGGCCCTCCCAGCGCGGACTCGCTGGCGGCCGCGTTGGCGAGCAGGGCGTCGGCCGAGAGGGCGACCCGCTTCGGACGTCCGGTCGAGCCGCTGGTCTGGACGACCAGGGCGACGCGCCGCTCGACCGTCCGGGGGAGGTCGAGGTCGGTCGCGCCTGCTGCTGCGGCGCCCGACGCTCCGGCCGCCTGCGGTGCGACCAGGATGGCGTCGCCGCCCGCGAGGGCCGCCCGCAGCTCGTCGAGCACCCCATCGCCGGGCGCGATGACGCGGAGACGTCTCACGATCCGCTCAGCGAACCCAGGACGTACAGCAACACGAGCGGGTTGCCGAGCACCGCGACGATCGCCCCGACGATGCCGGCGGGCCGACCCCAGCGACGCACGAAGGCGACGAGGCCCAACAGGATGGCGGCGACGCTCAAGGCGATGGCCGCATAGGCGAGGCCGGTCGAGGTCGCGTAGTCACCGGTCGCTGCCACCTGGATCCCCGCGCCTGTGGCGGCGAGCATCAGCACGGAGAATATGCAGGCGAGGATCCCGGGCCAGCGCGGCGGGCGCCGCACCCGGCGGATGATCGTCATCCCCGGGGCGAGGCCGCCGACTGGGGCAGTCGGCGGCTCAATCGGAGCCTCGGCATCCTGAGCGTCGTCCACGATCCCAGCCTAAGCCGGGCTAGCTGAACAGGTGCAGGAACCAGTCGACGACGACGACGTTGCCGATGAGGGCCAAGATCAACCCGAAGAATCCCAGCGCCCGGCCCACCCCGGCGATGATCGCGATGATCGCGAAGAAGAGGGCGACCGTGCTGAGCGGCAGCGCGATGGCGGCCAACGTCGAGACGCCGATCACGGTGCCGATCACGAGAAAACCGATCGCCGCGAGGCCGACCCAGAAGGCGGTGAGACCCGCCCAGCGCGGACGTCGTCCGCCCGTCGTGCGGCGGATGTCGCTGCGCCAGAACTGCCCGAGCGTCGGCGCGTTCGCGATCACCTCGGTGTGTCCGAGCGGGGCGACCGGGACATAGCCGGCGGCCCGGCCCTGCGGCGTCGGGTTGAGGGCGTAGCTGGCGCCGATCCCCGCCGGCCGGATGTTGCTCGTCGGTCGCGTGGCCGGCGTCTTCTGTGGAGGCGGAACGCTCATGCGCAGCTCCCTTCGTCGCCTGGCCTCAGCCTAGCCACGCGGTTGGGCGGCCGTCGGGTGTTGCCGAATCAAGGTCCGCACGACCGATCGGAGCCAAATCCGGGAGCGGATGCGCTCCCCACCCCGTTTCAGCCTTGATTTGGTAACCCCACGCGACAGACTGGCCGCGTGGAAATGCCATCGCTGTCGGAACTGCTCGCGGACGCGCGCGTCGTCGCCCTGCCCCTGGTGACGCGATTCCGCGGAATCGAGCTGCGCGAGGCGATGCTGCTGCGCGGACCGCAGGGCTGGACCGAGTTCTCGCCCTTCACCGAGTACGACGACGCCGAGGCCTCGAACTGGCTCCGCGGCGCGATCGACTTCGGCTGGGTGCCGACTCCCCCGGCGATCCGCGACCGCATCCCCGTCAACGCGACCCTCCCGGCCGTGCCCGCCGACGCCGTCGAAGGCATCCTCGCCCGCTATGCCGGCACCCGCACGGTGAAGGTGAAGGTCGCCGAGCCGGGGCAGCAACTGTCGGATGACGTGGCGCGCGTCCGGGCCACGCGCGCGTTCCTGGGGCCGGAGGGTCGCATTCGCGTCGACGCGAACGGCGGCTGGAACGTGGACGAGGCGGAGCACGCCGCCCACGCCCTCGCCGGCTTCGACCTCGAGTACCTCGAACAGCCCTGCGCATCCGTCGCGGAGCTCGTCGAGCTGCGCGGACGGCTGCACGACTGGCAGCTGCCGATCGCGGCGGACGAGAGCGTGCGTCAGGCGGAGGATCCGCTCGCCGTGGCGCGTGCCGGGGCCGCCGACCTGCTGGTGATCAAGGCGCAGCCGTTGGGCGGCATCCACCGGGCCCTCGAGATCATCGCCGAGGCCGGCCTGCCGGTCGTCGTGTCGAGCGCGCTCGAGACCTCGGTCGGCATCTCGATGGGCGCGTCCCTCGCCGCCGCGATCCCCGAGCTCGACTTCGACTGCGGCCTGGCCACGGTCGGGCTCTTCGAGGCGGATGTCGCGATCGCCCCGCTGATCGCGGCCGACGGGTCGATCCCCGTGACGCGGGTCGAGCTCGACGATGAAGCTCTCACGCGCTTCGCCGCCGCCGACGTCCGCGAGCTCTGGTGGCGCGCCCGCCTGGAGCGCTGCTACAACTCGCTGGTCGAGTAGCAGCGACGCAGCGTCTCGAGACCCGCCTGCTACACCCGACTCGTGACCGAGTCGCCCGCCAGCCTCTGGCTCAGCCACACCGGCACGATCGCCACGATCGTCAGCACTGCCGCGACGACGTTCACCACGGGCGCCTGGTTCGGTCGGAATAGGTTGCCGAAGATCCAGATCGGGAGCGTCTGCACTTCGGCACCGGCCGTGAAGGTGGTGACGACGATCTCGTCGAAGCTCAGCGCGAAGGCGAGCAGCGCGCCGGCCACCAGAGCGCCCCGGATGCTGGGGAACGTCACATAGCGGAACGTCTGCCAGCCCGTCCCGCCCAGGTCGGCAGAGGCCTCCTCGAGCGAGGTACCGAGTCGACGGAGCCGAGCCTGCACGTTGTTGAAGACGATGACGATGCAGAAGGTGGCATGCCCGACGATGACCGTGCCGATCCCGAGGCCGACACCGACGGGGCCGAGCACCGCCGAGAACGTGGAGAACAGCGCGAGTCCGGTGACAATGCCTGGAAGGGTGATCGGGAGCGCGACCAGGAAGCTGATCGTGTTGCGCCCGAAAAAGCGGTAGCGCTGCACGGCGAAGGCCGCCATGGTCCCGAGGAGCAGAGCGATGACCGTCGCCCCGACGCCGGCGACGATCGACGTGCCGAGGGCATTGACTGCTCCCGTGCTGCGGGAGGCGGCGATCCACCACTCGAGTGTGAATCCGGTCGGCGGGAACGCGAAGGTCTTCGAGGCGTTGAACGAGTTGACGACGATGAGGATCAGCGGGATATACAGCAGCGCCAGGCCGATCCACATGCAGATGCGCAGACCAATCCGGAATGCCGGGGAGAACTCCATCAGGCGACCGTGCCCATCAGACGTTCTCCAATGCGCCGGTCCGTCGCATCGCGAGTAGGTACAGGATGACCGCCAGCAGCGGCACGATCGACAGCGCCGCCGCGAGCGGCTGGTTGTTGGCGGTGACCAGCTGACCGTAGATCAGGTTGGCCAGCAGCTGTGTCTTGCCCCCCACGATCGTGACCGCGATGTAGTCGCCGAAGCTCAGCGAGAAGGTGAAGATCGATCCGGCGGCGATCGCCGGGAACACCAAGGGGAGCACCACCGATCGCACGGTCCGGCCTGTGGACGCCCCGAGATCCGCGCTCGCCTCGAGCAGCGACGCCGGCACCCGATCGAAGCCCGCGTAGAGCGGGATGACCATGTACGGCAGCCACAGGTAGGCCAGCGTGACGACCGTGGCGGGAAGCCCGTACCCCGGGGAGTGGCCGCCCGTGACGATGTCGATCGGGCCGTTCGGCTCGAACAGCACACGCCAGGCGTACGCCTTCGCCAGATAGCTGGCCCAGAGCGGGGTGGTCACGGCGACCAGGAAGAAGGCGCGGTTGCGCGGCGAGGCGATCTTGGCCATGTAGAACGCCATCGGGAAGGCGACAACCGCATCGATGACGGTCACGCTGAGCGCGACGAGCAGTGTACGGAGCGCGACATCCCGATACAGCGGATCGGTGACGACGGCCACGAGGTTGCCGAACTGGAAGGCCGGCTCGGCTCGCCCGGTGAAGCCGTTGACCGTCCAGAACGCCGTGAGCAGCAGCAGCACGATCGACCCGAGGTACGCGACCACCAGCCACAGGAGCGGCGGCGTGAGCAGGAGGCCTAGTCGCGTGCGGGGGCGGGTGGCGAAGTACGCCGACACCCGCCCCCGCGTCGCGACGGAACGGGGCGCGACCGGGCGGTTCGCTATCCCTTGATCTGCTGCCACTTGGTCGTCCACTCGGAGTACGCCGTGCAGTTGGTCTTTCCGCTGCCGTCGACGCACGTCGTCTGCGGCGTCGTCCAGTAGTGGATGTTCGCCGCGTAGGCCGCGTCGGTCGCATGATAGCTGTTGCAGAAGGCCGGGTCGGAGGTCTCCGCGCACGCCAGGGTCTGGGCGGGAGCCTCGCCGAACCACTCGGCGACCTGGGCGTTCACCTTCGCGGACGTGATCCAGTTCATCCACTGATACATGCAGTTCGGATGCTTGGCCTTGGCCGCGATCATCCAGGTGTCGGACCAGCCGGTCACGCCCTCCTTCGGCACGACCGTCTTGACGTTTACCTTGCCGTCTGAGGCGATGAGGTTCGCGATGACCTGCCAGGTGGTGCCGATCACCGAGGTACCGGACTCGAAGGCCTGCACCGCCTTGGTGTAGTCGGACCAGTACTCCCCGACGTTCGCATTCTGCTTCTTGAGCACATCCACGGCGGCCGTGAGCTGCTTCTCGGTGAGCGAGTACGGGTCGCTGATGCCGAGCGAGGGATCCTTCGTCTTCAGGTAGAGCGCAGCGTCGGCGATGTAGATCGGCGAGTCGTATGCGGTGACCTTGCCCGCATAGGTGGACGAGTCATCGAACACGGCTGACCAGGAATCGGGGGCGGTGGTCACGGCGGTCGTGTTGTACATGAGCAGGTTGGCGCCCCAGCCGTGCGGAATCCCGTACATCTTGCCGCCGGCCGAGTTCCAGGCCTTGAGCTTGAGGAAGTCGCTGATGGTCGTGTAGTTGGGCACGAGCGAGGTGTTCACCGGGGCAACGTCGCCGCCGTAGATCAGGCGCAGGGTCGCGTCGCCCGAGGCGGAAACCCCGTCGTACTGGCCGGTGCGCATGAGCTGCACCATCTCGTCGGAGGTGCCTGCGGTCTTCGCGTTGACCTGGCATCCGGTCTGCTTCACGAAGGGGGTCACCCAGTCGACGGTCGGGTCGTTCGAGCCGTTCTCGGCGTAACCCGCCCAGACGATGAGGTTGAGGGTGCTCTCGTTGGCGCCCAGCTTCTTCTGCTCGGCGACCTTGGGCAAGCTGTCGGCCGCCGAGGAACTGCCACCGCCTCCGCTACCGCTCGAACAGCCGGCGATCGTGACAGCGATCGCGGCGGCCACCGCGATCGCGGCGCTGAACTTGACTCTGCGGGTCATGACGTTCCTCTCGTTTGCGTGCTGTGGTTCTGGGTGGGGAGGGATACCGCGGCTCAGACCTCGAGCGGACGCAGAGCGCTCTCGTGCCAGGCGACGGCGATCGGGTCGCCGCGCCGCAGGGCGGACGCAGCAGCGACATCGTCTGGCGCCTCGTCGTTGAGCACCGTCGCCGAGAGTTGCAGCCCGGCGGCGTCGACGACGATCCTCGTGGTCGCTCCGGAGTAGACGACCTCGTCGACCGTGCCGGTGAGCCCGAGCTCGCCCGCGGAGGGGGTCGCTCCCGCCGCCAGCACGCGGATCTTCTCCGGCCGGATCGCGAAGGTGCCCGGCCTGCCGACCACCGCCTGCGCACTCGCGGCCGGGATCACGTTCGACGAACCGACGAAGCCCGCGACGAAGCGCGTGGCCGGGTACTCGTACACCTCGCTGGGGGGTCCCACCTGCTCGATGCGACCGGCGTTGAAGACCGCGAGGCGGTCGCAGAGGGTGAGCGCCTCATCCTGATCGTGGGTGACGAAGAGGAAGGTGATGCCGACCTCGCGCTGGATCGCCTTCAGCTCGAGCTGCATCTGCTCGCGCAGCTTGAGGTCGAGCGCGCCCAGAGGTTCGTCGAGCAGCAGCACCCTCGGGCGCGTGACGAGGGCGCGCGCCAGGGCAACGCGCTGACGCTGGCCGCCCGACAGCTCACCCGGCTTGCGCGCGGCGAGGTCGCCGAGGCGCACCATCTCGAGAGCCTCGCCGACGCGGCGGGTGCGCTCGGCTCCGCCGACGCCGCGCACCTTCAGTCCGTACGCCACGTTCTGACCGACTGTCATGTGCGGGAAGAGCGCGTAGTCCTGGAACACCGTGCTCACGTCGCGCCGGAAGGCGGGGACCTCGGTCTCGTCAACACCACCCAGGATGACGCTGCCGCTCGTCGGCCGCTCGAAGCCGGCGATCATCCGGAGCACGGTCGTCTTCCCTGACCCGGAGGGTCCGAGCATCGCGAAAAACTCGCCGTCGCCGATCTCAAGATCGACGGCGTCGACGGCGATGACCCTGCCGAAGGTCTTGCGCAGGCCCTTCAGCTCGATCTGCGGGGTGCTCACGGCGGACATCGACCCCCGACTCTCGATTCCGCCAGCGTAGCGGGTCCAGAGTCTTCGGAATCAGTCGTTTTCGCGCCTCCGACCGAGGAGCACAACAGTGAGCGGCTAGCCGACCGGCAGACCGGTATACGCGTGCAGTCCCTTGAAGAACAGGTTGACGACGGTGAAGTTGAACATCACCGCGGTGAAGCCGATGATCGCGAGCCAGGCGGAACGTGAGCCGCGCCATCCCCGGGTCGCCCGAGCGTGGATGTAGCCAGCGAAGGTGACCCAGATGATGAAGGTCCAGACCTCCTTGGTGTCCCAGCCCCAGTAGCGACCCCAGGCGCGCTCGGCCCAGATGGCACCGGCCATGAGGGTGAAGGTCCAGAACGCGAAGCCGATCACGATGACCCTGTACGCGATGTTCTCGAGCACCTCGGAGCTCGGGAAGGTGGCGAGCAGCGGGACCCGCTTGAGACCGCCGGCCTCGCGCCGGGCCTGCAGGAGCTGGGCGATCGAGAGCCCACCGCCGATTGCGAAGAAGCCGGTGCCGAGCGTCGCCACGAAGACGTGGATGACGAGCCAGTACGACTGGAGGGCCGGATTCAACGGCCCGACGGCGACGTAAAAGTTCACGCTCGCCAGCCCGAGGAGCAGCACGACGATACCGGTGATGTACGCCCCGAGGAACTTCACGTCGCGCCAGAGCTGGATGAAGATGAAGACGCCGATCATGATCGCCGTGCCGGTCATGGCGAACTCGTAGAGGTCGGCCCACGGCACGCGCCCGGCCGCGAGCCCGCGGAGGACGAGCGCGGTCAGGTGCACGACCCAGCCGACGATGACGAGCGCGTAGGCGGTGCGCTGGTAACGGCTCGACCGGCCGCGCACACTCGGGGCCGCAGTCGTGGTCTTCTCGAGAACAACGGTGGAGCCGGCGGATGCCGCGGCGGTCGACCCGGTCGAGACCTGCGCGGCTTGCGCGATCGCCGAGCGCTTGCTCAGGTCGAGGGCGAAGGCGATGAACGCGAACACGTAGACGACGATCGCCGAGTAGATGGCGGCGACAGAGTACGCGGCGAGAGTGGTTGCGGTCACGTTGTTATCCTACGTTCGGCTCGTGCGTGGTCGTCCGGGTCAGAGTCGGCGGATTCCGGGGGCAGCCCGTCGAGGTACTGCCCATGACGCGCGGCCAGCTCGGCCACCGCGCGCTCCAGCGTCGGGTCCTCGCCGCGGGCGAGCCCGGCGTACTCGACACGGGTCAGGCCGCCGTCGACACCGGGGAGCGCCTTGATCCACACCCGCCGGCGCGGAACGAACAGGCTCAGCAGCAGTCCACCAAGGATCAGCATCGCGAACAGCAGGGCGAAGGCCGGAGTCGGGTCGTGATGGATGTCGACGCTCACGAAGCGCTGGATGCCTGTGAACTCGATCGATCCCAGCTTGTTCGGCAGATCGACGCGCTGCCCCTTCGTGAGTTGGAGTCCGGCGACCGGGGTTTTGAATCCGGCGATCTTGGTCAGGCCGTCCTCGTTGAGCGAGTAGGCGTTGACCGCGACACCCCTGTCAAGACCGAGGTTGCCGGTGAACACCGAGAGCTGCAGCACCGCCTTGCTCGGGTCGGTGAGGTAGGGCGAGAGCGAGGTGCAGCTGGCCGAGGTGGCCACTGGGGTCGGGCAGAAGAAGCCCTGGAACGCGACCTGCTTGCTCAACCCGTCCGGCACTTTGATGACGCCGGAGCTGGTGAGGTTGGCATCCTGCGAGATGAAGGGGACGGCCCCGCTGAAGACCTCCTTCCCGCTCGGGTCGCGCACCGTGACGACGGGCGCGAAACCGTTGCCGAGGAGGTAGACCTGGGTGTCGCCGATGGCCAGCGGCGAGTTGACCTTGAGCGTCTGCTTCGTCCAACTGCCGCCGGGCACGCGCGTGCTGAGGTTCGCGTCGAAGTTCTCGGGCTCCCACACGCCGTCCTGGAACAGGTACTTAGGCACGAAGGTGTCGAGGCGCAACTGGAACGGCTCGAGCGAGTTCTCGTCGGCGAACCGACCCGGGTTGTAGGAGTCGTAGTCGGTGAGCGCGTTCGTGAACGCCTCGTTCTGCACCAGGATGCGCTGGCCGGTGTAGCCGAAGCTGCCGAAGATGCCGACGGTCAGCAGCATCCCGACGAGCGCGATGTGGAAGATCAGGTTGCCGGTCTCGCGCAGGTAGCCGCGCTCCGCCGAGACCGAGAGGCTGGCCCCGGCTCCTAAGGTGCCGCGGCCGGCCGTGTCGTAGCGCGCGACGCGGTAGCCCTGGCGGCGCAGCAGGGACCGGGCGTCGTCGATCGCGGCCGCGGCATCCGTCGTGGTCGTCGTGGAGGTGAACCCGACAAGCCGCTCGAGCCGCGCCGGCGTCTTCGGCGGCTTCGCGCGCAGGGCGTCGAGGTGGTGCTTGAGCCGCGGGATGATGCAGCCGACGAGCGAGACGAACAGCAGCAGGTAGATGGCCGAGAACCACGGCGAGGTGAAGGTGCTGAACAGTCCGAGCGCGTCGAGCACCTTGAAGGTGTCGGGATTCTGCTGCTGGTACTGGATGACGCCGTTGGGGTCCGAGCTGCGCTGCGGCACCAGCGAGCCGGGCACCGCGCCGACCGCGAGCAGCAGCAGCAGCACGAGCGCCGTGCGCATGCTCGTGAGCTGCCGCCAGAAGAAGCGCACGTAGCCGAGGGGGCCGAGCTTCGGCTGCGCGATCGACTCGTCAACCGGCTGCTCGACCGAGTCGATGTGGTCGGACGGCCGCAGCGGGTCGGAGCGCAAACTCGTGCCGTCGGCGCTCTCAGCGTCGACGTTCGACGATCCAGAGTCAGAGCGGGTTCGCGATGCCAAGGCCCGCTCCGAACGCCGTGATGAATGCCCGCCAGACACCCGAGACCATCAGCACGCCGATGATGATCAGAAGGACGCCGCCCGCGATATTGATGACGCGGATGTGGCGCTTGACCCAGGCGACCGAGCCGCCGACCCAGCCGAAGCCGATCGCGACCAGCAGGAACGGGATGCCGAGGCCGATGCAGTAGGCGAGGCCGACGATGAGCGCCCGCCCCAGATTCCCCTGGTCGAGCACCATCGACTGCACCGCGACGAGGGTCGGCCCGACGCACGGGGTCCAGCCAACGGCGAAGACGATGCCGAGCAGCGGGGCGCCGATCAGACCGGTGCGGGGCTGCCATCCGGGTTTGATGGTCCGCTGCAGGAAGCTGACCTGACCGATGAACACGATGCCCATCAGGATCACGATGACGCCCGCGATCCGCAGGATGACGTCGGTGTACTCGGTGACGAACATCCCGACCGTGCCGACCAGTAGCGAGACAGCGAGGAACACCGCCGAGAACCCGGCGATGAAGAGGGCGACGCCAAGAAGCATCCGACCGCGGGTGCGCTCGCGCCCGCTCGTCACCCCACTCACGTAGCCGAGGTAGCCGGGCACGAGCGGGAGAACGCAGGGCGAGAGGAACGAGAGCAGCCCGGCGGCGATCGCGATCGGCACGGCGAACCAGAGGCCTCCGCTCAGCACGACAGCGCCGGGGTTCACGCGGCGCCTGCCGAGGCGTGCATCAGGATTTCTCCGCCTGCGTCGATTCGATGATCTGCCCGACCAGCGATGGGCTGGTGATGAGCCCGCTGAAGCGCGCCGCCACCCGGCCCTTGCCGTCGATGATCAGCGTGGTCGGCACCGCGTTGGGTGCGACCTTGCCGGTGAAGGCCAGCTTCACGGCGCCCTGATCGGCGTCGAGGATCGAGGGGTATGTGACGCCGTGGCTCTGCTCGAAGCTCAGGGCGGTCGAACCGCTGTCCGAGACGTTGACGCCGAGGAAGACCACGCCCTCGGTCGAGTACTTCTGGTTGAGCTTCTCGAGATCCTTCGCCTCCAGGCGGCAGGGCGGGCAGCTCGCGTACCAGAAGTTGAGCACCATCACCTTGCCCGAGTAGTCAGCGCTCGAGACCTTCGAGCCGGCATCCGTCGTGCCCGACCAGCTCACGGCCGCGCCGCGATCGGCCGACGCGATCGTCTTCGTAGCGCCGTCGGTCGACACGTAGTTGCCGGTGTCGCCGGTCGAGTTGTATGAGTTCGCCAGGCCGTCGTTGGAGGTGCAGCCGGCGAGCATCAGGGAGGCGGCGACCGCGATCAGCGCGACGGCGGTACGGGCTCTCACACGGCTCCCAGATCGATGGACTGTGACAGTAATGCTGCCGCAGGTTCCTGATAGTCGACCTCGGAGAAAGCGCCTACCCTGCCCAGGCCGGCGGCCGGGTCCCACGCGAGTGTCGTGATGCTCGAGAGCGTGCAGCGACGGTGCCGCGGATCCGTGGCGAGCGGTTTGCCCTGTACCGTACGCGCCACCATCCAGATCGGCAGCTGATGGCTGACGAGCACGACCTCGCCGCTCTCGACGGAGTCGTGCGCGGCGACGACGGCCGCCATCATCCGTGCCGCGATCGAGACGAACAGCTCGCCCCAGGATGGCCTCCACGGGTTCCAGAGTCGGCGCAGCAGCAGCGGGTTGCGCTTCAGCGATGCCCGGATGTTGGTGCCCTCGAAGGCGTTGGCCGGTTCGATCAGCCGCTCGTCGATGCCCAGCTCGAGGTCGAAGCGCTCGAGCCACGGCTGGGCGCTCTCCCGCGTGCGGGTGAGCGGACTCGCGGTCACCGAGACGATCGGGCGACCCGTCAGCGAGTCGGCGGCGAGCTGCGCCATTTGTCGCCCGCGCTCGCTCAGATGGAACTCGGGCAGACGCCCATAGAGCACGCCACTCGGGTTGAAGACCTCGCCGTGGCGCACCAGATGGATCAGATCCGCAGGCACCTCAGAAGTCTACGGTTGCGAGCCTCGGAGCCCGCCGGGCCGGGGAAGCGCGGCCGGTAGACTTAGCCACCGTGACTCGCACCCTCCTCAAGAACCTCGCCGCCGCCTCCGATGGACCGATCTCGGTGTCCGGCTGGGTCGATACGGTGCGCGACCAGAAGAAGGTGCAGTTCATCGTGCTCCGAGACGAGTCCGGCGCAGTGCAGCTCGTGCACCCCCGCACCGACGTCGAAGAAGGCAGCGAGCCGGATGCCGTGGCCGCCACGATCTCGTCGCTGACGACCGGCACGTTCCTCACGGTGACGGGCGAGTTGAAGCACGATGAGCGGGTCAAACTCGGAGGGCTCGAGGTCAAGATCGGCGACCTCGACGTCGCGGCTCTCGCCCTCGACATGCCCATCGCCGAGGACTCCAGCGTCGACAAGCGCCTCGACTGGCGCTTCCTCGACCTGCGTCGCCCCGAGCAGAACCTGATCTTCCGCGTGCAGACCACCTTCCTGCACGCGCTGCGCACCTGGTGGGTTGAGCACGACTACATCGAGATTCACACTCCGAAGCTCATGGCCTCGGCGTCCGAGTCACGCGCCGAGCTGTTCGAGGTCGGCTACTTCGAAGGCAAGGCGTACCTCGCGCAGAGCCCGCAGTTCTTCAAGCAGATGGCCCAGCCCGCCGGGTTCGGCAAGGTCTTCGAGGTCGCGCCGGCGTTCCGCGCCGACCCGTCGTTCACCTCGCGGCACGCCACCGAGTTCATCTCGGTCGACGCGGAGATCAGCTGGGTCACCTCGGCCGAGGACGTCATGCAGATGCACGAGCAGCTGCTCGTCGCGGGCTTCACCGCCATCAAGGAAAAGCACGGTGCCGAGATCGAGGCCCTGTTCGGGCTCGAGGTGACCGTGCCTACCGTGCCGTTCCCGCGCATCCCGCTCGCTGAGGCGAAGCAGATCGTGGCATCACGCGGCTACACCGTTCCGCGCGCCGACGACGACATGGACCCCGAGGGAGAGCGCCAGATCGCGGCGTACGTGAAGGAGGAGTTCGGCCACGAGTTCGTCTTCCTGACCGACTACTCCTCGAGCATCCGGCCGTTCTACCACATGCGTCACGAGGGCGACGAGACCCTCACCAACAGCTACGACCTGATCTTCAACGGCACCGAGATCTCGACCGGCGCCCAGCGCGAGCACCGCATCGACATCCTCGTCGCACAGGCGAAGAGCAAGGGCGTCGACCCGGAGGAGCTCGAGTTCTACCTCGACTTCTTCCGCTACGGCGTACCGCCGCACGGCGGATTCGGTATGGGCCTGTCGCGCGTGCTCATGCTGCTGCTGCACCAGCCGTCGATCCGCGAGGTCACCTACCTGTTCCGGGGGCCGAACAGACTGACGCCGTAGCGCGCTGGAGCTACGAGCGAAGGCCATTTCTGGCCTTCGCCGTCACGCCAGCGCCGACGCCCGTCTCGGGCGTCGGATCACTCGGTTATGACAGGTCTTCGACCGTCGCGCCAGCGGCGTTCTTGATGACGGATTCGACGGCGCTCTTGGCGGAGGCCTTGGCGACGTAGTTCTCGCTCACGGCGAGCGTCTGGCCGTTGGAGGCGACGATGCGCCAGAAGTACGGCTGTGTGGTGCTCTTGCCCTTGACGATCTGGAACTTCATGACGCGGTCCTTCCGAAGGTGAGAGCGGGTCGACGACGACGCAGGCGTCAGCCTAGGGGCGCACGACCCGCCCGGCTAGCGCCATAGCGGCCGAGAACTGCTCAAGAGCGATGTCGAGCCGGAGGTGGAGGCCAGCCTCCACGACTTCTCCGTCGGGCAGGATGGTCAACAGCACCGGCTTGCCGTACAGCCCCGTCGAGCCGGCCAGCCAGTCGAGCGCGTTCTTCGTCACCCCGGATGCCGAGTGCACGTACTCGGGGGACGACACGATGCCGCCGCTCGCCGCCCCCGCGAGCAGGCGGAACTCGCGCACAACAGAGGGCAACCGGTCAGGGGCGTCAAGGTCCGGATCGAGCAGTGGCAGGTCGCGCACCAGCTCGGCTCCGACGAACAACAGTTCGGGCGAGAGCCTAGGAATCGGCGGCGGCCCGCTCAAGGGCGGAACGGAGGCGGGCGGCATCCACCTTCCAGATGGTGTGCACCCGGTCGTCGATCATGATGACGGGGATCTCCTCGACGTAGGCGTCGAACAGTTCCGGCTCGTCGAGAATCGAGCGCTCCTCGAGCGTCACCCCCGGGAACTCGAGCAGCACCGTCTCGACGATCGCGCGGGCGTCCTCGCAGAGGTGGCAGTCGGGTTTGCCAATGAAGGTGAGGCGGGGCACCGCCCCAGGCTATGGCGACCGGGCAGCCGGAGCGAGCGTCGGGGTCGGCTCCTCGCCGGATACGATGAACCGATGTCCGAACCGCCGAGCACGTCCGAAGGCCCGGACCCGAGCGACCGCCCGATCCTCGCCTTCTTCGACGTGGACAACACGCTCATGCGGGGCACCAGCCTGTTCCAACTGGGCCGCGAGGCATGGAAGCAGCATGTGATCGGGGTGCGGGATGTCGCCCTGTTCGCCTGGCACCAGCGTCGCTTCATCAAGGTCGGCGAGAACGACGAGCACCTGAAGACTGCCAGGGAGCGCGCGCTCGGCCTCGTCGGCGGGCTCACCGAGACGCAGGTGCTGGGGCTCGCGGACTCGATCTGGGAGGAACGGATCAAGCCCCGTCTCTACGCGGAGACCGTCGACCTCACCCAGGAGCACCTTGCCAAGGGCCACGAGGTCTGGCTCGTGTCTGCGACCCCCTGGGAGATCGGCGACCTGATGGCACGTCGCCTCGGCCTGACCGGCGCCCTCGGCACCCGCGCCGTGGTCGTCGATGGTGTCTACACCGGAGAGCTCATCGGCCACGTGCTCCACAACGAGCGCAAGGCCGAGGCCGTGCGCGAACTCGCGGCCGACGCCGGGGCCGACCTCGCGGACAGCTGGGCGTACTCCGACAGCCGCAACGACATCCCGCTGCTCGAACTGGTCGGGCACCCGGTCGTGGTGAATCCGGATGTCATCCTCACCCGTCACGCGCACGAGCACGGGTGGCCGGTGCTCCGGCTGAGTCCGCCGAGCATCCGGGAGGCGCAGCGCCGGGTGCGTCGCGAAGCGCGTGCGGTCAAGAAGTCGGCGAATAGAAACACGCGCCGGGCCTGATCGGCCCGACGCGTTGTCGTCTCTGCGAAGAAATCTACTTTTTGTTGCGACGCTGGTGACGCGTCTTGCGCAGCAGTTTGCGGTGCTTCTTCTTCGCCATGCGCTTGCGGCGCTTCTTGATGACAGAACCCATGTTCACCTCAATCGTGTCGGATGTTGACCAACCCTGGCCATCAACCGACCACGGAAATCTAACCTGCCGAGTGTACCTGACCGACCGGAGTGCCGGGAATCCGGGTCTCGACAGATTCGACCAGCAAGAACTCGACCGGCGGCGAGGAGCTCAGCCGACCTGCGACTCGGGCAGCGAGATGGCGGCCTCGACGGCCGACTCCGGGATGCGGAACGAGCGGCCGAAGCGGATCGCGGGCAGGTCTCCGGAGTGCACGAGACGGTAGACGGTCATGTTCGAGACGCGCATCATCTCGGCCACCTCGGCGACCGTGAGAAAACGCACGTCCGACAGTTCCTTCGCCATTACCGCCCCTGATTTCTGCGAGCCCTGAAGCTCGTACCCCGATCTTGCTCGCTGAAAGCAGTGTGACTCCTGTGACGGGAGTGCTCTCGCAGTCGCAACACTAGGGGGCGGCGCAAGCCGCTGTAAAGCACCCGAGTGCGTCGCACCCGTTCGGGTGATAAGCATCCGGTTCGCGGGAGCTTCTACTCGTTGAACGGAAGTTGCTGAACCCGCGCGACGACGCGCTTCTGGGCACCCTGCAGCTTCTCCTGCGCGCCATGCAGCCGCCCTTGCGCTGCCCCGATCGCGGCGCGCGCATTGTGCGCCGTCTCCGCGGCGCGGCGACCGACGCGGTCGGCGACGTCGGTTCCCGCCCAGGCGACGTACACGGTGGATGCCGCGTCCGAGTCCGCCGAGCTCGTCGCCGGCGAGCCGGTTACGAACGGAGCGAGCCAGAGTGCCAGCTCGTCGAGCGGGCCGGAGTCGAGGCGGTAGTAGCGGTGTTGCCCTTCCTCGCGCACCGCGACCAGGCCGTGATCGCGCAGCACCCTGAGGTGCTTCGAGACGGTCGGCTGGCTGATGCCCAGCTCGGCGACGAGCTCGCTCACGGCGATCTCTCCGCGTGCGGACGCGGTGCCGGCGCGGTGCAACAGGTGCAGGAGCAGCTCGCGACGGGTGCCGTCGGCGAGCACGTCGAAGATGTCAGCCATCGTGCCAGAGTAGTCAGACAGGCTGCAGGTCACCAGGTGTCCGGTGGGAGAGGTTCGCCTCGGGCGACCAGCCCGTGCTCTCCTAGCCGTTGTTGGGGCCTGTGGTCGCACGGTCCCCCGGGCGGCCGTTCGGGCCCTGCTCGTTCTGGCCGCCCTGGTTCGGGCGAGGGGCGAATCCGTCGCCGTTGCCAAACTGGTACCCGGGGGTGCCGCCGCGGTACTGCTGGGCGTTGTCCGACCGGCCGTCGTGCGACGCCACGCCGTACCCGATCGCCACGCCTGCGCCGAAGAACAGCAGCGCGACGATGACCCCGCCGACGATGCCGAGCGGGAGCAGCGGGAGGGTGACTGAGCGACGCGTGACGGGCACCGCCACCGGAGCGGTCGGAGCGGTGGGTGCAGTCAGAGCCGGGGTGGTCTCGGTGGTCTCGGTCACCGCGGGAAGGGTGGAGTCGGGCTCGATGGGTTCGGTCTGCTCTGACATGGGGATGCTCTCCTCGTGAGGGGGTCATGCGACCCGGAGACATCACCTTGCTGGTTGCGACTGAAGCGAACCCGCGAGAACCCCCAGCGCCGCTGATGGATCCGCCGGGAGATCGCCGAGAGCCCTTGACGGAGCGCTATCCCGTCGTGGTGGTCACGCCCGCCGCATCCGTCGGAGCACCCGTCGGCGCGGTGCCGGTCGTTCTTCCTGGACCGGTGCCGGTCATCCCGGTCGGCGGTGTGCCGCTGAACTGCCCCTGCTGGGCCGTGCTCACGCCGGAGTTCAACGAGGTGCCGAACGCGACGCCTCCCCCGAACACCGCAGCGGCGACGACGACCCCGCCCGCGGTCATCGCGAGGATTCGTGTGGACTTCGGCATCACGGCCTTCGCGGTCGTCAGCGTCGCGACGGGTGGCTCCCCCGCGATCGGCTCCATCTCGTGGTCGGTGCTCATCGGTTCATCCCTTCCCCGCGGAGCCGTGTGCCCCGCTGAGACGAGGATGCGAGCGCCACCTCGGTCACACACTGCCGCAGCCTAGGAGCATCCAATGAGACGGACGACCGCCGCGAGCTACTCCCCGCAAGCCATCTCGCCCGCGCGCACGAGAGCGGCGGCCGTTGCGCGGTCGAACAGCTCGCTGAGGTCCGCCGACTGCAGCACGCCGATCGCGCGCTCGGTCGTGCCCTTGGGGCTCGTGACGCGGCGGCGCAGCTCGGCCGGGTCGACATCCGACTGCTGCCGCTCCCGCGCGAGCAGCTCGGACGCACCGCGGAAGGTCTGCTCGACCATGATCCGGGACTGCTCCTCGTCGAAGCCGAGCTTGCGCGCCGTCGCCGTGAGCTGCTCGATCAGCAGGAACACGTAGGCCGGGCCCGACCCCGAGATCGTGCTGAGCGCGTCGATCTGCGACTCGGGGAGCTCGATGACCGCGCCGACGGTTTCGAAGAGCGTGCGGACGAGCGCGGCGTGCTCGTCCGAGGCGCGCGAGCCCGCGGCGACCCCGGTGACCCCGAGCCCGACGAGCGAAGGCGTGTTGGGCATCGCGCGGAACACCACGTTCGGCACGAGCGCCTCCATCGTCGCGATCGTCACGCCCGCGGCGACGCTGACCACGATCGCATCAGGCGGGAGCGTGTCGCGGATGTCGCGGAGCAGCTTGGGCACCATGGCGGGCTTCACCCCCAGCAGCACGAGTTTCGCTCCGTGCAGGGCGGTGGTCGTGGCATCCGGGTCGGATTCGAGGGCGAGCGACACGACCCCCGCATGACCGGCTGTTGACATCCGCACGCCGGCGGCCTTCGCCTCGGTGCGGTTCGTGACGGTGATGCCGGCGGTCTCGACCTCGGGCGAGAGGAGGCCGGACAGGATGGCGCCGCCCATCGAGCCAGCTCCGAGGATGGCGATCTGCGGGAGGAGGACGGTCATGCTCGAAAGTGTAGGTTGGCGGGGTGAGTGCGAGCGGCGGGAACAAAGCGATCATCGCCGCGATGCTCGCAAACCTCGGCATCGCGATCACCAAGCTCATCGCCGCCGTGTTCTCGGGATCCGGCGCCATGCTGGCCGAGGCCGTCCACTCCTTCGCCGACACGATCAACCAGGTGCTGCTGCTGATCGGCGGCCGTCGTTCGCAGAAGGCCGCGGACGAGGAGCACCCCTTCGGTTACGGCCGGGCGCGCTACCTCTACGGCTTCCTGGTCTCAATCATCCTGTTCACGGTCGGCGGTTCGTACTCGATCTACGAGGGCTTCCACAAGCTCCAGCACCCCGAGCCGCTCTCGGTGGTCTGGCTGCCGATCGTCGTCATCCTCATCTCGATCGTGCTCGAAAGCTTCTCGCTGCGCACCGCCCGCCGCGAGTCGCTGCCGTTCAAGGGCTCCGGGTCATGGGTCCAGTTCGTCCGCAGGGCCAAGGCCCCCGAGCTGCCGATCGTGCTGCTCGAAGACACTGCGGCCCTGATCGGTCTCGTCTTCGCGCTGCTCGGCGTGGGGCTCACGATCATCACCGGCGACCCGCTGTTCGACGCGCTCGCCACCCTGTTCATCGGCGCGCTGCTCATCGTGGTCGCGCTGATCCTCGGCCTCGAAACGAAGAGCCTGCTGCTGGGCGAGGGGGCATCGCCCGAGAACATCGCCACCATCCGGGATGCCATCAACGCCAACGCGAGCGTCGAGTCGCTGATCCACATGAAGACCCTCTACCTCGGACCGGACGAGCTGCTGATCGCGGCGAAGGTCGCCTTCCCGCCCGCGACCCGGCTCGTCGAGATCGCCGCCGCCATCGACTCGCTCGAGGCGGACATCCGAGGAAAGATCCCCGCGGCCCGCGTCATCTACATCGAGCCCGATCTGTTCCATCCGCCGAGCGACGGCGACCCGCCGACCGACGCGATCATCCTCAAGTCCGAGGACTAGGGCGAGCTACAGCTCGGAGGGCATCTCGCTCCGGAAGAAGCCCGTCAGCAGCGCGCCGCACTCCGACTCGAGCACCCCCCCGATGACCTCGACGCGATGATTCAGCCGGCGGTCACGCAGCAGATCGTGCACGCTGCCCGCCGCGCCGGCCTTCTCGTCCCACGCGCCGAACACGACGCGCGGGATCCGGGCGGACAGGATGGCGCCCGCGCAGAGCACGCAGGGCTCGAGGGTGACCACCAGGGTGGTGTCGGTGAGGCGCCAGTCGCCCCGCGTCTCGGCCCCGCGCCGGATCGCGAGCACCTCGGCGTGCGCTGTCGGATCGTGCAGCTTCTCGCGCTCGTTGCGTGTCATGGCCAGCACGCTGCCGTCAGCGTCGAGCAGCACGGCGCCGACCGGCACGTCGCCGGTGCGGAAGGCGAGCTCGGCCTGCGCGAGAGCCACCCGCATGGCGGCGTCGCGCGAGGCGGCGTCGAGCGGGAGCAGCGGCATCCGGTCCCTTTCGCCCCGACCGACCATGAACGGTGCGCCGGTAGCATCGAGCCTATGCGCGTCCACGTTGCCGACCACCCCCTCGTCACCCACAAGCTGACCGTCTTGCGCGATGAGAACACGCCCTCACCGACGTTCCGTGCGCTGGCCGAGGAGCTGGTGACGCTGCTGGCCTACGAGGCGACGCGCAACGTCCGTACCAAGCCGGTGACCATCACGACGCCCGTCGCCGAGACGCAGGGCGTCGAGATCAGCGACCCGCGCCCCTTGGTCGTGCCGATTCTGCGCGCGGGGCTCGGAATGCTCAGCGGTATGACGAAGCTGATCCCCACGGCCGAGGTCGGCTTCCTGGGCATGGTCCGCAACGAGGAGACCCTGCAACCCGACATCTACGCCGAGCGCCTGCCCGACGACCTCAGCGACCGCCAGTGCTTCGTGCTCGATCCGATGCTGGCGACCGGCGGGTCCCTGATCGCCGCCATCGAGTACCTATTCGCACGCGGAGCCGTCGACGTCACCGCGGTCTGCCTGATCGCTGCCCCCGAGGGCCTCGAAGCGGTCAAGAAGGCCACGGAGGGCCGAGAAGTCACCATCGTGCTCGGCGCGCTCGACGAGAAGCTGAACGAGCTCGGCTACATCGTTCCCGGGCTCGGCGACGCGGGTGACCGGCTGTACGGGACCGTCTGAGTCGCAACGCTCCCACGGCGTCGGCTTGCATTTCATGCGTCCGTGCAAGAAACTTGCACGCATGACCGACCACTCGCGCACCCTGACCTCCCTCGAGGCCCCTGGGAACGCCGGCATGATGATGCCGGTGTTGATGATGCCGGTGTTGATGATGCCGGTGTTGATGATGCCGGTGTTGATGATGCCGGTGCGTGCGGTCGCGTGTTGTCGAATGTGTGCCTAGAGGCATTCCCCTCGTCGAGTTCAGATCTCTCATGAACTCCCGGATTCCCGCTGTCCTGGACCAGGAATCCGTACTCCCGCACTTTCGATACACCCGTGAGGCGATCAGCCGTGGATGACACATCAGTGGACGACACGGCGACGCCCGCACCAGACCAAGGATTTGACACCATGTCCCTTGCCACCCTCGACGCCCTGCGTCCCACCGCCCGTCCGATCATTCGACCCATTCCCGCGCCGGACGCTCCGCCCGCCCCACGGGCCGTGCGAGCCGTTCCTGAGGGGACCGAGGCTCGCGGCTTCGCCCTCTACGTCGGCATCGACGAACTGAAGGCCGCTGCAGCAGGCACTGACCTCGGGGAGGTCGTCCAGGCTCTGCGCAAGCTCGCCGTCGACCTCGTCCCCGGGGCCGAGACCTACGCCTCTGTCGCCCTGGCTCCTGCCGGTGCTGGCGGACGCGACGTGGACGTCGTCCGCCTCGCCCTGCAGGACCCGGCAGCACTCGCCAAGCGTCGCCAGGAGGTCGCCGCCCCCACGCCCGAGCCGAAAGGCGGCGTCGTCATCGACATCTCGCGCAAGCGGGTGCTCCTCGACGGCGAGACCTCGCCGCTGACCTACAAGGAGTTCGAGCTGCTGCAGTTCCTCGTGCTGCGCGAGGGGCGCACGATCGACCGCAGCGAGATCATCGCGACGCTCTGGGCCGACGGCGAGGGCGAGGACGTCCCGAACGAGCGCACCATCGACGTGCACGTGCGGCGGTTGCGCTCGAAGCTCGGCGCCTACGAGGACATCGTGCGCACCGTGCGGGGGGCCGGATACCGCTTCGACCGCCACGCGGACGTCACCATCCGCTGGGCGTCGACACCGTCGCCCGACATATTCTGATCGCGGCCTACGTCCGCGTCGACGGCGGCGAGATCATCGTCGTCGGGCCAGGCGAGGTCTTCTTCGAGCCAGCCGGGACGACGATCGACCGCTTCGACGGAGGCGACGACGAGCCGGTGTTCCTCGCGTGGTCCCCGGTGCGGGAGGGGGCGAGCCGGAGCGGCGAAGGCCTCAGGCGGCGGCAGGCGCGATCGTGACCTCGACCAGGGGGCTGGCCTCCGCATCAAGCGTCAGCGTGCCCGCGAGCGACGCCAGGATCGCCTCGAGCACGCGCTGCTTCTCCTCACCCACCACCGGTGTCGCGTGCGCCGGGAGATCGGCCTGCGTCGACTCCTTGAGGTGGAAGGTGAAGTCCGGGTGCTCCAGCAGGTTGGCGTACCAGCCCCGCGCCCCCGGCGTGCCGGTGATGTAGAGACGGCCGTCGACCCGGTGGTACCAGATTTCGATGCGTCGGGCCTCGCCGGTCTTGCGACCGGTCGTGGTGATGTCGATGACGCGGTCTGCCGCGAGGGCCTGCTCGATGGATGAGGTCACGTCACCGATCCTGGCATCCGCAGGCCCGCGTTCGCTGCGCTCGGCCTCGCGCAGGGACTCCCCGAGGCCCCTCCGGGAAAACTCCCAGAAAAATAACGTTCTGGTAACTAGACACCGTTACCTCACCGTTATATATTTCAGATGCGTTAGTTGTTTGCTGTGGCAGCGAAGCGTGGAATGTGATTGCAGGACACTCTTGGTGCAAGGGAGAGGGTCGGCCGCTCGCCTCTGCGGTCGACCCTCAATCCTGTTTAACAGGCTATTTCCAGGCCCGTGAACAGGATGGGGCGGCCACTCTAGAGTGAGACTCGTGAGCGATCGTTCCGAAGCCGTGGACGCCTGGGAGGCGCTCTACCGCGCGCAGGTCGCCGTGCTCCGGCAGATCCGCGCCGAGTTCCCCGATGACGGCATCTCGCTCACCGAGTACGACGTGCTGTTCAACCTGTCGCGCCAGAGCGGTCACGCGTTGCGCATCCGGGATCTCAACAAGCACCTGCTTCTCACCCAGCCGAGCGTGAGCCGGCTGCTCGACCGCCTCGTGGCGCGCGATCTGGTCACCAAGAGCGGCGATCCGGATGACGCGCGCGGCACCGTCGTGACCCTGACGGCCGAGGGGTTGGCCGAGTTCCGTCGCGTGGGAGCCCGGCACAGTCACTCCATCGCCCAGAAGATGACCGTGCTCAGCTCGCAGGAGTTGCGCGACCTCATCGAGATCAGCAACAAGCTGCGGGCGGGCGCGCCGCCGATCTCGCCCGCATGACGAGCCAGGGCGTGACCGCAGCTTCGAGCATCGTTTGGTTGCGCGACGATCTGCGCGTGGCCGACAACCCGGCGCTCCGGGCCGGCGTGGAACGCGCCGCGGCGGCCGGCGGCGCGGTCGTCGTGCTGTACCTGCTCGACGAGGTGAGCCCCGGCATCCGGCCGCTCGGCGGGGCGGCGCGCTGGTGGCTGCATGGCAGCCTCTCCGCGCTGGGCGAGGAGCTCGAGAAGCGCGGCGGCCGACTGCTGCTGCGCCGTGGAGCCGCCGAGACCGAACTGCCGAGACTCGTGCGCGAGACCGAGGCCGACGCCGTGTTCTGGAACCGCCGCTACGGCGCCAGCCGCGAAGTGGACGCTCGCCTCAAGGCCTCGCTGCGCAAGACCGGCCCCGCAGGCGGCGGGATCACCGTCGAGAGCTTCGCCGCCAACCTGCTCGTGGAGCCGTGGACGGTGACCACGGCCGAGGGCAATCCCTACCGGGTGTTCACGCCGTTCTGGCGTGCGGCGCAGGAGCGGCCCGTCCGCGAGCTGGTAACGGCTCCCCGCGGAATCCCGGGGCATGCGCAGCGCCTCGAGAGCGACGATCTCGACGACTGGCGGCTGCTGCCGACTCGGCCGGACTGGGCAGGTGGGCTGCGCGAGTCCTGGACGCCGGGGGAGGCCTCCGCTCATCATCGCCTGGAGCGCTTCGTGACCGAGCACCTCGCCGACTATCACCGGCGCGACGAACCCGCCGTCGACGCCACCTCGCGCCTGAGCCCGCACCTGCGCTTCGGCGAGTTGAGCCCGGTGCAGATCTGGCACCGCGTCCAACACGGCGAGCTGTCAGCGGCTGCGCGGAAGGACGCGCCCAAGTTCCTCAGCGAGGTGGGCTGGCGGGAGTTCAACTGGAATATCCTCTTCCACTCCCCCGAGCTCGCCACGAAGAACTTCCGCCCCGCGTTCGACGCGTTCCCGTGGGATCAGCCCACCCCCGAGGATCTCGCGGCCTGGCAGCAGGGGCGCACCGGCATCCCACTCGTCGATGCCGGCATGCGTGAGCTGTGGACGACCGGCGTGATGCACAACCGCGTGAGGATGGTCGCTGCCAGCCTGCTGGTCAAGAATCTGCTGATCGACTGGCGGGTCGGTGAGCGCTGGTTCTGGGACACCCTGGTCGACGCCGACGAGGCCAGCAACCCGGCAAACTGGCAGTGGGTGGCGGGCAGCGGGGCGGATGCCGCGCCCTACTTCCGCGTCTTCAATCCCGAACTGCAGGCGGCGAAGTTCGATCCGGCCGGCGAGTACCTGGACCGCTGGGTGCCCGAACGACTCAGCCCCGAGTATCCCGCGCCGATCGTCGACCTCGCCGAGTCACGACGCGAGGCGCTGGCCGCCTACGAGGCCGTCAAAGCCTCGAAGCAATGACCAACGGCAGCCGAGTCAGATGGCCGGCCGGCCGCCCATCAGCATCACGGCACGCGCCGCGACGAGGATGCCCGCCTGAGCGGCCTTGAGCATGTCGTGCTCCACGATCCAGGAGTTCAGGAACCCGGCCGCCATCGCGTCGCCCGCGCCGGTCGGGTCGACGAGCCGGACGGTCGGCACCGGCACGCTGATCGGCTTGTTCCCGCCCTCGGAGACGAAGACGCTGTCCGCGCCCTGCGTGATGACGGCGAGGCCGTGACGAGCGGAAAGCACCTGCGCCATGCGTTCCGGGGTCGTCTCGGTGCAGAGCAGCGCCGCCTCCTGGACGTTGGCGAACAGGATGTCGGCCCCCACGATCCCGGCCAGGAACTCGGTCGGCCCGAAGTCGCCGATGAACCCCGCGGAGCCCGGGTTGAGCGATACGGTCACGCCGGCCGCGTGGGCCCTGTCGATGAGTTCGCGCACGCCAGGAACACGCGTTCCGTCGAGCAGCGAGTACCCGGTCAGGTGCAGCACGGTGGCTCCGGCGAGTAGTTCGTCGGTCACATCCTTCGACGACAGCGCCCGGTTCGCTCCGCGCTCGGTGAACATCGTGCGGCGCTCGCCCTCGACGATGATCACGATCGTGCTGGTGGGGAGCCCGGTGGCGATGCCGAGGTGCGGCTCGACGTTCTGCTTGCGCAGCTCCCCGATGTGGTACTCGATGTCGGCGAGGCCGACCCTTCCGATGAAGTCGGTTCGAGTGCCGAGCGAGCCGAGCCAGGCCGCGGTGTTGGCCGCCGAACCCCCGGGCCGCGGTCGAATGGTGGACGTGGTGTCGGTGTCCGCCCGGATCCCGGTCTTCGGCACGACGACCACATCGTTGACGATGTCGCCGAACACGACGACACGACGCGCGGGATCCACGAGGAGCTCGCTCACGCCGAGAGCCGGAGTTCCGACCAGGCGGTCGCGATGTCCGCGGCGACGCGGACGTTGTTGCGAGCCAGGTCGAGGTTGACCTCGAGGCTGCGACCTCCCGAGGCCTCCACGATAAAGCCGAGCAGGAACGGGGTCACGGCCTTGCCATGCACCCCCGCCTTTTCGGCGGCCTCGAAGGCTGTGGCGAGCACGCGATCGTGCTCGAGCGGGTCCCACTGCTGCTCGAGCGGGATCGGGTTGGCGACGATGATTCCCTCACGACCGCCGAGCACGTCGCGGGCCGACATGATGCGGGCGACCTCCTCGGCGGACTCCACCGACCAGTCCAGCTGGTGACCGGATTCGCGCAGCCAGAACGCCGGGAACTGGGTCGTGCGGTAGCCGACGACCGGCACGCTCAGCGTCTCGAGGCGCTCCAGGGTCGCGGCGATGTCGAGCACGCTCTTGACGCCGGCGCTGACAACCGTAATCGGGGTCACGGCGAGCGTGGGCAGATCGGCGGATTCGTCGAAGGTCTGCGAGGCGCCGCGGTGCACGCCGCCCAGGCCGCCGGTCGCAAAGACGCGGACTCCGGCGAGCGCGGCGAGGTGCGCGGTGGCCGCAACCGTGGTCGCGCCGGAGGCGCCGCGTGCGGCCAGGATCGGGAGGTCGCGGACGCTGGCCTTCGCGAGATCCTCCTCGGCGATCCGGCGGACGCCCTCGGCGTCGAGCCCGATCTGCGGCACGCCGTCGAGCACGGCGACCGTCGCCGGCGTCACGCCGCGGTCGCGCAGCAGCGCCTCGAACTCGAGCGCGGCCGCATGGTTGCGGGGGCGGGGAAGGCCGTGGGAAATGATCGTTGACTCGAGCGCGACGACGGGTCGGCCGGCGGCGAGCGCAGAGGCGACCTCGGAGGAGACGGTGAAGGCTGACATCCCTTCAAAGGTACGCGAGTTCGGATGCGGCTCCGTCACCGCATCCGTCTCACATCGCCCGGACGTCCGACCGTTTGCTCAACTGACCTTCGCGGGCGCCTTCACATCGGCCACGATCTTGCGCGGGTTGAAGTTCTCGCCCGGGTCGGCCGAGGCGAACAGGCCGCGCATGACCGCGACACCCTCCGGCGAGATGTCCTGTTCGAGCCACGGCGCGTGCTCGAGCCCGACACCGTGGTGGTGCGAGAGCGATCCGCCGTTGTCGATGAAGGCCTGCTGGATGGCGCTCTTCACGACATTGTACTCGCCGATCGGATCGTCTCCGAAGACGAACGAGAAGGTGAAGTACAGGCAGGCACCCGAGTGGTACGAGTGCGAAACATGCGACATGATCCAGCCCTTGATGCCGATCTCGTCAAATGCCTTGTCGGCCGCGACGCGCACAGCATCGTGCAGCTGGTTGACCTTCGACCACGGCATGGCGGATTCGGACACGTCACCCGCCGCACCCCGGTCCAGCAGGAAGTCGCGCAGGTACGGCGTGTCGAACTTCTTCTGGTCGTAGAGCACGCCCGGGCCGCTCCCGACACCCATGCCACCGTGCTTCTTGACGACACGTTCGACGAGCTTCTTCTGAAGCTTCGCGTGCGCCTCGCCACCCTCGTACCCGATGAACGAGAGGCAGATGTCGTCGAGATTCCAGCCCTTGCGGCGCATCAGGAACGGGAGCACGGTGCCCGAGAGGAACTTGGAGAGCCCATGGCTCTCCTTGCTGGTCGCCAGTGAGAAACCGGTTTCGCGAGCATCCGAGACGCGCGTGATGGACGGCGTCGCGTCGCTCTCGGCGATCTCCTGCATTGCCGCGATTCCGGCCTCCCAGTTGGGAAAGAAATACGCGTAGACGTCGCGCTTGGCCGGCTGGCGGTGCACCTGCACAGTCGCCTCGGTGATGATGCCGAGACGGCCCTCGCTGCCAACGATCATTTCGCGGACACTCGGCCCGGTCGACGAGCTCGGGATCGGACGGATCACCAGGATGCCGCTGCGCCCCGGAGAGCTGGGTCGCACCACGTGCAGCCCGCGCACGATGTCGGCGATGTCGCCGTACTTGTCGGATTGCATGCCTGAGGAGCGCGTCGCGATCCATCCACCGAGGCTGGAGTGCGTGAACGAGTCAGGGAAGTGGCCGAGGGTCCAGCCCCTCCCGTTGAGCTGCTCCTCGAGGTCGGGGCCGAGCGCGCCGGCCTGGATGACCGCGAGGCCGGACTCCTCATCGATCGACAGGAGCTCGCGCATCCGGCCCATGTCGATGGAGAGCACGACCCGCGTCTCGTCGGAGCGCGGCTCCAGGCTGCTGGCGATGTTGCTGCCGCCGCCGAACGGGATGATGACGACATCGGCGGCGACGGCGGCATCCACGATGCGCTGCGTCTCGACCTCGTCGGCCGGGTAGACGACGACGTCGGGGGAGCGCTCGATCAGATTGGCTCGCACGCGGATCAGGTCCCGGATGCTCTTGCCGTAGGTGTGGACGACCCGCTCCATCTTGTCGATGGAGACATATGCCTCACCGACGATGGATGCCAGCGAAGCGACGAACGCGGACGACGCGAGCGAGTCGGCAACCGTCAGCTTGTCGAAGTCGGGCTTGCTGATGACGGGAGCGGCTCGCAGGTCGAGGCCGACGGCGTAGTCGACGAATGGCGCAAAGCCGGGCTTGTCTTCCCAATGGAAGCCGACGCCTTCGACGCCCCATCCCCACCACTTCATGTGTTGAACATCGGTCATGATGCGTCTCCTTCTGAGTTCGTCCCCAGCGACGTGGTGCCGAGGATACGGGCGGAATGCTGTTCGAGCAGATCAGCGATGACGGCCCGCACGCGCGCCATGAACTCGGTCGGGTTCTCACCCTCGAGCGCGCGCATCGGCGGCGCGAATACGATTCCGAGCGGACGGCCGGACTTCGGCCACTTGGAGCCGCGCGGGTGGGCCTCGTGGGCCCCGATGATCGCGATCGGCAAGATCGGCACGCCGGTCGCGGACGCGAGCGCGGCGCCACCCGACTTGAAGTGGCCCATCGTGCCGTCCTTCGACCGGGTGCCCTCGGGGAACACAAGCACCGGGACATCGTGCTGCAGCAGCATCTTCGCGTTGATGTTGCGTGGGTTCTTCCCGCTGCGATCGACCGGGAAGGCGTTGAAGAACAGCGCGGTCAAACCGCGCCGCCACCAGACGTCGAAGAAGTAGTCGCCCGCCGCGCCGGCGGCCAGGTAACGGGCGAGGGGCCGGGGCAGGGCGCCCATGATGAGCGGGGCATCCAGGTGGCTCGTGTGATTGGCGATGGCCACGAAGGGGCGCGTGACGCCTTTCAGGTTCTCCACGTCAACGATGGTGACGTGCTCCATGCCCCAGACGACACCCTTGAGGATGCCGCGCTGGGCGACAAACCGGGCCGCCGCCTGGGATCGCGAGGTGAAGCGATTGCGCGACTCTGCGGGCATGCGCTTCCTTCCTGACTTCGATACTGCGGTGGTGCGGAGATCCCGGTCAGTTGCTGGCCGCGGTGCTCCGTCTCAGGCTAATCCTGCGCGAGACGGCGCGCACCGTGCTGTCGGGCAGATGCTTGAGCAACCAGGAAAGCAGTTGGTACCGAATAGTCGGTATGGAGATCACCCGATTTTTTTCCACGTCGCGCAGACATTCGCGTACGAGGAGTTCGGGCTCGAGCCACAAAAAGTTCGGAATACCGCCGCGCCCCTTCTCGCCCTTCGTAGCTCCGGCGCGCTGATGGAACTCCGTACGTACCCAGCCGGGCATGAGAGCGGTGGCCGTCACGCCGCTTCCGCTCAGCTCGTTCGAGAGCGACTCGCTGTAGACGCGCACCCAAGCCTTGATCGCCGAGTAGTTGCTCAGTGTGAGCTGTCCGTTGATGCTCGCCACGTTCACGATCCGGCCCGCGCCCCGGTCGCGCATGGCCGCGGCGGCCGCGGCGCCCAGCACCAGCACAGCGCGCACCATGACGGCGAACGCACGATCGTGCTCCGCGATATCCGGGGTGGTGAGGCGGCTCGAGACGCGGAAACCCGCGTTGTTGATGAACCAGTCGATCGGATGCAGCGGGTCTGCCAGTCGTGCCGCCACGCGATCCGTGTCGCCCGGGTCGGCGAGGTCGGCCACGAGGATCTCGACCGTGGCCTTCGTCGTGGACTCCGTCGCGGTCGCCGTCGTCGCTCCGCCCGCACGCCCACGGCTGCGCAGCTCGGCGGCCATCGCCTCGAGACGACCGGTGTCGCGGGCCACGAGCACGATGTCGTGTCCGCGGGCAGCCAACTGGCGGGCGAACTCGGCGCCGATGCCGGAGGTGCCCCCGGTGACCAGAGCAGTTCCCATATGCCTTACGATACGGTGCAACTGAGCGCCGTTCCCGCCGCGGACAGCTTCGCCCCATCCTGGAAGGGCCTCATCCGATGACTCCGAGCAGTGCCGCGTCCGACCACCTCACCGACGGGCGATCGCTCGAAGACGGCGTGTTCGACGTCCGCGACTTCGCCCGCACCGCGCAGGGCAGCCACCGCGGCCAGCTCGACCTCGAGGCGATCACCGCGTCCGGGCTGGGCACCGACGCGATCCGCCTGCTGCGTCTGCTGCGCGACCTCGAGCGCTCCACCATGCATCGCATGCGGAACCTCCTCGTCACCGCGACCCACAAGGACGCCCGCGTCACCGCGTTCCTCACCACCTGGGCGTTCGAGAAGTTCTGGATCGCCGATGCGCTCGACGCCGTGCTCGAGGCCACCGGCGACGACCTGCACTCCTCGGCTCCGGCGGGCGGCCTGCGCCACGTGGTGATGGAGCGCCCGGAGCGTCGCGGACCGGTGCGCCGCGCCATCCAGGGCAACATCGACGGCCCGCAGATCGTCGCCGCCCACGTCACCACGGGCCTCGTCGACGAATGGATCACCCAAGCGACATACCGCCGACTCGGCGAGCTCGCGACCGGCCTGCACTCGGTCGTCGACATGGTCAACGGGATCAAGGACCGTCACATCCGCTTCCTCGCCGAGGAGGCCGGCCGTCGCCTCGCCGCCTCCACCAAGGCTCGCAAGCTGGCCACGCGCGAGCTGAAGAACATGGTCTGGCCGGTCGGAGCCGTCGAGCACTCCGACGAGGACCGCACCTTCTTCGACGCGATCGTGTTCGGCAACGAGAATGGGCGGGCCGAGGTGCGCCGCATCCAGGGCCTGATCGCCGCGCTTCCCGGACTCGCACCCGTTGCCCCGACCATTTCTGCGAGACTCATGCCGTGACACAGAAGCGAGCGACGACCGATCTCGGCCGGGCGCACGTCTTCCTGACCGGGGCTACGGGCTTCGTCGGGCAGGCCGTGCTCGAGCGACTTCTCTCGGCGCACCCCGAGACCACCATCTCGATCCTGGTCCGCACCAAGGCCGGGGAAGACCCGGCGGCGCGCCTCGCCGAGCTGCTTGCCAAGCCAGTGTTCCAGTCGTGGCGCGACAAGATCGGCGACACGGCCGTCGCGGAGGCCGCAAAAGAGCGCGTGCGGATCGTCGAGGGCGCGATGGGATCCATCCCGCCGCTCCCGAAGGATCTCGACATCGCGATCCACTCGGCATCGGTCGTCAGCTTCGACCCGCCGATCGACGAGGCGTTCGACACCAACGTCAACGGCGCGATCAACCTCTACGAGCGGCTGCTCGAGTCCGGCGGCGACCCCCGGGTCGTGCACGTCTCCACCTGCTACGTCGGCGGCCTGCGCAAGGGCGTCGCGCCCGAGGCCCGACTCACCCATGAGGTCGACTGGCGCACCGAGTACGCCGCCGCCCGTGCCGCGCGCGATCGCGTCGAGATGCTGTCGCGCGAATCGGATCAGCTCCGCTCGTTCATGGATGCCGCCCGCGCGAAGCACGGCAAGGAGGGCCCGCAGGCGGTCGCCAAGGCGAGCGAGGAGGCGCGGATCGCCTGGGTCACCGCCGAGCTCGTCGACGCCGGGCGCACCCGCGCGCAGTCCCTCGGCTGGACCGACGTCTACACGCTCACCAAGGCCTTCTCCGAGCGTGCAGCCGAAGAGCTGTGGGGTGAGAACGGCCACCGGCTGTCGATCGTCCGGCCCGCGATCATCGAGAGCGCGCTGAAGCATCCCTTCCCCGGCTGGATCGACGGATTCAAGGTCGCTGATCCGCTGATCATCGCCTACGGCCGCGGTCTCCTGCCCGAGTTCCCGGGCCTGCCGGACTCGATCCTCGATGTCATCCCGGTCGACTACGTCGTCAACGCGATCCTGGCCGCGGCCGCCAACCCGGCCCTGAAGAACGAGCCGAAGTACTACCACGTGGCCTCCGGCGCCTCGAACCCGCTGCCGTTCCACCAGATGTTTGCCTACGTGAACAAGTTCTTCCTCGAGCACCCCATGAAGGACAAGCATGGCGCGGATCTCGCTGTTCCCACCTGGTCGTTCCCGGTCATCAACAAGATCGACACCGGGGTGCGCCGCCAGGAGCGACTGGCCAACACCGCCGAGAAGGTGCTCGGCCGTCTACCGGACACCGAGCGCGTGCGCCACTGGCACAACCAGATGCTGCGCAACATCGCCGACCTGAAGACGCTGCGCAACTTCAACCAGCTCTACCTCGTCTACGTGCAGACCGAGATCATCTTCGACGACCGCAACCTGCGCGCCCTGCACGACGCCCTCCCCGCCGCCAAGCGCGCAGAGTTCGGCTTCGACATCCCCGCGATCGACTGGGGGGACTACATGCTCAACGTGCATTTCCCCGCCGTCATCGCCCTGACCGCCGAGTTCTCGGCCAAGCGCGCGCGGAAGAAGGCTGCCGAGGCCGCCGCCGCACCACCGTCGGACACGCTGGTGCCCGGATCCAACGTGCTGGCGGTCTTCGACCTCGAGGGCACGGTCGTCGACTCCAACATCGTGCAGCAGTACCTGTGGGTGCGTTCCTCGGGCGTGCGCAAGGCGGCCTGGGTGGCCGAGGTGCTGTCCATCCTCGGATCGCTCCGCGGTTACCTGCGCGCCGAGCGTCGGGATCGTGGCGAGTTCATCCGGTCGTTCCTGCGGCGCTACGAGGGCATGCCTGTCGCGCGCCTCGAGAAGATCGTGCAGGGCGGCTTCGCCGACCAGATGTACCGGCACACAAGCCACGCCGCGATCCAGGCGATCCAGGCCCATCGGGATGCCGGCCATCGCACCGTGCTCGTCACCGGCTCGATCGAGACGCTGGCCGAGCCGCTCGCCGGGCTCTTCGACGAGGTCGTCGGCGGCCACATGCACGAGACGGACGGCGTGCTCACCGGCTACCTCGCGAAGCCGCCGCTCGTCGACGAAGCACGTGCCGCCTGGGTGCGTCGATACGCCGAGGAGCATGGGCTCGATCTAGCGGTGTCCTACGGCTACGGGGACAGCCACGCCGACCTTGTCTGGCTCGAGTTGCTGGGAAACCCCCATGCCGTCAATCCCGACACCCAACTCGCACGGGAAGCGCAACGAAGAGGATGGAAGATCGACGACTGGAAACGCGGCAATCATTCACCGAAGCGTGATGTGATTGAGGCGAAAGCTCTCCACGCCGATCGCGCATCCGGCCACGCGAACTGAAGGACTGACCATGGCATTCGACATCGACAAGTACACGACGAACTCCAGCGCCGTCGCCTGGGGAGATCTCGACTTCGACGAGTTCGATCGTCAGCCGCTGCCGGCCTCGACGCTGCGCACACTTCGTTATATGTGCGATGTGGAATATCACACCGTCTGCTACCTCCGCGATCTGCTCACCACCCCCTCACACAAGGAGCCCGAGATCGGCGCCTTCATGACGATGTGGAACCGTGAGGAGTTCTGGCACGGTGAGGCTCTCGCCGCCGTCCTCGGTAAACACGGCATCGCGGTCGACTTCGACGAGCTGAAGGCCACCCGCGTGAAGCTGGGCTGGAAGGACCGTCTCGACCCGATCAAGCAGTCCCTGCTCAGCGGACTCGTTGGTCACGACTTCGTCGCCGTGCACATGGCGTGGGGCGCCGCCAACGAGTGGTCGGCCAACGCCGCCTACCTGCGCATGGCGAAGAAGGAGGGCCATCCGGTTCTCGCCGAGCTGCTGAAGCGGATCGCGGCTCAAGAGACGAAGCACGTTGCCTTCTACGCCTCGCAGGCCCGCGAGCGGCTCATGGCCAGCAAGAAGGCCCAGGTCATCGCCCGCTTCGCGCTGCGCAAGTTCTGGGGCCCGGTCGGGTCGACGATCAGCTCCGAGGACGAGGTCAAGCACGTCATGAGCGACCTGTTCGGCGGCTCAGAGGGGCGCAAGCTCATCCGCGACGTCGACTCGCACATCGCGAAGCTCCCGGGCATGGAGGGCCTCACGATCGTCGAGACCTCGCTCGACGCCCGAGGCATCCCCGAATTCGATGTCGAGCCGTCGCTCGAGACCGTCGCCGCGTAGCGCGCTGGGGCTCGGAGCGAAGGCCATTTCTGACCTTCGCCGCGACGCCAGCGCCGACGGCCGTCCCGGTCGTCGGGTTCCCTACCCCGGGATCACGATCCGGAACACCGCCCCGCCGCCCGCCGCCGAGTGCGCCGAGATCGTGCCGCCGAGCCGCTCGACCAGACGGGCGGCGATCGAGAGCCCCAGTCCGGTGCCGACCGGACGGGCGTCTCGGTAGCGCTCGCGCAGCACACCGCGATCGAAGGCCTGCGCAGCATCCTCGGCCGTGAGGCCGGGTCCGCCGTCGGCGACCTCCACCACAACCGAGCCACCGGCGCGCGAAGCAGACAGCGTGACGCGCGACCCGGCCTGGCTGACCCGCAGCGCATTCTCGATCAACCCGTCGACGACCTGTCGCAGCCGAGCGGCATCCGTCGTGACCATCAGACCCCCGGATGCCGCGAGCTCGACGACAACGCCCCCACTCGTCGCCGCCGCTCGCCACGCCTCGGCCGCCGCCGCCAACACGCCACCCACGTCGACCGACGAGGGCTGGAGCGAGAAGTCATCCGCCTCGAGACGTGCCAGCGCGAGCAGATCGTTCGTGAAGGCGGTCAGCCGCTCAGCCTCGGCCTCGAGCGTCTTGCCGACCTGCTCGACAGCGTCCGGTGCGACGACCCCGTCGGCCAGCGCCTGCGCGTAGCCACGGATCGCCGTCAGCGGAGTCCGCAGCTCGTGCGAGATCGAGAGCAGGAACTCGCGCTGCCGCCCCTCCGAGTGCCGCAGCGCCTGGTCGAGCGCGCCGAGCGCGTTCTCGACGTCGGTCACCTCGGCGATCCGGCTCGGCTCGAGCGGCACGTTCCGCTGGCCCGCGGCCATCTGACGCGCGGCTCCGGCCAGGTTGACCAGCGGCTTCGCGAGCACGCGCGCGAGGAAGAAGGCCGCGATCACGGCAACCACGAAACCGATCAGCAACGCGATGAGGATGCGCCCGACCACGGTCGGGGTCAACGCGCGGACGGTCCCGGCATCCTGAACCACCACGACCCCGCCACCTTCGGCCGTCGGCCGTCCCTCGAGCAGATAACTCGCGCCGCCCACACGCACCGTCGTCGACACCGAGTTCCCCGCCCGCAGCTGCATGACCACCCGCCGCGGCACGGATGCCGCCCCCGAGACGACCCCGGCTCGAGTGACCATCGCCACCGACACGTCGGTGCCGTCGAGCTGCGAGAGCCCGGAGACGATCGCCTCCCGCACAGCCGGCTTCGCGGAGGCGAGGCGTTCGGCCTGCGAACTGAGCGCATCGCGCGCGGCCGTGGTGTCGACGGAGCGCACCAGCTGCAGCGCGGCCAGCGCGGTCACGAGCACGGCGATCAGGGCGACGATGACCGTGGCGGCGAGGATGCGGCCCCGGAGCGAGCTCACGCTCCCGACCCGCTCACGCCGGGTCCTGTAACGCGTAGCCGACCCCGCGCACGGTGCGGATCGGATCCGGCTCCCCGAGCTTCGCCCGCAGCTGCGCGATGTGCACGTCGACGGTGCGGCTGCCGCTGTAGTCCACGACTCCCCAGACCGCTGAGAGCAGCTGCTCCCGGCTGAACACCTGAGCCGGATGCGCGAGTAGGTACGCCAGCAGGTCGAACTCGGTCGCGGTCAGTTCGACCGGGGCGCCGTCCAGTGTCACGCGTCGTGCGCGTTCGTCAAGTTCCAGGCGCCCCGCGCGGCGCACCGTCGGAGCAGCGGGAACCGCCGCCCGCCGCACCAGCCCCTTCACCCGGGCCACCAGCTCGCGCGGCGAGAACGGCTTCGTCAGGTAATCGTCGGCGCCGAGCTCGAGCCCGACCACTCGGTCGATCTCGCTGTCGTGCGCGGTGACGAACACGACGGGCACCCAGTTGCCGTCGGCGCGGAGCCGCCGCACCAGCTCGGTCCCCTCGAGGCCCGGCAGGCCGACATCCACGATCACGGCGACCGGCGCCAGGCGGCGGATGTCGGCGAGCCCGGTCAGCCCGTCGCTCGCCACGTGCACGCCGAAACCCGCCTGCGTGAGGTACAAACGCTCCAGTTCGGCGATCGACCGCTCGTCCTCGACGATGACGACCATCCCGCGGTCGGGCATCCCCTTCTCGGCGCTCATGGGGCCATTCAAGCGCAGGGATGCCGCGGCGGCGATCATCATCCGTTGTCGTTCTGCGCGGCCTGATCGCTTGCCGTCGCGTTGGAGTCCGCTTCGGTGTTGGCAGTGCCGGCCGAGCCGAGGTCCGAGGAGATGCTGCCGAGGGTGGCGGCGTCCGGGGCGGCGGGGGCTGACGTCGTCGTCGCGGCCGCGGGCGGAGCGGGCGTGGGGGCCTCGCCTGCGGAGGTGCCGAGCCTGCTGCATCCGGTCAGAGCGAGGATCAGCGCGACCACCGCAACGGGGACGAGCCGGGGAGCCCTGGCAGCACGGATGCCGGTCACGAGATCGCCGCCAGAATCGCCTTGCCATCCTCAGCGGCCGCCTTCGAGTCGGCGAGCGCGTCGCGGGCCGCGGCCCGCAGGTCGACCAACACGGCGTGGTTCGCGTTGTAGGCCGCCGGGGTCACTGCCAGAGCACCGGCGGCGAGTCCCGACGTCTTGCTCACGGCATCCGCGGTCTTCGCCTGCATGTCGGCCAGCTGGGCTTGCAGCGCCGGGGTGGCCTTCAAGGGATCCGCCGCGAAAAGCGCCGAGATCTTCAATGCCGCCGACTGCAGCTTCGGGATGGCCGTGCCGGTCAGTCCGTCGGCGGTCGCCGCGATGGACGACTGATGCAGCCCGACCGCGTAGACGCGGTACTTGTTGTAGATGCTGCGGTAGTCGGCGAGCGCGACGGTCGCGTCGGTGTCGGCGGCGATCTTCGAATGCAGGGTCTTCATGCCGCTCAGGTCGCCGTTCAGCGTGCCGAGGATCGTCGACTTGTCCGGCGCGGTCAGCCTGGCGGTCGAGTTGACCTTGGTGATGCCGGCGTTGAGGGCCGTGATGCGGTTGGCCGTCTGGATGGCGGCCGCCGCCTGGATCTGCGAGAGGGTCGAGTGGTTCGTCGGCTTGGGCGGGTCGGTCGTGGTGGCGGCGAAGGCCGGAGCGGCCACGCCCACGGAGCCGAGGACGATCGCGCCGACCGTGGCGGCGACTGCGAGTGAGCGGGACATGGGACTCCCTTTTCGTGTCTGGGCACGGAATGTGCTGACACCACAGTCGGGGAGCTCCATTCGCCCTCGATCAGGCGGATGTACGGGCTGTGTAAGGCGGCGCCGCCGCCCTCGTTCGACGAAAAAGAACTATACGATGCCGGAACGCTTCAGACGCGCGCGCTCGGCCTCTTCGACCAGTTCGTTACGGCTGACCTCGCGGGTCGTCTCGCGGTCAGAGGTGCCCTGACCGGTCAGGCTGTTCTCGATGTCCTCGGACTGGCCCGAATCAACCGAATCCCAGGTGACGGCCGAGTCGGACTGGTTGCCGCTGGCGTTCGCACCGGCATCTTTCGGGTCTGTGTTCATGGCCTCAGTCTGCCACCTGCACCCGACCGCGACCCAGGGAAGTCCGATCCCGGAGGCGGCGCTCAGGGTTCGAGCACGACCTTGCCGCCGGCGTGCCCGCTGCCGACGAGTGCCATCGCCTCGCGCACCTGCTGGAGCGGGAACGAGACCACGGGCGGGCCGACCAGCACCCCGTCGCCGGCGAGCTGGAGCATCGACAGCCGGGCACCCGAGCGGAGCTCCGTGCCGGGGTCCGCCCCTGGCCCACTACCGAGCAGGCGGATGCCGAGTTCCGGGCCCCGCGCGAATCCGGCGACGGACGCGATCCGCTGCCGGTCGCGAACGAGGGCCACGGAGGCGTCGAGCGCCTCGTCGGAGCCGACCGTGTCGAGCGCGGCATCCGCCCCGTCGGGCAGCAGCACGCGCAGCCGATCCTCGAGCCCGGGGCCGTAGAGCACGGGCACCGCACCCAGGGCGCGCAACTCGTCCTCGTGTGCCGCGCTGACCGTACCAATGACCTCGGCCCCGCGGAGCCGTGCGAGCTGCACCGCCGCCAAACCGACGTTGCCGGTGGCACCGTGGATGATCACGCGGTCGCCCGCTGCCAGCGCCACCGCTTCGACCAGGTGGAGCGCGGTCACGGCGCCGACGAGCAGTCCCGCCGCCTCGCCCCAGCCGAGGCTCGCGGGCTTCGGCAGCACGGAACTCGCCTTCACGAGCAGTTCGGCGGCGAAGCCCCCGCGCACGGGGTAGCCGACCACCTCATCGCCGACCGCGATCGGGCCGGCGGGGCCCACGGCATCCGGACCGACCGCCGTGACGACCCCGCTCACCTCGGACCCCAGCCGCAGCGGCAGCGACTTCTCATTGCGCCCGAACATGCCGCGCAGCTGCTTGAGGTCAGCCGGGTTGATCGACGCGGCGCGGACGGCGATCCGCACCTGACCCGCCTCGGGGTCCCCCACGGGCTGGTCGACGATCTCGAGATCCTGGATGTCGCCGAACTGCCGGGCGATCGCGGTGCGTGCCATGCGTCCATCCTGCCCGGATGGCGCGCTGCACGCTCGGCGGAAGCCGCGCGTGCGCCTGCTCGCCGAGATCCTCTCGTTCGCGCGGAACGAGAAAAGGCCCCCGCCGAAGCGAGGGCCTTCTTCACTGTCTCAACCAGTTCTCTGTGCCGAAGCACTGTGCGCCCGAAGGGATTCGAACCCCCAACCTTCTGATCCGTAGTCAGATGCTCTATCCGTTGAGCTACGGGCGCATGTCTGCCGCTGGCCAACCTGTTGACTATACCAGCGTCCCCCGATTGTGCCGAACCCGAGTCAACCATGGCGTGCCAGGGGCCGGAGACGTCTGGAACGAGCAGATCGGCAGCGGAGCCGGTCGCTCGCGCGCGGCCGACGGAGCGGCTCCGCCGCGGGAGCGGCGGACAAAATTGCACTGCGGAGACGGAGGGATTTGAACTCTAGCCTTCACTTCACGTATCGATCGGTGGGATCATTTTGGCCCTGATTTGCGGGGATGTCTCGCCACCTGGACGATGATGAATCACGTGAGTGTGTTGCCATTTTGTTGCCGGGGTCGGCGACTCGGTCTCCGATCCCGACCCATTAATCCGTATTCGAAAGCTGTTTCCCGGGAGTTATGCCGAAGTGCTCGAAATCCCGCCAAAACGCCGGTGACTGGTCACGACCTGAATGACACGAGTTGACCAAGAGAGACTGCCCCGATTTGGTTGAGTCAACTGAACCGGGGGCAGTCCCCCTTCCCAGTCGCTCATTTATTGGGTCAGCTCATGCGCCCACGCGCAAACCTGTCGAGTAGTCGACCCCCATGACACCACCGTGGAGTACAACTATTCGCGGAACAACTCTGGTGGCTTTCTTCTGGTGATGGATCCCATCAACGTCACAAATGAGCCGACGTCCCAAATACCCAGCGACGGCATTGTGGTGCGATACAACGTCAGCGAAAGCGATACCGATACGGCCGGTTGCCCGCTCCAGGTTGCGAGCAAGTTCGCTCACTCAATCATCAACTTCCTCAAGGACATTCCCAATCAGAGTGGGAGCGCTGAAGCAACACCGTTGATCTACAACAACACCTTCTTCATCCCTGCAAGCGTCTCGGCGAAGGTCCTCGGTAGCTACGAGACATCGACACCCGCCGGTTCATTGCTATTCGACAACAACGTCGTGGAAAACTTCGGATCCAGCGGCTATTTCGCCACCACCGCGTCAACATTTGCTAACAACCTGTTTTACGGCAACCACTCAACCAGCGAGCCTGCTGGCACCGGCACCATGACACTAGACCCAGCGTTTGTAGGTCCGCTTCCCACGTCGTCAACTAGCAGCGGCCCGTCAGCATTCCAACTATCGGCATCCTCGCCCGCCGTGGCTGCCGGGACCCCGCTTACCAACAACGGGGGCGTGGACTTCGCTGGGAACGCGATTGCCGCGGTCCCCACGATTGGTGCATTCGAAGGATCAAACAACCTACTGACCAACGGAGGATTCGAGTATGGGGCGCTCGCGCCCTGGTACTCGAGCGGGCCGGGCGCGGCGATCACCACCGGTAGCACGGCGCAGGGCGCGGACGCTGTCGTCACGGCAGCCTCAGGCAGCGGTGTCAACCAAAACGTAACTGGATTGGTGGCGGGCGCGACATACCAGCTTACGGGTTGGACGCAGACTGCCCCCAGCGGTGGGTCGATAGCCGTTGGCGTGAAAAACTTCGGAGGCACCGAAACATATGCGCTATCAACAGCGGCCGCTTGGGCCCCAGTGACGGTGTATTTCACCATGGGCTCAAGTAGCACAAGCGCTACCGTCTACTGCTGGAAAAACAGCGGCGGCACTGGCGCAGGGTACTGCGACAGCATGAGTCTTCAACGTGTCACGAACCCGGTAAACCTGGTCAGCAATCCTGGTTTTGAGTCGGGGCAGTTGAATCCATGGGTGGTGAGCGGAACGGCGGCTCCAGCGGTGTCTGCGACCGCCGCGAACATAGGGACCTACGGACTACTCACCGCAGTGGCGAACAGTGGCGTCAACCAGACGATCACCGGACTGACCCCAGGAGGCACCTACGTTCTGACGGGATGGCTCCGCGCCTCTTCCGGAGAGGGTATCGCGCTTGGTGTGAAGGCCTTCGGGGGGCGCGAAACCTATCAGAGTGTTGCTTCGACGACCTACGCTGCCGGGACAGTGATCTTCACAATCGGAACAGATTCCACGTCCGCGACCGTGTACTGCTGGAAGGGAGGCGGCAGCACGCCCAGTTCCTGCGACGATATCCGACTCACGCCACTTGGTTGAATAATTGCCCGAGCGCGGAGATGGCGTGCGTGTCTCCATCTCCGCGCAAGCGGGGCTGGCCGAAAATGGGGACAATGGGGCAATGAGCGGCATTAGGCGGGTGACCTTAGGCAATGTCGCGGAGGCGGCAGGGGTTTCCCCGGCGTCGGTCGGGAATGTGCTGCGGAGTCACCCGCACGTGCGGCCCGAAATTCGGCAACGAGTACTGGCCGCTGTTGCAGAGCTCGGGTACCGTCCGCTTGCCATCGGCCAAAACCTTCGGTCCGGACGCACCGGGGCCGTCAACCTTGCGATTCCAAATTTCGCCCAGCCTTACTTTGCGGAAATGGCGAGCCTTGCTGTTGCGGCTGCTGAACGATCGGACTTGCGGCTAGTCGTACAACAAACCGATAACCGGTTGGATCGCGAGCGGGATATCGCGGACGCGTGGAACCTCGGTGCGGCGGACGGGCTCATCTTCAGCCCATCGGTCATTTCCGATGAGGAGATCGAGGAACGCCGCGGTCAGATGCCACTTGTTCTGCTCGGAGAACACTCGCGACTGAGCACCGTGAATCGCGTGTATCTCGACAGTGTGGCGATGGCACGTCTCGCAACCGAGCACTTAATTGAACGTGGAGCGCGCCGCATCGTGATGTTTGGCGACCGTCAATCCGGAGATAGCAATGTCATCGGCGAGCGCGTGCAGGGCTATCGCGAAGCTCTCGCAGCGCATGGGCTCGAGTGGACGGCACCCCTTATCAAGGTGGACGACTGGAACCGGCCCGACGGAGAGCGTGCAGCAGACAGGCTGCTTAGCTCAGGCGAAGCATTTGACGGCATCTTCTGTGCGAACGATCTCCTCGCGCTTGGCGCGCTTCGTAGGCTTCGTGGCGCTGGACTGCACGCCCCAGCCGACTACCGGATCGCAGCGGTCGACGACATCGAAGAGGCCTCGTTCTCGGAACCAACGCTGACCACCGTCGCAGTTGACCGCAAGTGGATGATCGACACCGCCTTCCGCTTGCTGATGCGGGAAATTGGGCAGCCCACAGGCCCTTCCCGACAGGTTCAGGCCCCTCACCACCTCGTTTTGCGCGAGAGCACCCGCTAGGGTACGCATCGCGGTAGGGGAAAACATTGACAGCATTGCGCTTGTGCGCCAAACTTATGACGTCACAAATTAGTTTGTGACGTCACAACTACCTCAAAGGAGAGTTATGTTCTTCAATCGCGTTGGCGGCCGCAAAGCAGGCCGCATCGCAATCACAGCCCTAGCATTCGCTTCGATCGTGGCCTTGGCGGGCTGCTCGGCCGCCGCATCAAACCCCGCCGGTGCGAAGACGGTGCTAAAAGTCTACGGGTGGAAGGGCGGTGGTACAGAGCTTGCTAACGTGGCCCAGGTAAATCAGGCATTTGAGAAGGCCAACCCCAGCATTCAAGTGGAGTTCCAGTACATCCGTTCGGACCCTACCTACACTCAGCGGGTTCAGCCCGAGCTCCTTGCGGGGAATAGTGCTGACGTCGTCATGACGGATGGGAGCAAGGTTGACACGTGGGGTAAGGCTGGCTACCTCGCCGACCTGAGCTCCGAGAGCTGGACTGAAAACGTTTTGCCTGCGGCCAAACCCTTTATTACCGCGCAGTCGAAGGTGTACGCGGAACCAATGGAACTCATTGGCATAAGCCTGTACGCGAACAACACTCTGCTGAAGAAGGCAGGAATAGACCAGGTTCCCACGACGTGGGCCGACTTCAACGCGGATCTTCAGAAAGTCAAGCAGGCGGGCATCACCCCGATTTCGCTTCCCAACAAGAATGGGTGGACCGGGGAGGCCGCACTGGGCGCGATCGCGGCGTCACTGGTGTATCAGAAGAATAAGAACTGGGACGCTAATTTCGTTGCTGGAAAAGCGAACTTCAGCGATTGGTCATCTTCGCTCGCGCAATTGATGTCATTGCACGATAGCGGGTACGTGAACTTCAAAGACGAGCTGGGAGTTGACGAATGGTCGACCGGTCTTTCTGACTTCACCGCAGGCAAGAGTGCGTTTTACTTCCAGGGGGCGTGGAACCAAACGGCCATTGCGCAAGCGAACGTGAACGACTCTTTCATTCCGTGGCCAGCGAATTCCGGTTCCAAGCCAACCGCAAACCTGTTTGCGGGGACCATGTGGAGCATTAATGCGAAGACGAAAGTCAAGTCCGCAGCACAGAAGTATCTCCAGTTCTGGGCCGATTCGAAGAACGCTGCGCCGTACCTGACCTCCGAGAATGCGATCGCACCCTTCGCCGGGGCGAAGTCACCATCGACTCCGGCGACAAGCTCCTTCGTTGCCGCGGTCGAATCGGGAAATTACAGAATTCTTCCTTCGAACACCTGGCTCAAAGCGGCCAATGAGACAACCATGCAGCAGCGTATGCAGGCGCTCTGGCTCGGTCAGATCACCCAGCAACAGTTTCTTGCCGAGATGAATAACCTCCGCTGATTCACCTTGATCGGGGTGTGTTACCGATCGATGAAACGATCGGCACCACACCCCGATCATTCGACCAGCGAAATTCAGGAGCTCCCTATGATCCAAAGACGTCCCCTGTGGGCCCTCGCCTTCGTTCTGCCCGCCGTCGCGATATACCTGATCCTGATCATTTACCCACTCATCCAGGGAGGTTGGCTAAGCCTGACCGACAGTCAGATCGGCAATGCGGGGAACTTCGTGGGCGTTTCTAACTTCGCCCACGCCGCTGCCGACTCGACCGTACGTAAAGCGATTGTCACAACAATCAGTTATGCAGCGGTTGTCGTGATCGTACAAAATCTCATTGGGCTTGCTCTCGCAAGGGCTCTCTACAATCGCCCGAGAATTCGCCGGGCGGTGAGCGTGCTCATCCTGCTGCCAACGCTTATGTCGGCCGTAATGGCGGGTTTTGTCTGGAGCTCACTGTATTCCCCAGACGGGGCCATAAACGTTCTACTGCGCACCGTTGGATTTGGCGGAGTGACGCGCGTCTGGCTCGGCGATCCATCAACCGCTCTTTGGGCCATTGCCCTTGTCAACGTGTGGATGTTCTGCGGGTACTCCGCAGCGATATTCCTTGCTGGCTACATGAATATGCCCGCCGAGATTACCGAAGCGGCGACCCTTGACGGCGCATCCGGATTCCGCCGATTTTGGTCGGTCGAGTGGCCGCTACTTGCCCCTGCACTGACGGTGAACGTCACACTTGCCCTCATCGGCTCCCTGAAGGTCTTCGAGCTGCCTCTCGTCCTTACAAACGGGGGTCCCGCCGGTTCCACAACGACGCTCTCCATTCTTATTTACCAGAAAATCTTCGGCGGCCAGGGAACCTTTGCCTACGGCGCGACAATCGCGCTCATACTCCTCGCGATCGTCGTCATATTCGCCATGGGAGCACAGACAGTGCTGCGCCGTCGCGAACGGCGGATCTGAAACCATGGTGCTAACTTCATCCCCGGTGCACACAAAGATTGTCAGGCGCCGCCGAGCTCGGCGGCCCATCTCCACGCGGGTTGGCGATGTTCTGCTTGCTCTGGCGGTGTTCCTTATCCTTTTACCTTTCGCGTTTACGGTTCTGACCGCTCTGCGAACGCGGGCGGACGTTGCAGCGAATCCCATTAGTTTTCCGCGGGCCGTGACTCTCGATAATTTCGTTCAGGTCTATGCGAAGATTAATTACGGCGTCGGACTCATAAACTCCGTCATCATCCTGCTCGGGTCCCTGATACTGGTGATTGTTATTGGGGCGCTTGCCGCCTACCCACTGGCCCGCATAACTCGCGGATGGACCACCGGCATCTATCGAATATTCATCGCCGGATCGACAGTGCCGATATTTGTCATCCTCGCTCCGTTTTACCTCCTCGAGCGCGATTTCGGACTGCTGAACAGCTACCAGGGTGTGATTTTCGGATATACCGCGCTCAACCTCCCCGTTGCGATTTTCTTTTACACGAGCTTCTTCCGCCAGATTCCCGAAGAACTCGAAGAAGCGGCCAGCTTGGATGGTGCCGGCCCGTTACGAGTTTTCTTCCTCATCCTGTTCCCGCTGCTGCGGCCCATAACGGCGACACTGGCAACCTTTCTCACCCTGTCGATCTGGAACGACCTCGTGCTCCCACTGGTGTTCCTGCAGGAGCCTTCGATGCAAACGGTGATGGTGAACGCCTACAACCTGATCGGCCCGTACAACGTCGATCCCACAGTTCTGTTCCCGGCCGCACTGCTGGGCGTTGCGCCGCTGGTTCTCGTCTTCATCTTGCTTCAGCGGCAGGTCGTGTCAGGGCTGACCATGGGTGCCGGCAAATGACGAATCCCAACCAGCCGCGAAGATCCCTCGGCGACATCCACATGCGGGATCCCTTTCTTCTTACGCTGCCCGACAACACATACCGGCTTTATGGGACGACGGACCCCAACCCATGGGTCGGCCCTGGGACCGGTTTCGACGCCTACCGCAGCGACGATCTTGAATACTGGGACGGCCCGTACACGGTTTTTAAAGCCGATGCACATTTTTCCGGAAGTACCCAGTTTTGGGCGCCCGAGGTTCACCCCTGGAACGACGCGTGGTACATGTTCGCCACCTTTGCGGACAGGGCGGGCCACCGCGGCACGCACGTCCTCCGCGCTCGCACGCCCGACGGCCCTTTTCAACCAATTTCGCCCAACCCAATAACCCCGCCCGACTGGATGTGCCTGGACGGGACGCTCTTCGTCGATGAAACCGGGACACCCTGGCTCGTGTTCTGTCGAGAATGGCTGGAAGTGACCGTGGGCCAGATCTGGGCGGTGGCTCTCACCGAAGACCTTCGCGAACGCATCGGCGATCCCGTCTTGCTGTTCCGAGCGAACGAAGCCCCTTGGACCGCGCCCCTATCCTTGGCAGAAAGCAACGGTCTTAGTGATGGCGCCTACGTCACAGATGGGCCATTTCTTTATCGCACTCCCGAGGCTTTGATCATGCTCTGGTCGAGCCGGTCACGCACCGGGTATGCAGTCGGAGTTGCGCGGGCGACCAGCGGTCTGATGAGCGGCCCGTGGGCACACGATATAGCTCCGATCTGGGACCTTGATGGAGGCCACGCGATGATCGGTCGAATGCCGGAAGGAGGCGAGCTATTGGTACTTCACGCGCCAAACAATTCGCCATTCGAGCGTCCGCAGCTCTTGCCGCTAACTTTTGCTCGAGGCTCATTCGCGGTCAGCCAATCACGGCCATTTCAGGTCGGTCGCGAAACCCCAACGCTCTCTCATGATCTCAACACAGCTCGGGATAGTAATCCAGTCGCTGGAAGTCGAAGGTTCGGGTCGCTTCGGAATTTGTCAAGGTGGATGGGGCCAGGGTGAGTTAGGCGGCTAGTTTCGGCTCGTCTTCTTGTGCTTCGGCAGGTTTGTTGATCCAGGCCGCGTCGGGGGTGGCGAGGATCTTGGGATCGACGCTGGTGCTGAAGCGT
>JANXTR010000003.1 GCA_025352325.1 Microbacteriaceae bacterium | reverse complement strand
CGCCAGCGCGAGCGAGGCGAGCGAGGCGCCGACGATCTTCAGGATGTTCGTCGTGTTCCGGGTGCTCGCGGTTTTCACGCCGGGTGGTTCGGAACGCCAAGCGAACACGATGGTGGCTCCGAACTCAAGGTGACAGCGATGGGGTGTGCACGGTGCGACGGTTGATGTACGACATCAGGGTCGCACTCCTCAGCCCTTCACGGCATCCGCGAATGGCCGTGGTTCTCGGTCGGCTGCTCGGCAGCGCCTTCCTCATTTGTTTCTTCACGGGTCTGTACAGCCATTTCATCCAGGACCCGGAGCCCTGGATGGCGTTCCCGACGTTCATCCCGAACCTCTACGCGATCACCCAAGGGGTGCATATCGCAGCTGGGATCGCGTGCTTCCCGTTGATACTCGGCAAGCTCTACACGATCTATCCGCGGCTCTTCGTCTACCCGCCGATCACCGGATTCGTGAACCTGCTCGAGCGGGCATCCATCGCCCTGTTCGTCGCGGCCTCGCTCGTCGAGATCACGATCGGCATGATCAACACCGCCGACTGGTACCCGTTCCCCTTCCCGTTCCGGCAGACCCATTTCGCGCTCTCGTTCGTGATCATCGGCTCGCTCGCGATCCACATCGGGGTGAAGCTGCCGATCATCACGAGGTACTGGACTAAGAAGCACAGCTACGACGCCGACGGGGTGCTGATCCCGCCGGACGACGACGAGGAGCCCGGCATCGATCGCGACTCGGTCGTCCCGGAGCACGGGGAGGTGCCAGCGACGCTTCCGGCGCCGGTCAGGGCCGCTGCCGAGGCCGCCCGCGGCCTGACCGGGCGCATCCTGGCCTGGATCGACGCCACCCCGAACTCGCTGGTGGCGAAGCCGCGCGAGCTGCCCGCCGTCGGAATGACGCCGCCGCCCACGCCGGCTCCGGACGCACCCGTCATCGCCCGTGCGGCCCGCACCAGCCGCCGCGGCTTCCTCGTGACGATCTTCGCCTCGCTCGCCGGCGTGGTCGCCTTCTGGTCCGGGCAGTCGTTCAAGCCGCTCGCCCCGCTGAACCTGATCGCGCCGCGCGCGCAGGGCGACGGGCCGAACGATCTGCCGATCAACCGCACCTCCGAGATGGCGAAGATCACCGCCGACATGGTGGGCGAGAACTACCGCCTCGTCATCAAGCGCGGCGACCAGGTCGCGACCTTCACCTACGCCCAGCTGCTCGCCATGCCGCAGCAGATCGTGCAGCTACCGATCGCCTGCGTCAACGGCTGGAGCCAGACCGCGACCTGGAAGGGCATCCAGCTGAACACGCTGATGGATGAGGTGGGCCGCAAGCCTGGCGAGGCCATCATGCTCACCAGCCTCGAGGTGAGGGGCAACTACCGGGTCACGACGATGGGCCCGGAGTTCGTGGAGAACGACCTCAGCCTCGTGGCCCTCCACCTCAACGGGAAGGTGCTCGACATCGAGCACGGCTACCCGGCTCGCATGATCGCGCCCGCCCGTCCGGGCGTGCTGCAGACCAAATGGCTCAGCACCCTGGAGGTGACCACGTGACCGCCACCGCCTCGCGCCCGTCGTCGAGACGCTCGTCGAAACGCTCGCCGACGACTGCCATCCAGCGCTGGCGGATCGGGCTGATCGTGCTCGGCGTCGCCATCCTGCTGCTCAGCGGCTACATCCTGCTCACCACGGTGAAGCCGACCCGCTACATCGGGATTGTGGAGTGGTTCATCGCGGCCATCATCATCCACGACGCGCTGATCGCGCCGATCGTCTTCGGCGCGGGCGTCATCGTGCGCCGGATGGGCCGGCGGATCCCGCTGGCCGTGCTCGCCATCGTGCAGGGCGGGCTGGTGATCGGGGCGGTGTTCACGATCGTGCTGGTGCCCGAGATCCTCGCGCAGCGCTACGCGCACCTGTTCGAGACGCTGCTGCCGTTCGACTACGTGAAGAATCTCGGCATCCTGTGGGTCGGCACACTCGTGCTGACGGCCGCCGCCGTCGTCGGGTACCTGCTCGTGACGCGGGTTCGGCGCGCGCGACGCGGCTGAACTGGCCCTGTCTCTTGGCCCTGGGTTGCCCCTGTTCTGGCGCTGTCCTCAACCGAAACGGCGCAAACTGCTGTTCCCGACGCTTTTTGGAGCAGTTTGCGCCGTCTGGAGGTGTGGGTGGCGCGGCGGCGCGGATGCACGGCGGGCGCGGGGGATGCGCGGCGGCCGGGTGCGACGCAGCGGCTCGCTAGCGCAGTGGCAGCAGGCGGCTGAACGAGCGGCCGGCGCCGCCCCAGCTCTGGGTGACGCGGAGTCCGGCGTCTGCGCCGTGGGCGGCGAGAGCGGCGCGTCCGACCTCGGCCCACGGGAAGCTGTCACTGACGTGACCGTCCTTGCCGACGAGCGAGCCGACGTACGAGCGGTCGCGGGCGGCATCCGGATGGGTCTCGACGATGATGTCGCCGCTGTGGCCGCCGAGGTTCGGGGAACGTAGCACCTCGCGGATGCGGGCCAGCAGCGCGCTCGCGTCGCCGCCGATGCCGATGTTGCCGTCGAGCAGCAGGGCGGTGCTCCAGGATCCCTCGTAGGGGATGGATTCGAAGATCGACCCGAGGTGCACGGGGAGTCCCGCGGCGCGCACGATTTCGACGGCGACGGGGGAGACGTCCACGCCCAGCGCCTTCATACCGCGCCCGACGGCGGCCTTGACCATGCGCCCGGGGCCGCAGCCGACGTCGAGCACGGGGCCGCGCGCACGGCGCAGCACGGCGCGGTCGACGGCGTCGGCGGCGTCGGTCCAGCGTGAGACGTCGAAGCGGGCGCGCGAGCCGTCGGTCGAGTGCAGGTAGAGGGTGTTCTCCTCCTGCAGCAGGGCGCGGGCGTACGGCTCGGCGCCGCCGGAGCCGAATGTGGCGAGGCTCATGCGACGGCCTCGAGGATCTCGCGAAGCTGCAGGGTGCGGTCCAGGGTGCGGGCGAAGCGCGTGTCGGGTGCCAGCGCCGCGACGGCGTGCGCCTCGACGATGGTGTCGACGTCGGTCATCGGCGGCAGCATCCGGATGATGCCCCCCGCGGTCATCAGACGTTCCAGTTGGCGCATTCCGGTGTCGCCGCGCGACATCGGAACCCCCCGGATCAGGTCTCCGCGCGGTTCGCGCATGCCGAGCGCCCAGAAGCCGCCGTCATGCGCGGGACCGAACGCGAAGTCCGCGTCGTCGGGCCACGGGAAGAGCGCGTCGAGGTCGGCCACGCGCAGCTGCGGGGTGTCCATGCCGACGAGGAGCACCGGGCCGGTGGCCGCGTCGAACACGGCGGCGAGGCGCGCGTCGAGGTCGCCTGTGCTCTGCGGGATGACCTCGAAGTCATGCGAGTCGGGCGGCGGGACGAGACCGTCGAAGGCGAGGATGCGGCGATCGGCGGGCAGCTCGATGCCGATCTGCAGGGTGTCGGCGAGGCTCGCCGCGGCCAGCTCGGCGGCCTGCTCGTAGCTGACGGCGGGGTGCAGGCGCGTCTTCACGCGCCCGGGCAGGCACTCTTTGGCGATGATCACGAGCGTGGTCATGCGAGCGCCCCTGGCTGTGCTGCGGCGCCTGCTGTGGCGGTGGAAAGGGTCACGCGTATGGTTCGGAGCCGACGCGCGGATCGATGCCAGGAACCTGGCCGGGGAAGCTGGGAGCTGGATGATCACCTGCGTCGTCGGGCTGCGGAGGTCTTACCTGCGCGTCGTGCGGCGCGCTGCTCACGCAGCAGACGGCTCATGTCGAGCACCGCGATGACGGTCCCCCTCACGGTCCCCGTCACCTTCGAGCGTCCGACGCGCGGCGCGTACGCGGTGTCGCGTTCCAGGATGCGCCATCCGGCATCGGATGCCGTGAGCACCATCTCCAGGGGATAGCCGCTGCGTCGGTCGCGCAGGTCGAGCCCGAGCAGCTGCTCACGCCGGGCGATCCGCAGGGGACCGAGGTCGTGCAGCTTCACGCCCGTCGCTCCGCGCATGAGCCGGGCGAGCACCCGGTTCGCGAGCCGCGCGTGCCAGGGCCAGGCGCCCCGCGTCGTCGGGCGGCGGCGCCCCAGCACGAGGTCGGCCTCGCCGCCGGCGATCAACGCGGCGAAGGGAAGCAGTTCGGCGGGATCCATCGAACCATCAGCGTCGCAGAAGGCGACGAGCGGCGCGGTCGCGGCGAGCAGCCCGGCGTGCGCGGCCGAGCCGAAGCCGCGCCGCGTCTCGGTGACGACGAGCGCGCCGGCCGCCCGGGCCAGCTCGGCGGAGCGGTCGGTGGAACCGTTGTCGACCACGATGCCGCGGTAGCCGGCGGGCAGGCGGCCGAGCACGTCGACGATCGCGAGCTCCTCGTTGAGGCAGGGGAGCACGACGTCGACGAGCGGGTCGGTCATCGGGTTACCGCGGCGCGCAACGGCGCCGTCGCGAACTCGCGCACGCCCGCCTCGAACGGGATGCCGGCGCTCCAGCCCAGCTCGGCCGCGATCCGGGCCGACGACGCGGTGATGTGACGCACGTCGCCGAGCCGGTACTCGCCCGTCGTCACCGGAGCCGGGCCGTTCGATGTCTCGCTCAGGGCGCCCGCCAGTTCGCCGATCGTGTGCACGAGGCCGCTGCCGACGTTATAAGCCCGGAAGGCTCCGGCATCCATGCCGCTTACGGCATGCAGCGCGGCGAGGTTCGCCCCTGCGACGTCGCGCACGTGCACGAAGTCGCGGCGCTGGCGTCCGTCCTCGAACACCCGGGGTGCCTCGCCGCGCTCGAGCGCGCTGCGGAAGAGCGAGCCGACGCCCGCGTACGGGGTGTTCTGCGGCATCCCGGGCCCGTAGACGTTGTGGTACCGCAGCGCGATTGCCGAGCCCCCGGTGGCGCGCGCCCACGAGCTCGCCAGCTGCTCCTGGGCGAGCTTGCTCAGCGCGTAGACGTTGCGCGGATCGAGCGGGGCGTCTTCGTCGATGAGCTCCGGATGCAACGGCTCCCCGTCTGCCCCGAGCGGGTCGAAGCGGCCCGCATCGAGATCGGCGACAGAACGCGGACCCGGCCGCACGGGACCGTCGGCGTCGCGGTACGCGCCCTCCCCGTAGACCACCATCGACGACGCCACCACGAGGTGCTTCACGCCGGCGTCGGTCATGGCTGCAAGGAGCACGGCGGTGCCCGTCACGTTGGAGTCCACGTAGTCGGGAGCGTCGGCGAAGTCAACGCCGAGGCCGACCTTGGCGGCCTGGTGGCTGACGACGTCGATACCCTGGAGCGCGGCATCCACCGTCTCCCGGTCGCGGACATCCCCGATCAGGAGTTCGACGCGCGGGTCGAGGGCGGGCGCCGTTCCATGGACATCGGGTCGCAGCGAGTCGAGCACGCGCACCTCCCAGCCGCGTGCCAGGGCGTCGGTCACGACGGCGCCGCCGATGAACCCGGCACCACCGGTCACGAGCAAGATGGTCATGACGGGTCCGAGCCGATCATGGCGGCGGCCGGGGGTACGACGGGCCGGGCGAGCACAGGCCGGCCGAGCACTGCGGTGACCGCCGCGGCCGGAATGAGCGCCACGCCCGCGTAGTCGTGCGGGATCGCGCGGATGATCGTCTCGATCGCTGCGACGATCCGGGGCTGGGCGGCGGCCAGGCGCTCGAGCACGAGCTGATGGCTGACGATGTCGTCGTCCGCGCGGTCGACCCCGGCATCCGAATCGGTGACGAAGGCCAGATTGACGGTGCCCATACCGAGCTCGGCGGCAAGCGGAACCTCCGGGTACATGGTCATGTTGATGATGTGGCCGCCGGATGCCGCGTACCACCGCGATTCGGCGCGCGTCGAGAAGCGCGGACCCTGGATGACAACCGCGGTCCCGCTCGGAAGGAAGGTCTCGCCTGCCGCGGTCAGCGCCTCGCGTGCGACGGCAAGCAGCGCTGGGTCGAAAGGATCCGCGGCCGCGAGATGCTGCACCGAGCCGCCGTCGGCGGCGGGCCAGTCGAAGAAGGTGTCCGCACGCCCGGTAGTGCCGTCGAGGAACTGGTCGGTGAGCACGAGCGACCCGGGCGCGTACTCGGCGGTCAGCCCGCCCACGGCCGAGCTCGAGACGATCGCCGCCACCCCGAGCGAGGCCAGGGCCCAGATGTTGGCGCGGTATGGGACGAGGTGCGGGGCGACCGAGTGGTCGACGCCGTGGCGGGTGAGAAAGACGACATCGCGGTTGGCAAAACCGCCGACCACGACCGCCGCCGGCCCGTACGGGGTCTCGATCCGGCGGGACTCGGAGGTGGCGGGGTCGAGCAGCCGATAGAGGCCGGAACCGCCGATGATGCCAATGCGCGATGCGCTCATTGCCGCCCCTTCGTGTGCTCTCAAGTCTGTCAGGTCATGGAAGAAGGGCCGCGGTGACAAGCACCGCGGCCCTTCTGTACTCCGGTTGCTTCTGTAGTTCGGCTACTGCAAGATGCCGAGACTACTTGGCGATCTGCGCGGTGATCGTCGCGACGCCAACGAGCAGCTCACTCGGAACACCGGTGGTGTTGAACACCTTGTTGAGTACGCCGGCGGCGTCGGGCGAGATGTGAACCTGCGTGCCGGCGAGGACCGCGTTGTTGCCGTCGACCTGAAGCGGCTTCAGAGTCTGTCCGTGAAGGTCGAACAGGTAGGCCTGCGTTGCCGCGACCGTTCCGTTGACGGTCACGTCACCGTAGAGCTTCGAGTTACCGGGGTTGATCGTGAAGTTGGTCAGATCGACGACGGTGCTCCCGGCGGTCAGGGACAGGCCCGAACCGTTGTGCTCGATGATGCCCTGCACGTACGGACGGTACTTGCCGCTGGGCGACCAGTACACGACCGAGCCACCGGTGATCGGGAAGGCCACCGATCCGTTGGTCAGCGTTGCAGTTCCCAGGACGCCGGGCGTCACGCCGAGCGACTTCAGCGCCGCGAGGAAGTTGGCGTCGAGTGCGACGGCGGTGTTGCCGCCGAAAATCTCTGGGACCGCGGCGATGGGCGCCGGGATCTTGGAGGCCGAAGCGGCCTCCGACGAAGCGGAGGCAGCAGAGATGCCCACGCCGGTGACGAGAAGTGCAGCGGCCGAGAGGCCGACGATGGTGCGAGAGATCTTGTTCATGATGTAGTTCATCCTTTTGTGAGTGTCAGAGATTTTTTGGTGCCGATCGACTCTGTGCAGGAGGTTCGGCACCCCCAGCCCAGTGGTTTGGATCGGGTTCCGGGCACAGGGAAATCACAGCTTCGCGAGGGCCAGAACCCCGGGAATGCGGGGATCCGGGCGTCAGTTCAGGGCCTGAACCAGCAACCAGGCGCCGAGAGCGAGCGCGAGGATCGCGATCGACACCCGCGCCGCCCACACCACGGGTCCCGCCACGGCGAACAGCACGGCGGGCACAAGGGCGGCGATGATCGCGGCGACCACGAGCGGGGTCGGATCCACCTCCCCATCCGGGGCCCTACTTCTCGGCGATCCGAGTCAGCAGCGGAGCGGTGCGGTAGCCGACCATCTCGCGAACCGACAGTCGCACCTCGGTGCGGTCCACACCCGGCGCCGAGAGGATGGCGCCGGCGATCCGGTAGAGGTCGTCCGCGTCGATGGCGACGATCCGCACCAGCACGTCGTCTTCCCCGGCGATGCCGTGCACCTCCACGACCTCCGGGATCGCCGCCAGGTCCTGTTCGATCGATGGAAGGCGGTGTTGATCGGCACGGATGGTCACGAATGCGGTCAGCGGGTACCCGAGGGCGCGGTGCTCGACACGACGGTCAATCGGGGCGAGCGCGTCGCCCGACTCGAGTCGGGCCAGGCGGGCCTGAACCGTGTTGCGCGACAGCCCCAGCCGCTGGGCCAGTTCGACCCCCGAGAGCCGGGCGTCGTCTCGGAGAGCGAGCAGGATGCGGGCGTCGGTGCCGTCGAGATCGGTCATGTGTCGCAGTTTGGCACGAACACGCGTCACCAAACTATGCAATCTGCGCAACAGAAAAGGAAGCGGTTGTGCGAAACGTCCAAGTAGCGCACGATCGGCACAACGGAAAGGACCCGCCATGACGCTCGCCCCCAGCTTTTCGCCGCCGATCCCGTTCCGCGCGCCCGCATCTCGAGGGGGCGCTCGCGCCGCGCTCGTCCCCGCCGTGCTGTCTATCGAATCCGCCACCGTCGACGTCGCCGAGCTCGTCGACTTCGCGGCGCGACTCGACGTGCACGCCGCCCGCGACGGCGAATCCGTCTCGGCCAGGGGCATCGTCGCGAAGGCGTTCCTCGTGGCGTCGCTGCGGCATCCGGGCGTGGATGCGCGCTGGCCCGTGCTGCCCGCGCGACACGGCGTGCGGCTGAGCGAACTCACGGCCGCGCTCGAGGGAGCGGATGCGGCATCCCCCATACCCGAGGACGCCGTCGTGCTGAGCGTGGGGCCCATCGCTGCCGACCGCAGCATCTCGCTGACGCTCGCCTTCGACCCGCGTCGCACCGACGCCGTCGCGGCGCATCGCCTGCTCGAGGAACTCACCTCCCTGCTCGCCGCCCCGTGCGAACTGATCGCCCACTGCTGAGGCGTCGCTGACGAACGCTGACACCGCACGTAGGGTGTTGCTGCGCGGGTTCATCTCGCGAAACCCCGCAGCGGTCCGGGCCTTTCCGGAGGGCGCGGCCTAGCCTGGGGCCCGTGTGGCCAGTAAATCGACGGGATGAGGGTCTCGTGACCGAGGACGGAACGAGCGACGACAAGCGCGCCGACGCTGTGTCGCGTGTCGTCCCCTCCGTCCCGCGCACCTCCAGCGATGTCGCCGATCCGGTGCGCGAGCAGTGGCGTGCGGAGCTGACCTCGGTCGGCGGGCGCTCACCCCTGCTGCACTTCGTCGACGACCCGAGCACCCGGATCGAGCTGAGCACGACGCATCCGGGCGGCCTGGCGCGGTTCATCACCGGCCAGACCACGCTGCTCTCGCAGCTGATCCGTGACGACGTCGCCCTGCGCGCCGCCCGCCTCGCGGCCGACCGAATCGCCGCCAAGGGCCTCGAGCTCTCGACCACCCGCGGCATCGACGCGATCCGCCTGGGCATCGGCCTCGCGCAGTGGACCGCGACCACCGAGCACGCCGAGGGCGAGCTCTCGATCGAGGAGTTCTGCGCGCCGATCCTGCTGCGCCCGCTCGCCATCCGCCGCCACGGTCGCGACTTCGAGATCAAGCTGCGCGGCGTCCCAACCCTCAACCCGGCGTTCGCGGTCGCGCTCGAGCAGCAGTTCGGCATGGTGCTCGACGCCGACAGCTTCGTCGCGCTGACCGACGCCGACGGCACCTTCAAGCCCAACGCCGTTATCGATCAGTTGCGCGCGCTCACCGGGCACCTCCCCGACTTCACGGTCGCGCCGCGTCTCGTCGTCTCGTCGTTCGCCGAAGTCGCGCCGGCGATGGTGGCCGACGCCTGGCAGCTGGAGCATCCCGTGCTCGACGCGCTCGCCGGCAACGCCACCGCGAAGTGGACCCTCGAGGAGGGCTTCGCCCCGGTCGAGCCGGTGGATGCCGACCATCGCGACCCGTCCACCGACGTACTGCTGCTCGACGCCGACACCGAGCAGGAGCAGGTGATCGCGCAGATCGCCTCCGGCAACTCGATCGTCGTGAAGACGATGCCGGGCACCGGTGGCACCCAGACCATTGTCAACGCGCTCGGCAGCCTGGTCGGGCAGAACAAGCGCGTGCTCGTGGTTAGCCCGCGCCGCGCCACCCTCGACGGCATCGCCCAGCGGTTCGCCGACATCGGCCTGAGTGGGATGGCGGTCGCCCCCGCCTCGCTGCGCCGGGATGTCGTGCGCGCCATCGCCCGCAACGAGCGCACCAGGCAGCCCATCCTCGGCGAGGTGGACGAGGCGCTCGTGCGCTTGCGCACCGTGCTGCTCAACTACCGCGGCTCGCTCTCCCGCCCAGACACCCGGCTCGGCGTCTCGGTCGTCGACTGCGTCACCGAGCTCTCGCGGCTGGCACTGCTTCCCGTCCCGCCGTCGACCACGGCGCGCCTCGACATGCCGACGGTCGAGCGGCTCGCCGCCGACCGTGCCACCATCGCGCGCACCATGGTGCAGGCCGCCGAGCTCGGAGAGTTCCGCTATGGACCGGGCGACTCGCCTTGGTACGGCGCGCAGTTCGCCAACGGCGACGAGGCGCACAAGGCGCACGCTCTCGCGAAGAAGATCCAGGGGGAGGAACTGCCCCGGCTGCTCGTCCGCGCCCAGCAGCTGATCGGCTCCACCCGGATGCGCCCGTTCGAGACCATCGGCGAACTGGGCGTCTATCTCAAGCTGCTCACCGACATCCGCGACACCCTCGACCGCTTCACGCCCGCCGTCTTCGACCGCTCGCTCAGCGAGCTGATCGTCGCGACCGCCCCGCGCCGCGACGCCCCCGAGATGTCCTCGGTGAACCGTCGTCGGCTGAAGAAGCTGGCGAAGGAGTACGTGCGCCCCGGGATGCACGTCGGCGATCTGCACGAGGCTCTCTCGGGCATCCAGCGGCAGCGGATCATGTGGCAGCGCTTCGTCGCCACCGGCGTCGTTCCCGAGGTGCCGGTCGGCATCTCGGATGTGGCTGTCGCCTGGCAGCAGCTCTCGGCGGATCTCGCCGCGCTCGACGCCCCGCTCGGCCATACCTCCCGCGAGACCCACTTCTCCAGCATCCCGCTGCACCGGCTCAGCGAGCTGCTGACCGCGCTGGCGGCCGACTCCGACGTGCTGCAGAACCTGCAAGAGCGCAGCGAGCTCGTCTCCACGATGCGCAGCCTCGACCTCGACTCGCTGCTCACCGACCTCGCCCGTCGGCATGTGCCCGAGGAGCAGATCCCCGCCGAGCTCGAGCTGGCCTGGTGGCGGTCCGCGCTCGATCACCTGCTGGCCTCCGACCGGGCCCTCCTCGGGGCGAAGACCGACGTGCTCGAGCGTCTCGAGGCGGACTTCCGGCTCGTCGACGAGGCCCACGCGTCCGGCAGCGCACAGCTGCTCGCCTGGCAGCTCGCCGAGAACTGGAAGATCGGCCTGGTCGACTGGCCGGACGAGGCGCGGGAGCTCAAGCGCGTCCTCGGTTCGGACGGCGTGAGCTCGAGCGCCCTGCAGCGCTCCGCCCCGCACCTGTCCCGGTCGGTCGCTCCGATCTGGCTCGCCTCGCCCTACGAGGTCGCTGCCGTGACCGACGCGATGGTCTTCGACACCGTGCTGCTGCTCGACGCCGGCGCGACGACCGTGGCCGAGAACGTGGGAGCGATCCGCCGCGCCAAGCAGATCGTTGCGTTCGGCGACCCGGTCACGCAGACGCCCTCCGCCTTCGAGATCGCCCTCAGCGATCAGGATGCCGCGATCGTCCCCGATCCCGCCGGCAACCCGGCACTCGGCTCCCGCGCGCTCGACGAGCTCCACGGGCGCTCGGCGCTGTCGCGCCTCGGGGAGCTACTCCCCGTCCTCAGCCTCACCCGCAGCTACCGCGCGGGCGGCGAGGACCTCGCCGAGCTGGTGAACCGCCGCTTCTACGGCGGGCGCATCGACTCCCTGCCGTGGGCCGGATCCTTCCTCGGCCACGGCAGCCTCGTGCTCGACTACGTCGAGAACGGCACCGGGATGCCGGACGGCGACACCGGCGCCGTCGAGAGCGTCGACGCCGAGGTCAACCGAGTTGTGGAGCTCGTGATCGAGCACGCCACGCAGCGTCCGCTCGAGTCGCTCATGGTCGTCACGGCGAGCCAGAAGCACTCCGTGCGCGTGCTGCAGGCCGTGCTCACGGCGATGGCCACGCGATCCGAGCTCAGCGAGTTCGTGCTCGGCGAGGGCGGCGAGCCGTTCGCGGTGCTGCCGATCGAACGGGCCGTCGCGCAGAGCCGCGATCGCGTCATCTTCTCCATCGGCTACGGGCGCACCCCGCACGGCCGCGTGCTCGCCGACTTCGGCCCGCTCGGCCACCCGGGCGGTGAGCGGCTGCTCGCGGTCGCGATGACGCGCGCCCGCCGCAACCTCGTGATCGTCACCTGCTTCCGCCCCTCGGATGTCGATGACGGCCGCCTCAAGCACGGCGCCGTCGCGCTGGCCGAGATCCTCGAAGAGGTCGCGGCCCGCCGCGCGGAGCCACCTCTCCCCGACGACAGCGATCCGATGCTCGTTGACCTCTCGCGCCGGCTGGCCTCGCGCGGACTGCGCGTCGCCCTCGGCCACCGTGGCAAGCTCGGCCTGGTCGCCGCGAACGGCGGCACTTGCCTGGTCGTCGAGACCGACGGCGTGCTGGCCGGACGCACCCTGCGCGAGTCCCTGCGCCTGCGCCCCGAGGTGCTGCGCCGCCTGGGCTGGCACTACGCGCGGGTGCACGCCTTCGAGCTGTTCAGTGACCCGGATGCCGTGGCCGACCGCATCGCCCGGATGTCCGGACTCGCCGGTGGCGCCCTCACGCAGGAGATCCCGATCGTGGGATCAGCAGCCCCCCACGCCTGAGCCCGTGACGCCCGATGCGCTCGAGCCGGATGCCGTGGCTCCCGTTCCGCCGGATCTGGGCGCCCCGGCACCCGGCAGGCGTCCGCGCGCGCGGCGCCGCGTGTCGACCCCAACCCCGGACGGCACCGACCCGACGCCCGCGCCCGCGGCGGCGCGGCATCCGGGCAACGAGAACGACGACCGGATGCTCGCCGACAAGCCGCCGCACTACTGACGCGTTCCGACCATCGCTGACGCTGTGGCTCAACCTGCCATCGCCGACCCTGTGGCTCAACCTGCCATCGCTGACGCTGTGGCTCAACCTGCCATCGCCGACCCTTTCGCCGACCCTGTGCACAACGTCGGGTGGAATCGGTATCCGACTTCCCTGGAGCCTCGGAGACCGCTTTCTCCCGACACTGTGCACGCCAGCTCGCGCTCTCGACTCCGGATGCGAAAAGCGGGTGCGTGTCCACGACTCGTGGACACGCACCCGCTTTCCGCAGCGCTAGCCGCAGGTCTGCCGCGCGCTACTGACGGTTCTGCGCCGCGAGCAGGTCGCGGATCTCGATGAGCAGCTCGGTATCGGTGGGCCCGGCTGGAGCGGCCGGCTGTACGCCCGCGCGCTTCGCCTGCAGCATCTTCGCGTAGTTCATCGGCACGATGAGCGCGAAGTACACGACGATCGCGACGAGCATGAACTGGATGACGGCGGCCAGCACGAGCCCGAACGACAGGACGACCGCCGGCGTGCCGTCGTGTGCTGCCTTCAGCTCGATGCCAGCCTTCGCGATCTCACCCGAGTCAAACAGCAGCGAGATGATCGGGTTGAAGATGCCGGTGACGAGCCCGGTGACGACCGCTGTGAAGGCGGCGCCGATGACCACGGCCACGGCCAGGTCGATGACGTTTCCACGGAGGATGAACTCCTTGAAACCCTGAATCATGGTGCTACTCCTTCTTGCTCGTGCTCTTGCTCGTGGTTGCAGGGGCGGCTGGCGCGGGGGATGACGTGCTCGGGGATGAGGTGCTCGACGATGACTTCGAGTCGGACGACGAGTCGGACTTCGAGTCGGACTTCGAGTCCGACTTCGAGTCCGACTTCGGAGAGGTAGCGGAGGCCGACGACCCCTCCTTGGGCGCGGGTGCGCGGCTGTCATTGCGGTAGAAGCCGGAGCCGGTGAAGCTCACTCCGACCGCGTTGAAAACCTTGCGCAGCTTGCCGCCGCAGTTCGGGCAGACGGTGAGCGAGTCATCCGTGAACGCCTGCTGGATGTCGAAGGCTTCGCCGCACTCGGTGCAGCGGTACGAGTATGTGGGCATGGGGAGAAAGTCCTCAGAACGTGATGATGCCGCCCGGGGTGACAACCCCGTCGACCGGCATGTCGTGACGCTCGCGCGGCACGGAGTCGACGAGTTCCTCGTCGAAGATCACAGCATAGACGGGCGGGCAGGCCTCCATGGAGCCGAGCGTCTTGTCGAAGTAGCCCATGCCCCAGCCCATCCGCATGCCCCCGCGATCGACAGTGGCGGCCGGGACCAGGATGAGGTCGACCCGGTTGATCGCGATCGGTCCGAGCAGTTCGCTGGTCGGCGTCGGCATGCCGAGCACGTCGGTGTCCTCGGCCGCCCCGTCGTAGGGGGCCCAGTCGAGCAGACCATCGGCACGCGACACCGGGATGAGCACGCGCGTGCCGTGCTCCTGCGCCCAGTCGAGGAAGTCGCGGGTGTTCGGCTCGTCGGGCATCGAAAGATACGAGGCCAGGGAGGATGCCCCGAGCCGAGTGGTCAGCGCCACCAGATTCGCGGTCAAGGCCGCGGTGTCTGCTGCACGTTCGGTCGCGGTACGGATGCGGCGGCGCTCGCGGAGCTCGGCACGCAGAGCGCGCTTCTCGGCATCCACATTCTCGCCCACGAGGGAGAGTCTAAAGGCTGGCTTAGGCGGGGTCAGGATCGCCCCGATAGTCTCGGGACATGGCCACCTCGATCACGAAAGCCGTCATCCCCGCAGCGGGGCTCGGCACGCGCTTCCTCCCGGCGACCAAGGCGATGCCGAAGGAGATGCTCCCCGTCGTCGACAAGCCGGCGATCCAGTACGTCGTCGAGGAGGCCGTCGCGGCTGGCCTCACCGATGTGCTGATGATCACCGGACGCAACAAGAATGCGCTCGAGAACCACTTCGACAAGGTGGGCGAGCTCGAAGACGTGCTGCGCAAGAAGGGCGAGCTCGAGAAACTCGACAAGGTCAAGTACTCCACCGACCTCGCCGACGTGCACTACGTGCGCCAGGGCGACCCGAAGGGTCTCGGGCACGCCGTGCTGCGCGCCAAGATGCACGTCGGCCACGAGCCGTTCGCCGTGCTCCTCGGCGACGACATCATCGACGAGCGCGACCCACTCCTGACCCGGATGCTCGAGGTCCAGCAGCAGCTGAACACCACCGTCGTCGCCCTCCTCGAGGTTGATCCCTCAGTCGCGCACCTCTACGGCATCGCGACCGTCAAGGCCACCGACCAGGACGACGTCGTGAAGATCACCGGTCTCGTTGAGAAGCCATCCCCCGGCAGCGCCCCCTCGAACCTGGCCGTCATCGGCCGCTACGTGCTGCGTCCCGAGATCTTCGAGGTGCTCGAGCGCACCGCGCCCGGCAAGGGCGGCGAGATCCAGCTGACGGATGCGCTCCAATCGATCGCCACCGGGCCGGAGTGGGGCGGCGGCGTGCACGGTGTCGTGTTCCGAGGGCGTCGCTACGACACCGGCGATCGCCTCGACTACCTCAAGGCCATCGTGCAGCTCGCGAGCGACCGCGCCGACCTCGGACCAGACTTCCGGCCGTGGTTGAAGACTTTCGCGGCTACGCTGACCAACGATGACCATGAGCATCCCGACGCTCCGTGACGGAGGCGTCACGATACGCCCCATCCGGCTGCGCGACAGTCGAGCCCTTGAGCAGGAGCTCATCTCGAATCGGGCATGGCTGCGCACCTGGGAGGCCACAAACCCGCACGGGCCGATCGGATTCGACTCGCGGGCGAGCATCCGGTCGCTGCTCTCGAACTGGCGCTCCGGCTATGGCGTGCCGTTCGCGGTCGAGTACGACGGCGAGTTCGCGGGCCAGCTGAACGTGTCGGGGCTGAGCTACGGCTCCCTCTCGTCGGCGTCGATCGGCTACTGGGTGGCCGAGCGCTTCGCGGGCAAGAACGTCACGCCGACGGCCGTTGCGCTCGCCACCGATCACTGCCTGTTCTCGCTCGGACTGCACCGCATGGAGATCTGCATCCGTCCCGAGAACGCGCCCTCGCTGCGGGTAGTTGAGAAGCTCGGCTACCGCTACGAGGGGCTCCGCCGCCGCTTCATCCACATCAACGGCGACTGGCGCGACCACTTCTGCTTCGCCCTCACCGTCGAGGAGCTGCCCACCGGCGTGCTGCGACGCTGGAAGGACGGCCGCGTGCCCGCCGGCATCGGCAGCGTCCCCGAGGCCGACCGGATCCTGGCGGCGCAACCGCTCCGACTCGGGTAGTTCCAGCGCGCCTCAGCGGCGACCGACCGGTCCGTCCGTACCGTGTCGGTATGGATCTGAAAGGGGCGGGCACGGCGATCATGGTGGCGGTCGCCGCGCTGCTCTGGTTCTTCTACTTCGTGCCCACCTGGATGGCACGGCGCGAGTACCTGGCCACCGAGCGCACCGCCACCCGCCTGCAGCAGACGCTGCGGATCATGGCCGAGACGGCTGAGGTTCCCGAGCAGGTGCGAGTCGATATGACGGCACGGGATGCGGCCCGCCACGAACGCGTGCTCCGTGCGCAAGAGCACCGGGCCGACGTGCTCGCGGCCCGCACCGCGGCGAGCGTACGCGCGGCGACACCGGCCATGCCGCGCACGGCAACGCCGGCCATGCCGCGCACGGCGGCCGCGATCTCCTGGTCGCGTGACGAACCCGCGGCGGGCATCGTGCGGGCGCGTCTGCGTCGCCGTCGCGCCCGCCGTCTCGCGAGCGCGCTGATGATCGTCGCGACGCTGACCATCGGCATCCAGCTCGTGCTCGTCGTCGCGACCGGCCTCGCCCCGGGAGCATGGGTCGTCTTCGCCGGGGGAGCCGCATTCGGTGTCGCCGGCGTGAACGTGCGACGTCGGCTCGACGTGCGCGCGGCTCCGGCGCGCGCGGCCGCGAGCCCGCGAGTTGCGGAGTCGATCGTCGCGGCGCCGATGGCGCAGGCCGAGGCGGTCCCGGCATCCGGGTGGACGCCCGTTTCGGTGCCCCCGCCCCTCTACCTCTCCCGCGGCGAGACGCAACCGCTCACCCCGGTCGCTCCGACCGGCGAGCTGATGGCGCGGCTGCGGTCCGCCTCGCTCGCCTCCGAGCAGGCGGTGCGTGCGGCGCAGGACGAGCCCGAGGTCACCCCGATCCGGCCGTTCGCCCCGACCCCGGTGCCGAGCGTCGAGCCCGCCGTCCCCAGCCGCTGGGCCGCGATGGGACGGATCGGCTTCGGCGCCGAGGCGACGGATGCCGCGACTCCGGACCTCGATGAGGTGCTGCGGCGCCGACGCAACGCGGGGTGACCGCCATCAGAGTCGCCCGAGATCGCGGGTGTACGATTCCCACCGACAACGACGGTGGGGGTGAGCGCGCGTGACCCGGTACGGCTACCTCTGGGTGGGCCCGCTCGAGCACAATGCCGACTTCCAGCGCGACCTGCTGCAGCATCGCGGAGTCGACGAGCTGTACGTCGACATCAGCGCCCACACCTCGACACCGATCCGTCCGCAGCTCACCGCCGCGCTCGATCGCACGCGCGCCGGCGACACGCTCGTGGTGTGGCGCCTCGACCGCCTCGGCAGCACCGTGACGTCGGTGCTCTCGCTGCTTGAGCTGCTCGGCAAGCGCGGCGTCGGTGTCGCCACCATCGTCGAGGGTCTCGACACCTCGGGCGAGAGCGGTCCCGCGCTGCTCGACATCATCTCGGCGTTCACGGCCATGGATCGCAGTCTCGCGCGCGAGCGCACGATGTCCGGCGTCTATGCCGCGAAGGCCCGCGGTCGGGTCGGCGGTCGCCCGCGCGCGCTCTCCGGCACGAACGTCGAGCGGGTTCTCATGATGCGTGACCAGGGGGCCACCGTGCGCGAGATCGCGCAGGAGCTCGGCACCTCGCGCGCGACCGTGTATCGGGTGCTCGAGCAGTCCAACACCGAGGTGGATGCCGAGCGCGCCGAGCCTGGACCGTCGATCACCTTGCACTTCCCGAGTCCGCTCGGCGAGCAGGACGCGGTGGCCTCGGCGGACTGAGGTCGGGCTCATGCGCCGCGCAGCAGGATCGGATCCGGATCCGATCTGATCGAAAATGATCACATTTCGTTCACGATTTTGTAACATCGGCAATGTGATCCCAGCGCAGCGACGCCAGCGCATCCTCGACGCCCTGCGCGAAGACGGTGCCGTGTCGATCCGCGCGCTCGCCGCCGGGCTCGACACCTCGGCGGTGACGATCCGCCGCGACCTGGACTATCTGGACTCCGTCGGCCAGCTCACGCGCACCCACGGCGGCGCCATCGCCGGGCAGCCGTCCCGCGAGTCGCCGTACTCCGAGAAGGTGGTGCAGGCGCGCCGCCAGAAGGAGGCGATCGGTACGCTCGCGGCCAGCTTCGTGAGCGAGGGCGACGTCGTCGTGATTGGTCCTGGCACGACCACCGAGGCGCTCGCCAAAGCCCTCGCCCAGCGCGCCGGACTCACCGTCGTCACCAACTCTTTGCTGGTCGCAGAGGCATTCGTGGATGCGGTGGGCAACGAGGTCATCGTGACGGGGGGCACGTTGCGGGCCTCCATCCGCGCCCTGGTGGGGGAGGCGACGAACCACACACTCCGCGGGCTCCACGCCGACGTGACCTTCCTCTCGGGCAACGGCTTGGACGCCGAGTTCGGGCTCTCGACCCCGAACATGACGGTCGCGGATTCGGACCGTTCGCTCGCGGCGGCCGGCCATCGCGTTGTCGCGCTGGTCGACCACACCAAGTTCGGCGTGCGGACCGCGATTCAGACGCTGGCGCCCTCGGCGATCACCGATGTCATCACCGACGAGTCATCGCCCGCCGCGACCATCGCCGCCCTGCGCGCCGCGGGCATCCAAGTCCACATTGCGCGGGGTACTGGACTTTCGGACACGTTTTCGGGACAATCACCGTCAGGGTTGGCAATCTGAACCCTTCTGCCATGTTCTGAGCGATTCGGTTCCCGCCGAACGCTCCGCAGTCACTCAACAAGGAAGTTGGACTCGAATGAGTAAAGGCACCCCCCGGACCCTGTTCGCAGGTTTCGCCCTCGTCGCAGCGGTCGGCCTCGCGCTGGCCGGATGCACGAACACCGGCACCGGCAGCGGCACCTCCGGCGCCGCGACCGACACCGCCCAGACCGCCAAGGCCTCGGACGGACCCACCTGCGCCCTCGCCGACTACAAGGGCGACAAGATCGCTCTCAAGGACGCGATCGTCGGCTTCTCGCAGTCCGAGAAGGAGGACAACCCCTTCCGAATCGCCGAGACGCAGTCGATCAAGGACGAAGCCGCCAAGGTCGGGGTGAAGAAGCTGATCACCACGAACGCGCAGTCGACGCTCTCGAAGCAGATCTCCGACATTCAGGACCTGATCGCCCAGGGCGCCCAGATCCTGATCGTCGCTCCGCTGAACTCGGATGGACTCGGGCCGGCGCTGAAGGCGGCGCGCGATAAGAACATCCCGGTCATCACCATCGACCGCAAGCTCAACTCGACGGCCTGCTCGGACTACGTGTCGTTCCTCGGCTCGGACTTCGTGAGCCAGGGCAAGCGTGCAGCCGACCAGCTCATCAAGGGAACCGGCGGCAAGGGCAACATCGCCGTGCTGCTCGGCTCGTCGGGCAATGGTGTCACGACGGACCGCACGAGCGGCTTCGTCGACCAGATCAAGGCGAAGGCACCCGGCATGACGATCGTCGCCCAGCAGACCGGTGACTTCAACCGGGCGACCGGCCAGACGGTCACGGAGCAACTGCTCCAGGCCCATCCCGAGATCACCGTGATCTACGCCGAGAACGACGAGATGGGACTCGGGGCCCAGGCCGCGATCATCGCAGCGGGCAAGGCGCCCGGCAAGGACATCCAGATCTACTCGATCGACGGGACCAAGAACGCGGTCTCCCAGATCGTCACGGGTGCGTACAACGGCGTCATCGAGTCGAACCCGCGGTTCGGTCCGCTCGCCTTCGCGACGATCAAGGCGTTCGAGGCCGGCGACCCGGTCGGTCAGAAGATCGTGATCGAGGACTCCGAGTACGATCCTTCCAATGCGGCGGACCGGGTGAACTCGGCCTACTAACGCCAGACCGCCGGGGCCCGGGCGGCTCATTCCGCCCGGGCCCCGGCTCCTCCTTCTCCGACGACGCAGAAAGGCCGCACGCGCCGTGAGCTCCTCCCCCGATCAGACCGTCCCCGACACGAGCGCGATCGCACAGCCGGTGCTCGAGGCACGCGGTGTGACCAAGCGCTTCGCCGGCGTGACCGCGCTCTCCGGCATCGACTTCGCCGTGCGTCCCGGCGAGAGCCATGCCCTGATGGGCGAGAACGGCGCGGGCAAGTCCACGCTGATCAAGGTCCTCACCGGCGTGCATCAGCCGGATGACGGCGAGCTGGTCTGGGAGGGATCGCCGGTGAAGTTCGCGCGCCCCCTCGACGCGCAGCGCCGGGGTGTCAGCACGATCTACCAGGAGGTCAATCTGATCCCCCTGATGTCGGTCGCCCAGAACATCTACCTCGGCCGCGAACCGCGCAACCGGATCGGCCTCATCGACTACTCGCAGATGTTCGCGGACGCCCGCACGCTGCTCACCACCTACGGCATCGACATCGACGTCAAGAGGCCCCTGCGCAGTCTGGCGCTTGGCGTGCAGCAGATGGTCGCCCTCGCCCGCGCGGTGAGCATCAACGCCGGCGTCGTCATCATGGACGAACCCACCTCCTCGCTCGAGGCGAGGGAGGTCGACACCCTGTTCTCGGTCATCGGCATCCTGCGCAGGCAGGGGATCGCGATCGTCTACGTGAGCCACCGGATGGATGAGATCTACCGCGTCTGCGAGCGCGTCACCGTGCTGCGCGACGGACGCGTCGTGCACGTGGGTGATCTCGCCGACCTCCCGCGCATGGAGCTCGTGTCGCTGATGCTCGGCCGCTCCGTCGCGAACGTGAAGGGCCGCGGCGTGACGGCCTTCGGCGAGACCCGCGAGAGCGACGCGCCCCCCGTGCTCGTCGCCACCGACCTGAGCCGCAAGCACCAACTCGAGGGCGTCGGACTCGAGATCCGGCCCGGTGAGGTCGTCGGTCTCGGCGGCCTGCTCGGTGCCGGGCGCTCGGAGACGCTCAAGGCGCTCGCCGGGGTCATGCAGTTGGATCGCGGCACCGTCGCGGTCGATGGCAAGCAAGTGCGCAGCGGCTCCGTTCCCGCGGCGATCCGGGCGGGCATCGTCATGCTCCCCGAGGACCGCAAGTCGGAGGGCATTATTCCGAACCTCTCGGTGCGCGACAACATCGTGCTCGCGGCACTGCCGCGGCTGTCGCGGGCCGGCTTCTCGTCGACGAAGAATCAGGATGCCGTCGTCGACGTCTTCATGCGCCGCCTCCGGATCAAGGCCTCGAGCCCCGACCAGCAGGTCTCGGAACTCTCCGGCGGCAACCAGCAGAAGGTGATGATCGCCCGCTGGCTCGCCATGAATCCGAAAGTGCTGCTGCTCGACGAGCCGACGCGCGGCATCGACGTCGGAGCGAAGGCCGAGGTGCAGGCACTCATCGACGAGCTGGCTGCCGAGGGGCTCGCCATCGTCCTGGTCTCCTCCGAAGTAGAGGAGGTGGTCGAGGGATCGGCTCGAGTGATCGTGCTGCGCGACGGCCGTGTCGAAACCGAACTCACCGGCGCCGACGTCGACGAGGAGCACCTGCTCGCGGCGCTGGCCGGGGACGGGTCGGGGGATCCCAAATGACCCAGGGAACCGTGACCATCGCCCTCCCGCGTCGTGCCGCCATGCTCTCGGTGCTGCAGCGCTACGGGGTCTACCTCGCGATCCTGCTCATCCTGCTCTTCAATCTGGTGGCGACCCCGCATTTCTTCGAGCTCGACAACTTCCGCACGCAGTTCGTACAGGTGGTCCCGGTCTTGATCGTCGCGCTCGGCATGGCGCTCGTGATCGGCACCGAGGGCATCGACCTCTCGGTCGGCGGGGTGATGGCGATGTCGGCCGCGGTGGTCCCGCTCTACATCGGTTACGGATTCCTCCCCGCCGTTCTCGTCGCGGTCGTGGCGGGCACGCTGATCGGGGTGGTCAACGGGGCGATGGTCGCGTTCATCGGGGTGCAGCCGATCGTCGCGACGCTGTCGCTGATGGTGGCGGGTCGCGGCCTGGCGCTGCTCATCGCGAACGAGCAGCTGGTGTCGGTCACCGACCCCGGCATCCTGGCGCTCGGGCGGGATTCGCTCGTCGGTGCCGTTCCGTACAGCGTCATCGTGGCGATCGTCCTGGTGCTGGTGATCGCGCTGGTCGTGAACCGCACCACCTTCGGCAAGCAGTTGGTCGCGATCGGGGGCAATCGCCGCGCGGCCGCGCTGTCCGGACTGCCGGTGAAGCGCATCCTGCTGCTGGTCTACATCCTCTGTGCGGCACTCGCATCGATAGCCGGCATCATCGGGACGGCCCGACTCGGTGCCTCGGTCCCGTCGACACTCGGCAACCTGATCGAGCTGGCGGCCATCACCGCGGTCGTAGTCGGCGGCACCCCGCTGACCGGGGGCCAGGTGAAGATCGCCGGAACGGTCGCGGGTGCGCTGCTGCTGCAGTTCATCAGCGCGACGCTCATCAAGCACAACGTGCCGGATGCCTACTCGCAGATCTTCCAGGCGGCGATCATCCTGATCGCGGTCTACATCCAACGAGGACGGGCGGTGACGCGATGACCGCGATCGAACCGAGCGCGAGCCAGAGCAGCGAGTCGCTGGCGAGCGACGCGCAGCTGGCACGGGAGCGGGTCGTCAGCGTCGTGCAGTCGTACGGTGCAGCGATCGTGCTCGCTCTGCTGGTCGTGATCGCGAGCATCTCGTTCCCGACCTTCCTGACGCCGAACAACCTGACGAACATCGCCACCCAGTCGTCGTTCCCGCTGATCGTCGCGATCGGGATGACGTTCGTCATCCTCACCGGCGGGATCGACCTCTCGGTGGGCTCGGTCTTCGCTCTCGGCGGCGTCCTCGGTGCCATGGGATCGCAGTCGGGGGTCGGCGGGACATTCCTGCTCCCGATCGTGGCGGGCGTCGTGATCGGGGCGATCCAGGGCGGCCTCGTGGCCTACGCCGGAATGGCGCCCTTCATCGTCACCCTCGCCGGGCTGCTCGCAGTGCGCGGGCTGGTGCTCGCCGTCACCAACGCGGGGTCCAACACGCCGCTGATCACCGACCCTGTCACCTCCGTCATCGGTCAGGGCAAGGTGCTCGGGGTCAGCTACACGGTGCTCATCGCGCTCGTGCTCCTGGCGGCGGGCGTCGTGCTGCTCGCGCGCTCGCGCGGGGGGCAGAGCATCCTGGCGATCGGCGGATCGGAGAGCGCCGCCACGCTGATGGGCCTGCCCGTTGCGCGGGTCAAGTTCGTCGTCTACGTGGTGAGCGGCGTCTGTGCCGCGCTCGCTGGATCCCTCAACGCGGCGTACTCCTCCTCGGGCGTGCCAACCGTCGGCGTCGGTCTCGAGCTGAGCGCGATCTCGGCGGTGGTCATCGGCGGCACCCTGCTGTCGGGCGGCAAGGGGAGTCTGATCGGGACGCTCGCGGGCGTGCTGCTGCTCGCGGTCATCCAGAACATGATCAACCAGGTCGGCTCGCTGACCTCCTCGGTGCAGGCGGTGGTGTCCGGCGGGTTCCTCGCTGTGGTGGTGATCATCCAGACCGTGCTGGCGCGGAGTCAGCGATTGTGAGTGCGCGCCCGGGTTCGAAGTCCTCAGCGCGCAGGTGATACCGTTGACAGGTTCTCGGGCCCATGGCGCAGTTGGTAGCGCGCTTCGTTCGCAATGAAGAGGTCGGGGGTTCGAATCCCCCTGGGTCCACGCGAACAGGAACCCCGGTCGATCACTCGGCCGGGGTTCTTCGCGTTTCGCCGCGGATGCCGCATCGTGCGCTGGGGGGCCCAGCCGGCGGGCGCCGCGCTCGTGGTCGGAGGAGCCGGTGCGGGCTTCGGGTTCCGCGGGGGATGTCGCGCATCCGACCGCTGACTGGCGCGAACCGGTGCGGCGCTGGAGCCGATCGATGTGTTCCGCTCCAGCGCCACACTGCTCGCCTTCGTCCTGCTGCTGATCGCCGCGACCGTCGGCTCGCGCTGAGCTCAGTCCGCGGTGAGCAGGTAGACGGTCGATCCGCCCACGGTCGCGGAACTGAAGTTGGCCGCCACCCAGGTCGCGATCGCGCTCGCGGTGCTCCCGCCGGCTCCGCCCTGTCTGACCCCGCCACCGCCCTGACCGCTGACGATGTAGTAGCTGATGTCGCCGGCGGCCACGTAGGCCTGGAACTCGGCGAGTGTGGGGGTGGGGTCGCTGCTCCAGCCGCCGATCGCCATCACGGCGGTCCCGCTGCTGAGCTCCAGGGTCGCTGCCGACTGCGAGCCGTCGACCGCCGCCGCCCAGCGGGCAGTGGATGCCTTCAGCAGCTCGTCGACACTGGTCGCGGTGGTCGTGCCCGAGGTCGATGAGCCGCTCGACCTGGACGTGTCGGTGTCGGTCGACGTCGGGCCGCCGAAGCCGCCGCCCGTGCCTCCACTCGTGCCGCCGCCCGTGCCTCCGCCGAAGCCGCCGCTCGAGCTGGTGCCGCTCGGCCCCGCGCTCGGGATCGATCCGGTGTGCGCCACTGAGGCGGTCGCGATCGAGTATGCGACGGTGCCGCCGAGTCCGAACATCGTGCCGGCGATCGTCGCGACAATCACGAGCTTCTTCAGCCGCGCCACCGATCCGAACAGCACGGCCAGGGCGGAGAGGATCGAGCCGACCAGGATCAGCCAGCGCAGCCACGGCATCCAGTCGGGGTTCTCGTTCAGCAATGCGTACGACCAGCCGCCGGCCAGGACCATGAGCCCGGCGAGGCCGACGCGCCCGATCCAGCACTCGCGCGTCGTCCAGAAGACGACACCGCCGAGCGCCACGAGTCCGCCGATCGCGGGGGCAAGAGCCACCGTGTAGTAGGGGTGGACGGTTCCGCTCATGTAGCTGAACACCACGGCCGTGACGAGCAGCCAGCCGCCGAGCAGGACGAAGCCGGCCCGCAACATCCGGATGCCGGACGGATCCGCGTGGGCGCGGCCGCGCAGGGTGATCAGCCCGACCACGAGCGCGAACAGCGCCGCTGGCAGCAGCCACGAGATCTCGAGCCCCATCTCGCTGCTGAACAGTCGCTGCAGTCCGGTGGCACCGCCGAAGCTGGAACCCGAGGCGCCGTTGCCGCCGCCCGGGCTGCCCGAGCCGCCGGTGATGCGGGCGAGTCCGTTGTAGCCGAAGACGAGGTCGAGCACGGTGTTGTTGGTCGAGCCGCCGATGTATGGGCGGGATGCCGCGGGCCAGAGGATCGTCGCCAGCACCCACCAGCTCGCCGAGACGACCAGGGCGGCCGCCGCGACGAGCAGATGGACGATGCGCTTGAGGACGCCCATCTTGGAGGCGGCGGTGTTCGCGAACATCAGGTAGACGAGCCCGAACGCCGGGAGCACGAGCAGCCCCTGCAGCATCTTGGTCAGGAACGCGAATCCGAGCGCGACGCCGGCGAGGGCGAGCCACTTCCAACTCGCCTTCGGCAGAGCGCGGACCACGCAGTAGGCGCCGGCCGTCATGAGGAGCAACAGCAGGGCATCCGGGTTGTCGAAGCGGAACATCAACGCGGCGGCGGGCGTGAACGCCAGGATCACCCCGGCGAGTAGACCGCCAAGAGTCGCGGCCCGAGGGCCGAAGGTCACGAGTGGGCGCCGCACCGTGCCGTAGAGCAGTGCGACGGCCGCGACGCCCTCGAGCGCCTGCGGCACCAGCAGGCTCCAACTCGAGAAGCTGAAGATGCGGGCGGAGATGCTCATGACCCACAGGCTCGCCGGCGGCTTGTCGACGGTGATGAAGTTGGACGAGTCGAGCGATCCGAAGAACAGCGCCTTCCAGCTCTGCGATCCGGCCTGCACGGCGGCCGCGTAGAAGCTGTTGGCCCAGCCGCTTTCGGCGAGGTTCCACAGGTAGAGGATGCCGGTGACGACGAGCAGCCCCCAGAGCGCAGGCCGCGCCCAGGCCGGATCGGTGCGCTCGCCGAGAAACAGGCGGGCGAGCGCGGGGCGTCGGCGAGTGATGGTCGTCAGGATGTCGGCCGGGTCGTCGGTCGTTGCGGTCGGCGTCCCTTCGGGCGAGGCGACGAGCGGTGCGTGCAAGGTCGTGGTCATGGAACGAGGATGCGGCGGGTGACTATGCCGGCTCTTGGCCGTTCCTATGAGGCGCCTGAGGAAAGCGACCTGGTGAGGGACCTGCCTGTCAGCCTGCGGAGCAAGGCGGCGCATCACGTCAAGGTTGCCGTTCGACTTCGGAGGTCGCTTCGCCAGGGCGAAAGGGGACTCGTTGACCGAGAAGAGACCATGGTCGGACCAAAGCGCTTCGGATGGGGTCTCGGGCCGCAGGCCAAGGGTGGTTGTTCGTGGGGGTGGTGGTGGCGGGGATCGTGATCTTCGGAGCCGTCGTCAGCCGCTAGATGAGGTCTCGTCGGTCGCCGAGGGGGCTGCGGGCGTGGGAGCGGCGATAGTTGCAAGTTCGCCCAAGGTTCGGCGAGCGAAGCCCAACGCTACGCTTCCCTCTGTCGAGAAATCGAGGTCGGAGGGCGCATGGGCTATGCGGCAGCGATCGCCGTCGTCTGGGTGATCGTCGGTCTCTGCATGATCCGGTTTCATGAGCCTATTGAGAAGTTCTTTGAGAAAGCTTCGATCGCCATGTACGGAGAGACGCTGGGGAAGCGGCTCATGATGCGGACCGGCAAAGAAGCTGGCTACGTCATGGTTGTGTTCGGTCTCGCTGGCCTCGGTTACGTCATCTATCGCCTAGGCGTCGATTCGTAGTCGGCGCCTAACAGCACAGACATCACCGACGACGCCGAGGCGATGTCGGTGGTGTCTGGTGGGCTGTGGGTATGGAGAAAGTGCTGGTCAGTGGGCTGAATGAGGCGGATGCGGAGGTGCGGGTGGAGTTCGCGATCGCGCGTGCGGAGGTCGCGCAGCGGTCGGTGAATATGTCGACCGCGGCGTTGTTTTCGGCGATCGAGGCGACCCTGCGGGAGGCGCGGGAGTGTCCCGAACTGTATCTC
>JANXTR010000022.1 GCA_025352325.1 Microbacteriaceae bacterium | reverse complement strand
GGTTTCATCTCCTTTTTTGCTCTCAAGGTCCGAAGGGTGTTGGTTACCTTGGGTGGATCTGGCCGGACCCCGATCAGCGAGGTCAACAGCCACGTGGTCTCGAATGCGCCGATCGTGTCGCGAATGCCTGGGAAGTCACAGCTGGGTCAGCGCCCGCGTGCCAACGCGACCAGTCCGGCGACGAAGGCGATGCCGTCGACAACCGACACGATGACGATGAGTGTGACGATTCCGGACATGATTCGTCCTCCTGATGAGACGTCTGAAAAGTTCGTCTCCATGCTACGTCGCGGGTTATCGGCTCCTGGCGGAGTCGACACAGCACTCAGCGCGTCGCCAGGAATCGACGCACGGCTTCGGCGGTCGTCGCGTGGTCGACGACATCCGGTTCCCCCGACGTCGTAATCGTTCCGACGACCTCGCCGGCGACCTTGATCGGCATCGATCCGCCGTGCGCCTTCAGAACGTCATGGTCGAGATCCGTCCGCTCGTCGAACGGTGTCCCGGCTTCCTCGTGGCGCCGCCGCACGAGCAGAGACGGCTCACCGAAGCGCGCGACCACCGCGGCCTTGCCAGCGAGCCAGGGATCGTTCCCGGCACCTGTCGCCTTGAGCTTCGCCTGGAAGACGACGTCGTCGCGCAGCACAACGCGCACCGCCAGATTGAGGTCGCGTTCGCGGATGACCTCCACGGCGATCAGGCCCAGGTCGACGGCGTCGTCGTTGCTGAAATCCGGCAGGTCGATGACGGGCTGCGCCTCGACGTCGGCGGCGGTGAAGATCGGAAGTTCGGGCATGTCGTCAGTCCTTCGGTGGAGTGGCCAGCGTGAGATGTGTAAGACGTTCTCTGAGCATGGCAGGCAATTCGGCCGGCTCGACCGCGTGGCCCTCTTCGGCGAGCCCCTCGGCCGTCATCCAGCGCCCCTCGACGATGTCGATCTGCTCCTCAGCCGTCCAGCCGTCCCGAAGCGGGTCGAAACGGTCGATCCGGATGTCGTACCAGGCCCAATGGCCCCGCTGGTAGGGATGCCAGAGCTGGTTCGGCGCGAAGTCCTCCTCCAGGAAGGGCGCAGGCACACGGTCGAGAACGAGCCCGGTCTCCTCGAACAACTCCCGGATGGCAGCCTGATCGTGGTTCTCGCCCGGGTCGACGCCGCCACCGGGCGTGATCCAGCGGGGCGGGATGGCGCGATCCTTGCCGTACTGGAGGAACATCAGCACTGCCCCGCTCGGGTCGATGAGCAGCACGCGTGAGGTGGCGCGGAAGGTGCCCTCATCTGCCAAGGCTGCTGGATCGCTCACGAGTGCACCGGCAGCATCCGATCCCACCACTCCAGGATGATCTCGAATCGCTGGCGCCGGTGTCGCGGGCTGCCACCGCGGCTCAGCTCGTGGTTCTCCCCCGGGAAGAGCACGAGCTCGGTCTCGACGCTGTTCAGCTTGAGACTGGTGTAGTACGACTCCGCCTGAGACACCGGGCAGCGCAGATCCTGTTCGGAGTGCAGCACGAGGGTCGGGGTTGTCACCTGCGCGACGACCGCCTGCGGGCTTTGGGTCACGCGCTGTGCCGCCGTGTCACCGGTGTAGGCGCTGCTGAAGAAGGAGCCGATGTCGCTGGTTCCGATGAAGGCTTCCGGATCGAGGAAGCCGCGCTCGACGATCGCCCCCTTCCAGCGATGGTCGTGCGCGATGGTCCACGCCGTCAGGTAGCCGCCGTACGAGCCGCCGAGGATGCCGACCCGCCAACCGTCGAGCCCGGGCGTCGCGGCAACGGCTCCGTCGAGGAAATCCAGCACGTCGTCGAGGTCGACCGTGCCCATCGCGCCCCGGATCGAGCGCCCGTGCGCCTCCCCGTAGCCGGCCGCGCCTCGAGGATTGCAGTAGACGACTGCGTAGCCGGCATCCGCGTAGACCTGCGTCTCGTCGAAGAGGTGCACCGAGTACTGCGCGAACGGGCCCCCGTGGATCATGAGCAGCACCGGATGCGGCCCCTCCCCCGTCGGAACGGCGACCCAGCCGTGCACCGGGTAGCCGTTGCGGCCGGTGATCGTCAGTTCGACGGGAGCGACGAGCCCCCGCGCACGGAGCGGAGCGCCGAAATCGCTGAGCAGTTCGACCCCGTTCGGCGCTGCGGGCTCGAGCACCGCGAGCTCGCCCGAGCTGTCGGGGGTGGCGAGAGAGACGACCACCGCTCCCCGGCCGATCGCGTGACCCGAGATCTCGACGTCACCGGGCGTGAGCAGCTCGACCGTGCCGTCATCGCGCACGCGGAGCAGCGGCACTCGGCCGCGCGCGGTATCGGTGACGAGCACCGAGTTCGCCGACTCGATCGTGAGGGACGCATCGCCGAGGTCGTGCTCGTCCGGATGGCTCACACGGCGGACGGCGTCGCCGTCGATCATGAAGAGGGCGCCGTTCTTGGCCACGAAGTCAGTTCCGCTCGGGCCGAGGTCCCGGCCGATGAACCAGAGGCGGCCGTCCGGGCCGACGGCGACGTCGTCCACGGAGAGCGGATCGGGCCCCGTGCGCCGAACAGGAACGCTGCTGCCGTCGAGGGGCAGCGTCCAGACGTCGTTGCGGAGGTCGGTGTCACGGCCGTCGTGAAGCGCGGCGAGGAAGACCAGTTGCGTGCCATCGGCGCTCACCACGGGCCCGCGGTGATCGGCATCCGCGTGGGTCAGTTGACGGGATTCGGGCACCGTGACCGGCTTCTCGGCCTCGCCGACCGACGGCGCGCGGTCGTACACCGGTTCGGCGTCCGTGGCGGGCACGGCGACGGAGAACAGCTGCGAGCGGCGATCGTTCGTGTAGCCCATGCCGTTGGCGCGGAACTTCAGTGTCGTGATCCGACGAGCGGGTTCGGCCGAGGCGCCCAGCTTTTCGACGGTGCCGTAGCGGCCCTCCTCCGGGACCCGCGCGGCGTACACGATGGTCGCCGAGTCCGGGGCCCACGAGAAGTCGCCGACGCCGAGCTTCTGATCGGTGATGGCCAGCGGTTCCCCTCCGCGGGCGTCGATGAGATGCAGTTGTGGCGCGTCACCGGCGACGCGGAGGAACGCCAGGAGCGCGCCATCCGGGGAAAACTGCGGAGCGAAGTCGGCTACGCCCCGCGTCAATCGGCGCGGCGAGCCCTCGCCCAGATGTACCTCCCAGAGCTGCCCCACCGTCTCGTCCGCGTCGAAGCAGGGGTGCGACACCGCGACGACTGCGCGGGCTCCGTCGGGCGAGACCGTCGGGCGGCCGAGCGACTGCAGCAGCTCGAGGTCGGCGGTCTTCATCAGGAGACCTGGAAGCCAGAAACGTCTCCGACATAGCGCGTGTGATTCTCGGGGATCGGATCGACGGCCGCCTGGGCGACCTCGGCGGCGAACTCGTTCACCGAGTAGAGCCGTCCGGCCTCCTCGCGGCGCAACTCGATCGCGCCCGGGTTCGCCCTCTCGAGCAGGGTCGCGGTGATAGTGCCCTCGATCATGTCGCCGGAGACGACGACGAAACCGACGCTCTTCTTGGCGAGCTCGGCTGCGCGACCGCGCAGGGCGTCCTCGCCCGCGCGCTTGCTCAGGGCAACCGGCAGATATGACGGCATGGTTTCGGCGGTGGCGACGAAATGCGCCTGATGGCTGGTCACGAAGACAACGCGGGAGCCGGATGTCATCAGCGGCAGCGCGGCGTCGAGCACGTTGATCTGCGCGTCACGGTTGAGCTTCATGGCGTAGTCCTCGTCCATGCCGCTTTCCATGCCGCCGGAGGCATTCAACACGAGCAGATCGAGGGCGCCCCAGTCTTTCTCGATGATCGCGAACATGCCAGCGACGGCATCCGGGTCGGTGAGGTCCCCGCCCAGGGCGATGGCATCTCCCCCATCCGCCTCGATCGCGGCCACCACCTTGAGGGCGCGTGCCTCTTTGTTGCGGTAGTTGATGGCGACCTTCGCGCCCGCCGCGGCGAGCATGCCCGCCGTGTCGGCGCCGATGCCACGGGAGGAGCCGGTCACGAGGGCCCGGACGCCTGAGAGGGAACCTTGAGTGAGGACGATGTTCACGGTTCCCGACCCTATCAATCGTGCGAGTGGTAGCTTCGGACCATGCCAGCGGATGTCCTCACAAGCTGGGCCTGGGTGTTCTGGTTGGCCCTGATTCTGGTCTTCCTGGTCATCGAGGTGCTCAGCCTCTCTTTCGTGTTCCTGATGCTCGCCGTCGGCAGCGTCGGGGGCCTCGTCGCCGGTCTGCTCGGCGCGCAGTGGTACGTGGGCTTCTTCGTGGCGGCGGTGCTCTCGCTGCTGCTGCTGTTCTTCGTGAGACCGCTGCTGCTGCGGCTCACGCATCGCGGCGCCGACCCGGCGCGCAGCAACATCGACGCGCTGCTCGGGACGTCGGGCACCGTCGTGGTCGCCTTCCAGGAGGGCCGAGGCCAGGTGAAGCTGGCGAACGGCGAGACCTGGACGGCCCGCCTGACCCATCATCAGACGGCGAACCTCGCTGGCGACCTGCTCGAGGGTAACCGTGTGCAGGTCGACTCGATCGACGGCGCGACCGCCGTCGTCTCCCCGATCCCGACGCAACTCGCCCCGGTCGAGCTGCCCCCAGCGAAAGGAGCGCCACGTGAGTGACGCCCAGATCTTCAGCAACGTCATCGTGGTCGTGGTGATCGTGATCATCGTGATCTTCGTGATCACGGTGCTCTTCCGCTCTGTGCGGATCATCCCGCAGGCGTATGCAGGCATCGTCGAGCGTCTCGGCAAGTACCACAAAACCCTCATGCCCGGGCTGAACCTTCTGGTGCCCTTCGTTGACCGACTCCGACCGCTCGTTGACCTTCGCGAGCAGGTCGTCTCCTTCCCGCCGCAGCCCGTGATCACTGAGGACAACCTGGTGGTCTCGATCGACACGGTCGTCTACTTCCAGGTCACGGATGCCCGTGCCGCCACCTACGAGATCGCCAACTACCTCGGCGCCGTCGAGCAGTTGACCACCACCACTTTGCGCAACGTGGTCGGCGGGCTCAACCTGGAGGAAGCGCTCACCAGCCGCGACAACATCAACGGCCAGCTGCGCATCGTGCTCGATGAAGCGACCGGCAAATGGGGGATCCGCGTCAGTCGCGTCGAGCTCAAGGCGATTGACCCGCCTCTCTCGATCCAGGACTCGATGGAGAAGCAGATGCGCGCCGAGCGTGATCGACGTGCTGTCATCCTGACCGCGGAGGGCACCAAGCAGTCGCAGATCCTGGAAGCGGAGGGAGCCCGGCAGTCGGCGATCCTCAAGGCCGAGGGTGACGCCAAGGCCGCGGTCTTGCGCGCCGAGGGTGAGGCGAAGGCTATCGAGACCGTCTTCGGCGCCATCCACGCTGGCGATCCGGACCCCAAGCTGCTGGCGTACCAGTATCTCTTGACGCTGCCCAAGCTGGCCGAGGGGTCGGCCAACAAGCTCTGGATCATCCCGAGCGAGCTGACCGAGGCGCTGAAAGGAATCGGCACGGGGTTCTTCCAGCCGCGCGATCCGACCGCGGGGGCACCGACTGCGGCCGCGGCGCCGCGCGCGGCGCCGCCGGCAGCGACCCCGCCCGCCGCGACACCCCCGCCCGTCCCTGACAGTGCTTCCTGAGAGTTACCTCTCCCCCGCTCGTCCGCGGCTGTTCGCGCATCGGGGGTTCGCCGTGAAGGCGCCCGAGAACACCCTGCTCGCCTTCGCGAAAGCGCTCGCGCTCGGGGTGGAGTACCTCGAGACCGACGTGCACGCGTCCTCCGATGGCGTGGCAATCATCAGCCACGATCCCGATCTGAGCCGACTGAGCGGTCGGAAAACTCGCATCGATCAGCTGATGGCCGTCGAACTGCAACGGATCGACTTGGGCGACGGTCAGACCTTCACCACGCTCGCCGAGGCGTTGGACGCCTTCCCCGAGGCGCGCTTCAGCATCGACATTAAGGTCATGGCCGCCGCCGCGCCGACCGTGGCGGTCATCCTCGCCGCCCACGCGGAAAGTCGGGTCATGATCGGCTCGTTCAGCAACGCGCGACGCCTTGCGGTCACCCGTCGACTCCCGACCGTCGCAACCTCGGTCTCGTCCCGCGCAGCCGTGATCGCCACCTGGGCGGCGGCCCTCGGGATCCGGCCGCTGGTCCGACGCGCGCTGCGCGGTTCCCAGGCTCTCCAGGTGCCCGAGAAGATCCTTGGTGCCCGCACCACGTCGCGGCGCGCTCTCGCCGCTTTTCACGCGGCCGGGGTCGAAGTCCACATCTGGACGATCAACGACGCGGCGTCCATGAACCGTCTGCTGGATGCCGGCGTCGACGGCATCATCACCGACCGGGTGGATATCGCCGTCGAGGCATTCGCGCGGCGCTGAATCCTGAAAGTCGCCGCGTTCGAACCATCCGACTTTCAATCCGTTTCGAAACACCTGTGAAAGCTCTGAAAAGCGCCACGACCGGGCATTCTCCCGGCCACGGTGTCGTTATAACGGTGTTCTGGAGTTGCGTTTCACGCCGCATCCACCACACGCAACCACGCGTCGACCACGGCGCGTATCAATGCTTGTCACGAAGCAGCGCACGAGGGAGGCCACACAATGGCAGATCGCAGTTTGCGCGGAATGCGACTCGGATCTCAGAGCCTACAAAGCGAAGAGGGAGTCGAGTTCTCGCCGCGGAAGAAGAGTGTTTACTGCACGGAGGACGGCACCACGTTCGAGGTGACCTTCTCGGCCGACGCCGAGGTCCCCGAGACCTGGGAGTCCCCGCGCAGTGGACTCGAGGGCCGACTGGTCGGGGAGGACGGCACGCTCGTGCAGTCCGTCGTCGCCGATGTGAAGCCCGTCCGCACCCACTGGGACATGCTGCTTGAGCGGCGCACACGCGCCGAGCTCGAGGAGTTGCTGCAGGAGCGGCTCGAACTGCTCCGGGCCCGTCGCGGCGAGACGAAGTCGTCGAAGACCTCGGCGAAAACCGCCTGAGTTAGTTCGTCGCGCGGCGTCGCACGACACCGCCGCGCAGCGTCCCGGCCGCGAGTAACGCGCCGATCCCGACTCCGCAGACCAGCCACTCGAACTGACGCCCGCCCCACACGGCGGGCGTCCTCCCTGTAGCGAGGGGCACGTCGTCCACGATCACCTCGGGCGTGTACACCGGCAGCTGGTGGCTGACCGTGCCGTCCGGGGCGATCACGGCGCTGGTGCCCACCGTCGAGATGTTGACCACGCTGCGTCCGAGCTCTTGGGCCCGGATGCGGGCGATCGCGAGTTGCTGCACGCTCTCGTCTGTGCGGCCGAAGTCGGCGTTGTTCGTCTGGGCGAAGACGACATCCGCTCCCTGATCCACCATGTCGGTCATCAGCTGGTCGTCGACGATGTCGAAGCAGATCGCGATTCCGGCAAGCACGTTCGGAACACCCGACTTCGTCGTCCCGATGTTCATCACCTCGTCGGTGGTGCCCGGCGTGTACTCGCGCTGGATCAGGTCGATCAGGTCCGGGGCGAACTGCCGCCAGAACGAGCGGTCTGGCACGTACTCGCCGAACGGAACGGGGTGCTTCTTGTCGTAATAGTCGACGGCGCCCTTGCCCGCCTCCCAGAGCAGCGAGGTGTTGTAATAGCGCGTCACCTTCTTGGCGTTCTCGACGGTTGTGCGCGTGGTGATCGTGCCTCCGACCAGCGGGGCGTTCGCGCGCGCCGAGACCTGATCCCAGAGTGCTGCGGCGTTCGGATCCTCGAGCGGGTCGACATCGGACGCGCCCTCGGGCCAGACCACGACATCCACGTTCTTGCTGTAAACCGGCTCCGTCGCCGCGATCTGACCAAGCAGGTTGTCGCCCAAGTTCGCGGGCGGGTCGAAGTAGCCGGACTTCGTGTCGCCTTGCACGGCTCCAACGCGCACCGTTCCCTGGATGTGAACCGGATACGCCGGGACGACCAGCAGCAGCGCGAAGAGCCCGACAACGAGCGTGGCGCGCCCGAGCGTATCGATGCCGCGTCCAGCCGTCGCGTAACCGGGCGCCGAGGCTCCGGATGCCGCCGCTCCCGAGCTGACCCCGGTCGCAGGCATCCCGCTCCCCCCGTCGATCCACGGCCGGTACCAGGCCGCGCTTCGCCCCGTGGACGCCCGCAAACCTTCCTGCACGACCGCGACGGCGACCGCGACGGCGACGACCATCAGAAAGCTCACCCCCGACACACCGAACCAGGCGAACAGCGGTGCGAGCGGGCTGGCCGACTGCGAGAAGGCCACGCGACCCCAGGAGAAACCGCCGTATGGCCAGACGCTCTCGACGGCCTCCCTCAGCGTCCAGAGCCCGCCGACGACGACCGGGACGAACAGCAGACGGCTCCAGACGCCCGGGAAAGCCCGCGGGATCCAGCGGTAGGCCAGGGTGATGAGCATGCCGCCGAGGCCCGCCCAGAGCGCCATGAGGGTCGAGAGCGCCGACCACGGGATCGGGCCGAGGAAGACGGCGGCCCATTGGATGTCGACGAAGTAGAACGTCGCCCCAAAGATGAATCCAACCAGGAACGCCGAGCCGAGGCGGCGGCCCTGCAGGGTCACGAGGTCGAGAGCGATCGCCACGAACGCGAAGGGCCAGATCCCGAGGCCCGGGAAGGCGGCGGCGAGCACGGGGCCGGCGCCAGCGGCGACGAGCAGCGCCATCCAGAGTGGAAGCGGAGGGCGAGGCACCCGGTAGATCATATGTGACCCGGCTCTAGGCGACCGAGCTGTAGGCGACGATCCCCCGGCGGATGCCGTCGATCGCGGTCCGCGCGGTGCGCCCGAGCGGGCCGTCGGCCACGATTGAGATCTGGTCGAGCAGATCGATGGCCTGCTTCATCCAGCGGACGAAGTCCCCGGCGGCCAGGTCGGCTTCGCGGAGCACGGCGTCGAGTTGGCCGCCGCGCGCCCAAAGCTGTGTCGCGAGGGCAAGCCCGACCGAGGGCGGGTTGCTCTCGGGCAGCCGGTGCTCAGCCTCGAGGTCACTGAGCTGGGCCCACAGCTCGCCGGTGGCTTCCATGGCGACTCGGAAGGGACCGCTCGGCAGCTTGCGCTCCCCCGTCTCCTCGCGGCGCGGCTCGAAGATGAGGGTGCTGACGACAGCGGCAAGGGTGGGAGCGTCGAGGTCGTTCCAGGCGCCCTGGCGCAGGCATTCCGCGACGAGCAGGTCGCGCTCGCCGTAGATGCGGCGCAGCGAGCGTCCCGGTGCCGCGACGGTGACCACGCCGTCCGTCGAGTCGAGGTAGCCCAGCTCGAGCAGCACATTGGCCACCCGGTCGAAGACCTGGGCGACGGCCCCCGTGCGCCCGCGGATCTGCGTGCTCAGCTGCTCGGTCTCGCGCTTCAGCCGCCACCAGCGTTCGGCCCAGCGGGAGTGCGCCTCGCGATCGCTGCAGGCCTGGCAGGGATGGGCCCGCATCTTCTTTCGCAGTTCGGCGATGCGGCGCTGCCGGCGGTCGCGATCGGAACGGCTCTCGCCGTTCGCGCTGCCGCCGCGGCCCTCGGCGCGGGCGTTCTTCTTCTCGAGGTCGGTGAGTTCGCGACGGAGCCCCGAATACTCCTGGAAGTCGCCGAGGTGGCAGTGCATTGCGTCGGCGTACTTGGCGAGCGATCCCTCCTGCTCGCGCACGCGGCGCGCCATGTCGACGACGGCTCGGTCGGCCTGGAACTGTGCGAACGAGCTCTCCAGGATCTCGCGGGTGCGATCCCGTCCGAACTGCTCGATGAGATTGACGGCCATGTTGTAGGTCGGGCGGAAGCTCGAGATCAGCGGATAGCTGCGGCGGGAGGCGAGTGACGCGACGGCGGCGGGGTCGAGGCCGGCGGCCCACTGGATGACCGCGTGCCCCTCGACGTCGATCCCGCGTCGCCCGGCACGGCCGGTGAGCTGGGTGTACTCCCCCGGCGTGATCGGCACGCGGGACTCTCCGTTGAACTTCTCGAGCTTCTCGAGCACAACCGTGCGCGCCGGCATGTTGACGCCGAGTGCGAGCGTCTCGGTGGCGAAGACCACCTTCAGCAGCTTGCGCTGGAAGAGCTCCTCGACGACCTCCTTGAACGCCGGCAGCATGCCTGCGTGGTGGGCCGCGATGCCGCGTTCCAGCCCCTCCAGCCACTCCCAGTAGCCGAGCACGCCGAGATCCTGATCCGGGATGCTGCGGCAGCGCTCTTCGACGATGGCCCGGATCTCCTCCCGCTCGGCGCGTTCGGTCAGACGGATGTCGGAGCGCACGACCTGGCGCACGGCCGAGTCGCACCCGATCCGGCTGAATACGAAGAAGATCGCGGGCAGCAGGTTCTTGGATGCGAGCAATCGGGCGAGTTCGGGGCGATCCATGCGATCGGTGCGGTCGAACGTGCCGCCGCGCGTCGTGCTCGCGGTGGACAGACCAGAGCCGCGTGTCCCCTCGGACCCGGAGCCGCCCTGCCCCTTGCGGTGATGACGCCCCGAGGGATGGCCACCGCGGTATGTGCCCTCCGAACGGCCACCCGAGGAGGCGAGCCGGGCGAGTTCCGGGTTCACACGATTCGTCGCCGCCGGTCCCAGATTGACGACGGCGGAACTGTCGAACAGGTCGAGCAGCTTGCTGCGCACCAGCACGTGCTGCTCCAGTGGCACCGGACGCTCCTCGGAGACGATCACGTCGGTGTCGCCGCGGACGGCCTGCAGCCAGTCGCCGAACTCCTCGGCGTTCGATACGGTCGCGCTGAGCGAGACCATCTTCACGTTGCGCGGGAGGTGGATGATGACCTCCTCCCAGACGGCTCCGCGGAAGCGGTCGGCGAGGAAGTGCACCTCGTCCATGACCACGAAGGCCAGATCCTTCAAGAGCGGCGAGTCGGCGTAGAGCATGTTGCGCAACACCTCCGTGGTCATGACGACCACGCGGGCGGAGCTGTTGATGTTGCTATCGCCCGTGAGTAGGCCGACCGACTTCGCGCCGTGCTCTGTTGCGAGCTCGTTGAACTTCTGGTTGCTGAGCGCCTTCATCGGCGTGGTGTAAAACACCTTCGCGCGCGGCCCATCGAGCGCGAGGTGCACGGCGAACTCGGCCACGATCGTCTTGCCCGCCCCGGTCGGCGCGGCCACGAGCACGCTGTGCCCCTCTTCGAGCGAGCGGCAGGCCTCCAGCTGGTAGGGGTCGAGGTCGAACTCCTGGGTGCGGCGGAAGTCCTCGAGCTGCGGCGAGCTGCGACGCGTCTGAGCAGCGGTGCGCGAGGCCGCGTAGCGATCCGCCGGCGAGAGCGTCACGCGTCGGCGAGTCCGGCCGACAGGTTGTCGGTTCGGCGGGTGACCGAGCGGTCGTGGAGGGCGGAGACGCCGTAGGCGGTGAAGTACAGGGCGACCATGGGGATGGCGAGCAGGAACATGGAGACGACGTCGGCGGCGGGGGTGGCGATGGCGGTGAAGAGGGTGATGGCGAGGATGGCCCACCGCCATCCTTTGAGGATTGCTTGTGCGGTGAGGATGCCGATGAAGTTGAGGAGGACAAGGAATACCGGGAGGACGAAGGCGATTCCGGTGGCGAGGATGAGTTTGAGGACGAAGTCGAGGTAGTACTTGGCGTCGATGATTTGGGTGTCTTGGCCGGGGACAAAGGTGGCCATGAGTTCGACGATGTGGGGGAGGACTAGGAAGCCGGCGGCGCAGCCGGCCAGGAAAAGGGGGATGGCGGAGAACAGGAATCCGAAGGTGAACTTGCGTTCGCGTGTGGTGAGGCCGGGGACGAGGAAGGCGAAGATCTGGTACAGCCAGATGGGACTGGAGATGACGACGCCGAGCATGATGGCGACTTGGAATCGGACGTCGAAGGCGCCGGTGATGCTGGTGTAGTTGATCGACGAGGTGTGGTGTGCTTTGGCGATGATCAGGATGGGTTCGCGGAGTTGGCTCCAGACGAGGTCGGCGAGGAACCAGCCGCCGATGGTGCCGAGCAGAATCGCGGAACCTGCCCTAAAGAGGCGTTTGCGAAGTTCGACCAGGTGCTGGCCGAGAGACATCTTGCCGTCGGGATTGGTCTTCCGCCGGGTGCGGACGGCCACCGGCTACGACTTCGCGGACGTGCCCGATTCGCCCGACGTCGTCGTGGAGGACTTCGTGAGCTTCGTCGGAGCGGCCGGCTCGGGGATCGGGACGGCGGCGGGCGGAGTCACGACAGCCGCGGGCGCGGCGGTGCTCGCGGTGACGGGCGGAGCGACCGGCTCGGCCGCCGGAGTGTCGGTCTTCATCTCTTCGCGGAAGATCTTCGTCGACTGACCGATGCTGCGCGCGAGCGCGGGCAGACGCGTGGCACCGAACAGCAGAAGCACGATGGCCACGATGATGAGCAGGTGCCACCCGGTCAGGTTTCCTAACATGGTCGGAGTCTACTCGCCAGCCTGGATATTCACCGCTGAATCCAGGCTCAGCGGTAGCGCGCCGCCCCGGAGCTCGCCCAGCTCTGGACGGCCGCGCGGGCGCTCGGTGGAGCGACGACGGTGGCCACGCCCGGCATGCTCGCGATCAGCCGTTTGAGCCCGTGATAGTGCGACACACGAACGGTGGTCCGGATGCGGCCGTCGTGCTCGACGCTCGTCGCGCCGTCCGGGATGTAGTCCGCCAGCAACGGCATCGCCGATGGGACCACCTCGATGGTCACTTCGAGGTCGTCGGGCGAGGGTTCGAAGAGCACGTCGGGCAGTCGCACGTCGGAATCGCCTGCCCGATGCTGGATTGGCTCATCCGTGATCACCGCGTTCGAGATCCGATCGAGGCGGAAGGTTCGCACGGCCTCCCGCAGGTGGCACCAGCCGCGGAGATACCAGTCGGCATCGATGGACTCGACGCGCAGCGGGTCCACCCGCCGACGCTCGCGCTGACCCTGCGAGTTGAGGTAGTCCAGTTCGAGCTGCACGCCGTGCTCGACTGATGCACGGATGAGCGCGAGGGTCGGAGCGATCGGGTCGGGGGCGACGGCGCGGTGTTCGGCGCCCGCGTCGATGGCCCCGGTCGCGACGGCACCCTCCACGCCCACTTGGCTGGGCGTCGAGGACGCTCCGCGCGAAAGCTTGCTCATCAGAGAGGTGATGGCCGCGCGATCCGCGTTCTCGGGAAGGGCAGACAGATACTGCAGCCCGGCGATGAGCGCGGCGGCCTCGCGAGCCGAGAAGCGCGGCGAATCGTCGATGGCGACGAGGTTCGTGATCACGATCTCGTCACGCTCCTCGAAGGCATCCCAGTTGATGTCGAAGAGGTCCTCGTGCTGGTAGGAGTCGGTCTCACCCGGAACACCGCTGACGGCGATGAGCTCGACGGCTTCGCGGATCTGCGCCGGGGTCATGCCGAAGTGCTTGGCGGCAGCCGAGACGGTGGCACCGTCGTGGTCCATCAGCCAAGGCACCAGCGAGAGCAGGAAGGCGAGCTTGTCGCGGGCCTGGAGGGGCTGCTGCTTGTCAGCCATGGTCGGCCGCCGTCCGTTCGAGGCGCGCGATCACGGCGCCGCGCAGCCACGGCGGACTCAGCACGAGCACCTCGGGGCCGAAGCCAGCGAGTTCGTCGGCCAGGATGTTCGCGTCCACCCAGTGCAGGCGCAGGCGCTCCTCCCCCGCGCTCGCGACGGAATCGGACTCGAGCCGCTCGGTGCCGCGCCGATTGACGAGACGGGTGGCGGCATCCGACTCGCGGACGACCTGGACTTCGGCCACCCCGTCCTCCCAGACGGCTTCGAGGCCAGCCAGAGCGGCGGCGGCATGGTCGCCCAGGTGCGGGGCGACGGCCTTGCCGGTGGAGACCGGTCCGACGATCCGCCGCAGCAGATAGGTTTTCTGCGGGCCGTGCCCCGGGCCGCCATCGACCTCCTCGGCGGAAAGATGCCAGCGTCCCTGGTACTGCACAAGGGCGAGGGGGATGACTTCCCGCTCACGGGCCGCGTCCTCCCCCGGTTTCAGGTAGGCGAAGCGCACGATCAGGTGCTTCTCGAGCGCGGAACTCAGCGGCTCGAAGGCGGCGTCGCGCAGGCGCAGGCGCGGCGCGTAGCCGATGATCGGTTCGTCGGGCACGACCCCGAGCGAGCGCAGCTTGAGCAGTGCGCGCCGCGACTCGCCCGACAGCGAACCCTCGCGCCATACCATCGCGGCGAGATTCAGCAGGGTGGTCTCGTCGCTCGAGAACGAGATGTCTTGGGGGAGCTCGTACGCCCCGCGCGGGATGCGGTACCGCATCGTCTGGTTGTTGCCGGCGTCACCGGGCGAGTCGAGGGTCTCGAGCGGCACGCCGAGGTCGCGGATGTCGTCCTTGTCGCGCTCGAACTGACGCTCAAGGTTCGCGTTGTCCCCGCCCGAGCTGTACCGCTGGCGATAGCCCTGCACGGTCGACAGGATCTCGTTCTTCGTCAGTCCGGACTCGGTGGCGAGCAGCGCCAGCACGAGGCTGAACAGGCGCTCCTCGACGGGCACGCGCGAGGCGGCTGCCGGACTGGGGGAAGGGGACACGAGAGGAATCCTAAAGACTCCCGACGCCTACTTGATGCCGAGGACGTCGATCACCATGATGACGGTGTCCTTGGCGCTGACGCCGGTGGGGGCCGCACCGGACGCGAATCCGTACTTGGGGGGCATGACGAGAAGGATCTGGGAGCCGACCCGCGCGCCGACCATTGCCTGGTACATCCCCGGGGGCAGCCCGCCGCCTGTGGCGGTGGACGTGACCGTGACATCGATCGCGTGATCCTGGGTCCAGGTGGCGTTTCCGCTGGTCGTGGCGTCCTGGGCGCCCTCGTTCCAGACGAGCGGCTTGTCGCCGGCCAGGGTCGGCCAAATCCACCCGGAGTACTTGATGTGAACCGTGTCCTTCTTCTTCACCACGGCTCCGCTGCCCGCCTTGACGGTCCCGTAACGCAGCACCTTCGGCACGGCCTGCTCCTGAAGGACGATCCCCGGCTGGCCGCCGACGGCCGTGATGACGTTCGGCAGGCCGTCCTGCGGCAGCTGATTGGCTCCGGTCGCCTTGCCCGGGAAGTGATCGACGACGTCGATGATGAGAACCAGGGCCGCGCTGTCGGCGATGCCGTTGCCCTTCAACGTTCCCGCGCCGAAGCCCTCCTTCGCGGTGGTGACGAGCGTGAGCCGCTCTCCGGCCGTCGCGCAGCGGACGGCGCGAGGAAGCGACAGGGCGGGCTTGCCGTTCACGGTCGCGGCGACACCGACACGTGGCACTGCCGCCGAGGCGTCGAAGCCCTTGCTTCCCAGGAGTTCGCCGGTCCTGCCGTCGAATACGGTGTAGCGGTAGTCGACCTGGTCGCCCTCCTGTACCCGACTGCCGGTACCGGCGCGGTTCTGCGTGACCTGCGGGGTCTTCACGACGAGGGGCGTCGGGAAGGTCGCCTTGGCGGCGACCGTCTTCGCGCCCGAGACCTTGACGGTCGACGACGAGGCACCCGAGGCGTAGGCGGGCGTGCAGTCCGCCGAGGAGCTCGTGCTGTTGCTCGCAGCGCATCCCGACAGCGAACTGACGACGACCGCGGCGACTGCGAGAGCTGAGAGGAGCGCGGGTGCTGTGCGCACGGGGCCTTCTTTCGGGGGATGCGCCGGGAGGATCACGGCGTGGGAACAGGCGAGACGAGTCTACTGGCTGTTCGCGGAGGGCTCGCCGGACGCCTCGCGCAGCTCGACACCCGTCCCGGCAGCCAGCGCGCGAGCGTCGCGCACGACCTTGCGGACCCGCTTGTCGCTCTTCGCCGCGTCGCCGAGAGCCCCGGGTGTCCAGAGCTCGACGTCGTCGTCGCCGTACTCGGTCTTCGATGCGCGACGAACAGGACCGGCGAGTACGGTGCCGGGCGCGAGCCGCCGAGCGGTGATCAGGAAGCCGGTGTGACCGACCATCCGGTGATCGGGGCGCACGGCGAGGCCCTCGACGTGCCAGCCCCGCACGATCGTCTCGCTGGCATCCGGCTCGGTGAAGTTGCCGGTGTTCCGGATGGCCTCGGCGACGCGCGAGAGTTGCGTCACGGTGGCGACATAGCAGAGCAGCACTCCTCCGGGCGTCAGGGCGTCGGATGCCGCGTCCAGGCACTCCCACGGAGCGAGCATGTCAAGTACCACGCGGTCGACGCTGCCGGCCTCAGTGGTCTGCGGCAGGGCCTCGGAGAGGTCGCCGATGGTCACGCTCCAGTTCGGCGGCTCGGCGCCGAGGAAGGCGGCGACGTTGGCGCGGGCCACGATCGCAAACTCTTCGCGCCGCTCGTACGAGATGAGCCGGCCCTCGGGACCGACGGCGCGCAGCAGCCAGAGCGAGAGGGCGCCGGATCCGACTCCCGCCTCGACCACGGTCGCGCCGGGGAAGACATCGGCGAGGGCTCCGATCTGGGCGGCGTCCTTCGGGTAGACGATCGCGGCACCGCGCGGCATCGACATCACGAAGTCGCTCAGCAGCGGACGCAAGGACAGGTAGCGGTCACCGTTCGAGGCGGAGACGACCGTGGCGTCCGGCTGTCCGATGATCGTGTCGTGCTTGACCACGCCGCGGTGGGTGTGAAACTCGCCGCCCACCTGGAGCGTCACCGTGTTCAGGCGGCCGCGCGGGCCGGTGAGCTGGGCGCGGTCGCCGGCGGCGAACGGTCCGGAGTGCCGGGGTGCGGGGATCGGCTCGGGCGTCGTCGCGTCGGGAGTCTCGCTCATCGGGCCACCTTCTCGGCGTGGAGTTCGAACAGCTGCTCGAGGGTGCGGCCGTCGAGCGAGTCCCAGCGCGTGTACGCGGGGCTCTCGGGCAGCTTGACGTGAAGCGGAAGGGCGAGCGTGGTAGCCCCGCTCGCGACCGCGGCCGCGACGCCGAACTCGGAGTCCTCGATGGCGATGCAGTCGGCGATCTCGACGCCGAGTGCAGTCGCGGCCCGCAGGTAGGCCTCGGGATCGGGCTTGCCGTTGACGACCTCATCGCCGGCGACGACCACGTCGAAGGCCGGGAAGCCCGCGGACGCGGCGATGTGATCCGCCATCCGTCGGATCGACATGGTCACGAGCGCCGTCGGCACCCCGGAGTCGTGCACCGCGAATAGCATCTCGCGGGAGCCAGGACGCCACGGCACGGCGTCGTCGAGTTGCTCCAACACGCGCGAAGTCAGGAGCTGGATGATCTCGTCCGGCTCGAGCCCAACGCCGCGGGACTGCAGAACGCGGGATGAGTTCGTCAGCGAGGAGCCGACAAGCTGCAGCCCGTCCTCCATCGACCAGTGGCCGCCCCACTCGTGCACCAACTCGGTCTCGGCCCGGAGCCAGTACGGCTCCGTGTCGACGAGGGTGCCGTCCATGTCCCAGAGCACGGCGGCGGGGCGATTTACGTCGGTCACGTCACACGAGTCTACGAGGACTGGCCAAGACCTTGCGCTGACGGCGAACGCTCCCCGCCCGGCGGCACGGGGGTGGGGGTCCTATTCTGGGAGAACGCCACGGAAGCACGTTCCGCGGCGTGACGCCGAACCGGCGGTAAGGAATCACGTGGCGGACAGCAGCACATTCGGCGAGAACTCTCTCCTCGTGGTCGCCTTCGAGGGGTGGAACGACGCGGGCGAAGCCGCGAGCGGTGCCGCGCGGGCGCTCCGCGACCAGCTCGAGCTCGTCCCGATCGCCGACCTGGAGCCCGAGGACTACTTCGACTACCAGTTCAATCGTCCGAGCTCGGTGCTCGACGAGAACGGCGATCGCACGCTCGAGTGGCCGGGCGTGACGCTCTGGGGTCCGCTCGACGGGGGCCCCGGCATCCATGTCCTGCTGGGCACCGAACCGTCGCGCGGCTGGAAGACCTTCTCGAGCGAGGTGATCGACGCGCTCGCCGCGGCGGGGATCGACGGGATCGTGTTCCTCGGCGCGATGCTGGCCGATGTGCCGCACACCCGCCCGATCTCGATCTTCGCCACCAGCGAGATCCCCGAGGTCCGCGAGCGCTTCGAGTTGGAGAAGAGCACGTACGAGGGGCCGGTCGGCATCCTGTCCGTGCTGTCGGATGCCGCCGAGACAGCCGAGATTCCCTCCTTGTCGATCTGGGCCTCCGTGCCGCACTACGTGCACAACGCCCCCTCCCCGAAGGCGACCCTCGCGCTCATCGAACGGCTGGAGGAGTTCGTGGATGTCGCAGTCGACCGCGGGTCGCTGGTCGAGGAGTCCGCGGCCTGGGAGTCGGGCATCGACGCGCTGGCGAGCGACGACGACGACATGGCCGCCTACATCGCCCAGCTCGAGCAGGCGCGCGACACCGTCGACGCTCCGGAGGCGAGCGGCGACGCGATCGCCGAGGAGTTCGAGCGCTACCTGCGTCGTCGCGAGGGCCGTGCCGGCGAGGATACCTCGGGCCGCGGCGGCTCCTGAGCCGCGTGGTGCCCCGTGCCCCGGGGGCTGCGACTCAGGCGTCGATGGTCCCGGTCGCCAGCAGGACGATGAGCACGACGCCGAGGGTGATCCGGTAAATCACGAAAGGCAGGAACGAGCCCTTCGAGATGTAGCGCATGAAGAAGGCGATCACGATGAATCCGACAGCTCCGGCGACAACCGCCGCGACCAAAGTCTGCGGCATCGTGAAGACCTCGACCGTGCATCCGGTGGCTCGTGCCGCCGCCGCGTCGCAGGGGGCCTTCAGCGTTTTATAGAGCTCATAGAGCCCGCTGCCGAAGACCGCGGGGATCGCCAGGAGGAACGAGTAGCGGGCCGCAGCCGGTCGCTCGAAGCCGAGCGCGCGCCCGGCGCCAATGGTCGCCCCCGAGCGAGAGACGCCCGGGATCAGGGCCAGCGCCTGGGCGAGTCCCAGCAGCAGGGCGTTCCGCCAGGTCATCTCGCGCAGTCGGAGGGTTTTTGCACCGAGGTAGTCGGCGACGCCGAGAAGGATGCCGAAGACGATCAGCGTGGTGGCGACGATCCACAGGGAGCGCAGGACGATCTCGATCTGCGTCTGGAAGATCAGGCCGAGCACCACGATGGGGATCGATCCGACGATGATGAACCAGCCCAGACGCGCGTTGGGGTCATTCCGCGGGATCCGGCCGAAGAGGGCCTTGAACCACGACGACACGATGTGGGCGATGTCCGGCATGAAGTAGATGAGCACCGCGGTCTCGGTGCCGAGTTGGATGATCGCGGTGAACGCGGCCCCCGGATCGGCTCCCGTGCCCAGGAACTCGCCCACGATGCGCAAGTGCGCGCTCGAGGACACCGGAAGAAACTCGGTCAGCCCTTGAACCAGGCCCAGAATGACCGCGTCTACCCAACCCACGAGGGGTGAGTCTGACAGATCATTTCCCCAGAAACGGCCAAGAACCGCTTCAGCGCGTCAGCAGTCCCTGAGAAAGTCGGCGAGAACGCGGCGACCGAAGGCGAGCGCCGACAGCGGGACGCGCTCGTCGACCCCGTGGAACATCGCGGGGAAGTTGAGGCCGGAGGTCAGTTGCAGGGGTGCGAACCCGTATCCGGCGATCCCGAGCTTGGCGAGCGCCTTGTTGTCGGTGCCCCCGCTCATCAGGTACGGAAGCACCGGCGCGCCCGGGTCGTGCTTGCCAAGCGCAGCGACCATCTTCTCGACCAGCGCGCCCTCGAAGGGCAGCTCGAGGCCGATGTCGTGGTGCACGAGCTCGACGTCCACGTCGGGGCCGATCAGCTCGCGGATGCGCGCGAGCACCTCGTCCTCCTGGCCGGCGAACGGGCGCAGGTCGACGAGCGCTTCGGCGCGATCCGGGATGACATTGTGCTTGTACCCGGCGGTCAGCACGGTCGGATTGCTGGTGACGCGGACGGTGGCGCGCAGGAAGCCGGCGGCCGTCCCCGTCGCCTCGATGACGGCATCCGGATCGGCGTCCGGCAGGTTCAGGATGCCGCGGAGGCGCTCCAGCAGATCGATCGTCGTCGGGGTGAGCCGTAGCGGCCACTGCTCCTCGCCGATCGCGGCGACCGCGAGGGCCAGCTTGACGATGGCGTTGTCGCGGATCACGCGCGAGCCGTGCGCGGCGGTCCCGTGAGCGACCAAGCGGATCCAGACCAGTGCCTTCTCCCCCGTCTGCAGCAGGTACGCGCGCGTCCCATCGAGCTCGATCGAGTAGCCGCCGACCTCGCTGATCGCCTCGGTGGCGCCCTGGAAGAGCTCCGGATGCTCGTCCACCATCCAGTGCGAGCCGTACACGCCGCCGTTCTCCTCGTCCGAGAAGAAGGTCACCACGAGGTCGCGCGCGGGCCGCTCGCCCGCCTCGAGGAGGTCGCCGAGCGCAGTCAGGATCATGGCATCCATGTCCTTCATGTCCACGGCACCGCGACCCCACAGCAGGCCGTCGCGGATCTCTCCGCCGAAGGGATCGACGCTCCAGTCCGCGGCGACGGCCGGCACGACGTCGAGGTGGCCGTGCACCACCAGTGCCGGACGCTCCGGGTCGCGCCCGGGCACGCGGGCCACGACGCTCGTGCGGCGCGGGGCCGCGTCGTAGAGCTGCGGGCCCAGCCCCAGTCGCTGGAGTTCGGCCTCGACGTACTCTGCGGCTTCGGTCTCGCCCTCCGACGTGCCGCCGCCCCAGTTGACGGTCTCGAACCGGATGAGGTCGCGCGCGATCCGCGCCGTCGCCTCGAGTTCGGGAGTGTCGTCCGGCTCGGCCATGGCATCTACGCTACCCGCGGGGTGTGTCGGCGACGTTTCGGAAGCGCGCCCGCAGCCGGGGCTTGATGATCCCGTCGTTACCCATCGAGCGGGGCCGTGAAGAACAGCAGGGGAGTTCGGGCTTGCGGTAGACCTCCCAGCAGATCACGGTCAGCAGCAGACTGCTCGCCGTCATCGTGCCGATGTAGAACCCGATCCCCGCCCGGTCGTCGTGCAGGGTGCTGGCGAACAGGGCCATCGGAAGCGGGAGCACGACGACGGTCAGCGCCCCGGCCAGCGAGAGCGTCAGCAGCGGACGCGACTGCCGCACCACCGGCTCGAGAGCCCGATGATTCGCCAACCACAGTCGCGCGATGATCACGAAGCTCAGCAGGAACGCCTCGATCTGTCTGGCGTACTCGCCGATGAATCTGCCGACGGTCCCGTGCGGGTGCGCTGCGGCATAGTCCGGAACCAGGTCGATGAGCGGCAGGATCAGCAGGGTGATCGCGATCGCGGTCACCGCATCCGTGAAGAACACCAAGCGATCGAAGCCACGCTCGGTTCCCAGGGCAGCCACGCTGGCCAGAGCTGTGGGCGGCGAGCGGTAGGCGCCGGGCGTTCGGTCGAGTGCGTCGTCATGGTAATGTCGTGGCTCGGTCGTTCACGTGACAACCGATCTCGCGCGGGTGGCGGAAATGGCAGACGCGCTAGCTTGAGGTGCTAGTGCCCGTAAGGGCGTAGGGGTTCAAGTCCCCTTTCGCGCACGAGATGCGACAGCCCTGGATCTTCATGGTCCGGGGCTGTCCTTGTGGTGGGCCGGAACGGTCCTCATGCGCGGGCGTAGTCTTGGCACGTGCATTTTGGTGAACCCCTCGTCGAGCCCATCGGGCGTCTGGGGGTCCTCGGCGTCTTCATCGCCGACGGCAGGTAGTCACCACTGTCCCGTTTCCTCCTCTGATTCCCGCCTCCGCGGGCTGGAACCGATTGGTGATACCGATGCTTCAATTGAACGAGAAAGGCGTGCGCGATTCCTTCGTGAACGCCTCACGCAAGGAGGTCTCTGACCTCACGCTGCCCGCCCGATTCGCCGAGATCGACTAGAACCAGGTCGATTACCTCGGATGGCGCGATCCCAGGATGTCACGACGGGCCTACCTCGTCGTGCCGGTCGATGGTGCTGGTGCTGGTGCTGGCGTCGTCCGAGTTCTGCTGCGGCAGGGCGAGGCGACGCCCCGCCAGCGGGCTCAGTGCTCGTGGTGTCAGGACGTCACTCTCCCAAATTCCGTGGTGTTCTTCAGCGCGAAGCGGGCCGGGGATGCCGGTCGCAAGGGCGACACCGTCGGAGTGCTGGTCTGCGAGGACTTCCAGTGCTCATCCAACGTGCGCAAGCTGCCGCCGATGGCCTACCTCGGCTTCGATCGCGAGGCGGCGCGCCGGGATCGGATCGTGGCACTGCAACTGCACGCGGCCGGGTTCGTCGAGGCGGTAGTCGCGGGCGGCTAGACCGGGCGGGGTCGCGAATGTCGGTGGTGTCTGGTGGGCTGTGGGTATGGAGAAAGTGCTGGTCAGTGGGCTGAATGACGCGGATGCGGAGGTGCGGGTGGAGTTCGCGATCGCGCGTGCGGAGGTCGCGCAGCGGTCGGTGAATATGTCGACCGCGGCGTTGTTTTCGGCGATCGAGGCGACCCTGCGGGAGGCGCGGGAGTGTCCCGAACTGTATCTC
>JANXTR010000018.1 GCA_025352325.1 Microbacteriaceae bacterium | reverse complement strand
CCCGTCGGGAACGGTCATGGGGTAGAGCACTCCATCGCCGCCCGCAGCGATGAGCGCAGCAACGGCGGGCGCCCTGCTGCCATTCGGCAAGAGCGGCACCGCGAGGGGGTCAACCACCGTGGCACCGGTAATTCCTGCCAGTCGCTGGGTCAATTGCGGCCCGATCGCGATGACGGCCGGATCGGTTAGGCGAACCCCGTGCACCGCCAAGGTCGTGGTCTCGGTGTTCGTGTCGCCGCCGTTGAGTAGGTCATCGGCGCGACTGCTCTCGCTCGTGGCTGTAGGCGCGCCGCTCACGAGCCGATCGAATAGCTTCTCGCCAGTAATGCCGAAGAGCGCGGTTGCGGCCGACAGCGCGACGACAATAGCCCAGGCGGCCAGTGCGATCCATGGTCGCCGAGCACAACCCACGGCGATTCGTGCAACGACGCCGTGGTGGGCGCCGGTGGTCATACTTTCGAGCGCCAGTCCTCTTCGGCGGGCTCGCCATCGACGGTATCGATGGGCAGAGTGATCGTGCCCGAGGGTGGATTGATGATCGTGGCTTCGTCGCGCCGATGGCGAAGCACGGTGTCGATGTAGCTCGACACCGCTTCCGCGAGTGGCACATCCCGCCCCTCGTTTTGCGACAAGTACCAGCGGTGATCGAGTAGCTGGTGAAAGATCTCGGCAGGCTCGAGCTTGCCCTTGAGCTCCTTCGGGATAGCGCGAATCACGGGTTCGAACACGCGCGCGGCCCACTCGTGGGCGACGACCTCCTCGTCCGCGCCAGCCTTGCCGTAGCTCGCCCGGTACGAGTCCAAGTCGTTGAGCAGCCGTCGCGCCTGGTTCTCCCCGGCGTCGAGCCCCGTGAGCCGCAGCAAGCGCCGCGAGTGATGCCCGGCGTCGACGACCTTGGGCTGGATGCGCACCTGGCTGCCCGTGTCATCCGTCTTGATGGCGAGCTCTTCGATGTCGAACCCGAGCTCGTTGAGCCGTTCGACGCGCTGGTTGATGCGCCAGCGCTCGGACTGCGAGAACTCTTCCGGGCCGGTGAGCTCCTTCCACAGGGTGCGGTACTTGGCCACGATCCCGTTGCTGATCTCGACGGGATCGATCGACTCGTCGAGCCGTCCGCCGGCCTGGAGGTCGAGCAGTTCGCCCGCGATGTTGACTCGCCCGATCTCGAGGTCGTTCTCGCGCTGCCCGTTCGAGAGGCCGCCGTCGTAGAGCTTGCCGGTCTCGGCATCCACCAGATAGGCGGCGAAAGAGCCGGCATCGCGTCGGAAGAGCGTGTTCGAGAGCGACACATCGCCCCAAAAGAAACCGGCGACGTGGAGTCGCGCGAGCAGCACCGCCAGTGCGTCGACGAGGCGCGTGGCAGTGTCGGGGCGGAGGGCCTGCGAGTACAGCGCGCGATAGGGGAGCGAGAAGCGCAGGTGCCGGGTGACGAGGGCGGGCGAGAGCGGCTCGCCCGTGTCGCTGACCCGGTCGGTGATGACGGCGATCGGTTCGACACCCGGGATGTCGAGGCGCGCCAACCTGCGCAGCAGCTCGTACTCGCGCGTGGCGAGCTCGGCGGAGGTCTCTTTGACGGCGAGCACATAACCGCCGAGGTGCACGAAACGCACCAGATGGCGCGAGATGCCTTTGGGGAGGGCGGCGATCGTCTCATCCGGCCAGAGCTCGAGCGGGATGTTCCACGGCAGGTCGAGCAGCGCCGGATCCGGCATCGCCGAGGTGATCGAGAGCGCGGAAGCCATGCAGCGAGCCTAGCGATGCACCGTCCGACTGATTTCGGCAATGGCGGCCCAGTCGAGTTCGGCACCGTCGGGTTTCGCGAGCGTCTGTTCGAAGACGCCTCGCAGCGCCGAGGCGGTCGGAAGGGTCACGCCGACTTCTGCGGCCGCCGCCTCGGCGAGGCCGAGATCCTTGAGACCCAGCGACGCGGCGAAACCGGCCGGCTTGTAGCGGCGGTTCACGATGATGTCGCCGTAGCCGGCGTAGGAGACCCCGCCGAACAGTGTGCCGGTCAGCAGCTCGACGAACTGCTCGGGCGCGATCCCGTGGTTCTCGACGAGAGCGATCGACTCCCCGATCGCCTCGATCGCGTGGATGAGGTTGAAGTTGACCGCGATCTTCGCCACATTCGCCTGGGCCGGGTCGGTGCCGATCCGCCAGGTGCGCGCACCGAGGATCTCGAAGAACTCGGCCGCACGTTCGAGATCGGCGTCGGATCCGCCGGCGAGGATGTTGAGCTTCCCGGCCGCGGCAACCGGCGGACGGCCGAGCACGGGCGCGGCCACGTACGCGACCCCCGCCGCGGCGTGCCGCTCCGCCAGGGCGCGCGCCGCGACCGGGCTGACGGATGCCATGTTCACGTGCAGGGCGCCCGCGGCGTTCCGCAGGGAGTCTGCGCTGAAGACCGCGTCGACGGCGGCGTCGTTCGAGAGCATCGAGAACGCGATTCCGG
>JANXTR010000016.1 GCA_025352325.1 Microbacteriaceae bacterium | reverse complement strand
GTGCGGAGACGGAGGGATTTGAACCCTCGGAACCCTTGCGGGTTCTCCACCTTAGCAGGGTGGTGCACTCGACCGGACTATGCGACGTCTCCTGGTACTGCGCGCCCAATCATAGCCGGATGCGCGCCCCATCCACGTCCGCGTCTACCCGTTCCGACCGGCCGAGCAGGTGTACTGCGCCGCAGACTGTCCCTTCAGCCCTGGGATCACAGCCGTGGGAGGAGTCGTCTCGCCCGCACCCGGAAGAGTTGCGGTCGGTGTCGGCGTCGGCGTCGCCGACTTGGTGCTCGACGCCTTCTTGGTCGGTGTCGGCGTGGGAGTCGCGGCCCCGACCGGAGCCGTGCCCAGAGTTGACCCACCGTGCGCCCCGTCAAGGGCGTTGGCGTCGAGGCCGATCGGCTGGTCCGCCTTGATAGCCGCAAAGAGCTGGTTGGCGATCGCTGTCTGCGGCTGAACCTTGCCGGAGTAGATCCCTGTGCCGCCGGTCTTGCCGGGATATTGCACGAACACGATGTTCTCAAGCGGGATGTTCTTCAGCACGAGTGCCACAGACACCAGGGTGTCCAGGTGCGTGAAGTTCTCGCTCAGGGTGATGTTCTGAGTCGCGGCCTGCGCGATCGCGTACAGCTTGCTGAAGTTGGTGAGTGTGTCGTTGCTCTTGATCTTGCGGACGAGCGCCGAAAGGAAGACCTGCTGCGAGCCGATGCGGCCCAGGTCGCTGCCGTCGCCCACACCGTGCCGACTGCGCAGGAACTCCAAGGCGTCGAGTCCAGACAGGGTGTGCACCCCCGCGGACAGGTAGGTCTGCGTATACGGATCGCTGATCGCACTGCTGACGCAGACATCCACCCCGCCGACTGCGTTCGACATTGCGGCGACGCCGAGGAAGGTGATGAGGCCGGCGAACTGGATCTGCAACCCGGTCAGGTTCTGAACAGTGAGAACCGTGCAGGCGAGGCCGCCGTAGGACAGTGTCGAGTTGATCGGCAGGCCGGCCGCCCCGCCGCCGTTGGCGCATTTTGGGATCGGCACGATCATGTCGCGCGGGATGCTCACGACGGTCGCGCTCTTCTGATCCTGGGCGACATGCATGAGCATGGTGACGTCGTTCAGAGCACCACCGCTGCCGGGGCCCGCGCCGATACCGCCTTGGCCGGCACGCGTGTCGCTCCCGACGAGCAGGATGTTGAAGCCCCCCGAGAAGGAGGCAATGTTCGGCGGCGGGCCCTGGATATCCGCCGCGATCTTCGTCGTCTTGATGTTGGACTGCAACTGGGCGGCCGCGATTCCGGCGATCGAGGCGCCGGCGATGAGGGCCACCGCGAGGGTGCCGCCGATCAGCCCGAGAGCCGTCTTCCAGGCACCGGACTTCTTCAGCCGTCCATGACGAACCACACCCGAGACCTTCGGGGCACGGTTCGAGCGGTCGCGGAGTTCGCTCATGTGCGACACCTCTTCTCGTCTTGTCGAGTGGTCAACTCATCGATGCGATTGAGGCCCGTTCGTTCGGGCAGCGGAGGGCGTGGGATTCGAACCCACGGAACATCACTGCTCACCAGTTTTCAAGACTGGCTCCATCGGCCTCTCGGACAGCCCTCCAGGGTGACCGAAAGCCGAGTGTAACCGAAAGCCCCCGGTCAACCCTGGAAATGCCCGTCAGGCGGGGAAGTGCTTGCCGAGTGCGACGGCCACGCCGTCGTCCAGATCGGAGGCAGTTGTCTCGTTTCCGGCTACCGTGACCTCCTCGGGCGCCTGGCCCATGGTGATCCCGAATCCGCCCCCGGCGACCGCCCACTCGAGCATGTCGACATCGTTGCGACCGTCGCCCATGACCAGCACGTGCTCGCGCGGGATGCCAAGCGACTCGCGCACGCGCTCGAGGCCCGTGGCCTTGTTGACGCCCTCGGGGGCGATGTCGAGCCAGGCCGTCCACCCGACGTTGTAGCTGACCTTGTGCAGGCCCATCCGCTCGACCACCGAGAGGAAGTCATCGATCGCGTGGTCCGGCGAGATCACGACAACGCGGGTCGCCTCGACGTGCAGCAGTTCGTCGAAGGTGACCTTCTGGCGGGATGCCGCGAGCGCGCCATCGGGGAACGTGCCGGTGAAGCGGAACACCCCGTCCGCATCCTCGACCGCGTAGCTGGCTCCCTCGAGATGACTGCGCACCCGGGTGAGCACCTCGGTCGGATCGAAGGTCTCGACGAAGGCCGGCGAGTAACCGAGCGACGCGGTCTCGTCGCGTCCGAGCACGATCGCCCCGTTCGCGCACACCACGTAGGCGGACACCAGATCCAGCCGGTCGAGGATCGGCAGGGTCATCGAGACGGAGCGGCCGGTCGAGAGCATCACCTGGTGGCCGAGGCCGGCCACGCGCTGAATCTCGCGCAGGGTGTCATCGCCGAGCGAGCCGTCCTCGCGGAGCACGGTCCCGTCCACGTCGAGGGCGACCAGCCAACTCTCCGTCAAGCGACAGGCTCCAGCACGTCGAGTCCCAACGCGGCACGCAGAGCCTCGGGCACGATCACCGAGCCGTCGGGCTGCTGGTGGGTCTCGAGGATCGCGACGATCCAGCGTGTCGTGGCCAGCGTCCCGTTGAGGGTCGCGACCGGCGCCGTCTTGCCCGACTCGGTGCGGTGCCGGATGTCGAGCCGGCGCGCCTGATAGGTCGTGCAGTTCGAGGTCGAGGTCAGCTCGCGGTAGGCGTCCTGGGTGGGGATCCAAGCCTCCACGTCGTACTTGCGGGCGGCACTCGAGCCGAGATCCCCGGCGGCGGTGTCGATCACGCGGTAGCTGAGCCCGAGCGATTGCAGCATGCTCTCCTGCAGGGCGAGCAGGCGCTCGTGCTCGACCTCGGCATCCGCGGGGTCGATGTATGTGAACATCTCGAGCTTCTGGAACTGGTGCACCCGGATGATGCCGCGAGTGTCTTTGCCGGCCGAGCCCGCCTCGCGCCGGTAGCAGGTCGAGATGCCCACGTAGCGGATGGGACCGTTCGACACGTCGATGATCTCGCCCTGGTGGTAGCCGGCGAGCGCGACCTCGCTGGTGCCCGTGAGGTAGAGGTCGTCTGCGGGGAGGTAGTAGATCTCGTCGGCGTGCTGGCCGAGGAATCCGGTGCCCGCCATGATCTCGGGGCGCACCAGCGTCGGGGTGATCAGCGGCACGAAGCCGGCCTCGAGCGCCCGCTGAAGGCCGAGTTGGATGAGGGCGAGCTCGAGTCGCGCGCCGACGCCCTTGAGGAACGAGAAACGTGCGCCGCTGACCTTCGCGCCGCGCTGCATATCGATGGCGTCGAGAAGTTCGCCGAGCTCGAGGTGGTCGCGCGCACCGTTCGGGAACAGCGCCGGATCGAAGCTCGGCTTCTCGCCGACGTGCTTGAGCGTGACGAAGTCGTCCTCGCCGCCGGCGGGCACCCCGTCGATGACGATGTTCTGGATGCTGCCGACCACTCGCGTGAAGTCGGCCTCGGCATCCGCGACCAGAGTTTGCCCGGCCTTGACCCGGGCGGAGAGCTCGTGGGCCTGCGCGACCAGTGCGGCCTTCTCGTCCTTCGGGGCCGCGGCCACGACCTTGCCGAACGCGTTCTGCTCGGCCCGGTCGGATTCGAAGGCGGTGATCGCGGCGCGGCGGGCGATGTCGGCGGCCAACGCGTCATCCACCAGCGCGACGGACGAGCCGCGCAGCTCCTGCGACTTCCGCACGGCGTCGGGGTTCTCGCGGAGGAGCTGCGGGTCGATCACTCGCCCATTCTAGGGAAGGCGGCCCCGGTCGCCCGAACCCGTAGCCTGAACCCATGGCCGCCCCAGCACCGACTTCACGCCGGGCCGCCATCGTCTACAACCCGACCAAAGTCGATCTCACGAAGCTGAAGCGCGCTGTCGCGAAGGAACAGAAGCTCGCCGGCTGGGCCGACAGCCTCTGGCTACCCACCACGGTCGACGACATCGGCGGCGGGCAGGCGCGGCAGGCCATCGAGAAGCACGTGGATGTTGTGCTCGCCGCGGGTGGGGACGGCACGGTGCGCGCGGTGGCCGAGGGGCTGCGCGGATCCGGCGTGCCGATGGCGCTGCTGCCCGTGGGCACCGGCAACATCCTGGCGCGCAACCTGGACATCGCCGTGACCCAGTTGGCGGCATCCGTGCACACCGCATTCACCGGGGTGGACCGCGCCATCGACATGGGAGTGATCGAGCTCGAGCGGGCCGATCGCCGCCGCGAGACGCATGCCTTCGTCGCGCTCGCCGGGCTCGGCCTCGATGCGAAGATGATCGCCAACACCCGGGCCGAACTGAAGCGGCGGGTGGGCTGGCTCGCCTACGTCGACGCGATCGCCCGGTCGATGCGCGACAGCGAGAAGATCCGGATGCGGTACCGCCTCGACAACGATCCCGAACACATCATGAACGTGCACACCGTGCTGGTCGGCAACGTGGGGCTCCTCCCCGGCAACGTGCTGCTACTGCCGGAGGCCGAACCCGACGACGGGCTGTTCGACATCGTCACCCTGCGCCCGGAGGGGCTCGGCGGCTGGGCACAGATCTGGGTGCGGATCGTGTGGGAGAACGGGGTGCTGCGGCGCAGCTCGGTCGGTCGTCGGCTCGCTGGCCTCAACCGCGATGTGCGCACGCTCCGCTACCTCAAAGGCCGCCGGATCAGCGTCAGGCTCGACCGCCCCGAGAACTTCGAACTCGACGGCGACGACTTCGGCCTGGTGATCTCGTTCGAGGCCCACGTCGACCCCGCGGCACTCATCGTGCGAGTGCCCGCCGTCTGAGCTGGCCACGGCGCAACTGCGAGCGCCGCGCGAGCACGGCCAGGATGGCGGCGACGGAGAGCAGGGACGCGGTGACAAACGGCGCGACCATCGGTTGCAGAGCGAACGAGAACACGAACAGGAACCGCTGTTCCTCGAAGTCGGCCGGGGTCTGAGCGCTGCCGGAGAGACCGAGGCCGATGCGCTGGCCGGCGAACTGCAACTGTGCCGCCGCGTACGCCATCACCACGGCGCCGACGGCGAGCACCACGGCGAGACCCCCCAGAACGATCAGTCGCGTGCGCACCTAGTCACTGCTCCGGTCGGTCTCGACGGTCACGCGCTCGAGCGCTCCGAGCGCCAACCAGAGGATCACGCAGACGAAGCCGGCCAATCCGAGCACCGGGGGGAGGTTGGAGATAAGCACTTCGACGAATTGGCTCTCGACCGTCGTGCTGCTGGCCTGCGGATGCAGCACCTGCCAGTACAGCGACGAGGCGGCCGCGATCAGCAGGACGAGTCCGAAGAGCAGGAGCGCGAGGCGGTAGGGATTGCGCACGGCGGGGGCGAGCGGTGCAGGTGGGTCGACGATGTCAGGTGCAGCCGCGACAGCCGGGGCAGCCGGCTCCGACTCGACGAGCGCCTCGGCAGCCGCGGAGGACACCTGCTCCCGCAGCACCAACTCGGGATCCGGCCCGGAGTATCCGCGCTGGAACGCGGGGTCGAAACGCGGATCGCTCATGCGGCGCCGCCAACTACTCGGACTGACCGGGCTCGCCCGAGAGCAGACCCCGGAGCCAGTCGCGCGCATCGATGAACACCTCGTCACCGTAACGCGAGGTGACCTCGATGGCGAGCTTATCCGCGCGCGGATACGAGCCGAGGAAGAGCACCTTCGGGCTGAACCGCTTGAGCCCCAGCAGCGCGTCGGCAACCCGCTCGTCGAGCACGTGGCCGTCGAGGTCTACGACGAAACGGTACCGGCCGAGCTCGTCGCCGATCGGCCGGGACTCGAGCAGGCTCAGGTTCACGCCGCGGGTGGCGAACTGCTCGAGCATCTCGACCAGCGCCCCCGGCTGGTCGGTCGGGAGCTCGACGATGATGCTCGTCTTGTCGGAGCCGGTGCGCGGCGGGATCGCGGTCGAGGCGCTGACCATCACGAAGCGCGTGACGGCGTTGGGATTGTCGCCGATGTGCTGGGCGAGCACCTGCACCGCGTACTCGCCATCGATCCTGGGCGGGGCGATCGCGGCATCCGCGATGGGGCTCTCGGCGAGCAACTGCGCGGCGGCGGCGACGTTCGAGGTCGCGGGCAGGTGCTCGTGCTCCGGCAGCCGGGCGTCGAGCCAAAGGTGACACTGCGCGTAGGCCACCGGATGCGCGGCCACCACGCGCACGTCCGCGAGAGCCGTGCCGGGGCGCGCCACGAGCACGAAGTCGACCGGGACGAGGTACTCGCCGATGATGCGGAGGCCCGGAATGTTGGCGAGCGCATCCTGGGTCGCGCTCACGCCACCCTCGACGCTGTTCTCGATCGCGATCACCGCGCCGATGCTGCGGCCGCTGGTCACGTCATCGAGCGCCTCGCCCACGTTGTTGACGCTGCGCCAGGTCTGACCCGCGGCCTCGGGCACCTGCCGGAGGGCCGCCCAGGTGAAGGTGCCG
>JANXTR010000009.1 GCA_025352325.1 Microbacteriaceae bacterium | reverse complement strand
GGCGGCGAGGAGGACGGCGTGAGCCACGAGATCAATGAGCACCTGTACACGACCATCGACGACGCGATCGCGACCGTCGAGGCCCTCGGGCTCGGCGACGGCTCCGGCGACACCGGCCGCTACATGGCCGCCCTTACCTTCGGCAACGTTCACGGCGTCTACAAGCCGGGCAACGTCGTGCTCAAGCCGGTGCTGCTCGGCGCGATCCAGAAGGGTCTTGCCGAGAGGTTCGGCACCGGCGCCAAGCCGCTCGACCTGGTGTTCCACGGCGGGTCGGGCTCGTCGGATGCCGAGATCGCCGAAGCGGTCGCGAACGGCGTCGTGAAGATGAACATCGACACCGACACCCAATACGCCTTCAGCCGCTCGGTCGCCGACACGGTGCTGAAGAACTACGACGGCTTCCTCAAGGTCGACGGCGAGGTCGGCAACAAGAAGGTCTACGACCCGCGCAGCTGGGGCAAGATCGCCGAGACCGCGATGGCGGCTCGCGTCGTCGAGGCCACGCAGCAGCTCGGCTCGACGGGGCACAGCATCTCGTCGAAGTAGCGCGCTGGAGCTGGGAGGGAAGGCCATTTCTGGCCTTCCCCGCGACGCCAGCGCCGACGCCCATCTCGGGCGTCGGTCGCCGAGCGCAGCCGCCGCCCGGCGCGGTCAGCCAGCGGGGACCGTGAAGCTCAGCGTCGTGCTGTCCCAGCGCAGGTCATCGACCGCGGTCCGCAGCGTCAGGGCATGGGGCGCGAGGTGCATGATGCGCCGCCCTTCCGGTAGGTCGATGTCGATGCTCAGTGCGACTGCAGTGGCGCCATCCGGACGCCCACGCAGGTCGATCAGCAGCGAGCCGGAATCCACGCCCGGAGTATTGAGCACCGCCCGGAGCAGCGCGCGCAGCGCCGTCTGCTGCGACGAATTCATCCGGGTCGCCCGCCGCTCGGGATCGATCACGACGAGTCGGGTGTCGGAGGCGATGGAGTCCAGCCAGGTCTGATTCGCCTGCGTCACCAGGTCATCGCGCAAGCGCCGCGCGAGTTGGCCGGCGAGGGCGCGATCGGCGCCGCTGACACGTCCGGACTCGGCGATGCTCTCGAGGAACGGCACGGCCCGCGCGGTGAGCCGCGCCAGGCGCAGCAACTCCAACTCCTCGGCGGCTGGGTCATACGGCGCGAGCGGAAGGATCATGCGCGAGCGATGCTCGATGACCGGCGTCATCCGTCTGACCAGCACGCAGGCGAACGTGATGGCCGCCACGAGGCCGCAGACGACGGGAGACGCGATGATCTCCATCGACGAGATCGGGCCCCAGTTCGAGACATCCGGATCGAGGATCCAGAAGGCGATGACGCTCGTCACGACGGCCGCGATCCCTCCCAGGACGAGCAGCTTCGCGGCACTCAGATATGGGGCGAGGCTCGCGATCGTGAGAGCCAGGCCGAACGGCGCCCACCACAGCTCGATCGACAGTGGAGTGCCGGCGTAGCCGATCGCGGAGACCACCACCCCGGCACCGCCGAGAACGACGGCCACAGCACCGGCGGCCCACCCCAGTTTCGGACGCTGCGGCCGTGTCATCAGGTAGACGTACACGCAGGCGCTGGCGCAGAGGAGGATGGCGAGCGGTTGCTTCCAGGGCGCATCGGTCGAGAACCAGGTGGGGAGCCGGAACGCGGCAAACAGCAGGATCAGGCCCGCGAACACCAGAGGCACCACCCGCCCGATGAACCAGGTGATCGGGTCGAGATCCTGCGCCGAGACCGCGGTCGTGGACCGCGTCATCACTCCTGCTCCTGATGCTGCGGAGCCGCGTGCTCCCGAACGACCGCCGCCACGGGCACGGTCATGACGAGCGAGGTGCCGGAGCCGGGAGAGCTCCACATCTGCACGGTGCCGCCGACGGACTCGATCCGACCGCGGATGGAGGCGCGCACGCCGAGGCGGTCCCCGGGAACCGCATCGAGGTCGAACCCGACCCCCTCATCGGTGACCATGATCGCCACGGCCTCGCGGGTGTAGACCAGCTCCACCTCGGCGACGCTCGCTCCAGAATGCCGAGCCACGTTCTCGAGCGCCGCCCTCAGAGCATCGAGCAACGCGGCCTCCGTCGCCGCCGACACCTGGTAGATGCCCTCCCCCGACCCGGTGATATGGACGCTGAGTCCCCGCCACTGGTACCCGCTAATCAGTCGCATGATCTCGTTGCGCATCGACGCGTCCTGGGTGTCGACGACGGTGACCTCCGAGGAGGTCCGAAGCCAGTCCGCGCCGCTCAGAGTCTGCAGATCCTCACGGAGCCGCTGCCGCACCCGATCGTCGATCCGCTCCGGTGCGTTCATCACGATCGAGAGATCGTTGAGCAGGGTGTCGTGCACTGCCGCGGTGGTCCGGCGGGCGAGGTCTTCGCCGTGCGACAGCATCGCCGTTTCGAGCTCCAGGTCATCGATGTTCGGCACGCGTCGTCGCTGCACGATCTGGATGCCCCACAGCGTGATGAAGGTCGCGAGATAGACCACGAGAGCGAGGGTCGGCCCGTAGCCGGGCCAGAACGGCTCCCCCGAGATCAGCGAAACGGTGACCGACGACGCCGTCGACACCACGAATCCGAGGGCCGTCCAGGCGATTCCGACCACGGGGGTGCGGGCAGCGAGACCGACGAGCACCAGCGCAACCGCGGGCCGGTTGAAGAGGTAGACCCCCTGTGCGATGGTGCCCGGCAGCAGCTGAATCAGGTAGAGCTCGTAGCAGACGCTCGCTACGAATCCGACGGCGAGGTAGGCCGCTACCGCCCAGGCGCGCTCGCGCCACACGACGAAGCCGAGGCTGATGAGCATGAGGAACAGGAGGGCGAGCGGCGTGAGGGCCGCATCCAGGCGTCCGGCACGAAAGAGGGTCTCGAGAAGCATCGGCATGGCGAGCACGAGGGTCGCCGCGCCCACCGCCCAGCCGAGCGAAGCGACGGACCCGGTGATGATTCCGGCCGCGACATCCCGAGGCAGCACTCTGATGCGCATGACGCCTCCTCCCCGACGGTGTCAGGAGTGATTCTGCAACACGGCGAGCACTCCCGGGGTGTTCGCCACGACTACCATCGTGGCGACGAGGTACCCGAGGGCCCAGATCAGCCCGGCGACGAGCGGAACCCACAGCGACGAGCGACCGGCCCGAATACGACGCAGCGACAGTCCGACGGCGGCGATCAGCAGCAGGAACGAGAACACCAGCATCACGATCCCGGCCACGTGCGCGGCCGAACCGAACACGACGGAATTATAGCCGAGCGTCGCGAACCCCCGGGCCAGTGCGGTGCCCAGGTCGAGGAAGGTCGGGATGGCGATCACAGTATTCCAAATGCCGAACACCAGCAGCAGCACCGTCAACATCGACGAGGCCTGCCCCGGATGCCGCGCCGAGAACGGTCGCCCCGAGGGAGGTGGGGCGTGGCGCAGGCCGGTCGCCCGCGCCGCCGACTTCCTCAGCGCGGTCTTCACCCCCGGTTGGACGGTCGGCAGGGGCACGGCGAGCCGTTCGACGTGCTCGTTCGAGCGATCGATCGGGATGCCGCGCGCGTTGGCCACCTCCTGCGGGGTGGCGTACTCGCCGTACTGGGGTCGCGGTCGCGGGTCGGAGGTCGCGGCGGGCGTCGCGGCAGGGTCGGGGTCCGATGCCGCGCTCACGCGCGTCGCCCGCCCAGGGCCCGATCGTCGCCGCGCAGCTCTTTCGGGAGGGAGAACATGAGGTCCTCCTCGGCCGTGGTGATCTCGGTGACGGACGCGTAGCCAGCATCCGCGAGGTCGGCGAGCACCTCCTGCACGAGCACCTCGGGCACGGAGGCGCCGCTGGTGACGCCCACCGAGCTCACACCCTCGAGCCATTCCTGCTGGATCTCGCTCGCGTAGTCGACGCGGAACGCGGCCGAGGCCCCGTACTCCAGTGCCACCTCGACGAGACGGACGCTGTTGGAGCTGTTGGCCGAGCCCACGACGATCACGAGCTCGGCATCCTGAGACACCTTCTTGATCGCCACCTGGCGGTTCTGCGTGGCGTAGCAGATGTCGTCGCTAGGCGGATCCTGCAGTTGCGGAAAGCGCTCGCGCAGGCGGCGCACGGTGTCCATGGTCTCGTCGACGCTCAGGGTGGTCTGCGAGATCCAGATCAGCTCGGTCTCGCCAGCCAGAACGCTCTCGGGGACCTCGATGGTGTCGACGTCGTCGGGACTCGTGACGAGGCTCGTCTGCTCCGGGGCGTGCCCGAAGGTGCCCTCGACCTCCTCGTGGCCAGCGTGGCCGATGAGCAGGATGTGCTTGTTCTGCCCCGCGAACCGGGTCGCCTCGCGGTGCACCTTGGTGACGAGCGGGCAGGTGGCGTCGATGGCCTGGAGCTCGCGCTCGGCGGCCGCCGCGACAACGGCCGGGCTGACGCCGTGCGCGCTGAAGACAAGGTGCGAGCCCTTGGGGACCTCGTCGACGTCATCCACGAAGATTGCGCCGCGCTGCTCGAGTTGGCTCACGACGTGCACGTTGTGGACGATCTGCTTGCGCACGTAGACGGGCGAGCCGAACCGGTCAAGGGCCTTCTCGACGGCGATGACGGCACGGTCGACACCGGCGCAGTAGCCGCGCGGGGCGGCGAGCAGCACGCGCTTCTCGCCGCGGCCATCCGGACCGACCGGACGGTCGACGAGGCGTCCGCGCACCGGGGCAGGTCGCGGCAGTTCCACACTCACGCCGAGTGCGCCGTTCGTGATTGCGGCCACGGCACGATTCTACCGGGCGCGGCTGAGTGCGGCCGGGGGGTGGGCGGCATCCCGTACCCTGACTTCGTGACCGACCCGAGCCCTGCCAGCATCCCGGACGCCGCACCGCCCGCCGACGGCAGCGCGCCCTCGACACCGGATGCCCCCTGGCCGGTCGCCGTGCTCAGCACCAAGATCAAGGGCTACATCGACCGCCTCGGCACGGTGTGGGCCGAGGGCGAGATCACGCAGTGGGGCGTCTCCGGCGGCAACGTCTACGGCAAGCTCAAAGACCTCCATCAGGACGTCACCCTGAGCTTCAACGTCTGGTCGTCGACCCGCGCCAAGTTCACCGACGACTTCACGCAGGGCGACCGCGTTATCGCACTGCTGAAGCCGAACTTCTGGCCCAAGGGCGGCTCGCTCAGCATGCAGGTCTACGAGCTGCGGCACGTCGGCCTGGGCGACCTACTCGAGCGCCTCGAGCGCCTGCGTCGCCAGCTCGCACAGGAGGGCCTGTTCGACCCCGATCGCAAGGTGCCGCTGCCCTTCCTGCCCGGCTGCATCGGCCTGATCACCGGCAAGGATTCGGATGCCGAGAAGGATGTGATCCGCAACGCCCAGTTGCGCTGGCCCGAGGTACGGTTCCGGGTGCGGCACGCGGCCGTGCAGGGCGACCGCGCGGCCGCCGACGTGGCGGCCGGCATCCGGGAGTTGGACGCCGACCCCGAAGTCGACGTGATCATCGTCACTCGGGGCGGCGGCGACTTCCAGAACCTGCTCACCTTCAGCGACGAGACGCTCGTGCGCACCGCCGCCGCCTGCGTGACCCCGCTGGTGAGCGCGATCGGTCACGAGGCCGATCGGCCGCTGCTCGACGAGGTCGCCGATCTGCGCGCCTCGACCCCGACCGATGCCGCGAAGCGGGTGGTCCCGGACGTGGCCGACGAGCTCGCCCACGTGCAGCAGGCGCGCGGCCGGATGGCGATGCGGGTGACCTCGCTGGTGAACTCCGAGATCGACCGGATCGGCCACATCCGCTCGCGTCCGGTGATGGCCGACCCCGGGTGGCTGGTCGACACCCGCGCCGAGGAGCTGACGCGCTGGGTGGCCCGCGGCGCGGAGCTGATGGACTACCGCGTCGAGCGCGCCGGGCAGCACGTGGTCGAGCTGGCCGGGCAGTTGCGCGCCCTGTCGCCGAAGCGAACGCTGGAGCGCGGCTACGCGATCGCCCAGCGCGCCGACGGCACGGTGCTGCGCACGGCGGCAGACGCCACGGGGGGCGAACGACTCCTCCTCACCCTGGTGGATGGGTCGGTTCCCACCACCGTCGACTCGGCCAGGTAGGCGTCAGCCCTCGCGGCTAGACTTTCTTCGTGGCCGACTCTGCCAAGACTTCCGGGGCCAAGACCCCCGCCCCCATCGCTCCTGACCTCGCCGAACTGAGCTACGAGCAGTCGCGCGACGAGCTCGTGCGCGTCGTGAACGCGCTCGAGCAGGGCTCCGCGACGCTCGAGGAATCTCTCGCGCTCTGGGAGCGCGGCGAGGCGCTGGCCCGTCGCTGCGAGGAGTGGCTGCTCGGCGCCAAGGAGCGACTTGACGCTGCCCGCGCCGCGGCGACGGGATCATGAGCCCCCGCAGCGCCACCGAGCCGCCGAGGCGCGGCCAGGCGGGCACCGACGAGCAGGGCCGCCCGATCGTCGCCGAACTCGGCCGCCCCGAGACACTTGACGAGATCGCGGATCGCCGGGCCGCATCCCGCGTGGCGCACCGCAGCAATCAAACGACGCTCAATCTCGTCATCGCGCTCGGTGCCTCGCTGCTTGTCGTCTTCCTCATCGTGATCGTCGTCGTGAGACCCGACCAGGTGGGCAGTCCAAAGACGGTCAACTGGACCGCCGTCGCCCGCGACGCACAGCAGTCCGTCTCGACCCCGCTGGTCGCGCCGGTGCTGCAGAAAACCTGGTCGGCGAACCGCGCCGAGTTTGTCGACGCGAAGTCCGCCAGCGACGGGATCGCCTCCTGGCGGGTCGGGTTTCTCACCCCGAGCACCCAGTACATCGGCCTCACGCAGGGCATCAAAGCCAACCCGAGCTGGGTCGCGACGCAGCTGTCCGACAAGGCGCCGACCGGCGACGAGAACTACGGCGGCCTGGCCTGGAAGGTCTACGACCACCGCACCGCCGACCATCCGGGCAACCTGGCGTACGCGCTCGTCGCCACGGCCGGCGACTCGACGGTCGTGCTGGCCGGAACGGGCAGCGACGTCGAGTTCGCGACCCTCGCCACCGAGATCGCCGGGAAGCTGCAGTGACGCCCGTTTCGCCGACTCCGGCACCGGGAGCATTGACTCCGGCCCAGGCCTGGCGCGAGATGGAGCGGGGCAACGAGCGCTTCGTGGCGGGTGAGCCGCAGCATCCGCGGCAGGATGTGGAGCGCCGTGAGCAGCTCGCCACCGCCCAGAACCCGCACGCCGCGCTGTTCGGCTGCAGCGACTCGCGGCTCGCGGCCGAGATCATCTTCGACAATGGGCTCGGCGACCTCTTCGTGATCCGGAATGCGGGGCAGGTGATCTCGGACTCGGTAATCGGCTCGATCGAGTACGCCGTCGCCGTGCTGAACGTGCCCCTGATCGTCGTGCTCGGTCACGACGAGTGCGGCGCCGTGAAGGCCGCCATCGATTCCGCGCAACCGGATGCCGCTCCGCTGCCGCCACACATCGCGCAGCTGATCGCCCCCATCGCGCCCGCCGTGCAGCGCGTCATTGCCGCCGGCGGCCGTGCCTCCGGCGCGCGCCCCGACAGCTCCGAGGTCGGCCGCGAGCACCTGCGCGACACCGTGGGCGAGTTGTTGGAGCGCTCCGAACTCGTGAGCGCCGCGGTCGCCGCGGGTACGCTAGCGGTCATCGGAGCTAACTACCGCCTGTCCGAAGGGCGCGTGGTTCCCGACGTCGTAATCGGGTCGCTCGCCACCAGCTGACCACCCCACTGGCTGACCCCCACGGCAGACAGCAACAATCCCAGGCCACCGGCAGGAAAGGCACGTCGACGTGAGCAATGCCCCGCAGGAGTACCGGATCGAGCACGACACCATGGGCGAGGTGAGGGTGCCGATCGACGCCCTCTACGGCGCGCAGACCCAGCGTGCCGTCGAAAACTTCCCGATCTCGGGCGAGGGCCTCGAGCCCGGTCAGATCGTCGCGCTGGCACGCATCAAGCGCGCCGCCGCGATCGTCAACAAGGAGCTCGGGACCGTCGCGGGCCCGATCGCCGACGCCATCGTGGCCGCCGCCGACGAGGTCATCGCCGGGCAGCACCACGACCAGTTCCCGATCGACACCTACCAGACCGGTTCGGGCACCAGCTCGAACATGAACATCAACGAGGTGCTGGCGACGTTGGCCACCTCGAAGCTCGGCTCGCCCGTGCATCCCAACGACCACGTGAACGCCTCGCAGTCGTCGAACGACGTCTTCCCGACCTCGGTGCACGTCGCCGTGACCGGCGCGCTCATCAACGACCTCATCCCGTCGCTCGACCACCTCGCGATCTCGCTCGAGACGAAGGCCAAGGACTGGGCCAGCATCGTCAAGTCCGGGCGCACGCACCTGATGGATGCCACCCCCGTCACCCTGGGGCAGGAGTTCGGCGGCTACGCGCGTCAGATCCGTCTGGCCATCGAGCGCGTGGAGTCGACCCTTCCCCGTGTCGCGGAGGTCCCGCTCGGCGGCACCGCGGTCGGCACCGGCATCAACACCCCGCTCGGGTTCCCGCAGAAGGTCATCGCCATCCTCGCCGAGTCGAGCGGGCTGCCGATCACCGAGGCGCTCGACCACTTCGAGGCGCAGGGCGCCCGCGACGCGCTGGTGGAGGCATCCGGCGCCCTGCGCGTCCTAGCCGTCTCTCTCATCAAGATCTGCAATGACCTGCGCTGGATGGGCTCCGGTCCGAACACCGGGCTCAACGAGATCCACATCCCGGACCTGCAGCCCGGCAGCTCGATCATGCCCGGCAAGGTGAACCCGGTCGTGCCCGAGGCCGTCATCATGGTGGCCGCACGCGTCATGGGCAACGACTCGACGATCGCCTGGGCGGGCGCGAGCGGCAACTTCGAGCTCAACGTCGCGATCCCGGTGATGGGGACCGCGCTGCTGGAGTCGATCCGCCTGCTCTCGAACTCGACGGTGCTGCTCGCCGACACGACGATCGACGGGCTGCACGCCAACGAGGATCGCGCCAGAGCGATGGCCGAGTCCTCGCCATCGATCGTCACGCCGCTCAACAAGTTCATCGGCTACGAGAGCGCCGCGAAGATCGCCAAGCACGCGGTCGCCGAGGGGATGACGATCCGCGAGTCGGTCATCGACCTCGGCTTCGTGGAGCGTGGCGAGCTCACCCTCGAGCAGCTGGACACGGCGCTCGACGTGCTCTCGATGACGCATCCCGGCTGAGCGCCGCCTCGATGCGCGTGCTGAGCTACAACCTCGAGAAGTTCAAAGCGACCGACGAGCTGGCCGGGATGGGCGAGCGCCTCGATCTGGACGTGCTCTGCCTGCAGGAGTGCGACAGCCTGAACCTGCCGGACGAGCTCGGCGGTCTGCACCTGGCCGATTCCACCAAGGGCAATCGGCTCGGCCTGGCGATCTACTACCGTCGCGATCGATTCGCCTCGATCACGACCCAGGCATTCGCTCTCAAGAAGTCGTTGCACGATCGGATCGCCGCGCCCGCGCACGAGCGGCTTCTCGCGAGCCTGCTGCGCGACCTCGACACCGGCACCGTATTCACGGTCGCCTCGTTTCACGCATCGCCGCTCACCGCGCTCAACTCCCTGCGCCGGGCGCAGATCGCCCTCGCGCACGAGCAACTCGGCGTGTTCGGCAGCGGGAGCCCGGAGCTGATGGTGGGCGACTACAACTACCCGCTGTTCAAGAACCGCCTCTCCGCGCGCGTCGAGAAGACCGGCCACGAACTTACCCTGAGCGACGGTCGCACCTACACGCGGTACCGCTTCGTGCGCGGGCATTTCGACTTCGCGACCTCGGTCGGCATGAAGATCCACAGCGTCGAGACCCTGCCCCAGGGCAAATCCGACCACCTGCCGATCCTCGTGACGGCGACCGTCAACGCGCCCGCCCCGAAGTAGGCGACGAGCGCGACTCCCGCTCACAGCATCCGCGCCACCGCGCCGAGCAGCAGAGCGCCGAAGTAGCCCGCGAGAAGGAACGGGCCGAAGGCAAGCTGCGCGTGTCGCCCGCGTCGGACCATCACCACGACCGCGGCGACCCCGCCGAGCGTGAAGGCCAGCAGCGGCGACAGCATCGCGACGCCGACCGTCGGCGAGGCCAGCCCGAGCGCGGCCGCCAGCTTCGCGTCGCCCATACCGACACCGCCCGCGAGAGCCAGAAGGAAGAACGTGGCGCCGCCGATCACGCCGGCGAGAGCAGGAACGAACGGTGGATCGCCCGTGGCCGCCCAGCTCATCGCGAGCGCGATGATCCCGGCAGCCAGCGTCGGAACGACCAGTCGATTCGGAAGCCGGTGCTCGGCCACGTCGATCGTCACGAGCCACGGTGCGACGACGGCGAGCACCACGGCGGGGATCAGCGCAGCCTGGGCTCCGAGCGCCAGCCCGGAGCCCGTCGCGAGCACGAGCGATGCGCCCAGCGACAGAAGCGACGGGAGGGACGGGAGCGACCGCGGCATCGCACGGATTCTCAGAGTCGCACGAGGCCGCGGAGACGTGTCAAGCATGCCGGCACACTAGCGCCGCTGGTCCGGCGAGGGAGCGGCACCTCCACAGGCCGGTAAACTGAGCGCCGCGGCCCGAGCAGCCGACGGGCTTTCCCGTCTTCGACACCGCCGGAATCGGGACGAGCAGGTGCACCTCCCCTTCATCCGTCCGTATGCCGCGATCCTCGGTCGCGACCGCGCGTGGCGCTTCTCGGCGGCGGGCTGGTTCGCGCGGCTCGCGCGGTCCACGGCCGGCATCGGCACCATCCTGCTGATCGCGGCACAGGGCCAGAGCTATGCGGTTGGTGGGGCGGCATCCGGAGCGGTCGTCATCGGTTCCGCCCTGGCTGGACCGTTCTGGTCGCGCGCCTCCGACCGTCTCGGCCAGACTCGGGTGCTGCCGGTTGCCCTCGCCGCGGCCGCGATCTCGTCGGGACTGCTTCTGCTCTCGATCGAACTCGGGCTCGCGACGTGGACCTGGATGGTGACCGCGTTCCTGGTCGGCGCCTCGGCGATCGACGCCGGCGCCCTGGTGCGCGCCCGGTGGGTGCACCTGCTGCGCGGCGACGATCCGACGGGTGCCGCCGAGCGCCACACCGCGCTCGCCTTCGAGGCGGTGCTCGACGAGTTCACCTTCGTGATCGGTCCCCCGCTGGTAACGATCATCGCGGCTGCCGCGAATCCCGTGGCCGGCTTCCTCGTCGGCGTCGGCGCATCCCTGCTCGGCGGGGTCGCCCTGCTCCTCCAGCGACGCACCGCCCCTGTGCCCGACCACGTCCCCGCTCCGGGCGCCGCGACCGGCTTCCGCGCCTGGCTCCCGGCCGGCGTGCTCGGCCTCCTGCCGGGCTACATCGGCGTCGGCCTCATCTTCGGATCCGTCGACCTAACCGCCGTCGGCATCTCGCACGACGTCGGCACCACGGCAGTCGCCGGCATCCTGCTCGCCATCCTCGCGGTCGGCAGCGTGACCTCGGGCTTCCTGTTCGGCTCGCTCGCGGCAACCTGGTCGCCACTGCGACGACTCGCCGTCTCGGGCGCCCTGTTCGCGGTCGTCATGCCCTGGTTCGCCGTGGTCGGCTCACCGCTCGGCTTCGCGATCGTCGGCCTGTGCGCCGGACTCGTGACGACTCCGATCCTGATCGCGTCGAGCTCGCTCATCGAGACGCTGGCGGATCGCGCGAACATCACGGTCGCGATGTCGTGGCCCAGCGTGGCCCTCTCGGTTGGCGTGACGATCGGCGCGGCCCTGAGCGGCGCGGCCATCGACAGCGGACACAGCTACGGCGGCCTGTGGGTCCCCCCACTGGCCGCGGCGCTCGTGGCCGGCGCGACGCTGAGCAACGTGCTCGTCCGGGGGCGGCGCGCGGCGGCATCCGCTTCGTAGCCGGACCTGACCCTCACGACGGGTGCCGTTTCGTCGCCCGATCGAGCTTCGGACGACAAAACCGCACCCGTCGTGCGAGCAGGGCGGGCGAGGGCGGCGAGGGCGGCGAATCGAAGCAAGGCGAGGCGAAGCGAAGCGAAGCGAGGCGAAGCGAGGCGAAGCGAAGCGAAGGTCAGCGTTGCGCGATGATGCGGCGGACCCTGTCGAGAAACCCGGCGCCGTTGTTGAGGTCATCCACGGTGACCCGAATCACACGCCAACCGGCAGACTCCAGGAACTCCCGGCGCTCGATGTCACGGCGCCACAGCTTCGGATCAGTGCGGTGGATGTCGCCTTCGTACTCAAAGGCAACGCGCCACCTCCGATAGCTCAGGTCGGGATGCAGCACGATGCCTCCTCCGACGTTCACCTCGACATCGAGTTCCGGTTCCGGGAGGCCGCCCGCGACCAGAAGGAGACGCAACTGAGTTTCGCGACGCGAATCCACCCCCGACCGCACGCGCTCGAGGGCCCAGGCGATGGAGGCGGCACCGCGCTTTCCCGCGTGACGGCCAGCGGCATCCCGCAGCTGCTCGACGCTCGCAAGCGCCGGTGCCCGGGCGCCGCTCTGTCGTTTGCCGGTGATCAGGTGGTCACCGGCCGCCACAAGATCGTCGCGGCGCAACACAGGGGCGAGCTGACACCGGACGTCGGCCGGTGACGCGATCGGGAAGGCGTCTAGAAAGAGAACCTCAACCCCCGTGACTCGGTGGCCGTGGACCCCACGACCCCGTGGAGGCGTGCGCGGGTCGCGCACCGCGACATCGAGACGGCGATCGTCGAGACCGAACGGGAGTGGTGATTCGTAGAGCATCGCTGCCGTGACATGGCTGAAGAACTGCCCGGGCAGGAGCAGGGGCTCGAACGCTTGGCAGCGGCCCCTGACGGCGCCGATGTCGAGGTCGTGCGCGCTGACACCGTGAAACGGATGTTGAATGTCGCTTCGTCGCAACCTGCCGGGGCTCAGACCGAAGTCTCGGTGGTCGGCACTCCGGATGGCGCGTCCCCGAAGCTGAGGGGGGAGAGCAGCGGAGCGCACCCCCGCAGCCCGGCGCAGCGCGTGTGAATGCGTCGCATGTCATCCACAGCCGCGACGAGGGGTGCCGTTTCGTCGCTTTGGCGGCGTTTTGGCGACAAAATGACACCCGCCGCCAGGCACGACTGGGGGTGCCGGTGCGACACCTCGCGGCGGTCACGGACTGGATGGGCCGGACGAGCTGGATGGGCCGGGAGCCGCGCCGCGCTTTCCGGCGACGGGCTCCCGCCCCTCACAACGTGCGCGGCTGCGCTACGCCAGCTCGTTGCCCTCGAGCAGCTCCGTGACGAGGGCCGCGATGGCCGACCTCTCGGAGCGCGTGAGGGTGATGTGGGCGAACAGGGGATGCCCCTTCAGGGTCTCGATCACCGAGGCGACGCCGTCGTGGCGCCCGACCCGGAGGTTGTCGCGCTGGGCGACGTCGTGGGTGAGCACGACGCGGGAGTTCTGCCCGATTCGCGACAGCACGGTCAGCAACACGTTGCGCTCCAGCGACTGCGCCTCGTCGACGATCACGAAGGCGTCGTGCAGCGAACGTCCGCGGATGTGCGTTAGCGGCAGCACCTCGAGGATGCCGCGCTCCACGATCTCTTCGAGCACGTTCTCGCTGACCAGGGCACCGAGCGTGTCGAACACGGCCTGCCCCCAGGGGTTCATCTTCTCCTGGGCGTCGCCGGGCAGGTAGCCGAGTTCCTGGCCGCCGACCGCGTACAGCGGGCGGAAGACCATGATCTTCTTGTGCTGCTGCTTCTCGAGCACCGCTTCCAGCCCGGCGCAGAGAGCCAGAGCGCTCTTGCCAGTACCCGCGCGCCCGCCGAGCGAGACGATGCCGACATCCGTATCCAGCAGCAGGTCGATGGCGAGACGCTGCTCGGCGCTGCGGCCGTGCAGTCCGAACACGTCGCGGTCGCCCCGCACCACCCTGAGCGTGCCCTTGCCCGAGACCCGGCCGAGCGCCGATCCGCGATCCGAATGGATGACGAGGCTCGTGTTGATCGGAAGGTCCTGCACCGCGCGCGTCGACATGGTGTCGTTGTCGTAGAGCTGCGCCATCTGCTCGCCGGAGATGTCGATGTCGGCCATCCCGGTCCAGCCGGAGTCGACCGCGAGTTCGGCGCGGTACTCCTCGGCGGCGAGGCCGATCGAGGCGGCCTTGACGCGGAGCGGCAGATCCTTCGAGACGACCACGACATCCAGGCCGTCGTTCGACAGGTTGAGCGCCACCGCGAGGATCCGCGAGTCGTTGTCGCCGAGCTGCAGCCCCGAGGGGAGCACCGACATGTTCGAGTGGTTGAGCTCGACCCGGAGGCTGCCGCCTCCCTCGCCGACGGCGATCGGGAAGTCGAGGCGCTCGTGGAGCACCCGCAGTTCGTCGAGGTTGCGCAGGGCCTGGCGGGCGAAGAACCCGATCTCGGGGTCGTTCCGTTTGGCTTCGAGTTCACTCACCACGATGACGGGGAGCACGACCGCGTGTTCGGCGAAGCGGAACATCGCCTTCGGATCGCTCAGCAGCACGGAGGTGTCGAGCACGTAGGTGCGCTCCCCCTGCTTCTGAGTCGAGTGGTTCGAGGACTTCTGCAGGGGTTCGTTGAGCGCTGGCACTACCACTCCATCCCCGAGTGGCACGGATGCCATCCGGATCCAGTTGGCGAAGCGGCCGGTGGTTACGGGGCGAACTTATATGGCCGCTCCGATCGGACGCCGTGTCCGATGAGTTGAAGCTAACCCCACGCTGATGACGCGTGCGTTTCGACACGCATCCCGGTGTGTTACGTCTGGATGAATGTGTTCCCCAGTTCGGGGCGCTGGAGCTGGGAGCAAAGATCATTTCTGATCTTCGCCGCGACGCCAGCCCCGACGACCGTCCCGGTCGTCGGTCCTTCAGACGCTGGTGGCCGTTCCGAACGAGACGAACGCCGCCTTCAGCATGCTGAAGGTCTCCTCGTCGGTCGTGACATGCGGGCTGAGCCGCACCCGGTCCTGACGAATCGTGGCCGTCACGCCGTGGTTGTGCAGGGATGCCGCGAGCACTGTGAGCTGGTCGGGGGCGGGCTCGAGCACGACGATTCCCGCACGCTCCGGCTCGGCGCGGGATGAGACCACCGGCAGGGCGAACTCGTCAGCGAGGTCGATGATCCGCGACACGTTCTCGGCGATCCGCGCGTTGATCTCGGGCACGCCGACGGCGGCGATCTCTTCGAGGGATGCTGCGAACCGGGCCTGCGCCATCGGATCCGGGTTGCTCACCTCGAACGCGGCGGCAGTGCGAGTCGGCTCGGGGACCGAGTCCATCGGGGTGCCCGGTACGTCGGTGCCGCTGAAGCCGGACCAGACCGGGGTCAGGTGCTCGCGGGCGCGATCGCTGAGGGCGAGGAATCCGGTGCCCCACCCCGCCCGCAGCCACTTCTGCCCCCCGGTGACCACAACGTCGGCGAGCGCCCAGGGCGCATCCACGACCCCGAAGCACTGGGCGGCGTCGACGATCAGCAGCCGGTCGCCGATGACTTGGCGGATGCCTTCCAGGTCGGCGAGATACCCGGTGCGGAAGTCGACGAGACTGATCGCCACCGCCACGATCGAGCTGCTCAGCTGATCACGCAGGTTGCCAGGCGTGACCCGACCGTGGTCGGTCTCCAGCCAGTTCGGGGTGAGCACGCCGAGTGCCTGGGCCGCGCGCACGGCGGCGAAAGTGACGCTCGGGAACTCGGCGGGCGACATACTCACCCCGCCGGTGATCCCGAACATGGCGTGCATGAGGCCCTGGCTGGTATTCGGTTGGAACACGACCTGGTCTGGCCGGAATCCGGTCAGGGCGGCGACCGCGGACTGCACACGGGCGTTCTGATGCATGACCGCGTCGAGCGATCCGAAGCGTCCGCGGGCGAGCGTGCCGTACTGGGCGGCGAGCTCCTCATGCACGGTGCGGCCGACCGGGCCGACCCGGGCGAAGTCGAGGTAGCCCGGTTCGTCCTCGAAGCGGGCGGCGTAGGCGTCGAGGGTCAGCGTGGAGGGCACTCGACCATCTTTTCAGCTATTGGCCGTAGCGGCGATCCCGTGTCGCGTAGTTGCGCAGAGCCCGCAGGAAGTCGACCTCGCGCAGGTCGGGCCCGAGGGCGTCCACGAAGTAGAACTCGCTGTGCGCGCTCTGCCAGAGCATGAAGTCGCTGAGCCGCTGCTCGCCCGAGGTGCGGATGATGAGATCCGGATCGGGCTGCCCCTGGGTGTAGAGATGCTGGGCGATGAGCTCGGGCGTGAGGATCGCGGCGAGGTCGTCGATCGTCCCCCCGTCATTGCCGTGGCTGCGGACGATGCTGCGCATGGCGTCCGCGATCTCGCGGCGCCCGCCGTACCCGACCGCCAGGTTGATGTGCAGACCCGTGCGCTCGCTCGTGATGCGCTGCGCATCCTGGAGTCGATCGACCAGCTCGATGGGCAGCCCGTCGGTGGTGCCCACGTGCTGGATGCGCCACTCGCCCTCGGCCGCGAGATCGGTCGCGAGATCGCCGATGATCTCGAAAAGCTGCTCGAGCTCCTCGCTCGGACGCCCCACCAAGTTGTCGGTCGAAAGCAGGTAGATCGTGACCACCCGCACCCCGAGCTCGTCGCACCAGCCAAGGAACTCGCGCATCTTCGCAGCGCCGGCGCGGTGTCCGTGGGCGGCCGTCTCGAGCGCGCGTTCGCGGGCCCAGCGACGGTTGCCGTCGATGATCATCGCGATGTGGTGCGGGAGCGGGGCATTCGTCAGCTGCCGGCGCAGCCGCGCCTGATACAGCCCGTAGAGGAAGCCGGTTCTGACCGCGCTCTTCCTCTTGGCCACCTCGCTAGATTAGCCCTCAACTCCGCCGCCTAAGATCGGCGCATGACCACAGCGGGCGCCGACCGTGACAACACCCCGCTGCTCGAGGATGCGCTCGATCACCCGCAGTACGACGTCAAGCCCACTTGGCGGGGCTGGATCCACGCCGGCACCTTTCCCCTGGCCATCGCCGCGGGGATCGTGCTCATCTGCCTCGCGCAGGGGCCCGCGGCGAAGACAAGCTCGGCGATCTTCATGGCGACCTCGCTGCTGCTGTTCGGGATCTCGGCCGTGTACCACCGCTTCAACTGGAACCCGAAGACGCTGGCGCTGTTCCGCCGCCTTGACCACTCCAACATCTTCCTGCTGATCGCAGGTACATACACGCCGCTCGCGGTGAACGCCCTGCCGTTCCCGAAGAACGTGGTGCTGCTCACCCTGATCTGGACGGGAGCGCTGCTTGGGATCGCCTTCCGGATCTTCTGGCTGAAGGCGCCGCGGCTGCTCTACGTGGCGCTCTACATCCTGCTGGGCTGGGGGGCGATCCTGTACATAGGCGACCTCGTGGCGGCGAACGTGGCCACGATGATCCTGGTGATCGTCGGCGGCCTGTCGTACACGACCGGTGCGGTGTTCTACGCGCTCAAGCGACCGAACCCGAAACGCGGGGTGTTCGGATTCCACGAACTCTTCCACGCCTGCACGGTGCTCGCGTTCCTGTGCCACTGGACCGCAATTCTCCTGCTGGTGCTTGACCCGGTCTACCGCTAGTTGGCCGGCGTCGTCGGGGCGGTGGATGCCGCGGCCGCTTCGTCCTCGAGCCGCTGACGGATCTCGGCCCGGTAGTTGAGTCGTCGCAGACGGCGCACCATGTCGATGACGAGCAGGATGACCGCGATCATGATGAACGCCGTAATGGCGAAGCCCCACACGCCGGGGGTGACCAGGCCGTCGGAGACGTTCGAGGTGGGCACCGGCGATGGCGTCGCGTCCGCCGGTCGACCATCGACCAGTCGCCCGATCGTCACTCGCCAGATCATCAGCAGCCCTTCGATAGCCTTGGCTTCCAGGGTAACCCGCATGGAGGTTCGATGAGCACCGCACTGGATGCGCGCTACGGCCGCACCCGCAGCCGCCGGATCCGCACGCGCACGGTGGCGATCACCGCGGGGGCCGGTGTGCTGCTCGTCGCCGTCGCCTGGGTGCTCTGGGTGGGGCTGTTCGGCACGACAGCATCGATCGAGACGCAGGACGTCGGGTACACCGTCGTCGACTCCCATGCGATCGACATCCGCTCGCAGGTGAGCGCGGATCCGGGCACGAAGGTGAGCTGCAGCATCCAGGGCCTCAACAAGAAGTTCGCGATCGTCGGCTGGAAGATCGTGACCCTTCCAGCCGTCACCGATCGCAACCGTGTCTTCACCGAGCGAGTCCGCACCTCGGAGCCCGCTGTCACCGGCTTGATCGGCTCGTGCTGGACGACCTAGGCTGACTCGTTATGACCGATACCGCCGCCACCACCTGGCTGACCCAGGAGTCCTTCGACCGGCTGTCCGCCGAGCTCGAGGAGCTCAGCGGTCCCGCGCGCCTCGACATCGCCAAGAAGCTCGAGTCGGCACGCGACGAGGGCGACCTCAAGGAGAACGGCGGCTACCACGCCGCCAAGGACGAGCAGGGCAAGATCGAGGCCCGGATTCGCCAGCTCACGCAGCTTCTGCGGCACGCGACGGTCGGCGAACCTCCCGTCAGCCACGGCGTCGTCGAGATCGGCACGGTGGTCACCGCGACGATCGCCGGCGACGAGAGCACGTTCCTGCTCGGCAGCCGCGAGATCGCCGACGACTCGAGCGACATCGACGTCTACCCGGCGACAAGTGCGCTCGGTCAGTCGATCCTCGGCCTCAAGGTCGGCGCCTCGACGAAGTACACGGCCCCGAACGGCCGCGAGATCACCGTCAAGGTGACGAAGGTCGCGACCTACACCGGCTAGTCCGGCGCCTTCCATAATCCCCGAGAGTACGTATATCTCCGTACTCTCGGCGCTGAAAGCAGACGCAAACCGGTACTTTCGCGGAGGCGGCGAGCGCTAGAGCTCGACCTGCGGCCGGTAGCCCTCGTCGCGCAGGTGCTGCAGCACCATCTCCGCATGCTCGGCGCCGCGGGTCTCCATGCTGATCTCGATCTCGACCTCGCTGATCTGCAGACCGGATCCGTGGCGGGTGTGCATGACCTCAACGACATTCGCGTTCGCCTCGGCGATAATCTCGGCGATGCGGGCGAGCTGGCCGGGTCGGTCGGGCAGCGGAATGCTGACGATGAGATAGCGAGAGGATGCCGCCAGCCCGCGGCTGATGATGCGCTCCATGATCATCGGATCGATGTTGCCGCCGCTGAGAATCACGACCGTCGGACCGTCGAGGTCGATCTTGCCGGCCAGGAGCGCGGCCACGCCGACCGCGCCAGCCGGCTCCACGACGAGCTTCGCGCGCTCGAGGAGCACGACGATCGCCTTCGCGGTCTCGTCGTCTTCGATCGTGACGACCTCGTCGACGGTCTGGCGAATGATCTCGAAGTTGAGGGCGCCGGGGCGCGCGACCGCGATCCCGTCGGCGATGGTCGGCAGGGTCGCGATCGCCTGCGGATGCCCGGCCGCGAGTGAGGGCGGGTACGCGGCGGCGTTCGCGGCCTGGACGCCGATGATGCGGACGTGGCGGCCGAGCTCCGGCTCGAGCTGGGCAAACACGGTGGCGATGCCCGAAATGAGCCCCCCACCACCGATCGGGACGACGATGTTCGCAACATCGGGAACCTGGTCGAGGATCTCGAGAGCCAGCGTGCCCTGGCCGGCCACGATGTCCGGGTGGTCGAAGGGCGGGATGAGCACGGCTCCGGTGCGCTCGGCGAACTCGGCCGCCGCCTGCAGCGTCTCGTCGACGATGCTGCCGTGCAGCACAACGTCGGCACCGTAGCCGCGCGTGGCCTGCAGCTTCGGCAACGCCACGCCGAGCGGCATGAAGATCGTGGCCCGGATGCCCAGCTCACGAGCGGCGAGCGCGACACCTTGCGCGTGGTTGCCCGCCGAGGCCGCGACGACGCCGCGCGCCTTCTCGGCTTCGCTCAACTGGGCGATCCGGTTGTAGGCCCCGCGGATCTTGTATGAGCCGGTGCGCTGCAGGTTCTCGGCCTTCAGGTGGACGCACTGCCCGAGCGTGTCGGACAGAAATCGCGATTTCTCCATCGGCGTGGTCGTGACAACCGCGGCGATGCGCACGCGCGCCTGACGGATCTCGGCGAGCGTCGGTCCGGGAAGGGCGGTCTCGCTGGTCGAGCCTGTCGAGACCTCGGGATCAAACTTTGCTTCGGGCACGCCGAGGACCTTTCGTGGCGGGAACGACATCACTGACGCTCGGGTGCGGATTGTCGCGCCAGTCCCCGCGCGCGATATAGCCGACCATGATGTTCGCGGTGGCGACGAGCGGAACCGCGAACAGGGCGCCCGGGATGCCGCCGACGAGTCCGCCGGTGGCGACCGCCAGCACGACGGCGAGCGGGTGCACCTTCACCGCGTTGCCCATCACGAAGGGCTGAAGTACGTGCCCCTCGAGTTGCTGCACGAGGATCACGACGCCGAGCATGACAAGAGCCGGGACCGGGCCGAGGTAGATGAGCGCGACGAAGACAGCGATCACTCCGGTGAACACCGCGCCGACGACCGGGATGAACGATCCGAGGAACACCGCGATCGCGATCGGGATCACGAGCGGGAAGCCCCCCGTGAACAGACCCAGGATGAACGCGCCGAGGCCGATACCCACCGCATCCACGAAGGCGACGAAGATCTGCACCTTCACGAAGGTGCTGAGCGTGATCCAGCCCGCCTCGCCAGCGCCGATCAGGGCGGCCCGCGACTTCACCGGGAAGATGCGCACGATCCAGTGCCAGATCCCTCTCCCGTCGATCAGCAGGAAGAGCGTCGAGAACAGCGTGATCAGGATGCCGGCAAGCACGTGCCCGGCCGTGGTCCCGACCGAGAGGGCGCCGCTGACGAGGCCCGAGGAATCCTTCTGCACGCCGGAGATGAGCTGTTCGAACCACGCGCTCACATCGGTCTTGCTCAACCCGAGAGTGTTCTGCAGGAAATCCTGGAACACGGCGAAGCGGGAGGCTGTCTGCGCCTGGAGATCGGGGAAGCCGCGGACGATGAAGAGCACCACCAGGTAGAGCAAGCCGCCGATGACAACGAGCAAACCGAGCTCGCTGACCGCGACTGCCGCCCACTTGGGCCACCCGTGGCGGCGCTGCAGCCACTGCGAGAACGGGACGAGCAGGGCGGCGAGCAACAGCGCGACCATGAACGGGATCGCGATGTCCTTGAGCTGGATAAAGACCCACCCGAAGATGGTGAGCACGCCGACGACTACGAGGATGCGCCAGGCCCAGTCGCCCGCGATGCGCATGCCAGGTGTCACCGAGCCCCGCCCGGATGCGTTCGGCTCGACCGGCTCGACCGGAGCTTTCTTCTCGTCGCGGGAACGGTTGGCCACCCAACCAGTCTAAGTGGCGGCGTTGGAGGACTCAGCGCGGTGAGGCCAGCACGCGCTTGCCCTTGAGCCGCAGCTGCACGGCGTCGCCGGGCTGCAGTGCGTCGGCGACATCGTGCTGGAACGAGACCACGAAGCCGTCGTCGAGCCGCGCCTGCGTGCGCCGCAGCGAGCCGAGGAAGCTCGAGGTGACGACGGTGGCCGACATCCCCTTCGGGTCGAGCACGATGTCCTCGGGACGCACGAACGCGGTCACCGGCCCATCGGGCATGGGCGCGTTGATCAGCTCGAGCCGCTTGCCGAGCACCGCCACGAGACCGCCGTCGAGCTCCGCGGGGATCTGATTGCTGAGGCCGATGAAGTTCGCCACGAAGGCCGACACCGGCGAGGTGTAGAGCTCCTCCGGGGTGCCGATCTGCTCGATGTTGCCGTCCTTCATGACGGCGACCCGGTCGGCGACGGCGAGCGCCTCCTCCTGGTCGTGGGTCACGAACAGCGTGGTGATGCCGAGCTCGGTCTGGATGCGACGGATCTCGTCGCGCAGCTGCACCCTGACCTTGGCGTCGAGCGCCGACAGCGGCTCATCGAGCAGTAGCACGCGCGGCCGCGTGACGAGGGCCCGCGCGAGGGCGACGCGCTGCTGCTGTCCGCCGGAGAGCTGGTGCGCGTAGCGCGCGCTCAGCTGCGCGAGCCCGACGAGTTCGAGGGCCTCTTCGGCGCGCGCCTTGCGCTTCGCCGCATCCACCTTGCGCATCCGCAGGCCGAACTCGACGTTCTCGCGCACGGTCATGTGCGGGAAGAGCGAGTATGCCTGGAAGACCATGCCGATGTCGCGCTTGTTGGCGGGGACGTCCACGACATCCGTGCCGTCGATCAGGATGTGGCCGTCCGTCACCTGCTCCAAGCCGGCGAGGGCGCGCAGGGCGGTGGTCTTGCCGCAGCCCGAGGGACCGAGCAACGCGATGAACTCGCCCGGCTTGATCGACAGGTCCACGCCGTTGAGGGCGCGGTTGCCGCCCGGATAGTCCTTGATCACGTTCTGCAGGTCGACAGTCGCGCCGGGCGCGCCGAGCTGGATCGGGGAGGTTTCGAGGAGGCTCATGATGCTTTCCTGTTCCGGCCGACGGAACCGATCCGACCGATGATGAGAAGGAGGATGAATCCGAAGAGCAGCGCGAAGACGGCGAAGATCGCCCCCACGAACGGATCGGTTCGCTGCAGTTGCACCAGCGCCGTCTGGAACACGTTGCGACTGAGGAAGGTGGCGATGGTGTACTCACCGAGCACCACCGCGATCGTGATGAAGCTCGAGGCGAAAATGCCGCGCCGCAGGTTCGGGAGGATGACGCGGCTGAGCACGCTGCCCCAACTGGCACCCAGCGAGAGGGCGGCCTCGCTGAGGACAGCCAGGTCGAGCGCCGCCATGTTGGCCGCGATCGGACGGTAGGCGTACGGCAGCACGATCACCCCGACCGCGAACGCGAGGGTCCACGGAGCGCTGCCGAAGATCCCGACGACAGCCGAGTAGACCGGCACGAACCCGACCACCAGGACCACCGTGGGAATGGTGATCGGGACGATGCAGATGAACTCCAGAACTCGGCGCAGCTTCGGGAAGCGCAGTTCCACGAGCAGCATGGTGGGCAGCAGGAGGACCAGCACGATCACGATCGTGATCACGCAGATGATCAGCGAGTTGCCGATGCCCTGGAACAGTTCCTGGTAGGCGCCGCTGCTCGCCGGATTGAAGATGGCGAGATAGTGGAGCGGTCCGTAGGTCTGCACCCCCTTCAGCGGCTGGCCGACGCGGAGAGAGAACTCGATGAGCGCGACGATCGGGGTGATGAACAGGATCGCCGCGACGATCAGGATGACCGCGCGGGTCACCCCGCTGGGCTCGGCTCCGAAGCGCAGCGGCCTGGTGGCGCTCACCGCTGCCACCTCGCGGCGCGGCGCTGCAGCAGCCCGTACGCCGACATCAGGATGACCATGACGATCACCATTCCGAGGGCCAGAACTCCGGCCACGTTGGCGATCCCGACCACGGTCTCGCTGCTGGTGGCCTGCTTGATCGCGAGCGGGATGATCCCGCCCTGCGAGATCAGCGCGGCGGCTGTCGCATACGACGAGAAGGAGTTCGCGAACAGCAGGATCAAACTCCCGAAGAAGGCGGGCGCCAGGATCGGCATTGCGATCCGGGTCCAGTAGGTGAATCGAGTGCCGCCGAGCGTGGCGTTCGCCTCGCCCCAGGTCGCTTTGAGTCCCTCCATGGCCGGCATGAAGGTGAGCACCATGAGTGGCACCTGGAAATACAGGTACGGAATGACGAGACCGGGAACCTGGTAGAGCAGCGTCCCGTTGTTCCCGAAGTGGTTGAGAGGGTTCAGCACCCAGCCCGCGTGGACGAGCGTCTGCGTGAGCAGTCCCTGCGTCCCAATGAGGGCGATGAACGCGAAGGCGAGCATCACACCACCGAACTGCGCGAGCACGCTGCTCGCCGAGTCGACGACGGTGCGGAGTACGCCATCCGGTTTGGTGCCCATCAACGCGAAGCAAATGACCGCGCCGACCACGGCGCCGATGACCGCGGTGACCGCCGACACGCCGAAGGAGGCGAGGAACTGGTTGAGGATCTGCGGGTTGGTGAGCGCCTTCAGGTTGTCGAAGGTGAACACGCCCTTGCTGTCGAAGAAGCCGCTGGCCACGGCCAGGACCGCCGGGACGGCGAGGAAGATCACCACGTAGGCGAGGAACGGCAGCAGGCCCACCCAGACGGCGCTGCGGCGCCGGGACCTGGTGGGGGTCCTGGCGCCGCGCGTCGTGGCGGCCGGCGCAGAGGCGACGGCGGTTGTCATGAGAGGGGCGATCAGCCGATCGCCGCTGCCCACTTGGAGCTGAGCAGCGCGCCGGCTCTGGTCGCCTGGTCGGCGCTCAGCTGCACGAAGTCCTTCGGCGGCTCACCGACCGTCGTCAGCGTCTTCTGGTCGACCGTCTTGGCGCCGATCATGGCCTGCAGCGTGGCGGGGTACGCACCGGCGGCGAGGTACAGGTTCTGCGCCTCGGGGCTGTAGATGTACTCCTCCCACAGGCGGGCGGCCGCGGGGTGCGGGGCGTCCACGTTGATGGCCTGGTTGTAGTACGAGCCGAGCGCGGTCCCGGGCAGGATCACCGTCTTGTAGTCCGGGTTGCCCGAGGTGCCGCCTGCGGCGCCCCACGCGAGGTTGTTGTACGACCACTGCAACACGACCGGGGTCTCGCCCGAGGCGACCGTGGCCTGGGTGGGCGTGACCGCCAGGAAGTTGCCAGCCTTTTTCAGCTTGCCGAAGAAGTCGATGCCGGGCTGGATGTCGGCGGCGGTCCCCTTGCTCTGCAGCGCGGCGAGGTAGACGGCCGAGGCGGCCTCGTTGGCCTGGGTCGGGTCGCCCTTGATGGCCACCTTGCCCTGGTAGGCCGAACCGAGAAGGTCGTCGATGGACTTCGGCGCGGTCTTGATGACTTTGCTGTCGTAGCCGATCGACATCAGGCCGCTGTAGTCGTAGTACCAGGCGCCCTTGGCGTCCTTGAAGTCGGCCGGGATGTCTGCCCAGTTCGCGACCTTGTACGGCGCGACCAGGTCCAGGTTCTGCTGCAGCACAGCGGTCCCCATGTCGAAGACGTCGGGGGCGGTGTCCTGGCCCTTCTGCGCCTTGGCGGCGGAGACCTCGTCGGCGGAGGAGCCGTCGGGGTTGGCCGAGTTGATGGTGATCTTCGGGTACTTCTTCTCGAAGCCCGCGATGATCTTGCCGTAGTTGGCCCACGACGGCGGCAGGGTGATGACGTTGAGCTGACCCTCGGCGTTGGCGGCGGCGACGAGACCGTCGATACCGCCGAAATCGGTGGCGCTGGTGGCCTTGGCGGCATCCGCCTTGCTGAGGCCGCTGGCGGAGCTGCCGCTGCCGGCTGTGCCGGCGCAGGCGGTGAGCGCGAATGCCGCGACCGCGAGGACCGCGGTCGATGCGAGAAGACGCTTCTTCATGGAATGTGTTCCCTTCCCATGGCTCGCCCTCGGTCGTCCGCGCTGTGAGCGGACTCTGGGATCCCGGGGGCGATCCAGCGCTCAGACTGTGCTCGTCGGGTTACACGACGGGCACAGGCAGGTGAACGCTCGGGGCGGTTCAGGAGGCCGTGTGATGTCAGAAACCGGCGAACGTCTTCTCGGCGAGCCCGAGCGAGATCGTCATGCCGACGCCGCTCGTGACGATCACGGCGGTGACGCCCGGGGCGGCCTCGGCGAGGAGGAAGGGCTGCCGCGCACTCGAGGCGTAGACGCCCTGCCAGCGCTCGATCACGCTGAGCTCGATCCCGAGCAGACGGCGGACCTCGGCGAGCAGCGTGTCGGTCGTGGGCTCCGCGAGGAAGGGATCCTGCGTGAGCCCGTAGCGGTGGGAGTCGCCGACGAGGAGGGTCCCGTCCGGCCGCTGGGTGAGCATCACGTTCGCCACGATGTCGAGAAGCTCCGGATGCTCGGCCGCCATCTCCGTGCGCAGGGAGGCCGCGGCATCCGTCTCCACGAACGCGGGGTAGCGCAGCATGGACGTGCCGGTCATCACGGCCGGACCGAGCGTGAATCCGGCCGGAGCAGTCACCCGCGCCATCTGGAGGGCGCAGCGCTCGACCTCGTACTCGTCCGCGAGATCGGGGTACAGCAGGTCGAGGTCATGACCGACGCAGACGAGGGTGCGCGGCGCCCGGAACTCGCCGCGGCTCGTGCTGACAACCCCGTCGGCGGCCCCGAGGAAGCTGGTGCGCCAGAAGAACTCGACCCCGGGCTGCGCGGCCAGCCAGGCCGCGAGCGCCCCGACGGCCTCGCGCGGGTCGACGCGCAGATCGTCGTGCAGCAGGGCTCCGCCGCGGATCGTCGGATCGGATGCGACACCCATCCGCTGCCGCACCTCGTGCTCAGTCAGCAGCTGCACGTGTCGGCTCGAGCGCGCAGCGCAGAGCTCCTCCAGGACCGCGGACTCGGCAGCCGTGCGGGCAACCGCCACCGCCCCCGACTCCACGTGGAAGAAGCCGGCGAGCCCCCCGTACCGCAGCCACTTCTCGCGGGAGACGAGGGCGAGATCCAACAGTTCGCCGCTCTGCGCCGTCACGCAGGCGTGCCCGAAGTTGCGCACCGAGGCACCGACGGCGCGGGCATCCCGGTCGATGATCGTCACGCTCAACCCGCGTTCGACGGCGGCGAGGGCGTAGGCGAGGCCGACGATGCCGGCCCCCACGATGAGGACATCGGAGCTGCGTGCGGTGGTCACAGTACGGCACTCTCGCGCGCGAGAGCCGAGGGCCGCAAGACCATCCGCGCGGTGGTCGCCGGATGTTCACCGTCCCGTTGCCGGAGCCCGTCATGATCGACCGATGATCGATCTCGTCGCCCTCGACATGGCCGGAACCACCATCGACGATCGCGGCGCCGTGTACGTTGCGCTTCGCAGCGCGGTCGAGGAGACCGGCGCGACCGTCGCCCCTGCCGACCTGCAGCACTGGATGGGCACCGACAAGGTGGAGGCGATTACCGCCCTGATGCGACTGGGCCACGTTCCGGCGGAGGAGAAGGCGGTGCGCGCGGCGTTCGGTCGCTTTCGCTCCCTGCTCGACCAGTTCTACCTGGAGTCGCCGCCAGTCGCCCTCCCCGGCGTCGTCGACGCGCTCGCGACGCTGCGGGATCGCGGCGTGAAGATCGCGCTGACCACCGGCTTCGACGACGCTGTCGCCCTGCCGCTGCTCGAGTCGCTCGGCTGGAAGGTTGGACCGGGCGAACTGCTCGATGCCGTCGTGACCACCTCGCACGTGCGCAGCGGACGCCCGGCCCCGTACCTGATCCATCACGCCATGGAGGCGACCGGGATCGCCGACGTGCGCCGCGTGCTGGCGGCCGGCGACACGATCGTCGACCTCCAGGCCGCGTGCAACGCCGGGGTGATCGCGGTCGGGGTGACGACCGGGGCGCTGACGCGCAACGAGCTGGAGCGGCATCCGCACGACCACGTGCTCGACGGGGTGGTGCAGATCCCGGAGCTGGAGGAGGCACGGGTCTAGCAAGGTCGGCCCTGCTCGCTAGGGTCGACCCGTGCCCGACACGATCTCGTCCGCATCCGCTCGGCGGATCGCGCTCGCCGCGCAGGGCTTCGGCCAGCCGCGTCCCGAGGTCGTCGGCACCCGCCAGCTGAACCTGCTCATCGGGCGGCTCGGTCTGCTGCAGATCGACTCGGTCAACGTGTTCGAGCGCAGCCACTACCTGCCGGTGTTCGCCCGGCTCGGCAGCTACGACAAGGCGCTGCTCGACACGCTGACCTTCGCCCGGCGCGGTCCGTACACCGAGTACCTGGCGCACGTCGCGACATTCATCCCGATGGTCGATTTCCCGCTGTTCGCTTTCCGCAAGGCACGGATGCGCGAGAAGTACGGCCAGCACGAGTGGGTGCGGGGCAATCGGCCGATGCTCGACTGGCTGAAGGCCGAGCTGGCCGACAAGGGTCCGCTGGCCGCGAGCCGATTTGACCACGTCGAGAACGTGCGCAAGGGACCGTGGTGGGGCTGGAGCGATGTGAAACAGGGGCTCGAGTTCCTCTTCGACTGGGGCGAGGTGGTGTCGGCCGGGCGCAGCAACTTCGAGCGTGCGTATGCGCTGCCCGAGCAGGTGATACCGGCCCCGTTGCTGAACATCGAGATCCCAACGGAGGTGGCGATCCGCGAGTTGGTTCGCCGCGCTAGCCGCGCGCTCGGCATCGGCACCGCGAAAGACATCGCCGACTACTACCGGCTCGGCAACGCCGTCACCACGACCGCGATCCAGGAGCTGATGGATGCCGGTGAGCTGCATCGCGTCACGGTACCCGGCTGGGGTTCCCCCGCGTACCTGCACGCCGAGGCCCGCATCCCGCGTCGGATCGAGGCGACCGCGCTGCTCTCCCCCTTCGACCCGATCGTCTGGGAGCGCACGCGCGCGCTGACGATGTTCGGATTCCACTACCGGATCGAGATCTACACCCCGGCCTCGCAGCGGAAGTTCGGCTACTACACGCTGCCCGTTCTGGTCGACGAAGCCCTGGCCGGACGCATCGATCTCAAGTCGGATCGGCAGAACGGCATGCTGCGCGTGCAGTCCGCCTGGCACGAGGAGGGGGCGCCGGCCGGGCCGATCGGTCTGGCGGAGCGGCTCGTTCCTCTGCTCCGCGAGACGGCCGCCTGGCAGGGACTCGGCGACATCGAGGTCATGGATCGCGGCGATGCGGCGCGCCCGCTGGCGGCGGCGCTGGGGACGTCGGTGCGCTCGGCCTAAAACTTCGCCTAGAACTTTGTGGCGTTGGCCTCGAGCCGCGCGATGCGGTCGGGGATCGGCGGGTGCGTGCTGAACAGGCGGCTCATGATGCCGGGGCGGTTCGGGTCGGCGATCCAGAGGTGCGCCATCGAGCTGTTGGTGCGGGCGACCGGCCGCGCGTTGGTCTGCAGCTTCGCGAGCGCCGTCTCGAGGCCCTCCGGGTCGCGGGTCGTCATCGCGCTGGTGGCATCGGCGAGGTACTCCCGCTGCCGTGAGATGGCGGCCTGCACGACCGCGGCGGTAAGCGGCGCGAGGATCGCGGCCACGAGTCCGATCGCGATGACGACCAGGATCGCCGGCCCGCCCATGTTGCTGTCGCGCGAGCGGGTGCCGAAGAAGATCATCCGGAACAGGATGTCCGAGATCAGACCCACGGCGACGACCAGGCCGAAGACGATGAGCGAGACCCGGATGTCGTAGTTCTTGACGTGCCCCATCTCGTGCGCCATGACGCCTTCGAGCTCGCGGTCGTCCATGAGGTCGAGCAGGCCGGTCGTCGCGCACACGGCGGCGTGCTCCGGGTCGCGTCCGGTCGCGAAGGCGTTCGGGGCCGGGTCGTTGATGATGTAGACCTTGGGCATCGGCAGTCCGTCGGTGATCGACAGGTTCTCGACGATGCGATACAGCCGCGGGTTGTCGGCCTTCTGGATCTCGCGGGCACCGCTCAGCGCGAGTGTCTCCGCCCCCGCGGCGAAGTACTGGAAGACCGAGTAGGCCGCCGCGATCGCGAACACCACGATGGCGATGGTCCAGTCGTTCAGGATCAAGGCCGCGACCGCGCCGAGGCCGCCGATGATCACCAGGAAGACCGCGATGATGATGACGGTGTTGCGCTTGTTCGCGGCGATCGCGCTATACATGCGATGCCGTCCTCTGAGTCGGTGGGTGGATCAGAACTGGACCTTGGGCGGCTCGGCGATCGCGGCAGCGTCGTCGACTTCGAAGAAGTCACGCTCCGTGAATCCGAGGCTGCGCACGAAGAGCGTGTTCGGGAAGGTCTTGATCTTGGTGTTGAGCTCGCGGACCCCACCGTTGTAGAAGCGGCGCGCGGCCTGGATCTTGTCCTCAGTGTCGACCAGCTCGGCCTGCAGCTGCAGGAAGCCCTGGTTCGCCTGGAGCTGCGGGTAGGCCTCAGCCACCGCGAAGAGGCTCTTCAGCGTGCCCTGCAACTGGTTCTCGGCGGCAGACGCCTCAGCCGGCGTACCGGCGTTGATCGATGCCGCACGGGCCTGGGTCACCGCCTCGAAGACCGACGACTCGTGCGTCGCGTAGCCCTTCACCGTATTGATCAGGTTGGGGATCAGGTCGGCTCGACGCTTGAGCTGCACCGTGATGTCGCTCCATGCCTCGTCGACGCGCACGTTGAAGCGCACGAGGCCGTTGTAGGTCGTGAGGAGGTAGATCCCGATGATCACCACGAGGGCGACGATGACGATGATGGCGATGACGGTTCCGGTCATGCGGATCATTCTACGGTCAGCCCGCCGCGCGAACCTCTGCGATTGCTCGGTGAAGGCCGTGAAGGCCGGCTTCCGGGGCGTGACATGCTGAGAGTGTGTCCGCCGCATCGGAGGCCCTCGACCGTCTCAGCGCGATCGTGCCCGACTTCCCGACCCCGGGGATCGTCTTCCGCGATCTGACGCCTGTCTTCGCGGATGCCGCGGCGCTTCGTCTGGTGATCGACGAGCTGATCGCCCCGTTCGCCGGCACCTTCGACGTGGTCGCCGGAGTCGAGGCGCGCGGTTTCGTGCTCGCCGCCGCGGCCGCAGTCGTCGCAGGCACGGGCGTCGTGATGATTCGCAAGGCGGGCAAGCTGCCGCGTGCGACCGTGAGCCGCAAGTACGCGCTCGAGTACGGCACGGCGACGCTCGAGCTGCACACCGACGAGCTGCCCGCCGGCACCCGGGTGCTGCTGCTCGACGACGTGCTCGCGACTGGCGGCACCCTCGAGGCCTCGCTCGGCCTGCTCGGCGACGCGGGACTGGTCGCGGCCGGTGTCTCGGTCGTGCTCGAACTCGACGCGCTGCACGGTCGCGCGCGGATCGGCGACGTGCCGTTCCACGCGCTGCGGTTGGTCTGACGCCACGCGCGGCATCCGCGCATGCCTGTCGAACTGCACCAACTGGCGCGCTTGAGGGTCGCTGACCGGCGAACTGCGACCGCTCAACGTCATCGAGGAGCCCGGCGCGAGCGGGGTCAGGCGCCGAGCACGCGCTCCAGGTACGGGTTCGCGAACAGCCGCTCGGGGTCGAGGCGGTCGCGGGCCGCGACGAAATCGCTGAAGTGCTCGTAGCGCGGCGCGAGGCTCGCGGCATCCTGGAAGTGGATCTTGCCCCAGTGCGGCCGCCCCTCGAACGACCTCATGATCGCCTCGACCTCGCGGAAGTAGGGCAGGTGATCGTCGCTGACGTAGCGGTGCACGGCGATGTATCCCGAGGCCCTGCCCTGCGCAGTGGAGAGCCAGTTGTCGTCCGAGGCTGCGACGCGCACCTCGACCGGGAACGAGATCCGCCAGTTCTTCGCCTCGATCAGCGTCCGCACCGCACGCACGGCCTCGGGCACCGCGCGCAGCGGGATCGCGTACTCCATCTCGCGGAACCGCACATTGCGCGGCGCCGTGAACACCTCGTGCGAGTGGTCGGTGTACTCGCGATCACCGTAGACGCGGGTCGCGAGTCGATTGATCCGCGGGGTCAGCGCGGGCGCCAGGTGGCCGACGCGGCACATCAGCGCGAGGGCACCGTTTGACATCACGCGCTCCTCGACGAAGTTGCCGAAGGGCGAGACCGGATGCCGCGGCGCCTCCCCGGGCAACCGGGCATTGCGCTTCGTCATCACGCGGTCGGTGTGCGGCCACCAGTAGAACTCGAAGTGGTCGGATTCCCTGGCGCGCACCGAGAAGTCGTCGAGCACCTCGTCGAAGCCTTCCGGATGCTCGACCGCGTGCAGCAGGAAGGCCGGAACGCACTGGATCGTCAGCTCCACCACGATGCCGAGCGCCCCGAGCCCGAGTCGGACGGCGGGCAGCAGTTCGGCGTTCCGCGCGCCGTCGACGTGCAGCACGCTGCCGTCGGCCGTGACCAGCACGGCTCCCGTGATCTGCGCCGCGAGTCCCCGGAAGTTCGCGCCGGTGCCGTGCGTCCCAGTCGAGGTGGCACCGGCGACGGTCTGCCGATCGATGTCGCCCATGTTCTCGAGGGCCAGACCGAAGGGGGCGAGCAGGGCGGGCAGCTGGTGAAGGTTCGTGCCGGCGCCGAGCGTGACCCGGCGCAGGCGTTCGTCGACGGCGAGCAGTCCGTCGAGACCGGCAAGGTCGACGAGGATCCCGTCGGTCGCGGCGATCGCCGTGAAACTGTGTCCGGCGCCGACGGCTTTGACAGTGAGACCGCGCTCGCGGGCCGTGCGCACGACCGCGACGACCTGGTCGATCGTGGTCGGTCGGGCGATGAGGGCCGGATGCGCGTGCTCGACGCGGCCCCAGTTGGTCCAGGCGCGTCCGGGCGAGAAGAGCGGAGACGGGGCGGTGCGCGCCGTTCGTGCAGCTTTCGAGGCGGTCGTGGTCACAGGAAGGCCTTCCCCTCGCCGCGGTAGGTGGGCAGCTCGCCGATCAACCGGTCTCCAGACACGAGCGCGAAGGCGTTCAGGTGCTCGCTGAGCTCGCCCGCCTTGGTGTGGCGCAGCCACACGCGGTCCCCCACGCTGAGCCGCGCGGCGGTGGCACCCGTGACGGGAGTCTGCACCTCGCCGGATGCCTCGCGCGCCAGTGTCGTCAGCCCCTCGGGCCACACGAGCCGAGGCTGACGGTCGGGCGCGGTCGGGCCGGAGGCGATCCAGCCGCCTCCGAGCAGCGTCGCCACCCCGGGAGTCGGACGACGCACGACACTGAGCGCGAAGGCGGCGGCGGGGGCGGGGGCGAACTGCACGTAGCCGTCGAAGAGGTGCGGGCCGAACAGCCCGGATCCGGCGGCCAGCTCGGTCACCGAGGCGTCAGCGCGGGTGGTCTCGATGGAGCCGGTCCCGCCGCCGTTGACGAACTCAAGCTGCGCCAGTTCGCGCACGGCCGCCACCGCGGCGCCCCGACGGTCGGCCAGTTCGGCGGCGCTGGCGCGTTGCATGCGGCGGATGACGGAGGCTCGAGCAGCGGCGCGACCGGTGCCCTTGTTGGTGACACCGGCGATCTGGGCCTCATAGCCCATCATCCCGACGAGCCGGAATCCGGGCCGGGCGACGATGGCGGCGGCCAGGGTGCGCGCGGCCTCAGCCGTGTGGATCGGCGATCGACGCACGCCGACATGCCCGAGCAGCAGCGACTCGTACGAGGAGTCCAGTTCGAGGGCGAGCCGGATCGGCGCGGCGCGGCGGGCGGGCGGGATCACCGCGTCGATGAGGTCGAGCTGCGCGAGGTCGTCGATCATGAGCGTGACGCGCGCGGCGAGGCGGGCATCCGACCCGAGGCGAGCGATCGCGGCCCGGTCGACGCTCGGGTAGCCGACGACGACATCGTCGTGCCCGGCATCGCCATCCGCCAGCCAGAGCGCCTCGGGGAGGGTGTACGCGAGGACGCCGTGGTAGCCGGGCAGCGCAAGCACGGCGTCGAGCACCCCGCGCACCCTCACCGACTTGCTGGCGACGCGGATCGGCATCCCGGCGGCCCGGTCGAGCAGGTCGAAGGCGTTGGCAGCGAGGGCCTCGACCGCGATCGCACCGAGCGGGGTGTCCAGCTCCGCGGTTGCGGCGGTCAGAGCGGGCCAGTACGCGGCGGGATGCTCCCAGGGCGCGGCCGTCGGGCGGCTCAGGGCGAGCATGGTGGTCGTCATGCGGGTCACTTCACCGTCTTGATCGGGAGGATGGCGATCGCGCCGAGCACCGCGGCGATGGCGGAAAGCACGAACAGCCCCGCGAATCCGCCGAGGGACGCGACCACGAGCGCGCCGAGCAGGGGCGCCGCCGCCTGCGGGACAGCGGTGGCGATGTTCATGATGCCGAGATCCTTGCCGCGGTCGGCCGGATCCGGCAGCACCTGGGTGGCGAGCGCCTGGTCGACGGCGAGGAAGCATCCGTAGCCGAGGCCGAGGATCAGCCCGCCCGCGACCGCCGCCGGGAACACCGGGAACAGCGCCAGGATCAGAGCCGCGATCCCCTGCAGCACCGCGCTCACCATCACGAACGGCTTGCGGCGGCCGAGCCGGTCACTGAGCCGTCCGGCGACGAGTGATGAGCTGACGACCCCGACCAGGTACACGGCGACCAGGATGAGCAGCGAGTCGTTGGCGTCGGACTCCGACATGTGCAGGCCGAACTCGAGGAAGTAGAACAGCAGGCCGGTGCCGAGCGCGTTGCCGACGTTGACCAGGATGCGGCTGAGCAGCGTCCAGCCGAAGTCCGGGTGCTTGCGGGGCGAGATCCACATGCCCTGCACCAGGGCGGCGAGCGTGAAGGCCGGGCGGTCCGCACGCGAGAGCTGCGCATCCGGAGCCCGCAGCAGGAAGGGGAGCACCAGGACCAGCAGCAGGATCGCGAGGGCGAGATACCCGAAGGCCTGATCGGTGATCAGGATCGTCACGAGCACGATGCCGAGGATCGTGCCGATCGCCTGCGGGGCCGAGATCCAGCTCGACGCGATCCCGCGCTGCCGTACAGGCACCTGGTCGGAGATCGTCGCGGTCAGCGCCGAGGTCAGCACGCAGAAGCCGACGATGGCGAGTGACCAGCAGAAGCCGATCCCGAGCAGCTCGGTCTGCAGCCCCAGCGCGACCAGGGCGAGGGCGAACAGGATGGTGCCGCCGAGGATCCACGGACGCCGGCGTCCGAAGCGCGAGGTGGTGCGATCGCTGAGCGCCCCGGTCAGCGGGAACGCAATCAGCGCGCACAACCCGGCGATCCCCGAGATGATGCCGAACGCGACGACCGAGTCCTGCCAGTGGGTGGAGTGGATCTTGGCGGCGACCTGCACGGGCAGCACCTGCTGGAAGGGGGCGAGCTGCGCCATCCAGATGCCGAGCCAGGCCGCGGCGAAGGCGCCGATCCAGCCGCCGGTGACGAGCTTCGTGGGTTCGGCGAAAACGCTCGGCGTCTCGACGGGAGCAGCAGGGTTGACGACCGGGGTCTCCGCGGTCATGCGCGCACCTTCTCGCGCGCGAAACCGGCGATCGCGACGGCGGCCAGATCGATGCTGCGGGCGGCCGCGGCATCATCCCGATCCGCGAGCCAGGCCAGGGTCAGGCCGTCGGTGAAGCTCACGAGCAGGCGGGCGAGGTCGGGCATCGGGACACTCCAGTCGGGGTGGAGCTGGGCGGTCGCGGCATCGAGAAGTTCGGTCGCGAGCGCGTGGTAGCGGGCGTACTGCTCGGCGGGCAGGTCGGAGAGCCCGGGGGTGCGGAGCGCGTACTGGGTCAGCTCGAACATGGCCTGCTCGTGGCCGGGGTCGCGGCGGACGAACTCGAGATAGCCGCTGAGGGCGAGCTTCGCGGCTTCGCGGATGCTGCCCGCCTTCGCCAGCAGCGGGGCGAGAGCCGCGACGCCCTCCTCCGCCACGACCAGCTCGACGACATCGCGGAGCAGCTCATCGCGGGAGGCGACCGCATAGTGGAAGCTGGCCAGTGGCATCCCAGCCTCGGCCACGATCGCGCGGGTCGTAGCGGCGGCGAGCCCGTCGCGCGAGATCACGGCCAGTGCCGCGTGCGCGAGCGCGGCGCGACGCTCGGTGGCGGGGATGCGGGACACAGTGCCTCCTGGTCGGCGGTGGCGCCGAAGTGGGACAACTGTCCCAGACGACGGTCTCTGTTGCAAGCCCGGGGCCGGCGACGTGACAGGATCAGCAGGTGCAGCGCGCCGCGACCGTCCACCTCGATGTCACCGCGTCCAGCCCGGCCACCCTCATCCTGTCGATGGCGGTCGCTGATGTGACCGCCAGCGATCGGATCATGATCACCCAGGGCGGGATATCGCTCCTTCCGCAGGTCGTGCTCGACCAGCACGGGGCGCGGCTGCACGTCGTCGACATCGGCGCCGGCCCCGCGCGGGTGCTCTACTCGGTCACCAAGTTCGGCGTGATGCCAGCCGTCGACCAGCCGTCGATCGACGAGATCCGGTACCTGCGCCCGAGCCGCTACTGCGAATCCGACACCCTCGGAGCGGTCGCGCGCGTCGAGTTCCAGGGGCTCGTCGGCCGCGATCTGCTGGCGGGTGTCAGCTCGTGGGTGGGCCAGAGCCTCGCGTACGTCCCCGGATCCAGCCAGCCGACCGATGGCGCCGTCGCGACCCTGCTCTCGCGTCGAGGGGTGTGCCGCGACTATGCCCACCTCGTGATCGCGTTCCTGCGCGCGCTCGACGTGCCCGCCCGGCTGGTCTCGGTGTTCGCGCCCGGCCTCGACCCGATGGACTTCCATGCCGTCGCGGAGGCCTATGTCGAGGGCGACTGGTACGTCGTCGACGCGACCACCCTCGCGCCCCGTTCCACGTTCATGCGGATCGCGACGGGGCGCGACGCCTCGGACACCGCGTTCCTCTCGACCCGCCGCGGCGTCGTCACGCTCGACCACCTCGAGGTCTCCGCCGTCTCCGACATGTTGCCCGACGACGACCTGTTCGAGTTGGTGCGGCTGGGCTAAGCCCGCCGCGTGCGGATCCGCTCGACCGCCGCGACCAGATTGCGGCGGACCTGCGCGAGTCGCCGCTGCGAGAACTCGGGGTCGGCCGCCTGAGCGCGCAGCGCCGGACTCGCCAGCAGCCACGAGCCGACGGCCGCGATCGTCAGCGCGAGCGTGTCGATGGCATCCGCGTCTCCCGCGGCGGTGAGCGCCGCCACCTTGCGACCGTACGACGCCGTCTCGGCGACCGTCGTCGGCGCGTTCTCCAACTGGGCCCAGATCTGGATGCGGCCGACATGCTGGTGGACGATCAGATAGTCGAACATCCGGCCCGCGTAGCCGGGCAGATCGCCCGCGTCGAAGGGGACATTCGCCTCGAGATCCGTCAGCGTCTGCTCGATCACGACCGCGAACAGGGTCTCCTTCGGGCCGAAGTGCACGTAGATCGATCGCTTGTTGGCGTCGGCCTTCTCGGCGATGCGATCGATGCGGGCGCCCGCGAGGCCGTACATCGAGAACTCGTCGCGCGCGGCCGCGAGGATGCGTCGCTTGGTGTCGCTCGCGTCGGGAGGCATGGAGAGATTCTAAAGGTAACCAACTAGATATTGACGAATGTTCCCCGGCGTGCCAGGGTGGGGTAACCATCCAGTTACTTACTAAGGACACTCCATGCCGAACAAGATCGCCCTCGTCACCGGAGCCTCCTCCGGCATCGGTGAGGCCACCGCCCACCACCTGCTCGGTCTCGGCTTCAGCGTCTATGCAGCCGCTCGCCGGGTCGACCGGATGCAGGGCCTCGCTGCTGCCGGCATCCACGTCGCCGCCGCCGACCTCACCGACGACGCCTCGATAGTCGCCCTCGTCGACAGGATCATCGCGGACGAGGGTCGGATCGACGTGCTGGTCAACAATGCCGGCTATGGCTCGTACGGCGCCCTCGAGGACGTCCCGATCGCCGAGGCTCGCCGCCAGTTCGAGGTCAACGTCTTCGGCCTCGCCCGGCTGACGCAGCTGGTGCTCCCCCACCAGCGCGCCCAGAAGGACGGGTACATCGTCAACGTCTCGTCCGTCGGGGGCAAGATCTGGGAGCCGCTCGGCAGCTGGTACCACGCGACCAAGTTCGCGGTCGAGGGGCTGAGCGACAGCCTGCGCGCGGAGACCGCCGGCTTCGGCATCAAAGTCGTCGTGATCGAGCCGGGCATCATCAGGTCCGAGTGGGCGGGCATCTCGGCCGACACGCTGGATGCGGCCTCCGTCGGTTCCGCGTACGGCGAGCAGGCCCGCAAGCTGGCCGCCAACTATCGGCGCATCAACGGCGAGCGGCTCGCGTCGGATCCGATCGTCGTCGCACGCGCCATCGGCCGCGCCGTCACCGCGCGCCGACCGAAGACCCGGTACGCGGTGGGCGGGGGTGCGTCGCTGGTGTTGTTCGTGAAGCGGATCCTCCCCGACCGCGCATTCGACGGATTCATCCGACGCACCCTCGGCATGAACTAGCGCGATGCCCGCGGAGGTGACGAAGCTGCCCGCCCCGTAGCTGATCCTCTTCATGCCGCCGCCCACCGCCCACCGATCGCCTTGCGTGGCGTCGTGGTCCGGGGTGGGCGTCGGCGGGACGTCTTCTTGACACGAATGTCTCACCCGCATGACCGGTACGGGGGCCGACCCTGATCCCGTCCCACTGCTCGCCGTGTTCCGTTCAGCAGTGCCGGTCGCTCCGCCGCCGCTCAGCCCGTGCTCAGCGCGCCGAGCGTTCCTGCGCGCGATCGGTGACCGGCGTGAAGAAGTTGACCAGGTTGCCATCCGGGTCGCGGAACAGCAGCGAGCGGTTGCCCCACGGCATGGTGGTCGGCTCGTTCACGAAGGTGTCGACCGCGTCGGTGAGGGTCGGGTAGATCGCATCGACGTCATCCACTTTGAAATCCAGGATGACGCTGCGGTTGTCCCCGGCCTCGGCCGCCCCCTCCCCCATCGCCCGCACCGTGTCGCTGCTCGAGATCGCCAGCGTGCCGGATGCGGTGCGCAACTCGGCGAACAGCGGGTGGATGCGGTCGGCGGCGACCCCGGTCACCCTCTCGTAGAAGGAGACAAGCGCCTCGACGTCGTCGGTGATGATGCGGGTCACGATGAAGTCCATGGCGGCACAGTATCGCCGGCCGACGACATCCGATTTCTAGGAGATCTTGCGGCGGTAGATGCCCACGGCGACGACGTACGCGACCACGAGCAGGGCGAGCAGCCACGCGAGGGCCACCCAGATCTCGGTGCCCACCGGCTGCTGCGAGAACAGGGCCCGCACCGTGTTCACGATCGAGGTGACCGGCTGGTGCTCGGCGAACCACGCCACCGGACCGGGCATCGACGCCGTCGGGACGAAGGCCGAACTGATGAACGGCAGGAAGATCAGGGGATAGCTGAACGCGCTCGCCCCGTCGACCGTCTTGGCCGAGAGTCCGGCGATGACGGCGATCCTGGCGATCCTGGCGAGCGCGACGGCGAAGAGGATGAGGATGCCGACGACCGCAAGCCAGGCGGCGACGGATGCGCTGCTTCGCGATGAGCCTCTGAGCGGCTCTTGGGGAAGTCTTTGCGAGGCAAGGCCGCCATGCTGCTGGAATCGGTGTGGGAACACCGTGCCGACAGCCTTGCCTCTTCGGCTCACGCTTCGCGGGCAACTCGAGGAGATTCGCTCGAAATGCCGTGAGCCACACCATGAAGTTAGATTCTTCGAGCGGCCGCCCTCAAGGGGTTGACTTCCCCACCAACACGTGTGGCGGAGTCGGGCGTGACTACGAAGAGCACTGCCAACCGGCGTCTGACGTCGGAATACCTGTCCGCGCGCAGGTTAGTCCAACAACGTGGTCGGCCCCCAAAGTGGATATACCTGAAGGCAAAAGGAACTGGGGGTCGCCATGCCGCCGACGGCATACCTATCGCGAGAGTGCCGTGCCCTCCGTGTCGGGCGGTTCAGGAATCACGCGAAGCCCACCCGGGCTGTTCGACAGCTGAGCGAGCTGCTCGACCCAACTACGGTTGAGGCGCGGCTCGCGACTTCCTGAGAAGTCGAACTGGAGAGGGATCGTCGGGTGCACCCAGATCGAGCTGTGGCCGCTTCCCGAGGCCGCCGTGTATTCCCACGAAAACGTGAAGCTCTCGCCTCGGCGCACCTTCGACAGAATGACGACCTTGAGATGAGCGAGCACGCGATCGTCGAACTCGACAGTGGTCGACGGGGTCCCGTAGATGAACTTGCCCATCGCTACTGCCCCAAGCCTTCATCAAGTTCGGCCATGATCGCGTCGATGTCCTGAGCGGTTCGCCCCGCATCGCCATTTTGCTCGACCACACCCTTGATGCCCACCTGCGGAATCTCCGGCACAGGGAAGAGACGGTCCTCGTCGGCGACGACGCCGTCGACATCTGAGACCTCGAACTGAGTGGCCTGGCCAATTGAAAGCATGTGCAGGGACGTCTCACCGTCTTCTTCGAGAACCGTGATTTCGACTGTCACCTTGTTTTCGGATCCTGCCACCCTCGTCGTGTAGTCAAGCAATGCAGCCACAGTCGCATCGCCTGTGACCAGCGAACCGCTGCCGAGGGTAATGCGCTTCATAGGGCGATATTAGCCGGTCCGTCCGTTGTCTTGAGGTATCGGGTGTAAGAGCCCACTGCCGTCCGTTGTTAGCTTTCCATCGAGGTAGCCCCGGTAACGTGGGATTCGACTCGCCCCGCCGCCGATCGGCACGGGAGCAATCTCTCTGACCCAGCTGCGCACGAGATGCGCGAGACTGGCGGCCAGCGCATTTTCATCACTTGCAAGAGCGGAGTGGGGGGCCGGGATCTGCGGCAAGGCTGTTGGTCGCGCGCGCTCGGGTGTCGTCATCAACGGTGCCGGCCAATCCCTGACGCTTGGTCCAGTCGTCGCTCAAAGAATCTTTCTTCGCCCGGCTCCGGGGCAGCCCACACTAGATATGTCACCGCGTCGTGTAGCGACCCGAATGTTGTCCATCGGAACCCTCCGTGCATCTCCATCAACTCCACACCGTTCTCGACGTCATCAATGCACGCGATTACTGGACGATTTCGGCCGAGACCGATCCGTCGGACAAGCCAGCCGTAGTGTGGCAGGCGTTCAAGTTCGAGCCGGTGCCCCCTACAGAACATTGCCTCGCTCTCGAACCAATCAAGCGTCTCTGGGACGGGGAACGTGCTCACGCGTATCTCCTGCACTCGGTACGGATAGGACGTCGCCGGGGCTCGAGCGACTTCTGCGAACGCTACGCCGAGGAAAAGTTTCTGCCCAGGCCTTGACAAAGGTGAGCGGACCGTCGATCGCAGAACTGCCCGACCATCCCGGTAACTTCTGGCGTCGGTGCTGCGAACGAGTGCCGGACAGCCACCGGCCAGTGTCAGGAGATGCGCGCAGTGACTGCGAAGAAGCTTCCGATCGGCTAGCCGACATCGCCGCCGAGCGGTACCGGGACCCGGAGCATCATTCTCGAGAACGTGGAGGCTTCACCACGAAGCGCCCTGCGCAGCAATACCTCGCCGAGCTGACTGTCGCCACCACCTGCGGCGACTACATCGTCCTCAAACGCCGGCCGCGTCACCGCGAGGGAGTTGGGGCCGCTGCGGCTCTCCACGCTCACCCATATGAAGCCATCGGGTCTCGCGCCGCTGGAGATCGCCTGGCGCTGCGATGTCCCGCCTCGCTGGGGCGCAACTGAGATCTGCCGGATCGTGAACAGCGATGTTCAGGTATGGGTCTCCCAACTCGTCGCCGGGACCGCCGTCACGAGCAAGCGCCAGCGGCGTACGCTCGGCGCGACGAGCGCGATCCTGGCTCACTCAGTGCTCGCGTCGATCCTGGATCGCGCGGGGAAGGACCGGCGACTCAGCTGGAACCCGGCCCGAGAGGTCATCTTGCCGCGCAAGGTCCCGCAAGGTCCGCACAGCCACCTCACCCGCCGAGAGGTCGAACTCCTCGCCTCGCAGGCGGGCGGCCACGGGACGCTGGTCCACCTTCTCGCCGACACGGGCCTCCGCTCGGGCGAGGCGCCCGCACTCCGAGTCGGCGACCTCGACATGGTCCGTCGCGTCTGACGGTCTCGTAGGATGCCGCCCGGGTCAACGGCAAGATCGTCGTCGGTACTCCACAATCTCATCACCGCCGCTCGATGCCGTTCCCGGCCTCCACCGCCACTGAGCTCGCTGAGCAGTGCGTCGGGAAGACCCGCGATCAGCTGGTATTCGGCAATGGACTCTCGCACCTGCAGCAGCCGACCTCGGCCACGGGCTGGTGTTCAGCATCCGCTCGAGTTCACGCGATCGACCCGGATATCCCGAAACTGACCGTCCACGACCTGCGCCATACGGCCGCGAGTCTGTCCATCAGTGCCGCATCCAATCTCAAAGCAGTGCAGCGAATGCTCAGCCACGCCTCGGCCGCGATGACCCTCGACGTCTACAACGACCTCTTCGACGACGACCTCGTCGCCGCCTCTGACACTTTCGACGAAGCTCGGCGTCTACAAGTTGTGGCGGATTTGTGGGAGCTGAACCCCGAAGCGGGCCTGCCTGGCCAGCCAACTCCACCGTAGTGACAGCGAAGTCGATGACCAGAACAACGTGCTCCCGCTGGGACTCGAACCCAGACTGCGGCGATTTTAAGTCGCCTGCCTCTGCCGATTGGGCTACGGGAGCTTGCGCGCTTACGTTATCCGAGCCCAGAGCGCTCGAGACGTCGCAATTCGTCCTCCGACGGAGCCGAGATGAACCAATTGGCGCATCTCGACGCACCAGGACGCGCGGCGCGGGCGCAGCGCGGCGCGCGCTACGCCTTCGGCCGCGAGGCGAACCGCTCGAACTCGGAGCGCGGGGTGTCGCGCGCCGGGATGCCGACGAGGTCGCGGTGCAGGATCAGGTTCAGGAGCCAGTTGCCGAAGATGCGGATCTTGCGGTCCCAGAACGGAATCGCAAGACCGTGGTACCCGCGGTGCATGACCCAGGCCGGGAAGCCCTTGACGGCGATCCGGCCGTTCTGGTAGACGCCGTCGTAGAGTCCCAGGCCGGCGACCGCACCGAGGTTCTTATGGAAGTACTCCTGCGGGTTCTCCCCGCGAATGTCGGCGACGAGGTTCTTTGCAAGCAGCTTGCCCTGACGCACGGCGTGCTGCGCGTTCGGGACAGTGAAGCCGCCAACGCCCTTGCCCGTAAGGTCGGGGACCGCGCACGCGTCACCCGCGCCCCAGGCATCCGCCACGACGCCGTCGTCGTTGATAACGCGCAGGTCGGCCTGCACGCGCACACGACCGCGCTCCTCAAGCGGGAGGTCGGTGTTGCGCACAACTGGGTTGGCCATGACGCCCGCGGTCCAGACGATGAGGTCCGACTCGAAGCTCTCGCCGGTCGACAGCTCGATCTTGCCGCCGACCGCGCTGGCCAGCTGCGTGTTCAGGTGGATCTCGGCGCCCTTCTGGGCGAGATCCTTGATGACCCAGAGGCTGGACTCGAGCGACACCTCGGGCATGATCCGATCCATCGCCTCGATGAGGTGGAAGCTCGTGTCATCCATCTCCAGCTGCGCGTAGCTGCCAACCAGCGCGCTGGCGAAGCTGCGGAGCTCAGCGAAGACCTCGATGCCGGCGAAGCCGCCGCCGACGACGACGGTCGTGAGCAGTCGGTCGCGCTCGGGACCGGCCGGGAGGTTGGATGCCGTGGCGAAGTTGTCGGTCATCCGATCGCGGATCGAGACGGCCTCCTCGATCGTCTTCAGGCCGATGGCCTCGTCGGCGACGCCCGGGATCGGGAAGGTGCGCGACACGGCGCCCGCGGTGACGACGACGACGTCGTAGTCGACGGTCCACGGCTCGCCGACGGCCGGGGTGATCTCGGCGGTCTTCGTGGCGTGGTCGATCTTCGAGATCGCGGCGGTGACCACCGTGGTCTTCTTCAGGTGACGTCGGTGGGCGACGACCGCGTGGCGCGGTTCGATCGACCCGGCCGCGACCTCGGGCAGGAACGGCTGATACGTCATGTAGGGAAGCGGGTCGACCATGGTCACCTGCGCCTCGCCCCGACCCAGCCACTTCTCGAGCTTCTTCGCCGTGTAGAAACCGGCATAGCCGCCGCCGACGATCAAGATCTTGCGCACGTGTGGGGGTCTCCTCGAGATAACGACGGGAAAGTGGCGGGATCAATCTAGCCGGTACGACGGAGCGACCTGAAATGCACGACGGCTCCGACGACGAGACCGCCCAGTGCGAAGAGCATGAGAAGGACGACCATCAGCGGCAGCCCCACCAGCGACAACTCTACGGCGCTCGGCAGGAGCACGCCGACGGGGTCCCGCGGTTGCGCGGCGGCGCTCGGGGCGGGGGCGGCGACCTCGGATTCCGTGGTGACCGGCGTCGGAGTGGTGGTGGCGCGGCGGTTCACCCGCACCCACTCGGCCAGGTCGCCGAGGGGGTTCGCGCTGACACTCGCCACGGTGCCCGAGACGGCGGCTGCGGCATCCACCGTCCCGTAGCCGTACAGGTCGTCCGGGCCGGCCACACCCCGGTCGTGGGCGGTGGCGAGGACGCGCTGGATGACGTTGGCAGCATCCAGCTCCGGATGCGCCGCCCGCACCAGGGCGACGATGCCGGCGACGATCGGGGTGGCGCCGCTCGTGCCATCCCAAAGCACATACTTGCCTCCGGGCACGACGCCGACCAGGTTCTCGCTGGGCGCGGAGACGCCGATCGTGATGCCCTGCGCGGAGGCCTGACTGCTCGCGACGCCGGCCGAGTTCACGCCGCCGATGGCCAGAACGCCCGGCATGGTGGCGGGAGCGCCCACCTCCTCGGTGCCGCTCCCCCGGTTGCCGGCCGCCGCAACGACGACCACGTCGTGCTGCGCGGCGTCGAGGAACGCGGTGTCCCAGCTCGGCGGCCAGCCGAGGGTGTTGCGGGTCAGCGACATGTTGATCACCTTCGCGCCACGGTCGACGGCCCAGGTCACGGCATCCGCGATCTGCTGATCGGAGTCGCCTGCCGCGTCGCCGAACCCGACCGAGATGGACAGCAGCGAGGCCTCGGGGGCGGCGCCGATCACGCCCGCGTTGGTACCGGAGCCGCGACCGGCGGCGAGCGAGGCGACCATCGTGCCATGCTCGTTGCCGTCACCCACCGGGGTCTGGCCGTCGGCCGAGCCCCGCCCCGAGAAGTCCGCTCCCCCGACGACCGCACCGCGCAGCTCGGCGACGCTGCTGTCGATGCCCGTGTCGATGATGGCGATCGTGACGCCCTTTCCGCGCGTGGTGTTCCAGGCAGTCCGGATGCCGTAGCCGTCGAGCCAGTACTCCTTCGCGCGCACCAGGTCGTCGCTCGCCCCGCGCGCGGCGGGGTGGGCGGGCTGCGCGATCGCGGCTCCCGCCGGGATCAGCAGCGCGCCGCCCAGCAGCGCCCCTGCCAGCAGCGCCCGCAGCACGACCGGCGCGGCGGCGCTCCGCCGCCGGCGGCCGCCTGGGATCATCCGGGCAGCCCCACGCCGGGGTCCGCGCAGTCGCAGCGCTCGGGCGTCCACGCGGTGCGGGCGAGCGCGAGGTCGCCGATCGGGTTGACGCCCGGTCCGGCCGCCAGCGCGTGGGCGACCAGGGCATGCAGGCACTTGATGCGGTCGGGCATGCCGCCGGCAGAGTATCCGGCGATCTCGTCGACCACCAGGATGCTCTCGCGGTCGGCCAGGTATGAGGCGTGCGCGGTGCGGTACGCCCCTGCCAACGCGTCGTCCTGCGCGATCAACTCGCTCAGCTCGGCCATCACGCCGGTCGCCTCGAGCGTGGAGACGGTCGACGTCGCGGCGGGGTGGCTCAGGTAGTAGAGAGTGGGGAACGGACTGCCGTCGCCGAGCCGGGGAGCGGTGGCGACGACGGTCGGATTGCCGCAGACGCAGCGGGCCGCGATCCCGACGACGCCGCGAGCGGGACGCCCCAGCTGCGCGGTGACGACTGCCACGTCGCGCTCGCTCGGCGGGTCGAAGGGCGGGCGGGTCATCCGCCCGTGCCCGCGGCCGGAGACGTCGGGGATGGGACCGTGTCCAGCTGCGCGGGCGTGGCCTGCGTCAGCCCGGCGGTGTACACGGACGACAGGAGCGAGCGCATCCAGTCGACCTTCGTGGTCTGGATCTTGTCGCTGATGGGCTGGTCGTCCGCCGTCTTCGGACCGGTCGCCTCGCCGATCACGAGGTAGCTGATGTCGCCGGGGAAGACGTAGTAGAGCCGGTTGCGGGCCTGCGACTCGATGTACGCGGGATCCTTCCAGCGGTCGACCTCGCCCCGCAGGTCGGTGACGGCGCTCTTTGCGTCGTCGACCTGGGTCTGCAGCTCGGCGATCTGCTGCCGCTGCACGACGAGCGTCTTGAGGTTGGGGGCGAGCACGACCAGCGCTGCCACGATGAGCAGCAGGAGGGAGAGTGCGAACCCGGAGAGCCGGAAGTTGCGCAGCCAGGCGGCCGGTCGGGACTCCTCGGGCATGGCGACGGGAACCCTGACGGTCTTGTCCCGCCCGTTCCCCCGCACCCTGGCCATGGGTCCAGGCTAAGCGACCGGGGTGGCCGTAGCCTGGAGGCGTGACCACAACCACTGGCAATGACGCCACCCGCTCCGGTGCCCGCCCCTTCGCTCTCGAGACCGCGGGCGATGTGCACGCCGGTCCCGCCGAGTTCGAGGCGCTCGCCGTGCGCGCGGAGGCCGACGGCTACGACGGCATCGGTGCCACCGAACTGCAGCACGACCCGTTCATCTCGATCGCGGTGGCGGCCCGCAGCACCTCGACCATCGAGCTGGCGACCTCGATCGCGGTGGCGTTCGCGCGTAATCCGATGACCGTGGCCGTGACCGCCAACGACCTGCAACTGCTCTCCGCAGGACGCTTCACCCTGGGTCTCGGATCGCAGATCAAGCCGCACATCGAGCGTCGCTTCTCGATGGAGTGGTCGCATCCGGCAGAGCGCATGCGCGACTTCGTGCTGGCCGTCCGCGCGATCCAGCACGCCTGGCAGAGCGGCGAGAAGCTCAACTACCGGGGCGAGTTCTACCAGCACACGCTGATGACGCCGATGTTCGCTCCGGAACCGAATCCGCACGGCGCGCCCAAGATCGCTCTGGCCGCGGTCGGGCAGCTGATGACCGAGGTCGCGGGCGAGGTCGCCGACGGCTGGCTCAGCCACAGCTTCACGACGCCGCGGTACCTGACCGAGGTCAGCATCCCGGCGCTGCGGCGCGGCAGCGAGAAGGCGGGCCGTCCCGCCGACGCTGTCGATGTGAGCGTCGCCGCCTTCGTGGCGGTCGGGGCCGATCAGTCCGAACTGGATGCCGCGATCCAGGCCACCCGCAAGCAGATCGCGTTCTACGGCAGCACGCCGGCCTACGCGAGCGTGCTCGAGCTGCACGGCTGGGGTGGAGTGGCCGAACAGCTCAATGCCGGCTCCCGCCGCGGCGAATGGGACGCGATGGCACAACTCATCACCGACGAGATGCTCAGCGAGTTCGCCTGCGTGGGCTCGCCCGCCGAGGTGGCGGCGCAGCTGCGCGCGCGATACAGCGGGCTCGCGACGCGGCTCGCGTTCGCGTTCAGTGCGCCGGTCGCGCCGGAGCGCGCGCAGCAGATTGTCGCGGCGCTCGACGCGAACTGACGGACCTACCGCCGGAGCATCATGCGATGTGGCGGGGGAACGCGCCGCGGCCGGCGTACACCGCGGCCTCGCCGAGCTCCTCCTCGATGCGCAGCAACTGGTTGTACTTGGCGACGCGCTCGGAACGGGCCGGGGCGCCGGTCTTGATCTGGCCGCCGTCCACCGCGACCGCGAGGTCGGCGATCGTGGTGTCCTCGGTCTCGCCCGAACGGTGCGACAGGATCGCGGTGTAGCCGGCGCGCTGGGCCTTGGCCACGGCATCCAGAGTCTCGGTCAGCGTGCCGATCTGGTTGACCTTTACCAGGATCGAGTTGGCGGCGCCGAGGTCGAGGCCCTTCTGCAGGCGGGTCGGGTTGGTGACGAACAGGTCGTCGCCGACGATCTGGATCTTCGAACCGAGCGCCTCGGTGAGCGCGACGTAGCCGTCCCAGTCGTCCTCGGCCAGCGGGTCCTCGATCGTAATGATCGGGTAGTCGGCGACCAGACCCTCGAAGTAGGCGGTCAGGCCGGCCGCGTCGTAGCCCTTGCCCTCGTACCTGTAGACGCCGTCCCGGAAGAACTCGGTGGACGCGACATCCATGCCGAGCGCGATGTCGGTGCCGACCGTGAAGCCGGCCTGGCCGATGGACTCGACGATGAAGTCGAGCGCCTCGCGCGCCGACTTGAGGTCGGGGGCGAAGCCGCCCTCGTCGCCGAGGCCGGTCGAGAAGCCGTTCTTGTGGAGGTTCGCTTTGAGCGCGTGGTAGACCTCAGCGCCCCAGCGGAGGGCCTCCGAGAAGGTGCTCGCGCCGATCGGCAGGATCATGAACTCCTGCACGTCGATGCCGTTGTCGGCATGCGCTCCGCCGTTGATGATGTTCATCAGCGGCACCGGCAGGGTGTGCGCGTTCGGGCCGCCGAGGTAGCGGAAGAGCGGCAGGTCGGCCGAGTCGGCGGCAGCCTTCGCGACGGCGAGCGAGACGCCGAGGATCGCGTTGGCGCCGAGCTTCGACTTGTTCTCGGTGCCGTCTGCGTCGATCAGTTCAGCGTCGACGAGGCGCTGGTCGCTGGCCTCGAAGCCCTCGACGGCCGGACCGAGCACGTCGAGCACGGCGTCGACGGCCTTGAGGACTCCCTTGCCGAGGTAGCGGCTCTTGTCGCCGTCGCGCAGCTCGTAGGCCTCGAAGGCGCCCGTGGACGCTCCGGACGGGACGGCAGCGCGCGAAACGGTGCCGTCCTCCAGCAGGACCTCGACCTCGACCGTGGGGTTGCCCCGGGAATCCAGGATTTCGCGGGCGCCGACGGCCTCGATTGACGACATGGGGGTCTCCTTCGGAACAAGAAAAACGGGGTGGTGGCGGGGCGCCGGGCACGGGGCGGACAGCGCAGGGGAATCCTAGCGCGCGTCGATTAAGCCCCGAGAGCGCGCAGCTCGAGGTCACCGACGTCGGTGACCGAGGCATCCACGAAGGCGAAGCGGGTGAACCCTTCCGCGGAGAGGGTCTCGAGCAGGGTCTTCGTGTTCTTGGGACGGGCGACGAGGCGCACCCGTCCCCCGCCGATTCCGTGGGTGCCGCCGAGCATCTCGGTCTTGAGCGTAAGCAGGGTGGCGAGCGGGACGTCGGCGTCGTACAGCAGCGCGGTGGCCGCGGCGGCGCCATCCGGCTCCGCCTCGAGCAGGTCGACGAGGCGCTCGAAACCGAGCGAGAAGCCCGTGGCCGGCACCTCGGTGCCGAGGAAGCGCCCGATCATCCCGTCGTAGCGCCCGCCGCCGCCCAGCGAATACGGCACGTTCGGGTGCGACAGCTCGAAGATCGGGCCCGTGTAGTACCCCATGCCGCGTACCAGGAACGGGTCGAACTGCAGCAGCTCGGGCTGCAGGCCCAGTTGCTCGGACTCGGTGGCGCCGGGGCCGCGCCGTGCCGCACGCACCGCGTCCCCAAGCGCCGCGAGCTCGGCGATGACCGTCTCATCCGCCCCCTGCGGGAGCAGCTTGCGGATGGCCCGATCGCCGAACGGCAGGTGCTCCATCGTCATCGGGCGGCGGAAGAACTGCTCGAGCGCATCCACAGCGGCCGGGGTGGAGCCGTTCGCGCGCAGCTCGTCGATGACCCCGTTCTGACCGAGTTTGTCGAGCTTGTCGATCGTGATGAGCACGGCATCCCGTTCGGACTCCGCGAAGCCGAGGGTGTCGAGCATGCCGACCAGCAGGCGACGATCGTTGACGCGGATGACGCTGTCGCGCAGTCCCAGCGCGTCGACCGTCGCGAGCGTGGCGACTAGCAATTCCGCCTCGGCCCGGATGCCCGGCTCGCCGATGATGTCGATGTCGCATTGCACGAACTGCCGGTACCGACCCTTCTGCGGCCGCTCCGCCCGCCACACCGGCGCGAGTTGGATCGCCCGGAACACGGTCGGCAGCTCGGCTCGGTGACTCGCGTAGAAGCGGGCGAGCGGCACGGTCAGATCGAAACGCAGCCCCAGGTCGACCAGGTCGAGCGGCTCGGCGGCGGCCCGCAGGTCGTCGTGCGTGAGACCGCGCTTGAGCACGCCGAACGCGAGCTTCTCGTTGTCACCGCCGAGACCGGCGTGCAGGCGGTCGCTGTCCTCGACGACGGGCGTCTCGATCTCATCGAATCCATGCGCCCGGTAGCTCGCCCGGATGACGGCGAGCAGCCGCTCGCGCCGCGCCTTCTCGGCGGGGAGGAAGTCGCGCATGCCGCGCGGAGGGTTGACCTGGTTCGCCATGCGGCCAGTCTTTCAGCCCAGCGGCCACCACGGCGGCAGCAGTTGCGCCAGCAGGGCAAGCAGCGCCTCCGGATCCCGCGGCTCCGGGCCGCGCAGCCAGACCGCGATCGCCCCCACCACGCCGTCAGCGATGAAGCGGATGGCGGTCTCCGCCGCATCGACCCCCTCGCGCGGGGAACTGCCCGGCGTCGAGCCGCCCCCCGCCGGCCCGAGCAGCCCGAGCTCGAGCGCGCCCGATCGCCGCAGCAGCCGACTCGACTCCTGGAAATGCGCGCTCAGGAAGGTCTGCAGGGCGACCCCGTCCGCGTCGTCCAGGTGACGGTAGATCGCGGCGTGCTCGTCGACGTGGCGGAGCACCCCGAGGGTGACATCGCGGAGGGCCTGGCGCAGGCGCTCGGGCGCGACATCCGTCAAGTACTGCTCACGGAGGGCATCGAGCTCGACCGCGAGAGCCGCCTGCAGCAACTGGATCGGGGTGGCCGCGTGGTCGTAGAAGGTCGAGCGGTGCACTCCGGCGCGGTCGGCGATCGCCGTGACCGTGAGCGCCTCGAGGCCGTGCTCCTCGGCGAGCGCGAGCACCGCGACGTGCAGGCGGGCGCGACTTCGCAGCGTGCGCGCATCGGGCATGGGTTGAGCACATTCTGAGATCAATCAGACAGGTGTCGGTTAGTTGGCCCGTGTCGCCGCGCTCTCCGTCCCGACACGGACGGAAGAGCAAGGAAATCACCATGGCCAGTTACGACGTCTCCGACCGTTCCGCGATCGTCACGGGAGCGGGTTCCGGCATCGGCCGGGCCGTCGCCCTCACGCTCGCGGCGAGCGGGGCATCCGTCCTCGTCTCCGAACTGCGACAGGAGGCGGCCGACGCGGTCGTAGCCGAGATCGTCGCCGCCGGGGGCATCGCGCAGGCGTACGTGGGCGATGTGTCGGACCCGGCCATCGCCGAGGGGGCCGTCGCCGCGGCGAACGCGCTCGCGCCACTCAAGATCGCCGTCAACAACGCGGGCATCGGGGGCGCGGCCGCCACCGTCGGCGACTACCCGATCGACAGTTGGCGCAAGGTCATCGAGATCAACCTCAACGCGGTCTTCTACGGGATGAAGTTCCAGCTCCCGGCGATGGTCGCGAACGGCGGCGGATCGATTGTGAACATGGCCTCCGTGCTCGGCGCGGTCGGCATCCCGATGTCGTCGGCCTACGTCACCACGAAGCACGGCCTGATCGGCCTCACGCAGAACGCGGCGCTCGAGTACGGCGCAGACCAGGTGCGCGTCAACGCGGTCGGCCCGGGCTTCATCCACACCCCGCTCGTCGACGCCAACCTGGATGCCGACGCGCAGGCCTTCCTGGCCGCCAAGCACGCGCTGGGCCGGCCCGGTCAGCCCGAGGAGGTCGCGGCGCTCGTCGCGTTCCTCGCCACAGACCCCGCCTCCTTCGTCAGCGGCAGCTACCACCTCGTCGACGGCGGCTACGCGGCGCAGTAGCCCGCCCGGTGGTCGAGCGCGTCGAGACCCGGTGTCGACACGCTCAGCCGGCGTGTTCGGCCGCGCGCACCTCGTCCTGCAGAGCGCGGAGCGCGGTGCGCAGCGCACGCTCGGCGTCGAGACCGGCCGCCTTCGCTGCGACGACGGTGGCGAGCAACTCGGCGCCGAGCTCCGCCTCGGTGCTCGGGATGACCCCGGCGACGCGCTCGACCCCGACCTTCGCCGCGCGGCCCAGCACTTTATCTGCGAGGGCGAGGCTCGGCATCCCCTGCGGGATGCCCTCAAGCACGCTCGTCCGATGCGCCTTCTCGACCGCTTTCACCGACTCCCAGGTTGCGACCACGTCCGCCGACGTCTCGACCTTGACAACGCGGCCTGTCACGTCGCCGAACACGTGCGGGTGACGCGCGACCATCTTCGCGCGCATGTGCGACGCAACGTCCTCGAGGGTGAACCAGCCAGCTTCGACGGCGATGTCGGCGTGGAAAATCACCTGGTAGAGCACGTCACCGAGCTCCTCGAGCAGCTCTTCGCGGTCACCGACCTCGATGGCGTCGACCAGTTCGAAGGTCTCCTCCACCAGGTACTGCACGAGCGAAGCGTGGGTCTGCTCGCGGTCCCAGACACAGCCGCCGGGCGCGCGCAGCCGCTCGAGCACGGCGATCAGCTCGTCAAGCTCGGGGTGGGGGCTGGTCGGCACGAGTGGTTCGGTCATACCCCCATGATCCGCGAAAGTACGTGTCTCAACCCGCTCTCGGCGCCGAAAGTACGCAGATATGCGTACTCTCGCGGAGGTCAACCGGCGACGGCGGCGTCTTCGGAGGGAGACGCGGGGGCTGCAGGCGCGGATGCCACCACCGGTGTCTCGGGCATCGCAACGACGGCGACCACGATGAGGGCCGCCGTGATGGCGATCCCGATGAACACTCCGGTGGAGGCCAGGGCCACCGTCGTCGGATCGTTCTCGTTGCCGCCGTGAGTGGCGATGATCCCGTTCGCGACCGCGCCGAAGATGGCCGCACCGACCGCGCTGCCGATCGAGCGCGAGAACATGTTGGCGCCCGTGACGACGCCCCGCTCCCCCCAGCCGACGCTGGACTGTGCCGCGATCAGGGTGGGTACGTTCGCCCAGCCAAAGCCAAATCCGGTGACAAAGCAGGCGATCGCGACGACGATGATCGACGGCTGCGTGCCGAAGAGAGCGAGCGTCACGGTGCCGACCACGACGATGATGCTGCCCGCGAGCGCGGTGAGGCGGAATCCGTACCGCAGGTAGAGCCGACCCGACAAGGTGGCGGACACCGGCCAGCCGATCGTCAGCGCCGCGAGCGCGAGTCCGGCCTCGAGCGGCGTGACCCCGAGCGAGCCCTCGAGGTAGGTCGGGACGAAGGAGCTCAGGCCGATCAGCCCGGCACCCACCCCGAACGCGACAAGGGAGGTGGTGAGAAGCAGCCGCCGCTGGAACACCCAGAGCGGCAGCACCGGCTCGGCGACCCGCCGCTCCACGACGATGAAGCCGGCCAGCAGCAGCGCGCCGACACCGAAAACGGCGATGCTGATCGGCGAGTCCCAGTTCCAGGCCTGGCCGCCCTCGAGCACGCCGAGGACGAGGAGAGCGGTGGATGCCGCGAGCAGCCCCGCGCCGAGGAAGTCGATCTTGTGCGGTCGGCGCTCCACCTTCTCGTGGAAGCCGCGCAGCAGCAGCACGACGGCGAGCACGCAGACCGGGACGTTGACGAAGAAGATCCAACGCCAGGAGACGAACTGCGAGAAGACCCCGCCCAGGGTGGGGCCGACCACGGAGGAGACCGCCCAGACGCCTGCGACGTACCCCTGCACCCGGGCGCGCTCGGCGACCGAGTAGATGTCGCCGATGATCGTGATCGACATCGGTTGCACCGCACCGGCGCCGAGCCCCTGAACGGCGCGGAACGCGATCAGCGCGGGCATGCTCCAGGCGAAACCGCAGAGGATCGAGCCGAGCAGGAAGAGACCGACCCCGAAGATGATGATCGGCTTGCGGCCGACCATGTCGGCGAGCTTCGAGTAGATCGGCACGCTGACCGCCTGCGCGAGCAGATAGATCGAGAAGAGCCACGGGAACGCCGAGAAGCCGCCGATGTCTTTGACGACGGACGGCACGGCCGTGGCCAGGATCGTCGAGTCGATGGCCACCAGGGCGGTGCTGGTCATGATGGCCAGCAGCACGGGTCCGCGCTCGGACCGGAGGCCGACAGCGCTCAGCGAAGGGGCATTCGTCACATCAGACTGTAAGACCGTTGCACCGCGCAACATTCCGCGAGCGGACACAATGGACCGGTGACCCTCGCCCTGCTCGCCCTCCTGCTGGTGGTGCTCGGGCTGCTGGGGTGGCGCGCGGTCACGCGGGGCCGCGGTCCGTACCGGCGATTCAAGAAACTGACCTCGACGCGGGCGCGACGCCGCGTCTACGCCCGCTGGCTGCTGGAATCCGTGCTGGTGATGGGCGGGCTGAGCTGCGTCGTGCTGCTCGCCGCCTGGCCGTACGTGCCGCTCGCGCTCCGGTCGGCCCAGGAATGGGCGCCCGTGGCCGCGCTGCGCGACTTCCTGGGAACGCCGCCCGGCGTCGTCGTCTCCGTCGTCGTGCTCGTGCTGGTGGCCGCGGCGCTCATCGCGCCCGTGCTGCTGCTGCGGAGCAGCACCGAGCCGGGGAGCGGAGTCGACGGCATCCCGGCGGTGGGCGACATCCGGGCCCTGCTGCCGCGGGTGCGCGGCGAGCTGAAGTACGGCGCCGGCCTCGGCCTGCAGGCGGGTCTTTTCGAGGAGCTGCTGTTCCGCCTGGCGCTGCCCGCGCTGCTGTTCGGCATCCTCGGCAACGGTCCAGGCGCCTTCGGGCTGGCGTGCCTGCTGTTCGGGATGCTGCACCTCTACCAGGGCGCCTCCGGCATCCTGGTCTCGACCGTCCTCGGGTTCCTGTTCGCCGCACTCTACGTCGCGACCGGCTCGATCGCCGCGCCGATCGTCCTGCACGCTCTCGTGGATCTGCGCTCGCTCGTGCTGATCCCGATCGCCGTCGGCGGGGCGTGGGAGAAAGCCTAGGAAGCCCCGTCACTCGCCGCGGGCGAACGCCAGACTCTCGGCGATCAGGCCGAGCACGACCTGGAGCTCGTTGTCGTCACGGGGGCCGTAGACGAAGAACTCCGTGCCGTAGTCGCCGAACTGGTGCGGTTCAGCCCAGCCCAGCGCCAGCAGCTCCTGACCACGCGCGGACGGCAGACACAGATGGATGCTGGTGTCCTCGACCCCGTGCAGGTGCACCGGCTCGAGGCGCTGACCCGGGGCGAGGGAGGTCTCGGGAGTGCGCTCCTCCGCACGTTCCGCGAGGAACAGCGCCCGAGTGGATGCCGGGGACACCTGGCCGTGACCCTCCACGACTCCCGGGAGTGCGAGCGCAGCGGCGACCAACCGGCCCCAGACCTCGGGCGACGAGCGCTGGCTGAGCTGCGTCTGCGGCCCGGAGACCGAGACCTCGGGTCGCTCACCGGCGCGAAGTCTCAGAGCCACGCGTCCACGCTAGCGGTTACCGAATCAAGGAGAGGCGGTGATGGATCGCCCGAGATCGTGGTGAATCCGCGCCCGGCGCCCCTCTCATCCTTGATTTGGCTACGGCTACGGCTACGGCAGCGGCGACGACGGCTCGGCGGCCTCGACCGCGGACGTCGCCGCGACCTTCGGCGGGAAGATCGCCGCCAGCAGCCCGGTCACCCACGCGATCAGCTCGGGGTCCGTGTGCTCCGGGTTGGGGATCCCGGCAAACAGCGGCACGCTGATCGCCTTCGCTTGCGCGAACAGGCGCGCGCCCGGGTAGAGCCGCTGCAACCGCACCTGGAGCGAGTCCGGCAGCTCGGCCGGGGCGATGCGCAGGTTGCCGCCCATCGCAACGACGTCACTGAGTCCGGCCTTCTGGGCGATGCGACGCAGCCGTGAGATCGCGACGAGGTTCTGCATTTGCGGGGGGAGCTCGCCGTAGCGGTCGGTGAGCTCCTCGACCACCGAGTCGATCGAGTCCTCGGCCGAGGCCGGGGCCGCCGCGGTCGAGAGCTTCTGGTAGGCCTCGAGCCGCAGCCGCTCGCTCTCGATGTACTCCTCGGGGATGTGCGCATCCACCGGCAGCTCGAGGCGCAGCTCGGTCTGCCCCTCGGCCACGTCGCCGCGGAAGGCCGCGACCGCCTCGCCGATCATCCGCAGGTACAGGTCGAAACCGACACCCGCGATGTGCCCGGACTGCTCGCCGCCGAGCAGATTGCCCGCGCCGCGGATCTCGAGGTCCTTGAGGGCGATCTGCATGCCGCCGCCGAGCTCGTTGTTGGCGGCGATGGTCTGCAGCCGATCCTGCGCGAGCTCGCTGAGCGGCTTGTCGTCGTCGTAGAGGAAGTACGCGTACGCGCGCTCGCGGCCGCGCCCGACGCGACCGCGGATCTGGTGCAGCTGGCTCAGCCCGTACTTGTCGGCGCGGTCGATGATCAGCGTGTTCGCGTTGGCGATGTCGATGCCGGTCTCGATGATCGTCGTGGTGACGAGCACATCGAACTTGCCCTCCCAGAAGTCGACGATGACCTGCTCGAGCACGTTCTCGTTGAGCTGCCCGTGTGCGACGGCGATCCGGGCCTCCGGCACCAGCTCGGCGATCTGCGCGGCGACGCGGTTGATCGACGACACCCGGTTGTGCACGTAGAACACCTGGCCCTCGCGGAGCAGTTCGCGGCGGATCGCGGCGGCCACCTGCTTGTCGCTGTACGCGCCGACGTAGGTGAGGATCGGATGCCGGTCCTCCGGCGGCGTCGCCAGCGTCGACATCTCGCGGATGCCGGTGACCGCCATCTCGAGCGTGCGCGGGATCGGCGTCGCCGACATCGCCAGGATGTCCACGTTCGTCTTCAGCTTCTTGAGCGCGTCCTTGTGCTCCACACCGAAGCGCTGCTCCTCGTCGATGATGACGAGACCGAGATCCTTGAACTGGATCCCCTCGCTCAGTAGTCGATGCGTGCCGATCACGACGTCCACCTCGCCGCGCGCCAGCCCCTCGATCGTCTCCTTCGACTCCTTGGCCGACTGGAAGCGGCTCAGGGCGCGCAGGTGCACGGGGAACCCGGCGAACCGCTCGCTGAAGGTCTCGATGTGCTGGCGGACCAGCAGCGTGGTCGGCACGAGCATCGCGACCTGCTTGCCGTCCTGCACCGCCTTGAAGGCGGCGCGCACCGCGATCTCCGTCTTGCCGTAACCCACGTCGCCCGAGATGAGGCGGTCCATCGGAATGGCGCGCTCCATGTCGGCCTTGACTTCGTCGATGGTCGACAGCTGGTCGGGGGTCTCCGCGAAGGGGAACGCCTCCTCCAGCTCGCGCTGCCAGGGGGTGTCGGGCGGGAAGGCGTGGCCCTTGCTCGCCATCCGCGCACTGTAGAGCTTGACCAGCTCGACGGCGATGTCGCGCACCGCCTTGCGCGCCTTGCCCTTGGCGGCGGCCCAGTCGGATCCGCCCATCTTGCTCAGGCCGGGTGCCTCACCGCCGACGTAGCGGGTCAGCAGGTCGAGCTGGTCAGTCGGCACGTAGAGCTTGTCGCCCGGATGCCCGCGCTTGCTGGGCGCGTACTCGATCACCAGATAGTCGCGTAGCACCTTGTCGGCGGTGACCGTCGTTCCGAGCGGCCCGCGCGGCGTGCGGGTGCCGCTGGAGACCTCACGTTGCACGAGTTCGACGAACTTGCCAATGCCGTGGGTCTGGTGCACGACGTAATCGCCGGTGTGTAGCTGCAGCGGATCGACGACGTTCTTGCGGCGGCTGGCGAGCCGTTTGACCTGGCGTGAGTCGATGCCGGCGGCGCGGCCGTAGAACTCGGCCTCGCTGAGCACGGCGAGCTTGTCTTCGGTGAGCTCGAACCCGGCTTCGACCCCGCCCATCACGAGGTAGGCGACGCCTGGCTCCGGCTCGGCGGGGAACTCGTCGACCGCGCGCGCCGCCGCCTCGCGGGCGCCAAGCACATCGGCGGCGCGCTCGACGAGGCCGGGACCAGCGGCGGCGATCGCCACCGTCCAGCCCGCGCGGAGAAGCTCGGCCACGTGATCGACCGCGCCGTCTGCCTGCCCGGCGAAGCTCGGCACCGGGGCGGCGTCGATCCGGATGACGTCATCGTCGTTCGCGTCGAAGGGGCTGAGCGTCCACCAGGACCGGGCGCCCGCCGCCGCCTTGAGCCCGCCCACCGTGAGGAAGTCGCCCGATCCGAGGTCGATCGGCGCCTGGGCTCCAGCGGTCGCGGCGTTCCAGGCGGCATCCAGGAACTCGCGGTTCGTGTCGGCGAGATTGACGGCCCGCGTCGAGACCCGCTCGGGACCAAGGATGGCGATCGCAGCACCCGCGGGCAGATAGTCGGTGAGCGGCACGAGCTTGTCGAGCAACGCAGGAGCCAGAGCCTCCATGCCCTCGACCGGGATGCCCTCCGCCACCTTCGCGAGTAGCGGCGCGAGCGTCGGGAACTCGTGCATCATCTCGCGGGCGCGCTGGCGGACCGCCTCAGTGAGCAGCAGTTCGCGGCTCGGCGCGAGTTCGGCAGTGAGCACCTCGCCGGGCAGGGAGCGCTGGTCGGCCACCGAGAACGCGCGGAGCTGCTCGAGCTCGTCCCCGAAGAACTCGGCACGCACTGGGTGCTCGGCGTCGGGTGCGAACACGTCGAGGATGCCGCCGCGCACCGCGAACTCCCCGCGCCGCGTGACGAGATCGACGCGCACGTAGGCCAACTCGACGAGCCGGATGCTGAGGCTCGCCAGGTCGTACCCGCGCTGCGTCGCGGTCAGAACGATGGGTTCGACGGTTGCCAGGCCTGCGGCCAGGGGTTGGAGAGCGGCCCGCACGCTCGCCACCACGATCAGGTGCCCGGGTCGCTCGGACCGCGACTGCTTCTGCCACGCGTCGAGTGTGCGCAGAGCCCGGAGGCGCGCGCCGATCGTCTCGGCGCTCGGGCTGAGCCGCTCGTGCGGAAGGGTCTCCCAGGCGGGCAGGCTCAAAACCGTCGCGCCGGGCAGGTAGCTGCGGAAGGCGGCGCGCACGCCCTCCGACTCGCGGGACGTGGCGGTGACGGCGAGCAGCGTCTGCGGCCCGCCGCTCGGGCCCGCGTCGGCCGCGCGGCTCTCGACCAGCGCGGCGAGGAGCGGGATGCGCAACCCGTCTACCAGCGAGAAATCGGCGTCGCGGTCGGCCTGCTGCAGGGCCGCGTCGAGGGTGCGGGCATGCGAGAGCCGGGTGATCAAACGCTCAAGTGCCACTCACGCGAGCTTACCCGGCCCCTCCGACGCGCGCCGCCTCGCGGCTACCTGCTCAGAGCCGCTTCTCGGACCAGAGACCGGCATACGGGTTGTCGTTGTAGCGATCACGGCCTGGGCCGCCGGGGACCCGGCATCCACCTCGACGAACTCGGGTTCCGCCATGTCGCGCTACTCCTTCGGCGAGTGGAACTTCAGCTGCGCCGCCGTGAGCCCGTCGGTGACAACGAGCTCTGCCGCGTCGACGGCGTCCGAGAGCAGGGACGGCAGCACCTCACGCTCGGCGCCCGTAAAGGGCTTGAGCACGAAGTCGGCCGCGTCCTGGCGTCCGGGGGGGCGGCCGATCCCGATCCGCACGCGGGTGAAGTCCGGGGTGCCGAGGGCCGAGGCGATATCGCGGATGCCGTTGTGGCCGCCGTGCCCGCCCCCCGCTTTCAGACGCAGGGTGTCGAACGGGATGTCGAGCTCGTCGTGCAACACGATCAGCTGCGAGGGCTCGAGGTCGTAGAAGCGCATGAGCTGCGAGACCGGACCACCGGACAGGTTCATGAAGCCGTTCGGCTTCGCCAGGATCAGCTTCGGACCGCCGGGTGACAGGCGCGCCTCGGCCGCCGTGGCGTCTGCTTTGTGGCTCTTGAAGGTTGCCGAGATGCGGTGCGCGAGCTCGGCGAGAGCCATCTGGCCCACGTTGTGTCGGTGGCCGGCGTAGCCGGGCCCGGGATTCCCGAGCCCGACTACCAGCCAGGTATCGTCTGCCACCGCGAGGGAGGGAACTACTCCGCGGCGTCGGCCGCGGCAGCGCCAGCAGCCGGAGCGGCGGCGGAGTCATCGCCGAGGTCCTGATCGATGTCGGCCGTCACGTTGATGATCAGCGTGTCGGGGTCGACGATCAGGGTCGAGCCCTCGGGCAGGACGAGATCCTTCGCGAGGATCTGCGTGCCGGCCTCGAGGCCCTCGACGTTGACGACGATGCGCTCGGGAATGTTGGTGGCCTCGGCCTCGAGCGAGATGGTGTTCGCATCCTGCGCTGCGGTCGTGCCGGGAACGGTCTCGCCCTCGACGTGCACGGGCACGTCGATCGTGACCTTCTCGCCCTTGCGGACGACGATCAGGTCGAGGTGCTCGATGATCTGTCGAACCGGATCCTTCTGCACGTCCTTCACGAGCGCGAGCTGGCTCTTGCCGGCGATGTCGAGGTCGAGGACCTGGTTCGTCTTGCGCAGGATCAGGCCGACCTGGTGACCCGGGAGGGTCACGTGGATCGGGTCAGTGCCGTGGCCGTAGATGACCGCGGGGATCTTGCCTGCTGCGCGGATCTTGCGGGCAGCGCCCTTGCCGAATGAGTCGCGGGCTTCCGCGACGAGCTTGTTGTCGTCAGCCATGATGGTTCCTTCTTTCGTCTGGAGTGTCGGGGTCTTCGAGAAGACAGGGAGCGCACGTCGAACAGACAAGAAGCCGTCCACCGCGTCGATCACGGATGCTCTGCAGCATCCCTCGCCGAAGTTCAGCCGTCAGTCTAGCCCGGGAAGCCGCTCAATAGAACTCGACCATGTTGACCAGGTTCTTGAGCGGTCGCCCGTCGAGCAAGGCCGTCGCGTTCGCCGCGAACAACTCGGTGATCAGCCGCGGCTCGTGCTCGCTGATCGCCGCAGTGTGGGGGCTGATCAGCACGTTCGGCAGGTCCCACAGCGGACTGTCGCTCGCGAGGGGTTCGGAGTAGGTGACGTCGAGGGCGGCGAAGCCGACACGGCCATCCACGAGCGCCTCGATCAGTGCCGGTTCGTCGACCGTGGTCCCCCGCCCGACGTTGACGACGGTGGCGCCCTGCTTGATCGCGGCGAGCACCTCGCGGCTCAGCATCCGCTCGGTCTGCGCCGTCCCCGGCAGGGTGAGCACGATCGCGTCGGCGAGCGCGGCGACCTCAGCGAACTGCTCGGCCGGGTAGATGCGCGAGACACCCGGGGCGTCGACGTCGCGGCGGTGCACGCCGACCACGGTGTAGCCGAGGGCTGCCAGCTTGGATGCCGCCACCTTCCCGATACCGCCCAGCCCGACCACCGCGACCGTCATGTCGGCCGCGAGACCCATGCTCACCCGCGGCATCCACTCGTGACGCTCCTGCGCCGCGCGGAGCTTCGGCAGCAGCTTCGCCCCGGCCAGCACGCCGAACACGGCGAACTCGGCGAGCGGCTCGGCATGCACCCCCGCCGAGGTCGTGAACAGGATGCGCGCGAGCGCGTCGGCGTCGAGCCCGGCCGACTTCACCTGCTGCCCGCCGCCCGCCGGGATGGTGTGCACCCAGCGGAGTTCGGGATTCGCTGCAACTGTGCGAGCGAGCGACGTACCCGAGTGGTCGGGAACTCCGAACAGCGCCTCGGCCGAGTCGAGCAGCGCCTCGAACCGGGCCTGCTCGTCTGCGGTGCGCTGGTGCTTCAGCATCCAGTTGTCGGAGGCCGGGCCGAGCAGCTCGGGCTCGAACACGACGTCGAGGCGCGGCTCCCGCACCCGCAGCAGCGCGATGTTCTCGGGCGTCTGGGCGGTGGCGACGACGACGCGAAGGGTGTCAGACATAAAGGATCCGTTCTTCGAGGGTCTCGACGAGCTCGACCAGCGGTCTCGCGCCGTTGACCACGATGGCATTCTCCTCGGCGGTCGGTGGCTCGAGCGTCGCGAGTTGAGAGTCGAGCAGTGACGGGGGCATGAAATGCGTGCGGTGCGCCATGCGGTCCAGCAGCGTCGCGCGGTCCACCTCCAGGTAGACGAGCTCGAGCTCGGGCGCCGCGACCCGCAACCGATCGCGATAGGCGCGCTTCAGAGCCGAGCAGGCGACCACGACCGGGCCCGCCGCGAGCACGGCGCCGATCGCGACCAACCAGGGGGCGCGGTCCGCATCGTCGAGCGGGATGCCGGCCGCCATCTTCGCGACGTTGGCCTCCGGATGCAGCGCGTCGCCATCCGCGAACGGCACCCCGAGCGCGACGGCGAGCGCTTCACCGACCGTCGTCTTGCCAGAACCGGAGACCCCCATGACGACGAGGGGGCGAGTGATGGACATCACTGCAAACGGTAGCCTGGTCCCATGGCGTCCCACGACGGAACTGAATCCACTGATCGCACCCCAATAGCCAACATCGGCGTCGTCGGACTGGCGGTGATGGGCTCCAATCTGGCCCGCAACCTGGCCAGCCGCGAGGGCAACACGGTGGCGATCTTCAACCGCAGCTACGAGAAGACGCAGCTCCTGCTGGACGAGCATCCGGAGGCCGGCTTCGTGCCGAGCCCCGACTACGCGGCGTTCGCAACATCCATCTCGAAGCCGCGCACCGCGCTGATCATGGTGCAGGCCGGCAAGGGCACCGATGCGGTCATCGACGAGCTCGTCAAGGTCTTCGAGCCGGGCGACATCATCATCGACGGCGGCAACGCCCTCTTCACCGACACGATCCGCCGCGAGAAGGCGGTGCGCGAGACGGGGATCAACTACGTCGGCGCCGGCATCTCGGGCGGCGAGGAGGGTGCGCTCAACGGCCCCTCGATCATGCCCGGCGGTTCGGTCGAGGCGTGGGAGACGATCGGCCCGATCCTGAAGTCCATCGCCGCGGTCGCCGAGGGCGAGCCCTGCGTCACCCACGTCGGCACCGACGGCGCTGGCCACTTCGTGAAGATGGTGCACAACGGCATCGAGTACGCCGACATGCAGCTCATCGCCGAGGCCTACGACCTCATCCGGCGTGGCACCGGCAAGACCCCGGCCGAGATCGCCGAGGTCTTCGCCGAGTGGAACCGCGGTGAGCTCGAGAGCTACCTCATCGAGATCACCGCCGAAGTGCTCAAGCAGGTGGATGCCGAGACCGGCACGCCTCTCGTCGACGTGATCCTCGACCAGGCCGGCGCCAAGGGCACCGGCGCCTGGACGGTGCAGACCGCGCTCGACCTCGGGGTCCCCGTCTCGGGTATCGCCGAGGCCGTCTTCGCCCGCAGCCTGTCGTCGAAGCCGGCGCAGCGCGCCGCCGCCGCGAAGCTCCCCGGCCCGATCGGCGAGTGGACGACGGCGAACCCCGACGAGTTCATCGAGGACGTGCGGCTCGCCCTTTTCGCCTCGAAGATCGTCGCATACTCGCAGGGTTTCGACGAGATCGTCGCCGGCGCCGAGCAGTACGGCTGGGACATCAAGAAGGGTGAGATTGCCAAGATCTGGCGCGGCGGCTGCATCATCCGCGCGCAGTTCCTCAACCGGATCACCGAGGCGTACGCCGATGACAACGAGCTGGTCGCGCTGCTGACCGCGCCGTACTTCGTCGAGGCCCTCGAGCGCGCGCAGGGATCGTGGCGTCGGGTCGTGTCGCTCGCCGCGCACTCGGGTGTGCCGTCCCCGGCGTTCTCCTCCTCACTCGCCTACTACGACGGGCTCCGGTCCCAGCGGCTGCCCGCCGCGCTCATCCAGGCCCAGCGCGACTTCTTCGGAGCGCACACCTACAAGCGCGTCGACAAGGACGGCATCTTCCACACCCTGTGGAGCGGCGACCGGTCGGAGATCGAGACGGAGCCGAGCTCGCACTAGTGCGGCGGCGGATCCATGAGTTACGACGACGAACCCGAACTCGCCGGCTACGTGCCGCGCGAGGAGGGTTCGGTGCGGCATCCGCTGACCCTCACGGTCATGCGGGTGGTCATCGTGATCGGCGTGATCGCGCTCGTGCTCCCGGGCATGATCTACACGATCGGGGTGCAGATGCAGACCGCGGATGCCGCCTGCCGCATCGTCGTGAAGTCGGGCGACCGGCAGGCGGTGGGCGCGATCGCGCGGTTCCAGGCCTGGGGCGGCAACGGGCCCGGCTGGTACTGCTACGCGAAGGACTTCGACGGGTCAGAGACCATGCTCCGCGCGCTCGGGATCATCCCCGGACTCCAGTACCAGCCATCGGGGACCCCAGCATGAGCGACCCGATCGCGCTGCGCTGGGAGGCGCTGACCGCCGAGTTCCTGGGCGAGGAGGGCGTCACCCTCGACCGTGCCTTCGGCCGGATGTCGCTGCTGGTCGACGGCAAGCTGTTCGCCTCGGCCGGTCCGCGCGGCCTGCTGATCAACGTGAGTGCCGAGCGGGTCGCGCAGTTGATCCGCCTCGGAGACGTGGGCGCGTTCCGCAGCGGCGCGGGCCGTGTGATGCGCGAGTGGGCGGTCGCGACTCCGGAGTCGGACTGGAGCGCACTGGCGGCCGAGTCGCTCGAGTTCGTCGCGGACGAGGCTGCCGCGGCATCCGGACCCGGCTCCGCCACGACGTAGGACTTTCGGCCCTCCCCCGACCTCGGTCCGGTCCCTAGCGTTTCCTCCAGAACATCGAACTGGAGGACGTCATGATCGCGCTCATCGCCCGTGCCGCCGTAGGCGACACCATCTACCTGGGCTGGGGGGAGTTCACGATCCAGCTCGGCAACTTCATCATCATCGCCGTGATGCTGGTGCTCTTCGTGCTCGCTCTCGTGCTGCCCTTCCCGAAGGGTCGTAAGCGCTCATGAGCATCATCGAGAAGCCCCCGCTCGCCGCCGAGCCCGGAGCCGAACCCGCACCGGACCACGGCAGCGATCTGATCACCGAGGTCGAGCCGTTCTCCACCTGGACCGGACGCACGCGCCGCTGGGTGCTCAAGATCCTCCCTCCCCAGAAGCTGCTCCCCGAGAGCCAGCCCAGCTACGTCGCCTCGTGGATCTACGTCTTCGGGATGGGAGCGATCGCGTCGCTCGCGATCATCATCGTCTCGGGCATCGTGCTGAGCCTCAACGGCCCGAGTTGGTGGCACATCTCCTCACTCGGGCACTTCGTGAACAGCACCCACCTGTGGAGCGTCGAGTTCTTCTTCCTCTTCCTGGTCGTGCACCTCTGGGGCAAGTTCTGGATGGCCGCCTGGCGCGGCGGTCGCGTCCTCACCTGGATCACCGGCGTGGTCTCCTTCGCCGTCTCCATCGGCGCCGCGTTCACCGGCTACCTGTTGCAGACGAACTTCGAGTCGCAGTGGGTCTCGTTCGAAGCGAAGGATGCGCTCAACGCCGCCGGCATTGGCGCCTGGTTCAACGTCGCCAACCTCGGGCAGATGTTCACCTGGCATGTCGTGCTGCTGCCACTCGGCGTCGCGGCGATCGTCGCCCTCCACGTGATCCTTGTGCGGATGCACGGCGTGGTCTCCCCGATCGACGCCGCGGAGACCGACGCACAGGTCGCGATCGGCACCCGGGAGGTCTCGAAATGAGCGCCACCCGCACACCGCGCCCGCCTCGGCCGGTCAGCCCGATGTCGTGGCGGAAGGGCACCGGCATCGCCGGCCGCTCGTGGACGGGAGCCGTGCGTGAGTACGACCTGTTCAAGGAGCTCACCATCGGGGTCATCGCTGTGACCCTCCTCGTGCTCGCGGTCTCCGCGATCTTCAGCTCCCCGGATGACAAGGCCGTGAGCCTGAAGTCGTGGGCGATCGCGCAACCGGTCGACTTCGTTACCACGGCGACCGCGGAGCTCGGCGGGACGAGCAACACCGCCGGCTACGGCCCGCCCTACACCTCGACTGCCGGGGCGACCCAGACCCTCGGACCGATCGATCTGCAGTCGCTCCCGGGCGTCGCGATCCCGATCGACACGGCGAAGGACTTCGTGATCGGGCCGCTGTCGACCCTTCCGATCCCGCCCGCCGAGGTGGTCAGTTGGACATCGGCCACCGCCGATCAACGGACCGCCTGGACGACGGCGTACGCTGCGGCGCTCGACAAGGCCAAGGGTGGCACGGTTGCCCCCACTGCCAAGGAGGGGCCGGTCCCGGCCCTGACCACCGATCTGCTCGCGATGGCCCGGCAGGGCTCCCTCGACAGCGTGTTGTCGGCGCGGGGCAACTTTTACAACCTCGACTACACCCGCGTCATCCTGTTCATGGGCGACGGCACGTACCTCAACGACCTCGCTGCCGGACTCCATCTGAGCGGCGACCAGTGGGGGATGATGAATGAGACCGGCAACTACCCCGGCCAGTCCTGGCTGTGGCTGTTCTCGTTCTTCTACCAGATCGAGCCGTTCGCCTCCCTGCCCAACGCGGACATCGTGGTCGTCATGCTCGTCGGCATCCTCACGCTGCTGCTGCTGCTCGTCCCGTTCATTCCGGGACTGCGCAGCCTGCCGCGGCTGATCCCGATCCACCGACTGGTCTGGCGCGACTACTACCGTCGGCGCTGAGCACCGGACGGGTCAGGCCGCGCCGTCGAACATCGAGGTGACCGAACCGTCGTCGAACACCTCGTGGATCGCACGGGCCAGCAGCGGCGCGATCGAGAGCACCGTGAGGCGATCCCAGCGCTTCTCGAGCGGGACCGGCAGCGTGTCGGTGACGACGACCGAGTCGATCGACGCATCTTGCAGTATCTGGACGGCCGGGTCGGAGAACACGGCGTGCGTGGCCGCGACCACGACGCCGATCGCCCCGTGATCCTTCAGCGCTTGGGCGGCCTTCACGATGGTGCGTCCGGTGTCGATCAGGTCGTCGACGATCAAGCAGACGCGCCCCTCGACCGGACCGATGATCTCGTGCACGCTGACCTGATTCGGGATGAGCGGGTCGCGTCGCTTGTGGATGATCGCGAGCGGCGCACCGAGCTTGTCGCTCCAGACGTCAGCGACGCGCACCCGGCCCATGTCGGGGCTGACCACCGTCAGGTTCGAGGGATCGAGCTTCGCCTGGAAGTGGGCCAGGAGCACGGGCATCGCGAAGAGGTGGTCGACCGGGCCGTCGAAGAATCCCTGGATCTGCGCGGCGTGCAGGTCGACCGACATGATCCGGTCGGCGCCCGCCGCCTTGAACAGGTCGGCGACGAGGCGGGCCGAGATCGGCTCGCGGCCGCGACCCTTCTTGTCTTGCCGGGCGTAGGGGTAGAAGGGCGCCACGACGGTGATGCGCTTCGCGCTGGCGCGCTTGGCGGCATCCACCATGATCAGCTGCTCCATGAGCCACTCGTTGATCGGCGCGGTGTGCGACTGGAGGACGAAGATGTCGGCGCCGCGGACGCTCTCGTCGAAACGGGCGTAGATCTCGCCGTTCGCGAAGGTCCGGGCGTCGGTGTGGACCAGTTCGGTCTCGAGCTCCGTGGCCACCGACTCGGCGAGCTCCATGTGCGCCCGCCCGGAGACCAGTACCAGTCGCTTTTCACCGCTGCTGGTGATCTCCATGCTGCGCCTTCCGCCGTCGGGGGGCCAGTCTATCGACTCAGCCGATTGCGGTCAGTCCGTGCCTTCGTCACCCGCTCGGCCCGCCGCATCCGCCGCGGCGGTGCCCGCGCGGTGTTCGGCGACCCAGCCCAGCGAGTTGCGCTGCGGCGCGACGTTGATGGCCAGCGCGCCCGCGGGGATGTCCTTGCGGATGACGGTCCCCGCCCCGCTGTACGCGCCGTCGCCAATCCGCACCGGCGCGACGAACACGTTGTGCGAGCCGGTACGCACGTGCGAGCCGACCACCGTCTTGTGCTTGTTCACGCCGTCGTAGTTGGCCGTGATCGTGCCGGCACCGATGTTCGAACCCTCGCCCACCGTGGTGTCGCCGATGTAGCTGAGGTGCGGCACCTTGCTGCCCGCACCGATCTTCGCGTTCTTGGTCTCGACGAAGGTGCCGATCTTGCCGTCCTCGGCGAGCTCGGTGCCCGGGCGCAGGAAGGCGAACGGCCCGACGGATGCCCCGGCCCCGATGACCGCGAGCGTCGCGTCGCTGCGGCTGATGGTCGCGTTCTCGCCCACCTCGCAGTCGACGAGCGTGGTTTGCGGTCCGATCCGGGCACCCCGCGCGACGGAGGTGGCGCCCGCGATGTGGGTGCCGGGCAGCAGCTCGACGTCCTCGGCCAGGGAAGACCGGATGTCGATCCACGTCGTCGCCGGATCCTGCACGGTCACTCCGGCGAGCTGCCAGCCGCGCACGATCATCGCGTTCAGCCGAGCCGCGGTGACCGCCAGCTGGACGCGATCGTTCACGCCCTCGACCATCCAGGCCGCCGGCGCGGGCACGGCGTCGACGGCCAGCCCCGCCGCCTGCAGCACCCCGATCATGTCTGTGAGGTACTTCTCGCCCTGCGCGTTGTCGCTGCCGATCCGCGGCAGTTGGGAGCGAAGGGAGGACGCCGCGAACACGTACGTTCCGGAGTTGATCTCGAGGATCGTCAGCTCTTCGGCCGTGGCATCCTTCTGCTCGGCGATCCGCAGCAGGGCGCCGGACACGTCCCGCACAATCCGCCCGTAGCCGGTCGCGTCGTCGACGATCGCGCTCAGCACGGTGGCCGCCGACGCCGAGGCGCGATGCGCGACGATGAGTCCGGACAGTGTGGCCGCGTCGAGCAGCGGGACGTCGCCGCTCACGACGACGATCTCGCCGTCGAAGCCGGAGGGCAGGGCCGCGACCCCAAGCTCGACCGCGCGGCCGGTGCCGGGGGTGGCGTCCTGATCGACGACGATCGCCTCGGGCATCAGCTCGAGGATCGCGGTTGCGACGGCCTCGCGCTCGTGCCGAACGACGACGATGACGTGCGCCGCCGATAGCTCCTGCGCCGTCGCGAGCACGTGGCCAATCAGCGGGACCCCGGCGAGCGGATGCAGCACCTTCGCCCGTGAGGACTTCATGCGAGTCCCCTGCCCGGCGGCGAGGACGATGACGGCGAGGCGAGGGTCGGTCATGGGCTCCATTGTCGCAGCCGACGACGCCCACCGGTTGAGTAGCAGACGAAGCACGCGTGTCGAAGCGGACAGGTGACCAGGCGGTCGAGCACGTGGTGATGATCCTCTAAGCCACCTGCCGAGGTCAGGGCGGCGCGCGCCGACGTTGGCAAGCGGCGCGCGCCGCGGCTGAGACCTAGCCGCGGGCACCCCGACGATTAGGTGGTTCGATGGTCGCGGCGTCCACGAACGTACGCGCGCGAACAGCGCCTCGGTCGTCGACCAGCCACAGAAGGAGCCGGGCTGGCCCGTCAGGAGGATCAACCGTCAGCGGCGTCGCATCTGTCAGCAGGAAGGGATTCGCAACCACCTCGCCGCTGGCGAGCGAATGGGTCAGATCGACCTCGATGAACGGCGTCCCTGGTCCGACCCAGAGGGCATGTATCCGTCCTGAGACCGCTTCGTCACCGTGATGTGACACGCGGACGCCGAGCCCCAAGGGCACGTCGGGAACCTCGATGTCAGCCCCTGCCTGCCGGGGGACGAGGTCGACGACCAGCACGGTTTCGGCATTCGCATCTGCGGGATCGAGTCCGCCACGATCCTTGGCACGGCGGTCGGCGTCGACCAGTCCGGCCGCTTCGTGCTCGACATCGGCCAGCTCGGTGTAGACGTAGCCGGCGAACCGGTCGTGACGGCGCAGCTCCTGCGTCTGCCAGCGGACATGCCAGGCACGTTCGAGGCTGGTGAAGCCGGCTCCGTACTCGCTGTTGAGGATGGGCACCCCGGTACGCGGGAACCCGGCGTCACCATAGAACGACTTGTCGACGGTGAAGTCGGCGCCGAGCTTCACTGGGAAGTCCTCGCGCTCCCCCGACGCCAAGCCGACGAGCGCCGCGGCCCAGGCAGCGGGGTCCTCGTCGTAGTAGTGCCAGTCGACCAGATCCGTCCGCACGTGCGACCAGCCGGAGTTTTCGACGACCGGACGAGATGTGTCGAGCCCGACCATCATGTCGTAGGCGTGACGCGCGGCGTCTGCTCGCTGTGGGCTTCCGGGAATGTCCCAGTCGAGTCCCCACTCCTCGTTGTAGAGACCCCAGATGATGATGCTCGGGTGGTTTCCGTCACGTTCGACCATCGGCGCCAACTGGGCTTCGAATGCGGCGACGGCTTCGGGGGAGAAGCGGCTGGGGCACGCCGGCTCGGCCCAGACGAGCATCCCCAACTGGTCGGCGTAGTGGAGCCAGCGAGGCTCCTCGAACTTGAGATGCTTGCGCACCAGGTTGTATCCGAGATCGCGAGCGAGTTCCAGGTCGCGGATCAGGGCCTCGTCGTCGGGGGCGGTCGGACCGCTCTGCGGCCAGTAGCCCTGGTCGAGCACGCCCTTCAGGTAGAAACGGGAGCCGTTCAGGAACAACTGCTCGCCTCGCGTTTCGATGGAACGGAGACCGGTCGTCGCTCTCAGACGATCAGTGGATCCTGCCACCTCGGCGATCAGCTCGAGCGCATAGAGATGGGGGTCGCTCGGTGACCAGAGACGCGGCTGTGGCAACTCGAGGCGACCGAGGAAGCTGCCATCCGGACTGGACCACAGCTCGACGGTCTCTCTGGCGTCGGAACCGTCGACCACCGCGATCCGGACGCAGGCGCCCGATGGCGCGTCACCGGCGAGCGTTCCCAGAATGTCGATTCCGGTCAGGGAGTCACCCCGCAGCTCGATCGACCGTACCCAGGTGCGGCCTCGGGCTTCCAGCCAAACGCTCTGCCAGATTCCGGATGTCGGACGGAACGACACCCCGTCATAATCGTCGCGCGGGATCGATCGCTGCTTGCCGTGCGCGATTGAGCGCTTGTCGGCGGGAGCGTCGACGTCGACTCGCAACTCGATCAACTCGCCGGGGGTCACGCGGTCCGTAATGTCGAACTCGAAGGAGGTGTATCCGCCGACGTGGGCGCCGATCTCGACACCACCGAGTGAGACGGTCGAACGATAGTGCACTGCTCCGAAGCACAGGAACACCCGCATGCCCTCCCACTCGGCAGGGACCTCGACATCACGGCCGTAGCTGGCACGCTCGAGCCAGGTTCGCTCAACTCCCGATGCCTCGGTCTCCCAAGCGAAAGGGACCGTGATTCGGGCCGAGCCAGCATCCGTGTGGAAGTCCCACTCGCCGTTCAGCGAAAGCCACCGCTCGGATCGGTCACGGTCGGGCCGTGGGTACTCGGGTTTGGGGACGACGGACGACATGGATGCGGTGCCTTTCGGAGCGAGGAGCGTCACGGTCTCAGCCCTTGACGCTTCCGGCGAGGATGCCGTTGATGAAGTGCTTCTGGAGCACTATGAAGATGACGAGTAGGGGAACGAGGGCGACTGCGCTTGCCGCCAGCAATTCGCCGGTGATGGTGGCGTAGTCGGCGCCGATCTTGTTGCCGGTGATGTTCTGAGCCAACGTCGAGAGCACGACTTGGAGAGTCGCGAGTCGATCGGAGCTTGCGATCACCACCGGCCACACGAAGTCGTTGTAGATGTTCATCACGGTGAGCACCGCGAGTCCCGCGAGGCCGGGTCGGATGATCGGCACGACGACGCGCCAAAAGATGCCGAACTCGCCGCAGCCGTCGACCCGTGCCGCGTCGAGCAACTCGTCGGGTACCGAGGCGATGACCTGCCGCATCCAGAAGATCGCGAAGGCGTCGACCGAGCCGGGGAGGATCAGGGCTTGGTAGGTGTTCACCCAGCCGAGCTCCTTCATTTCGAGCAGCAGGGGGATGATCAGCACGATCGTCGGCAACATCAACGTGACGAGGACCGTGCCGAAGAGGAGGTTCTTGAGAGGGAAGTCGTACTTGGCGAACGCGTAGGCGGCGAGCGGAGCACAGAACAACGTGATCGAGCCCTTGAAGATCAGCACGATCGCGGTGTTGAGGAACCCGGAGGCGATGGGGACGTCGGCGAACATCCCGGTGAAGTTGCTCAACGTGAAGGTCGACGGATCGAAGGTCAGCGGGTTGCGGATGATCTCGGCCGCCGGTTTGAAGGCCGAAAGCACCGCCCAGATTACGGGCGACAGGAAGGCGAGGGTCAACATCACCAGGAAGAGGTGGGAGCCGATCGCGGGGCGTGCGCGACGTCCGGTGGAGGGCTCGGCGACGTCGGCCGACACCACGGGAACCCGAATGGATGACATGGCTCAGTCCTTCGCTCTCAGCAGCCGGACGAAGCCAAGCGACATTAACATCACGATCGCCACGAGCAGCAGCGAGTTCGCGGCGCCGGTGCCAAGGTCGGCTCGGGTGATGTGGTTGTAGAGGAACAGACCCGCTGTCGTGGTCGAGCCGTACGGTCCGCCCTTGGTGACGACGTAGGGCTCGGCGAACATCTGGAAGACAGCGAGCGTCTGCAACACGACCGCGAACATCAGCGTGCGTCGGATGAGAGGGATCGTCATGCTCCACAGCGCTCGTGCCCGAGTGGCCCCGTCGATGGACGCGGCCTCGTAGATCGACGAGTCGATCGACTGCAGTCCCGAGAGCAGGATGATGACGATGAACCCGGTCGTCTTCCACAGGAAGAGAAGTGCGAGGGTCGGCTTTGCCCACATGCTCGAGGTAAGCCAGGCAATATCCGGAGCACCGACGAGGTGGAGCAGCCCGTTGACAGCGCCGTAGTGCTGGTCGAAGAGCACGATCCAGATCTGCGCGATCGCCACCAACGGGGTGACGAACGGGACGATGAATGCGATTCGGTAGAAGCCCCGGAATCGCAGCTTCGCATTGTTGAGCAGCACGGCGGTCAGCAGGGCGATTACCAGCTGGATCGGGATGATCAGCAGCCAGAGCACCGCCGAGTTGCCCAATGAGGCCCAGAAGTCGGGACTGGTCAGTAGATAGGCGTAGTTGCTCCAGCCCACCCATTGTGCGGTCTCGGCCCCATGCCAGTTGGTGAAACTCAGCTGGAGCGTGAAGAGAAGCGGATAGACGCCGAACGCCGCGAAGATCACGATGAAGGGCAGGATGAAAATGTAGGGGGCGAGCCGTCGCCGCAGCGGGAACCGGGATGGTCCCCGCTGCGGGGCGGGCGCCACCGTCGACCGCGCGTGCGGAGCAAGAGTGGCAGTCAACGATGTTTCCTTCGTGAGTGATGGGGCGGTGGATGGAGCGGTCAGCCGGTCACTGACGGTCGATCAGGTTCGTCTGGATGTCCTTGGATGACTGATCGATGACCTGCCTCGGAGTGAGGGTGCCATCCAGCATCTTCTGGATGTTCGCTCCGAGATAGTCCACGGCTCCCGCCCACCACTTTGGCGTCGGGACGCCTCCGGGGATCTGCTTGCCTGCGGTGACCGCGGTCTTCCACAGGTCCTGGTTGCCCATCTCCTTGACGGGTCCGAAGAGCGGCTTAGACGCATTCGCGGCCGGGAGGTAACTCGGGATGGAGGTGTTCAAGCCGTTCGGGTACACCGAGTTGGGGCCGTATACCGCGGTGTATCCCTTCTTGTCGAACATCAGGAACTCGTAGAACAGGAGCGCGAGTTTCGAGTTCTTGCCCGCCTTCGGAAGCACGAAGGAAGACCCGCCCATGGCGCCGCTGCGAGCACCGCCGTTCGTCCAGGCTGGTAGCTCCATCGCGCGCCAGTCGCCCTTCGTCGTCGTCAACTGCTGTTGCGGGGCGAAGTCGAACCAGATGGCCCACGGGTAGAAAACCTCGTTGCTGGAGTCGAGGGCTCCGATGTCGCTGGGGCTCAGGTACTCGGCTCGGGTCCCGAGGCCGCCCTTCTGCACCGTGTCGAGCCAGCTGAGGATTTGGGTGTACTGCGGGGAATCGATCCGGAGCTTGCCCTTCTTGTCGGTCATGCTCGTGCCGAGTTGGCTCGCATACATCTCGAGCTGAAGTTGCCCGAGGTAGCCGCTCTGCTCGAGATGGATGGGCGCCGAGTCGGGCTTCGCCAGCTTGTACTGCTTCGCGGCGGCGATCAGGTCGTCGTACGTCTTGATCTTGGTGGCGTCGATGCCGACCGATTCCAGGGCGGTCTTGTTGTAGAAGAGCAAACCGGGATCGAGGTCGAATGGCACACCGTACAGCCCTCCGTTGATCGAGTTGACATCGATCTTCTGCTGGGCGATGTCTGCCGTGTACGGCTTCAAGGCATCGCTGAGGTCCCAGAGGTAGCTGGAGTAGCCGGCGACCAATGAGTCGTCCAGGAAGACGCCGTCGGGGACGTCGGTGCCGGTGATCAGGGTGTTCTGGAGCTTGGCGTTGATGTCCACGGCCTGGTGGTTCACTTTGATGTTCGGGTACTTCTTGTTGAAGTCCTTGATCGCAGCGCCAAACACCTTGTAGAGGTCGCCCGAGCGATCCCAGATCGTGATCTGGCCCTTCGGATTCGACGCGGTGGTGGGCTGGAGCTTGTTGGCATCGGCGGTCGAGGTTCCGGCTCCGATCGACGGACCGCATCCGGCCAATCCGATCGCGAGGGCCGCGGCCGCGGCAACAAGGCCCCAACGGGCGGGACGGTGTGAGGCGGCCGGATTATGGCGACGGGCGCGCAGCTGTGGCAGGTGCATGGACACTCCTTTGTGACATGGCGCTCCGCAATTTTCGCCCGACTTCAGGGTGCTTCGGGTGTCGGCGCGGAACAGGGCGTTTGCCAACGTATGCAAAATGCTAGCTCAAGTTTGCACACGTTGCAAACGCTATGCTGATTCCGAGTCGAAAGGGGTTCACGATGCCGGCAACGCTGCGGGATGTCGCGGAACACGCGCAGGTGTCGATGCGCACCGTTTCCAATGTCGTGAGCGGCTACGAGCACGTCAGCGAGCGGATGCGTGAACGCGTGCAGCTCGCCATCGACGAGCTCGACTATCGCCCGAATCTCGTGGCTCGCACACTCCGCACCGGCCGAACCGGCGTGCTCGCGCTCGTCGTCCCCGAGATCGACGTCCCCTACTTCAGCGAACTGGCGCGGGATGTGATCAACGTGGCTGCTGAGTTCGGCTTCCGCGTGATGATCGACCAGACCGGCCACGATCATGAACGAGAACGCGAGCTGCTCACCGGGGCCGATCGAACCATGTTGTTCGATGGCATCCTCTTCAGCCCTCTTGTCACTAAGGCCGAACTAGAGGAAATGAACTCGCGCTCGAGCATGCCGTTGGTGCTCCTCGGCGAGCACGAGTTCGATGGCCGATATGACCATGTTGCGATCGACAACCTCCGCGCTGCGCAGGATGCCACCCGTCATCTCATCTCGATCGGCCGTACTCGGATCGCGGCGATCGGGGCACAGCCGATGGAGAGCTACACCACTCCCCAGCAGCGCACGGCGGGCTACGAAGCAGCTCTTGCGGAAGCGGGGATCACCCGCTCGCCTTCGATGCTCCAGCCGGCGGCCCATTACCGCCGCGCCGACGGCTACGCGGCAGCCCGAACCCTGTTGGCCCAGAGCCCCCGCCCCGACGCAATCTTCTGCTACTCGGACACACTCGCGATGGGCGCACTGCGCGCTGTCTTCGACGCGGGCCTTCGCATCCCGGACGATATCGCCATCATAGGGATCGATGACATCGAGGAAGGCAGGTTCTCCAGCCCCAGCCTCAGCACCGTGTCACTGGACACGCCTTTCATCGCGCATCACGCAATCGCTCGCATCGCCGCCCGCATCGACGACCCCGACGCGGAGGCCGAAGAGGTCGTCGCACCCCACAGTGTTCTGGTTCGCGAGAGCACGGTCGGATCCACGGAGCCCTGAGAATTGCTCCGACGTCAGACTTCATCCCTGAGTCGATCGAGTAGCCCACGATCTACGCCGCAGCCCTCCGCGACACCTCGACCTCTTGCTCGAAGAGTCAGATCCGCTTCCGCGCCTCGTGCAACTCGGCCGAATCGGAGCGGGGCTTCGAACTAGAGCGTGTCAGGCTCCGCGTTCTCTGGGCCCCTCAATCCGCGCATTGACAACGTGGGAACCTGGCTGAATCGTGAAGGTTGCGAAACCCACCGAACTGCTAACGAGATAACTTCCGGCACAAGCCGAGAGCCGTAGGTTGCCGTGTTCGTCAGTTCGAATGGCTGTTTTGGGCACCCACCACTCATCGTGGATCAGCTTTTCGAGGGTGTAGTACGACGGCTTCATCGATCCGTCCGCTCGCATGAATCCGACGGGCGCGCCGAGCCATGATCCGGCGTCGGTGAATCCCCAATAGGTGATCGACTCGATCGCCGGGTGCGCGAAGAGCGATCGATAGTGGCTCTCCACTTCCCGGGCTTGGCGCTCTTCGCCCTCTGGTGTGGAGGGCCAGTTGGGTATCCGGTAGTCGTTCAGATCCCGAACCGACGTTGGCATGAGGTGGCCGGAGACGAGAGTGGTCTCGGTCATTTGAAGCGGAATCCCGAAGCGTGCGAAGCGGTCGACGACCGAGAGGATGGCGTCTTCGCCCCGGTACCCCTGATGCATGTGAGTTTGAAGCCCGATGGCGTCGATGCCGACCCCGCTGTCGAGAGCCTCCTCGATAGCGTGTTCGTATTTCGGCGAGAGATCGAAGTCGTTGATCACTAGCCGCGCCGACGGATTTGCGTTGCGCGCTTCCTCGAAGGCCAGTCGAATCATCTGGAGTCGGCCCCGCGCGGCGGCTAGCGGAGTGATCGCGTTTTCACCGTTGGCAAAAGCCGGCATGATGACGGACTCGTTGATGGCATCCCACAGGTCGATCGTGCCGGCAAAGTCGGAGACGACCTCCCGAATGTGCGCTCGAAGCAACGCCTCGACTTCGGCGAGGCCACGCCCAAGGAGCCAGCTCGGTTGTGAGGTGTGCCAGACCAGCGGGTGACCTTTGACCGTCACATCGTGACGACCGAGCCAGTTGGCAGTCGTGAGAACTCTGGATCGGTCGGGTTGGGACTGGCGCGGTTCATATCGGCCCCAATAGAAGGGCAGCACTGCCAGGTTGAAGAGTCGAAGCCACGCGTCCGCGAGGCCGTCGTGGTCGAAAGGAGTCCCGCCACCGAATCCATCGACCAAATCGGCGCCTTCCGGATCGGGACCTCCGATCGTTTGGAGAAAGTCGAAACCGATATTGCCGAATCCGAACGCGTGGGTCAGTTGCTCCACCGACACGTCGAGTCCCGGCAGCGCTGACCCTTCGCGACCAGTGACCGTCACGGTGACGGTCTCAACTCGGTGCTGCGGCGCGGAAACTGAGATGGAGTTCGTTGTCACGATCAGTCAAGCTTCGTGGCGGTGGTCACGCAGTGAAGTTCGCGGTGGTGATCCACGCTGCGGACGGGGCCGGTGATGCTCACGGTAGCGGTGAAATGAGTGTCGGCACTCGATGATCCGATTCGCAGTTCGATGCAACCTGGCTCGACGATCCGCGTCAGTTCGCCTCCGATGAAGGACGTGAGGTCGGCCGGCACCTCGAATCGCACGCGAACTGCCTTTCCAGCGGCGATATCAACCCGTTCGAAACTGATGAGCTTGGTAACAGGTCGGGTCACGGACGCGACGGGATCGTGAAGATAGAGTTGTGCGATTTCCGTGCCGTCGTGGGGGCTCGTGTTGCGAATAGTGATCTCGAGACCGATCCGCCCATCCGTGGCCGTCGACCGACGCGTCCAACCAGTCAAAGGTTGAATACCCGCCACCAAAGCCGAATGGGTACCGCGGGGTCGGATCCAGCGCGGATACTTCCGACCGTTGCGCGAGCTGGGGCGTCAAGTACGTCCAGGGTTGTCCGAACGGGGAGGCAGGGATGCTCACGGGCAGACGGCCAGAGGGGTTCACGTGCCCCGCGATCACATCGGCGATCGCACGGCCCCCTTCCTCGCCGGGGAAGAATGTCTGGATGATCGCAGCCGCTCTGTCGGGCGCTGTTCCAAGTGCGTAGGGGCGCCCGGAGTTGACGACGAGGACCACAGAGCTCGACACGTCGAGAATGGCTTCGAGCAGCGCGGCTTGCTCACCAGGGAGCTGGAGCGTCTCGGCGTCGCAGCCCTCTCCCGACGTTCCGCGGCCGAAGAGGCCGGAACGGTCGCCCAGCGCGAGGATGACGACGTCCGCCGCGCGCGCGAGCCGGAGGGCGTTGTCGAAGCCTCCCTGACCAGGCTCCCGGATGTCGCATCCGGACTCATACGAGACGGTTGATCCGCTGTACTCCGTGGTGATCGCATCGAGGATCGTTGGGATGGCGATTCCGAGGTCGAGCTCCGGGTGGTGGACGCCGACGTGAGCGGGAAAGGGGGTCTGCTGCACGGTTAGGTGACAGTTTCTAGTCACGCAGCCAGTGCGGTTGGCGTGTTCATGATGGCCTCGAATTCGATCGGGGTCAAACGGCCCAGTCGGGCCTGCCGGCGTCGGCGGTGGTAGGTCCGCTCGATCCAGATCACGATCGCGATGCGCAGCTCCTGACGTGTGGCCCAGGAGCGGCGGTC
>JANXTR010000046.1 GCA_025352325.1 Microbacteriaceae bacterium | reverse complement strand
TCGTGTGAACACCAAAATCTTTCGCGATCTGCTCGATCGTCACACCAGGTTCACGACCACGCGCAACAGCGACCACATCTTCACGGAACTCATTCGGATAAGGCTTAGGCACAACAACATCCTTCCAGCCCACCCCGCAGGGCAAGCCAACTCAGATGTCACCTAACCGTGCAGCAGACCCGTTCTATGAGTCGAGCGGCAGCGGGGTCTCTACGTCGCCGGCGGTCTGCGCCATATCAATGCGGTTGGCCGCAATCTCGATGTGCGTGGTCATCTCTTCGCTTGCCCGCGTCGCGTCGCCGGAGGCCAGCGCGCTGATGAGGTCATTGTGCGACATCGCGTGGGCGACCAACTCCTCGGGGGCGAGTGCGCCATTCGCGGCGCGGAGAAAGCCGTTGATGCGGCCCCGTAGTTGTGAGGCGATGGACAGCAGGAGCTTGTGGTCGGCAATCTCCCATAACTCTTCATGGAATTTGCGGTCGAACGCGAACATCCGGTCGACATCACCACGCTCGGCAGCGGTGATCATGGAGTCGACCACCTTGTGCAGCTTGGATTCGATGCTCGTCGACCACACCTTTTGTACACGCTGGCACACAAATTGTTCGAGTACGATGCGCAGGGAGGAGATTTCGAGAAGCTCTTGTTCGGTGAGCGCAGCCACGCGGGCTCCGCGACGGGGAGTCCGCTCAACTAGCCCCTCCTCGGCAAGCCGCACGAGCGCTTCGCGCACCGGAATGTGGCTCACCTCCAGTCGTGAGGCGAGGGTGCGTTCGACTAAACGTTCTCCCGGGGAGAACTCACCGTTCTGAATTGCTTCACGCACCTCATTGGCAACCTTGTCGGAGATGTTTTCATCGTCGACCCTGGCCAGGGCCATGTTTACTCCTCATATACGCGCGATGCTGCGCCGGACAGGCGGGTTTGGTCAACCTGCTGTCACTTGCCCAAACTATAGGAGCATCCTACGGGGCGGGTTGCTCCCGGCAAATCTGATGACGGTCTGGACACTGGAGCAGTTTTGCTACATGCTATAGCGAGTGCTTATCGTTTGTAAACTTTTCATCGGAGGTTGGAAATGCGATTTAAGCGTGTGGTAGCCATTGGCATTGTCGCCATTGTGAGCGTGGGCGTTGTGTCCTGCGCGAGCACAACGGAGTCCGCGGGTAATGGCGCCCGGATTCTCGGAACGGGGCACTCCATTAGGGGTGCAACTCGTCGGGCCGCTGCTTTCTGAGTCGACGCTCCTGCAGGCGGTTCACCTCTTTCAACAAGAGACCGACTTCCATCTGCGGCATCCTTCGGAATATCTCTAGAGCGCAGCAGGACGATGGCGAGTAATGCCCGTGGAAGGAATGAGCGAATGGAGCATGAAGTGGGCCAGACAGCGATGGGATCGACGGTTGCCGTTCCGCACTCCACCGGCGCGGTCGGCATCGCCCGCCGCGACATCACCCCGCCCGTCGGGATCAGGGCGAAGAACTGGGGCCCGGCCGTCTGGGAGGCCTCGGAGGGAACCGACCGGCCGATGACGCTGACGGCGGTCGCCTTTGGATCGGCCGAGGGTGCCGATCACGTTCTCGTGGCCGTCGATGCGACCTGGTGGCGGCGAGTGGATGACGAGTGGGCCTTCCGCGGAGCCGTTCTCGAGGCACTGGGCCTGAGTGCAGAGCAACTCACTGTCTCGCTGTCGCACACCCACTCCGGACCGGTGTTGTGCCGGGCCGACGCCCACCTGACCGGGGGCGAGCTGATCGGCGACTATCTCGACACGCTGACGGCGACGGCGATCGACGCCGTGCGCGAGGCGCTGTCCGGGCGCCAGCAGGCGCGTATCGAATGGGCGACGGGACGATGTTCACTGGCCGCCAACCGCGAGCTGGTGCTCGACGGTCGTGCGCTGGTCGGCTTCAACCCCGAGGAGGAGGCCGACGACACCGTACTGGTCGGGCGGGTGTCGGATGCGGCCGGGCGGATCCTCGCGACCTTCGTGAACTATGCCTGTCACCCGACAACGCTGACCTGGCAGAACCGACTCATCTCTCCCGACTACATCGGTGGGATGCGGGAGCTGGTCGAGACGACGACGGGCGCCCCCTGTGTCTTCCTGTTGGGCGCCGCCGGGGAGCTGGCCCCGCGGGAGCAGTACACCGGCGATACCGAGGTCGCCGATCGTCACGGGCGCTCGCTCGGTCACGCCGTGCTCGCGGCGCTCGACTCCCTGCCCGCTGTCGGCATGCAGCTGGAACTCACGAGCATCGTCGAATCCGGTGCTCCACTGGCCATGTGGGAGCCGACCAGCCAGGGTTCGAGCAACGTCCTGAGCTCGGTGATGGGAACCGTCGAGTTGGACCTGGTCGAGCTGCCGCCCATCCAGGAGCTCGAAGCGCAGTGGGCGGGAATCGACGAGAACAGCCTTCGCGAGCGGCTCAGCCGTGCCCGCAATCTCCGCGACGGCTATGTCGTCGGGACGACGGTGCAGCATCCGGTCTGGGCCTGGCGAGTGGGAGATGCGGTCTTCGTCGGGCACCCCGGCGAAGCCTATTCACGTTTCCAGACCACGCTTCGTGAACGGTTCCCCTCGACCCCGATCGTGGTCGTCAACCTCGTGAACGGGCCGGGATTCGTCTACCTGCCGACAGCGGACGCTTACCAACGAGGCGCCTATCAAGCGTGGCAGACCCCGCTGAAGTCCGGCTCACTGGAGCGCCTGGAAGAATTTGCCACCGAACTGATCGACAGCTTGTTGAAGGAAACCGCATGACTGAGAACTCGCCTATCGCTGTGATCACCGGAGGGGCGGCCGGAATCGGCTGGTCGATCGGACAACGGCTGCTGGCCGATGGTTACCGAGTGATCGCCACCGACGTCGTACCGGGGTTCACCGCGTCGAGTGATGACGTGCTGTGGCGTGAGCTCGACGTGACCGATCATGGCCAGGCCGCCACCGTTTTCGACGGGATCGTCGCCGAGTTCGGGCAGATCGACGTTCTCGTGAACAACGCGGGCATCCAGCGGCATCGGGCCCTCGAGGAGTTGAGCTGGGCGGAGTGGGAGGCGGTCGTGAACGTGAACCTGCACGGCGTCTTCAACACCCTGCAGGCCGGGGGCCGACACATGCTCGAGCGCGGGGAGGGTCGCATCGTGAATATCTCCTCGGTGTCGGCGCGCGGCTCGGCCGGCCGGGCGCCTTACTCGACGACGAAGGCCGCCGTGATCGGCCTGACCGCCACCGCCGGCGCGGAGTGGGCCTCGCGCGGTGTGCGCGTCAACGCGGTCGCCCCGGGATACGTCGACACCGGGGTCTTTCGCCAAGGCGTCGCAGCCGGAACGCTCGACGTCGACACGATCCTGTCGAGAATCCCAGCGAAGCGACTGGCCGATGCGAGCGAAGTCGCCGCCGCGGTGAGTTTTCTCGTATCCGACGATGCGAGCTATATGAACGGCCAGACGCTGTACGTCGATGGCGGATTCATGGTCGACTATGGAATCCCACTCGCGAAGAAGCCATCTCCGTGACTAATCTGACGGCGATCACCAGGGTGGCGACGGCGACCCGCTCGCTCGCGCTGCCCCAGCCGCTTCAGCTCGGTGCCATGACGGTGACCCGCCGTGAATACGCCGCCGTTCAGGTGGAGGCAGCCGACGGTATCCGAGGCCAGTCGTATGCGTTGTCGCGCGAAGCCCCGATGGCTGAGATCATCGATCGGTTGGTGACGCCACACGTGCTCGGCGCTGACAGCGATGATCCGGAGACGGTGTGGGACCGTGCCATCAGGGGCAGTGCGATCGTGGGACGGGTCGGCCTCGTCCGCCGCGCCATCGGGTTGGTCGATGTGGCGTTGTGGGATATCACCGGCCAGCGGGCAGGTAAGCCGGTGTGGGAGCTTCTCGGTTCCGGCGATGCGCCGCGACCGGCGATGCTGGTCGCTGCATACCCGACGCCGGGCAAGTCGGTGTCCGAGGTTGTCGATGAGGTGGTCGGGCAGGCCGCTGAGGGCTGGCCGCTGGTGAAGATCTCGCGGTCGCCGGACAATGCCTTCATGCGTGAGCTGCTCTCCCGCCTGCGGGAAGAACTGCCGGAGGCGACCGGTCTTGTCGTCGATGTCGGCTTCGGCTGGCGCGACAGCGACCAGGCGCTCGCTGACCTCCGTGAGTGGGGAGATCTCGACCTCGCCTGGCTCGAGGACCCGCTCCTTCCGGAGGATGCCGAGGGGTGCGCCAGAATCCGCAAGGGCAGCGGCCTCACCGTCGCTGTGGGTGACGAAGTGACCGATCCCAGAGTGTTGCGTGCCCTGGTCGAGCACGAGGCCGTTGACGTGATACGACTCGATGTCGTGGCGATCGGGGGGATCACCGCGGCTCATCGGCTGGTCGACTGGGCGGCAGCTCGCGGGACCGCCGTTTCCTGCCATGTTTATCCGGAGGTCAGCGTGCATCTCGGGGTCGGAGTCGAGACCTTCAATCGTGGTGCGAGTGGAAATCCGTACGATCCGTCGCCGTCCCTGGTGCGGGGAGGGCCAGCGTTTGATTCCGGCTGGGCCAGCCCGCCATCCGAGCCCGGTCTCGGCTTCACCCTGGATCCGGAGCTCTTCGATTTTGCCGGGGGAGTGGCATGAGTCGCAGTGTTGTGGTCACGGGGAGTGGAAAAGGCATCGGCCGGGCGATTGCGACCCGTCTGTCGGCCGATGGCTGGATGGTCGTCGGTCTTGAACGTTCCGCCGGATCCGGGACCGTCGAAGCCGGCATCTGCGCGGCGGTGATCGTCGCCGACTCTTCCAATCGCGATTCGCATCGGGCCGCGGCGAAACGGGCGTCCGCTCTTGCCCCGCTGGTCGGCTGGGTGAACAATGCCGGCATCACCAGGCGCACTCCGCTGCACGATCTGGATGAATCGCTTGTGCGCGAAGTGATCGAGATCAACGGCCTTGGCTACCTATGGGGGGCATCAGCCGCTGTCGAGACGTTCATCGAACAGCGCAGCGGGGGCTCGATCGTCAACATCGGCTCGATCCATGGCCGCACGAGCTTTTCCGACCACGCCGCCTACGAGTTCACCAAGGGAGGGATTGACGCTCTGTCCCGAAGTATTGCGGTGACCTACGGTCGCCTTGGGATCAGGGCGAACACCCTTGCACCCGGAGGGGTGCGCACCCCCCACCTGGAGGCGCAGGTCGCGGCTGCGGCAGATTCCGAGGCCGAGGAACGTGCACTTGCCGAAGGGCCGCCCATGCGTCGAATCGCGCGAACAGAGGAAATCGCCTCAGTGGCTGCGTTCCTGCTCGGGGATGAATCCAGCTATCTGAGCGGCCAGTCGATTGGTGTCGACGGGGCGTGGAGCGCCGCGTTCGGCAATCCTGTGCCAGATCCTGCACTGCTGGCTCGCTACGGCCTGGAGCCTTAGGCCTTCAGCATCGAGGCGCGGGCGATCAGGCCGTCGATGACATCGAAGGTGGCGATAGTTTCGGTGACCGTGCCGCCGTTGTGCACGAATTCGCGCGCGACGAGCCAGCGCTCGCCGAACTGGACGATTGTGTCGATGGTGCAGTTCAGCTCAGGGTTGGCCAGACGGGGTTCGTAGAAGTCGCGGAGCTCTTCGCGCCCGACGATAGGACGCGTCGCGACCCCGGTGACGATCGCATCCGGGGCGTAGGTGGCGACGAAATCATCCAGGTTGTGGGCGTTGAACGCATCCAACTGCGCAGTAACCGTCTCGACGGCGGTCACAGGCTTCCCTGTTGGCCGATCAGTCAATTCTGGTACCCCCGTTGACGTCATAGGTCACCCCGGTGACGAATCGGGCTTGCGGGGATGCAAGCCCGCTGATGACCCAGGCGACGTCTTCTGGTTCTCCGAAGTGTCCGAGCGGAATGGTCTGTTCGAGAGAAGTCCGTGCCGCTTCCGACAAGTTGTCGGTGATGGCGCTCGTTATCGGTCCTGGTGTCACAGCGTTCACCCGAATGTGTTCCGAGGCGAGAATACGGGCAAAGCTGCGAGTGATGGCGAGTATGGCGCCCTTACTCGCCGCGTAGTGCATTCCGGTTGTGATGGCGCCGACCTGTCCGGCGACCGACGACAGGTTGATGATGACGCGATCGATTCCCGGAGTGTTCGCCTCGGCCGCGCGCAAGAGCGGCAGGCAGGCCCGTGAGAGCAGGAATGTACCGCGACCGTTCGTCTCCATCACGGCATCCCAGTCGTCGATGGAGATCTCGTCGTAGCCCTGGTACGGGCAGACGCCGCCATTGTTGACGAGCACGTGGAGTTCCCCCCAACTTTCGGTGACATCCGCTACCAGCGCATCGATTGCGGTGGGGGAGCGCAGGTCAAGTGGAGAGACATGTACCTTTGCCGCACCCGCGGCCCTGCATTGGGCTGCGACTTCGTGCGCCGCCGCTTTTCCTGAGGTGTATGTGATCCACACCGCGTAGCCCTGCTTCGCAAGCAATATGGCAGTGGCGGCGCCGATACCGGAACTTGATCCGGTAATGAGAACGCGTCGAACAGCCATGTTAGAACGCTATAGCACTCGTGATCAATTCGGCTACACCGGTGGCGGATAATTGCTAGATGCTATAGCGTTTCAGCATGGCTCTTGAATCCGTCGTCATCACCGACTGCGACCTGCCCGGGACCGCCGTCAGCGATGTTCTGCGCGCGTCCGACCATCCGGTATCGCTTGCACCCTCAGGCTCGGTGGGGGACATCGCCGCGAGCGCAGGAGAGGCCAGCGCGCTCATCGTGCAGTGGGCTCCGATCACCGGGGAGCTACTCGATCAGTTGCCCCGACTGCGATTCATCAGCCGACTCGGGATCGGCTACGACATGATCGATGTCGCCGCCGCAACAGAACGGGGCATCGCCGTCGCGAACACTCCCACGTATTGCATCGAAGAGGTTGCAGCGCACACCCTGGCCATGATTCTCGGACAGGCTCGAGGGCTGAAAGCTTACGACAGCCAGGTGCAGGCCGGTGGCTGGTCGGCTGTCAGTGCCCGCCCGATGAGTGGCCGACCGTCGCAGACCACCGTGAGCATCGTCGGACTCGGCCGAATCGGATCGCTCGTGGCGGCCGGATGTGCGACGATAGGATTCACCGTTCTGGTCGCCGATCCTTACCAGGACCCCGAGCTCATCCGGGCTCGCGGATATCTTCCGGTCGGCGTGGCCGATGCGATCGCCAGGGCCGACATCCTTACCTTGCATGCACCGCTGACTGAGGACACCAGGCATCTGATCGACGCGTCGACGCTGGCGACCATGAAACCCACGAGTTCGATCGTCAACACCTGCCGCGGCCCGCTCATCGATGAGGACGCCCTGGCAGACGCCCTGGAGCGCGGGACGATCGGGGGCGCCGCCCTGGACGTCTTCGAGTCCGAACCCCTCGGCGCCGACAGTCGACTGCGCGGTCTCGACACTGTACAGCTGAGCCCGCATGCCGCCTGGTACTCCCCGGAGGCACTGGCGGATCTGCCGGTGCACGCGGCGTTGAACGTCGTCGAGTTCCTCGCCGGTCGGCCGGTCGATGCGATCCTGAATCCCGGGTACGCGGCGGCAGTACGGGCCTGAGGCGCGCTGTCAGCCGAGGAACGGCACGACCGGCGGCCCAGCGACGCCCGGTCGCACGCTGAAGAGCGAGCCCGCTTCGGGTTCTGCAGCGGTGTCGATGCGCTCCTGCGAGGTCGTGATGTACAGCGTCGAGAGGTCGTCGTCGCCGAACGCGCAGGCACTCACATGCCGCGTCGGTAACTCGACGATCTGAAGTAGGGTGCCTTCTCGATCGTAAGCATGCACTTCTCCGGCTCCCCAGACGGCGACCCAGACGTTGCCGAGGCTGTCGACAGTGAGTCCGTCCGGATATCCAATCTCGGGGTCGATGGTGACGAACGGGCGGCGCCCGATGAGGGAGCCGTTCTGGTAGTCGAACTCGTCGATCCGTGAGGTCACGGTGTCGACGTAATAGGCTCGATCCCCGGCCACGGAGAAGGCGATTCCGTTGGAGCATCCGACATTCGTCGCCGCAACGCCATAGGACAGATCGGGCTCGACGAGGTAGAGGCATCCGGTTGGCGAACCGTCGGCCGACATCGACCCGGCCAGGAGCCGCCCGTCGGGGGTGATGCCGCCGTCGTTCATCCGCAAATCGGATTCCGACATCAGTAGCAACCGTGCCGAAGGAGCAGTATCGGCACCTTCCGCGAGGCCGATGCCCTGGCGGGTGCCGACGACGTAGCCACCATGTTCGCGCGGTCGGACGAAGGATGCGACATCCTCGCCCGTGTCGAGGCGGGTCACCTTGCCATTGTCGATGGTCAGCAGATCGCCGGCGTAGAGGTCGACGAAGCGGAGCCCGCCCCAGGAAGGTGACCAGCATGGCCCTTCGCCGTGGTAAGTGATCGGACCGGTCACATTGTCAGCGCGCATTCCACCATCTTGCCTGAAACAATTGCTCTGGTCTTTGAAGACGCTACATACTATAGTATTTTAGTCGGACGTTTTGGTCCGACTTACGTGCCCGGAGGTAGTAGATGTCCCCGATACGTATGTTGTCCGTCGCGTTATTTGACGATGGCGGCGTCATGCTCGGTGACGATACCCGGGTCTGAAAAGCCCCGCCGGAGAATCCCGGCGGGGCTTTCATCGTCAGGGTGACGTGGTCGTCGTCACTCGTGACGCGGGTTCATTCGCTGTTCTCGGGGCCAGCTCACGAAACGGAATAAATAACGCTAAGCCGATTTGGGGTCTGACCAGTAGTGGAACGGTGGTTGGCGCTAAGCGTTGAGGTGCCGAGCTGAGGCTTTCACTAAAAAGTGGCGCTGTTGTTTCTTGTGCTTTTGAACGTCGACGCAGCCTCCGAGCGAGAGGGACGACATATGGAGCAGCCGATGCGTCGCAAGCCGGACCTCTTGCAGACAACTCCCCCGCGACGACTGGGTTCCACGTCGCACTTGGGTCTGCTGCACGGTTAGGTGACATCTGAGTTGGCTTGTCCTGCGGGGTGGGCTGGAAGGATGTTGTTGTGCCTAAGCCTTATCCGAATGAGTTCCGTGAAGATGTGGTCGCTGTTGCGCGTGGTCGTGAACCTGGTGTGACGATCGAGCAGATCGCGAAAGATTTTGGTGTTCACACGA
>JANXTR010000011.1 GCA_025352325.1 Microbacteriaceae bacterium | reverse complement strand
GCGTTAGCCAACAAAACCGCCGCTGAACAACCAATACTCTGTAGGGCGGGCGGGACTTGAACCCGCGACCCAGGGATTATGAGTCCCTTGCTCTAACCGGCTGAGCTACCGCCCCGCACCCGGATCGGGCGTCGTGGACTGCTCGGCCACGGGCGTCGAATCGGGGTCGGCGGCCGGTCGGGCCACCGGCTCCCCACGATACAGCGCCTCGAAGACATCCAGCGTGTGGGCCATCGAGTGGTGCGCCGCGATCGCAAGCGACGCCTTCTTCATCTTCTCGAGGCGGGCGGGGTCGGCGGTGAGCACGTCCGTGAGGGCCGCTGCCAGGGCATCCACATCACCGGGTTCGTAGAGGTGACCGTTCTCGCCTTCGTGAACGAGATGGGGCAGCGCCATGGCGTTGGCCGCCACGACGGGCAGGGCGGTCGCCATGGCCTCCATGGCTGCGATGCACTGCAGTTCGGCGCGCGACGGCATCGCGAACACAGTGCCGCGGGTAAGGGTGGCGCGCAGGTCCTTGTCGCTGAGCTTGCCAAGGAAGTGCACACGATCCGAGACGCCCAGAGAGGATGCCAGCTCCCGCAGTTTCTGCTTCATCTCGCCGCCGCCGATGATGTCGAGCTGAACGTCGAGAGAAGCGTCGATCCGCTTGACGGCCTGGATCAGCTCGTCGATGTGCTTCTCCTCGTCCAACCGGCCCACGAACACGATGCGGTGATCGGGTTTGGGTGAGAAGTCGGGCGCGTACGCAGTGGTGTCGATGCCGTTCGAGATGGCGAACACGTTGCCGAGTCCTGTCATCGTCGTGAAGTAGTCGGCCGAACTCTGGGTTGGGCTGGTGATCTCGTCGGCGAGCAGGAAGATCTTGCGCGCCGCCTTCCACTGCGTGCGGGCGAGCCAGTCGAGCATCGGCTGCGGGAAGATCGTGACGTGCTGCAGCACGTTCTCGGGCATGGTGTGGTTTGTCCCCACCATCCGGATGCCGCGGCTCTTGCCGACCGGAGCCAGCCCCGCACCGACCACGATGTGCGACTGGAAGTGGATGACATCCGGATGGATGCTGTCGACGATCCTGCGTGAGTTGGACTTCATGCGCCACGGCAGCATGAACCGGAACCACGGATGCGGCGGCCAGGGCCAGCTATAGATGCGGTGGACGGTCAGGGTCTGGCCGTCGTAGCTCTCCTGGAAGGTGCCGGACGCCCTCGGCTGCGCCGGGGCGATCACGTGGACTTCGTGACCGCGCGCGGCGAGGCCGGCGCCGAGACGCTTAGCGAAAGTGGCAGAACCGTTCAGATCGGGGGCGAACGTGTCGCCTCCGATGAGAATCCGCATCGGCTGCCGCGCTGGGGGCGCGTCGGTCACTCGGTGCCCTTCGGTCCTGGGAGCAGCAGAGACGCTGCCCGCTCAGGGTAACTCAGGCGTGGCCGTTCTTGGCGGCCTCGGCTTGCGTGGCGGCGACTTGGGCCGCGCGGGTCTTCGCGAGCTGGAAGACGCCATAGACGGCGATGCCCGCCGCGACGAGCCAGACCGGCAGCACCCAAAGCGGTGCGCCCGCGGCCTCCTGGAGCACGATGATGCCGATCGCCACGGCGACGAGCGGGTCCACAACGGTCAGGCCGGCGATCACGAGGTCCGGCGATCCGACCGAGTACGCGGTCTGCACGAAGTACGCGCCGAGCGCCATCGCGAGAAGCAGAGCCACGATAGCGAAGACGGTGAGTCCTTCGAAGTTACCCGAGATGACGCGGTTGATAACGACCTTGGCCAGGGTGGCCACGAATCCGTAGAGCACGCCGGCCGAGATGATGTAAAAGATCGCCGTGAATCGTCGGCGGAAGAACGCGAACGCGAGCCCGAGCAGCAGGATCACCACACCGAGGATCACCAGGATGATCACGAGCTGGGTGGTGTTGATCACCGACTCCTGCGCGACAAAGGCCGCCACCGTGACGAAGATGGCGATGCCAGCAACGCAGAACGTGATCGCGCGGATCGCCTGCCGCGTGAGCGGGATGTGCGAGACGCGCGCGTTGATCACCGAGGTGATGACGAGGGCGACGACGCCGAGCGGCTGCACCACGATGATGGGCGCGAAGCCGAGGCTGGTGAGCTGACAGAGGATCGCGAGGCCCAGCAAGACGGTGCCGAGCACCCACCACGGGCTGCGCAGCAACCGGAGGATCTGGGCGATGCTGAGACCGGCCTTGTGTCCGGAGCCGTAGCGCTCCTCGACGACGGTGACGCCGCGGTGCTGGAACTGAGCACCGAGCGCGAGGAACAGTCCGCCGACGAGGGCGATGACGATCCCGACGACCGGCACGGAGGCCATGATTTTCGCCGGGTCGATCACGAAGGGGTCGAGAGGCACCCGACGAATGTAACCGCAGAACCCTCGATATCCTTGGCGAATGGCCGTGCTTCCCATCCTCATCACAGGGGACCCGGTGCTCCACTCCCCCGCCGCACCCGTCGACGAGTTCGACGCGTCGCTGGTGCAGCTGGTGCGCGACATGGAGGAGACCATGGCCGCCGCACCCGGTGTCGGGCTGGCGGCGCCGCAGGTTGGTGTGCCCCTTCGTGTGTTCGTCTACCACTGGACCGACGAGGGCGGCGTGTTGCACCAGGGCACCGCGATCAACCCTGGACTCTGGATCAGCCCGCCCGTCCCGGCATCGATCGACGAGCTCGACGAGGATGACGAGTCGGAGGGATGCCTCTCTCTTCCGGGCGAGCGCTTCCCGCTCCGTCGTGCGGAACGTGCGCTCCTGCGCGCCACCGCCCTCGACGGCTCTGCCTTCCAGATCGAGGCGGATGGTTGGCTCGCGCGGATCTTCCAGCACGAGTACGACCACCTCGACGGCGTGCTCTACGCCGACCGTCTCGCGCACCCCGACGACCGAGCGGCCGCCAAGACGGTCAAGAAGCGCAGCTGGGGCGTTCCAGGGCAGTCGTGGCTGCCTGGCGTGGATCACCTCGACGACTGAGGCTCTGCGCCGCCGTCATCATCGGGCAGACGCGGGGGCGGGCCTCTGCGCTACTCACCCCTGTAGGCCGCGGCTTCACGGATGGTCTCGAACAGCCCCTCGGGGTCGACGTCCTTGTAGAGCACCGCGTAGGCGCCCGCCATGGCCGCGCCCGGCACGTAAGCATCCAGGTCGATCGCGGTCACAAGGACGATCCGCGGCGGACGACCGAGTTCCGCGACGCGCGCGTCAGCGCTGATCCGGCCCGCGGCGACGAGCCCGTTGACCCGCGGCATCTGGATATCCATCACCAGCACGTCGATCGGCTCACGTCGCGCGAGGGCGAGAGCCTGCGCGCCGTCGCCCGCCTGTCCGACGACCAACAGGTCGGGCTGCGAACTCAGCAGCAGCGCCCAGCCCTCGCGCTGACTCTTGGAGTCGTCGACGATCGCGACCCGCACCTGTGGACCGACCGGGCTCACGACGGGTCCAACTTCACCCCGTGGACGCCGTTGTGGTACTTCAGCGCGGGGAAGATCGCCGCCACCGAGAAGCCCACGCCCGGCACCGTGCGCGCTGAGAAGACCCCGCCGAACAGCTCCGTGCGTTCGCGCATCTCGGTGATGCCGCGACCCACCGGCGTCTGGGTGAGGGCCGCCAAGTCGTCGTCCTGCGAGTAGCTGCGCTGCTGAGCCTCCAGGTTCGGGTCGAGACCGTTGCGCACCGCCTCGGCGCGAAAACCGTCGTCGTCGACCAGCACCTCGAGGCCCTGGTCGGTCCACTTGAAGCCGACCCGCGCACTCGTACCGGCGCCGCCGTGGGCGAGCGCGTTGCTGAGGGCCTCCTGCAGGATGCGGTAGACCGCGAGCTCAGCGCCCTGCTTAAGGTCCAGGCGCGCGCCGTTCTCGACGAACTCGACGTCGAGGCCGGCGTCGCGCATCACCTTGAACAGCTCCCGGGCCGACGAGAGGCTTGGTTGGGGGGCGGCATCCGCCTCGCCGTCGCGCACGACTGTCATCACCCGGCGGAGGTCGGCCAGCGTCGCCCGCGCGGCCTCGGCGATGGCGCTGGCGCTGCGGGTCGCGACATCCGGATCCGCGGTTGCCGCGTAGCGCGCCCCGTCTGCCTGGCTGATGATGACCGACACCGAGTGCACGGCCAGCTCGTGGAGTTCGCGGATGATGCGCAGCCGGCTGGTCTGTTCGGCCAGCGAGAGCTCGAGGTCGATGCGATCGCGCTCCCGCTCAACGCGGCCGGCGGAGGCCGCTCGTTCGGCTCGGCGAGCCAGCCGCCAGAGGACGAGGAGCACAATCACCAGGATCAGGAGGACCACGGTGGCGATTCCGAGCGCAAGGGTCACGACGATCGAGTTGTCTTGAAGCCAAGCGTTCACGTGAAAAAGTCTCTCCTCCGAGCCGGTTGCAGCTCGAAGGAGAGACTATCGGAGCGCTACTTCTGGGGTCCGACGGGGCCGTTCGGGCCCTCGGCGGCTGCGGCGCATTAGCGCGCAGCACGTCGAGGCGGGCACGGTACTCCTTCTCGTCGATGTCGCCCTGCGCGAAACGCTCGGCGAGGGTGGTCTCGGCGGCGCGGGAGGCCTGCGCACCGGCCCAGTAGCCGTGGCCCATGCCATGGCCCATGCGGCCCGAGGTGCCGTATCCGCCGCCGAAGCCGAAGCCCAGCACAGGATGCGCGAAGTGGGGTGCGGCTGCGAGAGCGAGCGAGGTGAACACGATGGTCCTTCGAGTCAGGGGTTCCGGCGGAACCCGATGACTCCACTCTCGCCATTCGGCGTCCCGGGGGAATCTGCCCGGCGGGTGGTTTCGACTACTCCCGCGGGTGCAGGGCGACGCTCCCCAACTATTACTCGCTCGCTCCCGCGGCGACCAGCCCGGTCTCGTAGGCGATCACGACCAGCTGCACGCGGTCGCGCGCCAGCAGCTTCGACATGATCCGCGAGACGTGTGTTTTGGCGGTGAGCGGGCTCAGGTAGAGCTGGCGCCCGATCTCGTCGTTGGTAAGCCCCTGGCCGACCAGCCCGAGCACCTCGCGCTCACGATCGGTGAGCACGCGGAGCCGCGAGTCGTCCGGCGGCTGGTGGAAGGTGCCAGCGACCCGCTCGAGCAGCCGTTTGGTGACACGCGGGCTGAGCAGCGCATCTCCACCGGAGACGACATGCACGGCACGGATCAGCTCGACGGGTTCGGTGTCTTTCACGAGGAAGCCGCTCGCCCCGGCGCGGATCGCCTGCGCCACGTACTCGTCGAGTTCGAAGGTGGTAACGACCACGACGCGCGTGCCCGACAGGGCGGGATTCGCCGCGATCTGCTCCGTGGCCCAGAGGCCGTCGCCGTCGGGCATCCGGATGTCCATGAGCACGACGTCCGGGCGTTCGCGCGTCACGAGGGCGACCGCCTCGCGACCGGTGGCGGCCTCGCCGACGACCTCGAGATCCGGCTCGGCCTCGAGCAGACTGCGGAAGCCCGCGCGGATTAGCTGCTGATCGTCGGCGAGTGCGACTCGGATGGTCATGCGGAGGTCTCCTGGCTGACGCGGACGGGCAGTTCGGCGACGACCGAGAAGCCGCCGCCCTCGGCAGGACCGGCGCTCAGGTGGCCACCGAGCAGTTCGGCGCGCTCACGCATGCCGAGCAGTCCGCGCCCTCCAGTCTCGGAAGCGGGCACGGGCACGCTGCCGCGACCGTCGTCTCGGACCTCGAGACGGTATGCGGCATCCGAACGATCGATCGTGACGGTCGCGTGGGTGGCTCCGTCGGCGTGCCGGGCGACGTTCGTGAGCGACTCCTGCACGATGCGGTACAGCGCGAGCTGCACGGGCTTGGGGATCTCGCTCATGGTGAGCCGGTCATCCAGACGCACCTCGACGCCCTGAGCGGTGACGGATGCCGCGAGCCCCGGCAGTCGGCTGAGATCCGGTTCGGGCACCAACGGGGCGCTCGGGTCGGCGCCGCCCTCGGCGCGGAGCACGCCGAGCACGGAGCGCACCTCGTCGAGCGCGGTCTTGCTGGTCTCCTTGATGCTCGCCAGCGCCTCCGCCGCCTTATCGGGCTGCCGGTCCATGAGGTGCAGCCCCACGCTCGCCTGCACGTTGATCTGACTGAGCGAATGAGCGAGCACGTCGTGAAGCTCGCGGGCGATGCGCACCCGCTCGGCCTGCACCTCGGACTGCCGGCGCTCGCCCATGATCCTGCGGAACTCGGCGCCGCGCTCGCGTCGCGTGCGCATGCCCTCGCCGATGCCGACGACGATCAGGATGCCGAGGGTCGTCGCCGCGATGCGAGGGGCCGTCAGGCGATCATTGCCCAGGGCGATGGCGACACTCAGCGTCGTCACCCAGGCGACCGCGATCGAGACCCACGCCCAGATCCGCGCGTCGCGCACGATCGCGCTGATGATGCCGAACGCGAGCGCAACGTACGGCGGCCCGCTGTGGTCGTTGAAGAACAGGTCGAGCGAGGCGCCGACCGCGGTGACGGCCACCACAGGGCCCGGGAATCGTCGGGCGACGATCAGGGCGAGCGGACCGAGCAGCGCGATCCCGAGCGTGATCAGGCTCTGCGTCGGGGTGAGGGAATAGACGTGGATGAGCCCGATCGCCACCGGCACCTGGACAACGAACGAGATGATGACCGGCAGCCAGAGGGTCGCCCAGCGCGGCATCCGATAGTTCGGCGGCGGTGGACCGCCCCAGTTCGACCAGTCGGGATGGCGGTCCATCCAGACACCCTGACCGCCGCGCCGCTCCATCCACTGCTGCCAGCGCTGCGCCCGACGGACGGCGCGGCGGGAGGCGGACATGGTTCGATGCTACGCGCGAGGCGATCCGGCGGAATCCGCCGTCCGGTGCGCGGAGCGTACTCCCGCAGGGGTACGCGGAGTGCCGGGATGTCGGGGCTGGTCGCGGCATCCATCGATGACGACCTGGCCGACGCCTCCCATCGCCGCAGCGGCGTTGGCGACCGGAAGTTCGCGCGCGAGCGCGTGGTCTTCCTCCTCGGGGCCTAACTCCCCGCCTGCCCGGCGATCTTCGCCTCGAGGGCCACGATGCGGTTCATGAGCGTGGTGGCTGCGGCATCCTGGGCGGCCAGGTGCAGCTGGATCTGCTTGGCCTCCTCGAGGATCGCGCCGGCATCCTTGTACGTCGCGTTCGACCGGTCGTCGGAGGCGGCGGCCTGGATGTTCTGGCCGACGATGATCACAGGCAGTAGCACGAGCTGCAGGAAGGTCTGCGCGATCCAGGCGATGATGATGATCGCGCTGCCGCTCATGAGCGCCGCGGGCAGGCTGATCAGGGCGAGGATCGCGAAGGCGTACGCCGCCCACATCGTCCCGACCGACTTGGTGATCTGCAGGCCGAACCGGTTGTTGAAGCGGCCGACGGCCGTCGTGTGCATCTTCACGGCAGCCTTGTGGACCGTCGGCGGGCCATCGGTCTTCCGCTCGGTGGCGCGGGGATGCTGGTGGTACTCGAACTCGCTCGCTGTCATGCTCATATGATCACGCAAAAGGCCCGGAATCCTGGGATTCCGGGCCGATGGCTCCCCCACTTGGACTCGAACCAAGAACCTACCGGTTAACAGCCGATTGCTCTGCCAATTGAGCTATGGAGGATCACTGCGAACAGCCCCGCAAGCCTAGCAAAAGATCGGCGGGGCTCCGACTCACGCGTGCAGCGCGGCGAGGCGGTCGACGTAGGGATGCAGCGGGTGCCGCAGCACCTCGTCCACCTGGCCGTAGCCCACCAGCAGCCCGGCGTGCATCACAGCGATCTGCTCGGTCATGGTGCGGAGCTCACGCAGGTCGTGCCCGATGACGAGCGCCGAGAAGGCGCGTTCGCGCTGCAGGTCGGCGATGACCGTCAGGATGCGGCCGCGCACCAGCACGTCGACGCCCATGGTCGGGTCGTCGGCGACCAGGAGGGTCGGCTCCAGGATGAGCGCGCGCGCCAGCGCGATGCGCTGGCGCTGGCCGCGGCTGAGCTCGTGCGGGTACTTGTTCATCACCGCGAGCGGGAGGCGGACCGCGTCGATCAGCGTGGCCACGGCCGCGCCGGCATCCAGTCGGTCGAAGCGGCGATCACGCTGGTAAATCGGCTCAGCCACGTTCTCGCCGACCGTCAGATGCGGCTCGAGGGTAGAGCCGCCATCCTGCGGCAGGTAGCCCACCTTGAGCGAGAGGCGATCGAGGCGGCGCGAGGTGGTGCTGCGCAGCTTCTCGCCGAGCACGTCAAGGGTGCCGCCCGTGATGTGCGGGACATCGCGTTCCCCGGGGAGCTGCTGCGCAGCGACCGCGCGCGCCAGGGTGCTCTTGCCGGAGCCCGCCTCGCCGACGACGCCGAGGATGCCGCCCACCGGGATCTCGAACGTTACGCCGCTGACGGCCGCGACCCCGTCGCGATACGCGAGCGACAGGTCGGCCGCACGCACCGCGATGCCGTCGGAGAGCTCGGTGTTCTTCGTCATCAGGTGCTCTCCGCTGTGGTCGAACTGCTGTCTGCGCCGGCGGCGACGGCCGCCAGCCTCTCGGAGCGGCGCCGTGCCTGCTCAACCGGATCGGGCACCGGCAAGGAGGCGAGCAGGCGTCTCGTGTACGGGTCCTGCGGGTTGCCAAGCACCTGCGCCGTCGGGCCCTCCTCGGCGATCTCGCCCTGGTGCAGCACGACGACGCGGTGCGCGAGCTGGTCGACGACCGCGAGGTCGTGCGTGATGAACAGCGTCGCGAAGCCGAACTCGCCCTGCAACTCGGCGAACAACTCGAGCACACGGGCCTGCACCGAGACGTCCAGCGCGCTGGTCGGCTCGTCGGCGATCAGGAGCGTCGGGTTCAGTGCGAGGGCGCGGGCGAGCGAGGCGCGCTGCCGCTGGCCGCCGCTGAGCTCGTGCGGGTAGCGATCCCCGAAGGCCTTGGGCAGCTGCACCGCCTCGAGCAGTTCGTCCACGCGCGGGCGAGCCGCCGCCGGGTTCTCAGCGACACCGTGCACGACCAGCGGCTCGGCGACGCAGTTCGCGATCGTGAGCAGCGGATTGAAGCTGGTGCCCGGATCCTGGAACACGAAGCCCAGCTCGCGCCGCAGCGGCCGGAAGGAGCGTTCGCGCACGCCGCGCATCTCGGTGCCGAGCACACGGAGCGAGCCCTCCGAGACCTTGGTGAGGCCGGCGATCGCACGCCCGATGGTGGTCTTGCCAGATCCACTCTCGCCAACCAGGCCGAGCACCTCACCCGGGGAGATCGAGAAGTCGATGCCCTTCACGGCGCGGAAGCCCGAGCGCCCGAATCGGCCCGGGTACTCGATGACGAGCCCTGTCGCCTCGACGATCGCGGGCACGTCCGAGGCGGCGATCAGCGGTCTGTCGATGATCTCCAGGCGGGGAACGGCCGCCAGGAGACGCTTCGTGTACTCGTGCTGCGGAGCCGCGAACAGCTCGCGGGACGCGGCGGTCTCGACGATCTGCCCGTTGAGCATCACGGCGACGCGATCCGACAGATCGGCGACGACGCCCATGTTGTGGGTGATGAGCACGATCGCGGTGCCGGTCTCGTCGCGCAACTGGCGCAGCAGATCCAGGATCTCGGCCTGCACAGTCACGTCGAGCGCGGTGGTCGGCTCGTCGGCGACGATCACCGAGGGCGCGAGGGCGAGCGCCATCGCGATGACGATGCGCTGCTTCTGGCCCCCCGAGAACTGGTGCGGGTAGTCGTCGACGCGGCGCGAGGCGTTCGGGATGCCGACCCGGGCGAGCATCTCGATGGCGCGCGCACGGGCGGCGCGCTTCGTGTACTTGCCGTGCGCGCGGAGCCCCTCGGCCAGCTGCCACCCGACCGTGTAGACCGGGTTCAGGGCCGACGACGGCTCCTGGAAGATCATCGCGACCTCGCTGCCGCGCAGCTCGCGCAGTCGGGCCTCATCGATCGTGACGATGTCCGCGGCGTCGGCGCCGCTGCCCAGCAGAACCACGCCGTCGACGCGGGCGGTCTCGGGCAGCAGACCCAAGATGGTGCGGGCCGTCACCGTCTTGCCGCTGCCCGACTCCCCCACGATCGCGAGCACCTCGCCGGCGCGCACGTCGAGGCTGACGCCGCGCACCGCGGCGACGTCGCCGCCGTCAGTCGCGAAAGTGACGTCGAGGTTCTGGATGCGCACCGCGAGGTCGCCGTCCGCGGCGTGGCGCACGGGACGGTCGCGATCGTGGGAGAGCCGGGCCGGATCAGTCGGAGGGGTCACAGCACGTCCTCCGCCGCCTGCGAGACGGGCTGGCTCGCGGCCATCGCATCGGCTGGCGTCTGGGCAGCAGCCCGGCGCCGCGTGCGCAGCCGCGGGTCCGCCAGGTCGTTCAGGCTCTCGCCCACGAGCGTGACGCCGAGCACGACGAGCACGATGGCGACGCCCGGGAAGACGGACGTCCACCAGATGCCGCTCGTGACATCCGACACGGCCTTGTTCAGGTCGTAGCCCCACTCGGCGGCGGCCGTGGGCTCGATGCCAAAGCCGAGGAAGCCAAGACCCGCAAGGGTCAGGATCGCCTCTGAGCTGTTGAGCGTCAGAATCAGCGGCAGGGTGCGGGTCGAGTTGCGCAGCACGTGCCGGAACATGATGCGCGGCGTGCTCGCGCCGATTACCTTGGCCGACTCGACGAACGCCTCCGACTTGATGCGGATCGTCTCGGCGCGGATCACCCGGAAGTACTGCGGAATGAACACGACGGTGATCGAGATCGCGGCCGCCAGGATGCCCGACCAGAGCCCGGACTGCCCGCCGCTGATCACGATCGCGGCCACGATGGCCAGCAGCAGGCTCGGGAACGCGTAAACGGCATCGGCGATCACGACCAGGACTCGGTCGAGCCAGCCGCCCAGATAGCCGGACAGGAGGCCGAGGAACACGCCCGCGAAGAACGACAGAAGGACCGCCACGATGATCACCAGGAACGCAGTCTGCGTGCCCCAGATCACTCGCGACAGTACGTCGTAGCCGCCCGCGGTGGTGCCGAGCAGGTGCGCCCCGCTCGGCGGCTTCTGCGCGCCGAACAGGCCGTTCGCGTCGCGCAACTGGTTGAAGCGGTACGGCGAGATCACCGGAGCCAGCGCCGCGATGATCAGAAAGAAGCCCGTAATCGAGAGGCCGGCGACGAGCATGCCGCGCTGCAGCCCGATCGACTGCTTGAACTGGTGGACGACCGGCAGCCGGTTCCACAGCCTACTGAGCCCGCGCATCAGTACCTCACCCGGGGATCGATGAGGGCCGCGATGATGTCGACGATGAAGTTGGTGAGCGCGACGATCACGGCGAGCAGGGCGACGATGCCCTGCACCGCCACGAAGTCGCGCTTCGAGAGGTAGTAGGCCAACTCGAAGCCGAGACCTTTCCACTCGAAGGTCGTCTCGGTCAGCACTGCGCCGCCGAGCAGCACGGCGATCTGCAGACCGATGACGGTGATGATCGGGATGAGCGCCGGCTTCCACGCGTGCTTGCGCACCAGGCGAATCTCGCTGACGCCGCGGGAGCGGGCGGCATCGACGTAGTCGCGCGACAGCGTACCGATGACGTTCGTGCGCACCAGGCGCAGGAAGATGCCGGCGGTGAGCAGTCCGAGCGCGACCCCGGGCAGCACGGCGTGGCTCAGCACATCGCCGATGATCTGCGGGTCGCCGGTGCGGATCGCGTCGATCAGGTAGATGCCGGTGCGGTTGGGCATGGTCGAGAACAGGATCTCGGTGCGGGTCGACGCGCGTCCGGCGACCGGCAGCACGTCGAGCCAGACCGCGAAGACCAGCTTGAGCAGCAGACCGGCGAAGAAGACCGGCGTCGCATAGGCGAGGATCGCGAAGATGCGGAGCACGGCATCCGGCCACCGATCCCGGAAATATGCGGCCACCTGCCCGAGCGGGATGCCGATGACGAAGGCGACCAGCAAGGCGTAGAGGGTGAGTTCGAGGGTCGCGCCGCCGTGCGTGACCAGGATCTGCGAGATCGGTTGACCGTCGGTGATCGAGGTGCCGAAGTTGCCGGTGAAGATGTGGCCGAGGTACTCGAAGTACTGCACCAGGATCGGACGGTCGTAGCCGGCCTGGTGGATGCGCTCCGCCAGCTGGTCGGGGGGCAGCTTGCCGCCTAGCGCGATCGTGATCGGGTCGCCCGTGATGCGCATCAGGACGAAGACCATCGTCACCAGGATGAAGACGGTCGGGAAGATCAGCAGGAACCGGATGAGCAGGTAGCGCCACAGCGTGCTGCCGCCACGATCGCGTCTCGCGCGTCCGGCCGGCGCGGGAGCGACCGGGGCGGGAGCGACGGTAGTCATGGGGTCCTTGCGGTGAAGATGTCCGGGTGCGAGACCCGTGGGGGACGGAGCGGGGTGGCCGACCGTGGCCGACCACCCCGTTCACGTTACTTCAGTGCGGGATCAGCCTTTGGTGAGGGTGCCGAAGCGGAACTTGAACGCACCGTCGAGCGTGGTGCCCGAGATGTCCGTCCCGGTCACCGCGACCTGCTTGCCCTGCAGCAGCGGTAGGATCGGCAGATCGGCGCCGACCTTGGCCTGGATGTCCTCGATCTCCGACTTGCGGGCGCCCGCATCCTTCTCGGTCGCCTGCTTCTGGATCTTCGCGATCACCGCGGCGTTGCTGTAATGGTTGACGAGGAAGCTGTCGGCACCGTAGAACGGCGTCAGGTAGTCATCCGCGTCCGAGTAGTCCGGGAACCAGCCGAGCTGGTACTCGGGGTACACGTCGGCCGAGCGGTCCTTCGAATACTGGGTGTACTCGGTGGACTGCAGGTTGACCGTGAACAGACCGGTGGCCTCGAGCTGGCTCTTCACGAGCGCGTACTCATCGGTCGATGACTCGCCGTAGTGATCGGTGTTGTACTGCAGTTTGAACACGACCGGCGTCGAGACGCCCGCGTCGGCGAGTACCTTCTTGGCCTTGCCGGCGTCTGGGCCGCCCTTGCCGTCCCCGTACAGGTCTTTGAGCACCGTGGTGGCGCCGGTCAGACCGTCCGGGACGAAGGAGTACAGCGGCGTGTATGTGTTCTTGTACACCTGCGAGGCGATCTCGCTGCGGTCGATCAGATCCGCTGCCGCGACCCGCACAGCGAGGGCCTTGGCGGCATCCGCGTCGGAGGTCGTCGCGCCGAACGGCATCGTGTTGAAGTTGAACACGATGTAGCGCATCTCGCCACCGGGACCGTCGACGACCTTGACCTTCTTGTCACTGCGGAGCGAGTCGAGGTCGGTGGCCGACAGGCTGCGGTACGCGACGTCGATGTTGCCCTGCTGGACGTCGAGCTTCAGGTTGGACGCGTCGGTGTAGTACTTCTGCGTCACCGAGGAGGTCTTCGCCGTGCCGAGGAGCCCGTTGTAGTTCGGGTTCGCCGCGAAGGTGACCAGGTTGTTGAAGTCGTAGCTGTCGATCTTGTACTGACCGTCGAACGCCTCCCCCTTCACGATCTCCTTGTCGGGGGTGACCTTGTCGGCCGAGAAGACCTGCTCGTCGACGATCGAGCCTGCGCTGGTGCTGAGCACCTGCGGGAAGACCTGGTCGTTGGCGTTCTTCAGGTGGAAGACGACCGTCGTGTCGTTGGTCGCGTCGGTGCTGTCGAGGTTCGCGAGCAGGTACGACGGGCCGTTGGGATCGTTGATCTTACGCTGGCGGTCGAAGCTGAACTTGACGTCCGACGCGGTCAGCTTGTGGCCGTTGGCAAACTTCAGCCCCTTCTTCAGGGTCACCGTGTAGTCGGTGGGGCTCGTGAACTCGGCCTTCGAGGCGAGGTCGGGCTGCACGTCGGCGGTGCCCGGCTTCGAGTTCATCAGCGTGGCGAAGACCTGGGTCTGGACCGTCAGAGACCCGTTGTCGAAGGAGCCCGCCGGGTCGAGGTACGTGACCTTGTCTGTGGTGCCGACGACGATGCTGCTCGATCCGCCGCTGCTGCCCCCGCCGCTCGCGCAGCTGGCGAGCACGAGTGCTGCCGCCACGGTGCCGGCCACGATGGCGATGCGCCATCCCTTACTGGACACGGATATCATCCGCTACCTCTTCCTGTCATGACGCACCGGATGCTGTGATCGATGCAGAGGGCAGACGAAAGCGCCCACCCGTTCACAAACAGTCCTAACACAGCCCTTAGGACCGTTCCAGCCGAGCATGCCTCGAGTGACGGATGTTTGCGCCATTGAAATGTTCACGCGCGGGATCGGTGCGTGAACAGCGGATTCTCGCGACAGAATGCGAATAGGGCGGCGACCGCGCCGCTCGGTGCTACTCCTTGCGGATCTGCCTGCGCTCGATCTCGAGGGCCACGGACTCGCGGCTCAGGCGCTCCCAGCGCTCCGTGTCGCCGTCCGCCTTCGCGCGTTGCATCGCCCCCAGCACCTGGGCCTTCCGGCGCAGAATATCGCGGTCGACCAGCGCCGCGACCACCCCCTCGCAGTAGGCGTCGAGCTGGTCGGCGCGCTGCGGGATGGGCGCGACGGCGAGTTGCGTCACGAGGGTGGCGAAGGCCACCGGGACCTGCTCGGCGACGTACGAGATCCAGCCCGGCGCGTTCGCGTGCTCGATGCCGGCCGCCACCCCGTCGCGGATGACCGCCAGCGTCGCGTTGCTGAAGGTGGTCTGCATCGCCCGGGCCATCAGCTCCGGTCCGACGGCCTCCGGATGCTGCAGCATCGCCATCAGCGCTTCGCTCTCGCCGCGCGTGACCGGGTCGCCCGGCAGGTCGGTGAGCCGGATATCGGCGGGCGCGGGTGGAACGTCGACCATCGTCGCGCCGCGGTCGGCGCCGCGGTCCGCGGATCGGTCGGCGCCGCGGTCCGCGGATCGGTTGTCGCCGCCGGCGCTGCCGGACGCTCGGCGGTTCGCGTCGCCCGACGCGGTGGGCTGCCGCGAATCCTCACCCCGTGCGGGGGTGCGGGTGATGGCCGCGCGTGCGCCGTTGACCGCGCGACCGACCTCGTCCGGCTCGAGGCCCAGCCAGCCGGCCAGACTGCGGACGTAGCCGACGCTCATCGAGCGGTCCCGGATGCCGGCGACGACCGGAGCGGACGCCCGCAGCGCGGCCACGCGGCCCTCAACCGTCTCGAGGTCGTGCCCGGCGAGCTGTCGTCGGATCATGAACTCGAACATCGGCTTCCGCGCCGCGATCAGCGTGCGAACCGCGTCGTCGCCGCGCACCCGGCGCAGGTCGCACGGGTCCAGGTTGTCGGGAGCCACCGCGACGAAGGTCTGCGCGGCGAAGCGCTGCTCCTCGGCGAAAGCGCGGCTCGCCGCCTTCTGGCCGGCCTCATCCGGGTCGAAGGTGAAGATGACCTCGCCGGTGCCTGTCGAGTCCACGTTGGCGACGTCACCGAGCACCCGGCGGATGATCTTGATGTGGTCCACCCCAAAGGAGGTGCCGCAGGTGGCGACCGCAGTCGTAACCCCCGCGAGATGGCAAGCCATGACATCCGTGTAGCCCTCGACCACGACGACCTGCTTGCCCTTCGCGATGTCACGGCGGGCAAGGTCGAGCCCGTAGAGCACCTGGCTCTTGTGATAGACGGGCGTGTCGGGAGTGTTGAGGTACTTCGGGCCCTTGTCCTGGTCGTCGGGCAACAGCTTGCGCGCGCCGAAACCGACCGTGGCCCCGGTGATGTCGCGAATCGGCCAGATCAGCCGGCCGCGGAAGCGGTCATAGGCGTTGCCGCGATCGCCGGTGCTCAGCAGCCCGGCGGTGACCAGCTCGGCCTCGGTGAACCCCTGGGCGAGTAGGTGACCGCGCAGCGCATCGAACGACTTCGGCGCGAAGCCGACCCCGAAGCGGGCGGCCGCCGAGGCGTCGAAGCCGCGCTCCCCCAGGAAGTCGCGCCCGATCTGCGCTTCGGTGCCGGTGAGACGCTCCTGGAAGAACTTCTCCGCCGCCGCGTTGGCCGCCAGGAGCCGTGCCCGGTTGCCGTGCTCGGTGGCCTGCGCGCCGTCCTCGTAGTGGAGTTCGTAGCCCAGCCGGGCCGCCATCCGCTCGACGGCCTCCTGGAAGGTGACGTGATCCATCCGCTGCAGGAAGGTGAAAACGTCGCCGCCCTCGCCGCAACCGAAGCAGTGGTAGAAACCGACCTGCGGGCGCACGTGGAAGCTCGGGCTGCGCTCCTCGTGGAACGGGCAGAGCCCCTTGAGCGAGCCCACGCCGGCGCTCTTCAGCGTGACGTAGTCGCCGACGACATCCGCGAGGTTGATGCGCGACCGGACCTCGTCGATGTCACTTCTGCGAATGAGGCCAGCCATGGTGGTGATTCTACGAGTCGCCCAGGATGCTGGCTGGCCTCGGTGCCTCGTCGTGCGCTCCGCGACGGGCGCGACGGCAGAGCGAGCCGCGACGAACGGTGCGCACTGGGGCTTCGGCGGATTAGGTCGCCCCCGTTTCACACTGTTCGCCGGGTGCCAGCCCCGCGGTCCCGTAGCGGAGGCATGACTTACCTGCGAGTCGCGCCAGCGCCGAGGAACTGCAGCGCGCGCTACTTTTCGAAGCGCAACTAGCCCAGGTAGCGCTCGTGCCAAGCGTTGGCGGAGACGTCGGTCAGCGACGCGACCTGGTCGACGACGACGCGACGGCGTGCGGTGTCGTCGGATGCCGCGGCCCAGTCCGCCTGGAACCCCAGGTCGAGATGCGACGGCCCGGTCGCCCAGAGGTGGTCGGCGAGCTCGGTCAGGATGCCGCGCTGCCGCGCGTAGATCGGCTTCCGGGCGTTGGTCGACATCACCTTCGCTGCGACGATGCCCTTGAGCACCGCGATCTCGGCACGAGTGTCGGCGGGAACCTCGACGTCCGCAGCGAACCGCGTCAGCGAGCCCAGCGGATGCGCGGCGCGCGTCGCCCGCACCGATTCCCCCGCGAAACGGCCGATCAGCTGGCTCGTCAGGTCTTTCAGGCGCGCCAGATCGCGCCGGCTGCCGTCCCAGGATTCGAGCCAGACATCGAGGCTGTCCAGCCGGTCGAACGCGGCGATGAGCGCGTCATGCGAAACCTCGCCGCCGATCCAGCGGAACATGCTGTCGACCAGCTCGTCGTGATCCGCGCGGGCGCCGAGGGCCGGCACGTCGAGGTAGCCGTTGACGATCGCATCCTCGAAGTCGTGGACCGAGTAGGCGATGTCGTCGCTGAGATCCATGACCTGGGCCTCGATGCAGCGGACCCGAGCGGGCGCCCCGGCGCGCAGCCAGTCGAAGGCGGGGGTGTCATCCGCGTAGAAGCCGAACTTGCTGCGCCCGCTCGGGTCGGGGATGCCGTCGGCCTCCGGCCACGGGTACTTGCAGCTCGCGTCGAGGCTCGCTCGGGTGAGGTTCAGGCCGTAGCTGCGCCCGGGGGCGCCGTCGACGTCGGGGCTGAACACCTTCGGCTCCAGCCGTGTCAGCAACCTCAGGGTCTGCGCGTTGCCTTCGAAACCGCCGATGTCGAGCGACCAGTCGTTCAGCGCTCGCTCGCCGTTGTGCCCGAACGGCGGATGACCGAGGTCGTGGGCGAGACAGGCGGTGTCGACGACATCCGGATCGAGGCCCAGGTTGACGGCGAGCTCGCGTCCGATCTGGGCGACCTCGAGCGAGTGGGTCAGGCGGTTGCGGGCGAAGTCGAGTCCCGCCGACGGGCTGAGCACCTGCGTCTTGACGGCGAGCCGCCGGAGCGCACTCGAGTGCAGCAGGCGCGCGCGATCTCGGGCGAAGTCACTGCGTCGGGAGGAGTGCTCCTCGGGGAACCAGCGGTCCGCATCCGCCTGCTGGTAGCCCTCGGCGTCTGGTTCAGCCACCGCTGTGGTGCAGTTCGGCCTCGGCCACCTCGGCGCGGTGCGTGTCGTTCAGCTCGCGACTGTCGAGCCAGCCATACGGCAGGGTGGGCTGCTTCGGCGTTCCGGCCCGCCCGCGCTGACCCTCGGCATCGGCACCCGGGTAGGGCTGCGCGGGGTCGAGATTGCTGAGCAGCTCGTCGATCTCATCGAGGCTGCTGCTGGTCGCGAGAGCCGCCCGCAGCTCGCCGCCGACCGAGTACCCCTTGAAATACCAGGCCACGTGCTTGCGGATGTCACGGCAAGCGCGCCCCTCGTCGTCAAAGAACTCGACGAGTAACTCGGCGTGCCGGCGGTACGCCGCGGCGACCTCGCCGAGCGTGGGCTGTGCCTTCAGGGTTTCGCCCCGGAACGCCGCCGCGAGATCCCCGAACAGCCACGGGCGCCCCAGGCAGCCACGACCCACCACGACACCGTCGCACCCGGTCTCGTCGACCATGCGGAGGGCATCCTCGGCGCTCCAAATGTCGCCGTTGCCGAGCACGGGCACGCTCGTGATCGTGTTCTTCAGCTTCTCGATCGCCGACCAGTCGGCGTGCCCCGAATAGAACTCTGATGCCGTACGCGCGTGCAGCGCGATGCTCGCGACCCCCGCGCCCTCGGCGATGCGGCCCGCCTCCAGGTACGTCAGGTGGTCGGCGTCGATGCCTTTGCGCATCTTGATCGTCAGCGGCAGCGCGCCGGCGGCCTGGACGGCGCTCCCGACGATGTCGCGGAACAGGTCGAGCTTCCACGGCAGCGCCGCGCCGCCGCCCTTGCGCGTGACCTTCGGCACCGGGCAACCGAAGTTGAGGTCGATGTGGTCGGCGCGGTCTTCGGCGACCAGCATCGTGACGGCCTCGGCGACCGTCTTCGGGTCGACACCGTAGAGCTGGATGCTGCGCGTCGTCTCCGACTCGTGGTGCGTGATCAGTCGGAGGCTCTCGGGCGTCCGCTCGACCAGGGCGCGGCTCGTGATCATCTCGCTGACGTAGAGCCCGGCACCGTACTCGCGGCAGAGCCGACGGAACGCCGTGTTCGTAATGCCCGCCATTGGCGCCAGCACGACCGGCACATCGAGCGCGAGGGGCCCGATCATGAGCGGCGCGACGGGCGCGGATATCGTGGACACGCCTCGATTCTCCCAGAAAGGTCCGTGCGCATGCCGACAGAGCCCGAAAGCGGACGCAGCCGGGTCGCCGCGGATGCCGCGTCCCGAGGCATCGAGCTGGAGTTCGTGGAGCGCACCAACGCCCGTTCTCTCGAGGAGGCCGCCGAGATCCTCGGGATCCAGCCCGCCGACATCGTCAAGTCGCTCGTCGTGAAACGCCACGACGGGACGTTCCTCTTCGCCGAGATCCCGGGCGACCGGCAGATCTCGTGGGCGAAGCTCCGCGCGGTGGTCGGGGTCAACAAGTTGCAGCTGCCCGAGGCGACCATCGCGCTGGAGGCGACCGGCTACGAGCGTGGCACGATCACGCCGCTCGGCTCGACGACGGCGCGTGGCCGGTGTACGTCGACGAGCGCGTCGTCGGCCGCCGCGTCTCACTGGGCGCCGGGGAGCATGGGCTCAGCGCGTTCGCCGACGCCGATCAGCTGATCGCCGGGCTTGAGGCGACGGTCGCCGACATCAGCGACGAGTTGGCGCCGCGCGGCTGAGAGCCGCTGCCGAGCTCGTCGAAACGGCACGCACTGCTCGAAATCGGCTCAGTTCGAGCAGATTGCGACGTCTCGGCGCGTACGACGCTTGCGCCGCCGTCAGATCAGGTCTGCGTCGATGCGGCGGTTGATGACCGCTTGCTCGCGATGGGCCGGAAGCTCGCAGAACTCGCCCTCGCAGGATGCCGCATCCGCATCGCCGCGGATCTCCTGAGCGCCCGACACCCCGTACCTGTCGTCGATCACGAAGTACGGCACGCCCTGGATGCCGTACTCGATCGCCAGCGCCTGATCGGCTTTGACGTCGGCCAGGTACTCGTTCGAGTTGAGCGAACGGACCACATCGTCGCGGTCGAAGCCGAGCTCCGCCGCGAGGTCGGCCAGATCCTCGACGCGACCGACGTGCTTGCCCTCCTCGAAGTAGGCGGCGAGTAGTCGCTCCTTCAACTCGAGCTGGCGACCGTGGGCCTTGGCGTAGTGGATGAGCTGGTAGCCGAGCACGGTGATCTGGTCGGCCGGGAAGCCGCGGGTCACCAGGTAGTCCTGCTCGCTGCCGTCGAAGTCGACGGGGGTGTCGGGCGAGAGTTCGAAGGAGTGGTGTCGGACCTCGACCTCTCCCCCGAACTCGACGGCGCCCGCCTCGAACTTGCGCTTGCCGATGAAGCACCACGGGCACGCGATGTCAGACCAGACGTCCACCTTGACAGCAGTACTCATACCCGGCTCAACCGGATGACGCGTCAGCTTTCCCCCGCGGGCGCCGAGGCCCCGCCGTTCGAGTCGAGCGACGCGGCATCCACGGCTGCGGGTGCGGCTGCGGGCACGACCGGCTTCAGCACGCTCACGATGCCGCGACGTCGGGCCAGCCACTCGACCGCCACGACATAGAGCCCCATCGTGATGATCGCCACGATGAGCGAGACGAGGTTGCCCGAGCCACCGGTGTTGCGCGTGCCGCCGGTGACGCTCGTGGCCAGGACGAGGAACGCGACGGTGTTGTTTGCGCAGTGCAGCGCGATCCCCGCTTCGAGCCCGCCCGTCCGCCAGGTCAGGTAGCCCGCGACCAGCGCGAACACGAAGACGTCGATGGTCGCCCAGCCGATGTACTGCGTGTGGGCCGCGGCGAAGACCACGGCGGCCATCGGCACGACGAGTCGCGCCCAGCGGATCCAGGAGCCGAACATCTGCATGAGCAGCCCGCGGAAGGCGAACTCCTCGGCGGCCGCCTGGATCGGCGTGAGAACGATGATGAGCACCGCGCAGAGCACGAAGGTGCCCAGCGGCACGGTCGGCGGGCTGAGCAGACCGGTACCGATGAACCCGACGCCGGTGGCGATCAAGGTGATCAGGACGGCGGGGATCAGGCACAGCGCCATCCACCGCCAGCGAAGTCGGAGGGTCACCGAACGGAGCACGGAGACCGGACGCAACCCGACGATGAGATAGGCCAGGACGACCGCCGGGAGCAGCGTGGCAACTCCGCCGAGGCCCGCCACGATCGACAGTGGGTTCGCCGTGTCGATGGTCAGGAACGCGGTGATGTCTTTCGTGAGGTGCTTGGTGGAGTCGGTCCGGATGCCGCCCCGCACGAGCTCGATCACGACGCCGGCCCCGCCCACCAGCACCTGGAAGATCACCCACATCACGATGGCGAGCAACAGCGCCACGAGCGGTTTCCACCAGCGGTACGACGGCAGAGCGCGCAGCAGGCGCGTGAAGCGCAGATCCGTCAAGATCCGAGCAGCCGCTCGGCCAGGTACCCGACCAAGCGATCCAGCGACACGCGCTCCTGGCCCATGGTGTCGCGCTCGCGCACGGTGACGGCCCTGTCATCGAGGGTGTCGAAGTCGATGGTCACGGCGAAGGGAGTGCCGATCTCGTCCTGGCGGCGGTACCTACGACCGATCGCGCCGGCGTCGTCGAACTCGATCATCCAGTGCTTGCGCAGCTCGGTGGCGAGCTCCTTGGCGATCGGGGTGAGTTGCTCGTTGCGCGATAGCGGCAGCACGGCGACCTTCACCGGGGCCAGTCGGCGGTCAAGCCGGAGCACGGTGCGCTTATCGACGCCCCCCTTGGTATTAGGGGCTTCGTCTTCGGAGTACGCGTCGACCAGGAACGCCATCAGCGCCCGGGTCAAGCCGAACGCCGGCTCGATCACGTACGGCGTCCAGCGCTCGTTCTTGGTCTGGTCGAAGTACGACAGATCGACGCCCGACTTCTCGGAGTGCGTGCGCAGGTCGAAGTCGGTCCGGTTGGCGACACCCATCAGCTCGCCCCACTCGCTGCCGGCGAAGCGGAAGCGATACTCGAGGTCGACGGTGCGCTTCGAGTAGTGGGAGAGCTTCTCCTTCGGGTGTTCGAAGCGGCGGATGTTGTCTGGGTTGATGCCGTGACCGAGGTAGAACTCCTCGCTGGCGTCGATCCAGTAATCGAACCAGGTCTCGTCGGTACCCGGCTCGACGAAAAACTCCATCTCCATCTGCTCGAACTCGCGCGTGCGGAAGATGAAGTTGCCGGGCGTGATCTCGTTGCGGAAGCTCTTGCCGACCTGGGCGATGCCGAACGGGGGCTTCATGCGCGCACTCGAGAGCACGTTGGCGAAGTTGACGAAGATGCCCTGAGCGGTCTCGGGGCGGAGGTACGCCATCCCCTCCTCGTTGTCGACCGGGCCGAGGAAGGTCTTGAGCAGGCCCGAGAAGTTCTGCGGCTCGGTCCACGATCCAGGCTGGCCGGTGTCGGGGTCGCGAATGTCGGCAAGACCGTTGGCTGGCGGGTGGCCGTGCTTCTCCTCGTACGCCTCAAGCAGGTGATCGGCACGGTAGCGCTTGTGCGTGTGGAGAGACTCCACCAGCGGGTCGGAGAAGACCTCGACGTGACCGGATGCCTCCCAGACCTGGCGAGGCAGGATGACCGAGGAGTCGATGCCGACGATGTCGTCACGGCTCTGCACCATGAACTTCCACCACTCGCGCTTGATGTTCTCCTTCAGCGCGGCGCCAAGCGGCCCGTAGTCCCACGCCGAGCGCGAGCCCCCGTAGATCTCCCCGGACTGGAAGACGAAGCCACGACGCTTCGCGAGGGAGATGATCGATTCGAGCGGATTGGGCGTGGCCACGAGGTGTACTCCAGATGTGCGCCGCGCTGGCTGCGCGGTGGTGAGGTGCGAGAGGCCAGCTTATCGGTGGCCGTCAGCCCCGCAGCGCGGTGACGACGGCCGCGACGTCGCGCTCATCGTTCCACAGATGGAACGAGGCGCGCAGGCGCCCCGCGCGACCCGACACGCGGATGCCGGACTCGATCAGCGTGCGCAACTCGTGCCCCGAGGCATCCGGCCAGGTCACGATCGCCTGATGCTGCTGCGGGATGCCGAGGGCCTCACAGAGCTGGTCGCCCAGGCCGGCGGTGCGCTCCCAGACCTCGGCGATGTCGAGGCCCGCGAACAGGCCGATCGACTGCTCGGCGCCGATCCACGCCTGCCAGGCCGGCGAGACATCGAAGCGCCGGGCGTCCTGAGCGAGATGCATGGTGGGCCCGTAGACGCTCTGCCAGACGTCGTCGCCCGCGTACCAGCCGGCCTGGACGGGGGTGAGCTGCGCGTCGATCCGCTCGCTCAGGGTCATGAAAGCGACCCCGCGCGGCGCGCAAAGCCACTTGTAGCTGTGGCAGACGGTCACATCGAAGAGCGCGGCGTCGACCGGATGCACGCCCGCAGCCTGCGTGACATCGCAGAAGGTGAAGGTGCCGGTCCGCCCCGCGGCCTGGCGGATCGCGGCGACGTCGGCCACCACCCCGGTGCCGGACTGCACGAGCGAGAACGCGACGAGCCAGGTGTCGTCGCCGACGGAGGCGGCGAGCGCCTCGAGGGGCACGGAGCGCACCCGGATGCCGCGGCGCTGCAAGAAGGGGAACACGATCGACGAGAAGTCCCCGTCCGCGACGACCACCTCTGCACCGTCCGGGACAGCCGCCGCGACCGTCGCCGTGAGCACCGAGGTCTGCGATCCCTGGGCGACTCGGCTCTCGGGCACGCCCACGAGTCGGGCGTAGTGCGCACGGGTGCGCGCGATCACCGGGTCGTAGCCCTGCGGATCGCGGTCGGCGACCGCCCACGCCGCGAGGTCGGCGGTCAGGGCCTCGACGGCCGAGCGGGGCGGAAGCCCGATGGATGCCACCGCGAGATAGCCGCGCGGGTCACCGAACTGTGCGATGGCGGTGGTCAGGGCGTCCGAGGTCATGTGACGATGATCGTCCCGGGGCCGGGAACCGGCAAGAGACCACCGTCGAGGCCGTGGCACCCCCGCTGTGGGCCCGCTGTGGGCTCGCCGGTCGGCTGTGTGTCGTCCGTAGCATGGACAAATGCCGCTGCCGGAGCCTGACGCATCCCCCTCGAGCCACGTGCGGCGCGCCGCACTCGTGGCGGCGGTGGCCGTGCCGCTGCTGCTCGCGCTGACGATCGGATTGACGCATCCCGTGAGCCTGACCGCGTCGACGGCCATCTGGTGGCGGAACCTGCACATCATCCTGCTGCCGGTGTTCCCGCTCATCGGGGCCGGGCCGTGGATCGCCAGTCGCCGCAGCGCCCAGCCGTGGCGGTGGATCGCCGGAGTCGGCGGCTTCCTGTTCGCGGTCTACTACACGGGCTTGGATGCCCTGGCCGGTATCGCGGCGGGCTCGGTGCAGCTGGCGGGGCATCCCGAGGCGAAGTCGTCCCTATACGCGATCGCCGGCGTCTTTGGGCCGATCGGTGCGATCGGGCTAGCGGTCGCCTGGGCGGCGGCGACCATCGGCGTGATGCGGTCGTACGGGGTGCGCGCAGTGCCCGGGGCGCTCGCCGTCGTGGGCGCGCTGCTCGTGTGGAAGTCGCACGTGTACTTCCCGGTCGGCACACTCGGGCTGGCGCTGCTGCTCGCGGGCGGGATCGTGCTCGCGGTGCTGTCGTCGGCTGGCCGGCGTGGGACAGTCTCCGCCTAGAATCGCCGGATGCTGTCGGCGCGCGATCCCCTGGAGCCGCGACCGCAGCGCATCCTGCTCGCCGGGGTCTCGGGCTCGGGGAAGACGACGCTGGCTCGGGCGATCGCGGCGCGCACCGGTAACCCGCACACCGAGATCGACGCCCTCCGGCACGGACCGGACTGGACGCGCACGCGGAACGGCTGGCGCGAGCATGTCGCGGGGGCGGCGTTGGAGCATTTGGAACTGCGGATCGTCCGATTGCGTCACCGACGCGATGTCGATGCCTGGCTCAAGCGCCTCGACTCGGCTTAGAGCGTAGGAGCGTCCACCGCGCCGCCGAAGCGTCGCGTGCGCCGCGCGTACAGCTCGATGGCCTGCCACAGGTCGACGCGCGAGAAGTCAGGCCACAAGGTGTCCAGGAACACCATCTCGGCGTACGCGCTCTGCCAGAGCTGGAAGTTGCTGGTGCGCTGCTCTCCCGAGCTCCTCACGAAGAGGTCAACGTCGGGCAGATCCGGCAGGTACAGGTGTTTTTGGATGGTCTTCTCGCTGATGCCGGAGGGCTTAATACGCCCAGCTTTGACCTCCTCGGCGATCGCGCGCACGGCATCCGCGATCTCGGTGCGTCCCCCGTAGTTGACGCACATGGTGAGGGTCAGGGCCGAGTTCTTCGCCGTCAGCCGCTCGGCGAACTGCAACTCGTCGATCACCGAACGCCACAGCCGCGGCCGCCGTCCCGCCCAGCGCACCCGCACGCCCCAGTCGTTGAGCTGGTCGCGGCGACGGTGCAGCACGTCTCGATTGAAGCCCATCAGGAAGCGCACCTCGTCGGGGCTGCGCGACCAGTTCTCGGTCGAGAAGGCGTAGACGCTGAGGTGCTTCACCCCGAGCTGGATGGCGCCGGCCACGACATCCAGGAGCGCCGCCTCCCCCGCGCGGTGACCTTCGATGCGCGTGAGGCCCTGCTTGTTCGCCCAGCGACCGTTGCCGTCCATGACGATGGCGACGTGATCCGGCACCGCGTTCTTCGGAAGCGCGGGCGGGTACAGGCCCGTCCAGTCGATCGGCTTGAAGTCGACGGCGTCCTTGTGGGTCTTCGTGACGGGGTCGCCTAGACCTTGGGCTTTACCCATTTTCTCGCCCCTCGGGCGACGAGCCACCGTCATGCGGTCGTGCGGTCCTGGTGCTCGAGCGAGCGCAGGCCGCGCTCCAGGTGGAACTGCGTGTAGGCAGCGACGACACCGCTCGCCTGCGCCTGCGAGCGCTCATCAGCGGCCTCGGCGGCCTCCCATTCGCCGGCGAGCAGCGAGGCCAGGAGATCGACGGTTGCGGGATCGAGCCGCGGGGCGCCGTGCGGTGCGACATCGTCGGCCACCACTCCGCCGAGCTGCACGACGAAGGCGGTGTGCGGTCCGGGCGCGCCCGTGACGGCGCAGTCGATGAAGCTGGGAGCCCACCCGGCGATCGAGAGGGCCCGCAGCAGGTAGGAGTCGAGAGTCAGCCCCGGCGAGTGTTCGCCCTTGGCCAGCGAGCGCAGCGCTCCGACGAGCAGCAGATAGTGCTGGATGCCCGCCTCATGGTCGCTGAGCCGGTCAGCCGCCTCGACCATGGCGTTCGCCGCGGTGAAGCTCGGGTAATCGGCGACGATGTCGGCCCCGTAGGAGCCGAGCGACTCCGCCTGCTGCACGATGTCGAGCGAGCGTCCGATGTAGAACTGCGCGTCCACGACCATGAACGGCTCGAGCCTCGCGCCGAACCGCGACCCGGTGCGCCGCACGCCCTTCGCGACCGCGCGGATCTTGCCGTGCTGCCTGCTGAGCATTGTGACGATGCGGTCGGCCTCACCCAGCTTGTGGGTGCGCAGCACGACGGCTTCGTCGCGGTAGGTGGGCATGCAGCTATTGTCCCAGGGTCTTGTCCTCCACAACCGGAAGAGGTGACGGAATCGCCCAGATCCGGCGATGCACCACTCCGACCAGATCTTCGGGAGAGACTAGTGAGGTGTTGAATCTCACCGATCGAGCCCAGGAATTCGTCACCGAACGACACCTGGCCACCCTTTCGACGCTCGCCGCCGACGGGACCGTGCACGCGGTCCCGGTGGGGTTTACGGTGAAAGACGGAGTCGCGCGCGTGATCGCGAGCGGGTCGTCGCAGAAGGTGCGAAACATCCGCCTGCGCGAGCACGCCACGATCAGCCAGTACGACGGAGCGACCTGGATCACGCTGATCGGAACCGGGCGCGTGCTCGATGATGCCGAGGCGGTGGCCGAGGCGGTCGCCCTGTATGCGGAGCGCTACCGGCAGCCGCGCGTGAACCCCGAGCGGGTCGCGATCCTCATCGACATCACGAAGGTGATGGGGTCGCCCGGCATGAAGGCGCCTAGCACGCCAAACTAGCGACATGGCGGACTACATCTGGCGAGGACTCGAGTATGACGGCCTCGAGCGGATTCGCGTCGAAGAAGGCGGCATGATGCGCGCGACATCCATCATCGACTCCGCTCGCGGGCGCTACAGCTACGAGATCGTCTGCGAGAGCGACTGGACCTTCCGCCAGTTGCGTCTCGAGGCCGCCAGCGAGGAACGCACCCTGCTGATCACTTTCGACGGCCGCGGCGGCTGGGAGGTCGACGGCGAGGTGCGCAGCGACCTCGGCGACGCGATCGACCTCGACCTCGCGATCACGCCGTTCACCAACACCCTGCCGATCCGGCGACTGGATCTGGCGGTCGGCGACGAAGGCGACATCACGGCCGCGTACGTCTCTTTTCCCGATCTTGAGGTCACCATCGACGAACAGCGCTACACACGTCTCGACGAGGACACCTATCTCTACGAATCCCTCGATAGCGACTTCAGCCGCGAGATCACGGTCGACCTCGACGGCTTCGTGGTCGACTACCCGGGGCTCTTCGAGCGACTATGACGTCGTCGCTCGTGACGGCGGGGATCGCCGACGTCATCCCGCTCTGGGCGAACCTGCTCGCGGTCGGGATCGGGAGCCTGCAGGGGGCGCTGTTCGCGGCGCAGTTCCGTGACCGACGGCTGGACCTGCTCGGAGTGGCCATCATCGGCATCGCGACCGGGTTCGGCGGCGGCATTCTGCGCGACATCCTGCTAAATCAGGTTCCGACAGCCCTGCTGAGCAACTGGTATCTGCCCGTCGCCACGGCGAGTGCGCTGATCGGGATGCTGCTGCAACGCATCTTCACGCAGATCCAACCGCTGATCACGGCGCTCGACGCCCTCACGATCGGCATCTTCGGCGCCATTGGGACGACGGCCGCGCTCGCGGGAGGGCTGCCGGCGATCCCGGCGATCTTCGTGGGGGCGGTGTCGGCCGTTGGCGGTTCGATCCTGCGTGATCTGCTGCTGAGCGTGCCCATCGCCCTGATGCAGGTGGGGTCGCTCTACGCGGTGGCGGCGCTGGTCGGCGCGACGAGTCTCGTGGCGTTCATAGCGTTCGGAGCGCCGACGATCCTCGCGGCAATCGTCTGCGTCGTGCTGACGTTCGTGGTGCGGGTGCTCGCGGTGCTGTTCCACTGGACGCTGCCCGAACAGCGGCCGTTGCGGCGTGGGTGGCGTGGTTCACGGGCTTCCTGAGCTCTCGTCTTCTCCTCCACAGGCGTCGTTTCGCGAAGATCTTGTACTAGTACATATGTTCGACTCTTGTCAGAATGGGGCATGGCCTTCCCCGTTGCGACAGCGCTCTCGGCAAGCGAACTGTCTGACAGCTCGTTGCTCGATGCGCAGCGCTCGCTGGCGACAGAGCGTCGACGAGTGGGTGCGCAGTCGGCCCTCGTCGCGGCCGAGATCGCCTTCCGCTCGCGCCGTGAACTCGGTCATGAGGGGCTTGCGCAGCGGCTCGGAGCGCGCACGCCCGAGAAGCTCGTGCAGCTCATGACGGGTGGCTCGGCCCGTGAAGCGCAGACGATGGTGCGCGTCGGCGCGCTGCCACCCGGCTCACTCCTCAGTGAGGCTGTCACCTCCGGGGCGCTCGGTCTCGACGCTGCGGACGCGATCCACTCCGGTGTGGGTGACACGGTCCCTGAAGAAGCGGTCCAGGGCCTGATTTCGGAGGCCGCCGATCTCTCGGTCGAAAAGCTCGGAGCCCGTGCGCGCGAGGTCCGCGCCGAGCTCGACGAAGACGGTGTCGCCGATCGCGAGCGGCACCTGCGCGAGCAGAGATTCTTGCGGCTCTCGGCGGTCGGCGATGGGATGACGCGGATGTACGGCCTGCTCGACCCCGAATCTGCGGCCGTCATCGTCGCCGCCTACGACGGAGCCACCTCACCCCGTCTCGGCGGGCCGCGATTCGTCGATCCTGCGGCGTCTGCCCGAGCCGAGGATCTCGTGCGTGACGAGCGCACCACCGAGCAACTCGCCCTGGACGCCTTCGTCGAACTCGTGCGGCTGGGTACCGAAGCAGATTCCCAGGTCCTCCCGGCTCACCGTCCGGCGGTGCGCGTGCTCGTCACCGAGCGCGACCTCGCGCGACGGGTTGGCGCCGGTCAGATCGAGGGGCAGTCGGCGCCGATCAGCGTCCAGACCGTCGAGCGTCAGATCTGCGAAGCGGGAGTCGTGCCGGTGCAGTTCGACACGCTGGGCCAGGCGGTCAACGTCGGCCGCGAACAGCGGCGGTTCACCCCGCGACAGCGCGTCGGGTTGGCAGCGCGCGACGGAGGGTGTCTCTTTCCGGAGTGCGATCGACCACCCTCCTGGTGCGAGGCACACCACATCACGCCCTGGATCGAGGGCGGCCGAACGGACCTGGCCAACGGCGTGCTGCTTTGCCGGCACCACCATCTGATGCTTCACAACAACGGGTGGCGGGTCGTGCGCACAGCCGCGCACCAGACGGAGCGGGCCGGGGTGAACTACGTCCTGATTCCACCCCGATCAGTCGACCCGAGCCGCGCACCGATTCCAGCACCGAGTAAGAGTCCGTTGGCGAGGCGGCTCCAGGCAGGGTGAGCGGCCCGGCCGGGCGCAGAGAACCGGCCGCGACGCCCTACGCCTCGATCAGCTCGCGATCATCTGCCCCGGTGCGGACAGCGCGGTTGACCGCCGAGACGACCGCCTTGAGGGAGGCCGTCGAGATGTCACCGTCGATGCCGACACCCCAGAGACGCTTCTCGCCCACCTGCAGCTCGACGTAGGCCGCCGCGAGGGCGTCGCCACCCTCTGACAACGTGTGCTCCACGTAGTCGTACAGCTTGATGTCGTGACCCTGCTCCGCCATCACGCCGAGGAACGCGGCGATCGGGCCATTGCCCACGCCGAGCGCCTCCTCGATCTCGTCGCCGACTCGAATGCGGATGTCCAGCTCGACCGAGCCCGACATATCGCTCGCCGTGCGGGTGGAGAGCAGCTCGTAGCGTCCCCACTTTTCCTCGGGCTTGTGCACCGGAGCGGGCAGGTACTCGTCCTGGAAGACCTCCCAGATCTGCTCGCTCGTTACCTCGCCGCCCTCGGCGTCGGTCTTCGCCTGCACCACACCCGAGAACTCGATCTGGAGCCGGCGCGGCAGGTCGAGTGCGTGATCCGCCTTCAGCAAGTAGGCGACACCGCCCTTTCCCGACTGGGAGTTGACGCGCACGACCGCCTCATAGCCGCGACCCAGATCCTTCGGATCGACGGGGAGGTAGGGAACGGCCCATTCGAGCTCGGAAACCGGCACACCGCGTCGGGCGGCCTCGGCATCCATCGCCTCGAAGCCCTTTTTGATGGCATCCTGGTGCGAACCCGAGAAGGCCGTGTAGACCAGATCGCCCGCCCAGGGCGAGCGCTCGTGCACACGCAGCTGGTTGCAGTACTCGGCGGTGCGACGCACCTCGTCCAGGTCGCTGAAATCGATCTGCGGGTCGATGCCCTGCGTGAACAGGTTGATGCCCAGTGCGACCAGGTCGACGTTGCCTGTGCGCTCCCCGTTGCCGAACAGACAGCCCTCAATGCGGTCAGCGCCGGCCTGGTAGCCGAGCTCCGCCGCCGCCACAGCGGTGCCGCGATCGTTGTGCGGATGCAGACTGATGAGTACGTTCTCGCGGTGGTTCAGGTGCCGCGACATCCACTCGATGGAGTCGGCGTAAACGTTCGGCGTCGCCATCTCGACGGTGGACGGCAGGTTGATGATGACCTTGCGGTCCGGGGTCGGCTGGAACACGTCGAGCACCTGGTTGCACACGTCGACCGCGAACTCGAGCTCGGTGCCGGTGTAGCTCTCGGGCGAGTACTCGTAGAAGACGGTCGTTCCAGGCACGGTGCTCTCGTACTGCTTGCACCAGCGCGCGCCCTGCAGGGCGATATCGATGATGCCCTGCTTGTCGGTGCGGAACACGACATCCCGTTGCAGGATGCTGGTCGAGTTGTACAGGTGCACGATCGCCTGCTTCGCGCCCGAGATCGACTCGAAGGTGCGCGCGATCAGCTCTTCGCGGGCCTGGGTGAGCACCTGGATGACCACGTCATCCGGGATCAGGCCCTCCTCGATGAGCATGCGCACGAAGTCGAAGTCGGTCTGAGACGCGGAGGGGAAACCCACCTCGATCTGCTTGTAGCCCATCTTCACGAGCAGTTCGAACATGACGCGCTTGCGCTCCGGGCTCATCGGGTCGATGAGGGCCTGGTTGCCGTCGCGCAGGTCGACCGCGCACCACATCGGCGCCGCCGTGATGACCTTCGACGGCCAGGTGCGGTCAGGCAGATCGGTGGGGAACGCATCCGAGTAGGAGCGGTAACGATGGATCGGCATCCCGGAGGGCTGCTGGGTGTTCTTCATGATCTCGGCTTCTTCTCGTAGTCAGTCTGGAGTGTCAGGCAACGACGGAACTCCGCGACGAGAGGGCCTGAGTGAACTAGACCTCGCCGCGGCAGCTAAGAAGAAGCGAGCCGAACATGCCACCAGAGTAGCACCGCGCGCGCTCAGGCACGGCCGCCGAGTGCCCGTCGAGCCTGGCTGAGGGTCATCGTGGGCAGGTAGCAGCGTGCGATGGCGAGACCGATCCCTGGGAGCTGGACCGGATCGCGGAACACCAGGTGCATCGGCGCCAGGGTGGGTGCGAACTTGCGTTTGAAGCGCAAGAGGGAGCGGAACCCGTAGACGGGCTCGAGTGTCCGAGCGACGAGCCCAAGCACGGGGGCGAGCAGGCCGCTCGACGGGAGGTTCTCCGCCGGCGTGCCGAGCGGGGATCCCGAGAGACTGGCCAGCTCCAGCCCCTCCTCACCCAGTCGGCGGAGGCCGTCGGCGATGAGGAACTCCATGACCCCGTTGGAGCCCTCCGGGCTCCGGCGCATGAAGTCGAGCGTGCGCCCCACCATTGCCCCATCGCGCTGGACCGGCAACCAACTCGTGACGGCCTGGACGACGTCGTGCTCGTCGAGGGCAACGCCGACCAGCACGTCGTCGTCGCTCAGCTCGTCGAGCCCGCCGAGCGTGAACTCGAGTTCCGGCAGGTCCTTATCGGACATCCACTGTTCCGAGAGCGCCGAGATTTGGAGCGCGACGCGGAGCGGAAGGTCCTGCCAGCGACCCCAGACCGCGCGGGTGCCTTCTCGAGCCGCTCGGTTGACCGAATACCGGACATCGTGCATCGCCTTGCCTTCGAGAGTGAAGGCCCGAGGATCGATGGTGGTTTCCTCCGCGACCGGGATCGATGCCCAGCCTCGCGCGGCCAGCCGTGCCCGCCACTCCTCGTGGACGCTGTAGAACACGGGAGTCCAGGCGGAATCGTCGCAGAACGCGAGGAACTCGGTGAGCGCTGCATCCGGATCGCCGGCACGCCCGATCGGATCGGATGTCGTCACGGCGTAGCCGTTCACCACGCGATAGGCGATTCCGAAGGTGCCGGTGGAATCGGTCCACAGCCTGTTACCTGACCAGGTCGCCATGAAGCCGAGCGTGCCCGAGCCGAGCGCCAGCAGACTGCGCACCTTCTCGCCGGCATGCGTCTCGGAGCCCGAGTGCCCTCGCCCCCGCAGCAGCAGCGCTGTCCCGATGACGACGGTCAGCCAGAACATGGGGCCGACAGCCTGGTTGATCAGATGGGTGAGAGGGGTGACGGGGACGAACTCGCGCCGCGATTCTCCGAGAAACTCGATCGGAACGAAGCGCTGCGGGAGATTCGCTGCGAGTTCGGCGAAGGTGGGAATGGGGTGAAAACCCGCGCGAGCAAGCCAGCCGAGCCCGAGATAGAGAGCGCTCGGCACGATGATCGCTCCGGCCGTGACCAGCAGGAAGAGCCTGATCCGTCTGGCGGGGGTGCGCACCGGGAAGGCGCGACGCTGAAGGATCAGCACCGCGGCAAACGCCAGGGGCACGAGCGCGCTGACCACGAGCCAGAGGGCCAGCTCGGCCTGACGCTGCGGGGCGAAGGGCATCGCATACGGCGAACCGGATGCTGGAACGACGCCCAGGTACCAGGCGGCGAGTGCGCTCTCCCCCACCGACAGCACCGTCAACACCACGAGAGCGGCGCGTCGACCCGCAAGCAGTCCCAGAGCGCAGATCACCATCAGTGCGAGCGGCAGGAGCGAGACGAGGGTCGCGCCGATGCTGTGCAGCGGCAGATGAGTGATCTGATTCACGCACGCCTGTCCGATGCGCCCGGCGACGCAGCCGACGGCGTGGTCGACCCCCGACGGAGACGCGGTCGAAATCGCGACACCGAGCGGTGAGAGCACGCCGTAGCGGGTCGCCGACAGGATCGTCAGGAGCGGACCGATCGCCAGGATGACCGTTGTGATGGACAGCAGTGTCCGGGTCTCCTGACGCGAACCGCGCCAGTAGGACGGGACGGCCGCACCCCGTCGAGCGACCCGCTCGCTCAGCGCACCGAGACCGATGCCGATGCCGATGGCGACCAACAGGTTGAGATCGGCGGGCTGGCCGGAGTACAGAAGCAGGGCGGTCGAGACCGCGACGAGGATGGTCCGGAATCGTCGTCGCCAGAGTGCCGTCGCCCAGGCGCTCGCCCAGGCCAGCGTTCCGGCGATCGGCGTCAGGGGGTCGAGCGTCACCACGCCACGCACCGAGGTGGACCAGAACTCGCCGAGCTGCATCCCAAGGACCACGAGACCGATGCCCAAAGCTGAGGCCACGAGACCGGTGACCACGAAGGCGACCGCGGTTCGCACCGAGCCCATCAGGCGCTCCGCCGTGCCGACCGCGGCGATGGCGGCGATCACGGCGATCACCAGCTGAACAATGGTGCCGGCATCCAGCAGCGAGGTGAACAGACCCCACCACTGGTGGTGCTGAAGGGTGCGCGGGTCGATCCCGGCTATCGATGGAGCGAACGGACCGTTCGGGCCCGTGCTCAGCGCGACCACCCAGACCGCCAGGAGGATGCCAACCACCGTGATCGTGACGGGGCGTCGGCGGGCGCGCTGCACCCAGCTCGCAAGATGGAGACGGAGACGGAGACGGCGGCGCGGGATGAGGGATGCGGATCCCGATCCCGATGACGATGACGATGACGGCGCGGTGCCCGTCGCGGCGGCGGTCATGAGGCCCTCACAAGTCCGAGTTGCGCGTAGACAGGTTGCAGGGCATTCTCCAGCACCCACTTCACGGTGTGCCAATCGTGTCCCGTGCCAGGAGAGGTCGCCAGGGTGCTGCGGATGCCCGCGGCCTCCGACGCCGCGCGAACCTGCGCGGCGATGGGGCCGTAGCGAGTGTCGAGCTGGCCGACTCCGAACACCGCGACCATGTTTCGATAGGGCGCATTCCGTGCAAGTAGCGCCTCCGGCAGGGCTGAGTGATATGCAGCGGCATCCCCACCGAACCCGAGGGCGATCGTCTGAGCGAGACCGCCGTTCTTGGGCGCGAGCTGGCCCGAGATGTCGATGATCGCCGAAAACAGCTCGGGGTGCGCCGCACCGAGTTGAATCGCGCAGGTGCCCCCCTGCGAGAACCCGCCGATGCCCCATGCTTCTGGGCTCGACTCCACCGTCAGATGGGTCCGGATCCAGGCGGGCACGTCGACGGTGAGATAGCTCGCCGAAGCGCCGAGCGAGCTGTCCACGCACATCGGGTTACGGACCGGTGCACCGAGTTGATCCGGCACAACGACGATCGGAGCGAGCCCGTCATGTGCGGCAGCGAAGGCGTCGAGCACGCTCGCGATCTGGCCCGAGGAGATCACGTTCGACGGCGATCCGGGCTGCCCCGACAGCATGATGATCACCGGCAGCGGCACCGGATTCGGGGCGAGCGCCGCGGGCGGCAGGTAGACGTACGCCGCTCGGGCCGCGAAGTGCGACACCGTCGACGGGATGTTCACGGACCCCACCAGACCGCGGGCAGGCATCCCGATGGCAACCGCCTTCCGCCACAGGGAGTGCGCACCGTCGGCCGTCGGCGCGGTCGCGCCGGGAGCCCCCGAACGCTGCTCGGCGAGCACCTGAGTCGGAAAGTGCGGAGCGACCGAGGCGCCGGTCAAGGATCCGATGGTGGTGTACTGACCGAAGTCGGCATTGACTCCGAGCGTCGCAGCGGCGAGCGCCATGACCGCGGCCGCGACAGCAACGCCGCGACGTGGGACACCCACCCCGACGAGCGCCACCGACGCAGCTCCGACGACCGCGAATGCTCCCGCCACCCACGCTCGAGACATCGGCGTCAGCGAAACGTCGAAGAGATTCAGCTGATCCGAGAGCAGCCAGCAGAGCAGCAGTCCGATCGCCGCGCCGAGCAGCGAGCCGACGGCGGCGAACGCCGTGCGGCGAAGGCGGCGGCGTGCGGACAGGCCGCCCGCACGGCGGACCGGGAGCGCCAGGAGTCCGACGAGGAGAACCGTGAGCACGATGGCCGCCAGATCGACGATGACAGGGAGCCAACCGCCGGTCAGCCGGATGTCGGCGATGGCAGCGTTCATGGAGTCCTCCTGTCGCCGTTGTCGGGATGATGCGGCTTGACGCCCCTCTGAGTGAGCGCATCTCAGTATGACGACGAGAACCCCGGATGAAGCTTCGGAACGCGCCGTCGGGTTCTGAGGCTTCTCACACGGAGCGCTCAGCTCGGTCGGGCGCCCCTGCCAGCCACTGACACCGCGTGACAGCACCGTGACGCCATCGAGGCTCAGAGCCTCGTCGAGCGCTACGGGAAAACCACGGCGCTCGACGGCATCGATCTCGAACTCGAGCAGGGCCGTGTGCTCGGCGTGCTCGGCCCGAACGGCGCCGGCAAGACCACCGCAGTCCGCATCCTCGCCACGCTGCTCAAGCCCGACGGCGGCACCGCCCGCGTCGGCGGCTTCGACGTCGTCCACGATGCCCGAGCGGTGCGGTGGATCATCGGCCTCACCGGCCCGCTCCGCCGGAGCCGTGCAGGGGCTGTCGTTCCTGATCGTGTTCCCACTCGCCTTCGGACCAGGTCGATGAGCTGCTCGTCGAACTGGACGCCATCACCGAGCTGGTCCCGACGAATCAGCACCAGCTGCGCGCCGTCGCTCGCGAGCGCGCGTTCGAACCAGTCGTAGCCGTCGCCCGGGGTCCACGGTTCGCCCGCCCACAACTGGAGGGGGCCGCTGGCGTGGGCGGCCGCATCGGCAGCCGGGGCGGCGGATGCAGCGGCCACCAGATCCTGGAACAGCACGGCGTCGGCAGCAGCGCACGCTGCATCGCGCCCACCACCTCCACGGGTGCGCCGTCGTGCTCGACCGCGAAGCGGCCAAGCAGCTCGATCCTCAGGCGTCCGCGATGGGGGGCCGGAGACGAGCGCTAGAACCCGAGTCGCCCCAGCTGTTTCGCGTCGCGCTGCCACTCCTTCGCGACCTTGACCCGCATCGAAAGGAAGACCTGCTTACCGACCAGGGGCTCGATCGAGGCGCGGGCGCGGGCGCCGACCTCCTGCAGCCGCTCGCCCTTGTGGCCGATGATGATGCCCTTCTGGCTGTCCCGCTCCACCCAGAGGTTCGCGTAGATCTCGAGCAGCTCCTTGTCATCTCGCTCGACCATGTCGTCGATCGTCACGGCCAGCGAGTGCGGCAGCTCGTCGCTCACGCCCTCGAGCGCAGCCTCGCGCACCAGTTCGGCGATGCGGTGCTCGAGCGTCTCGTCGGTGACCGCGTCGTCGCCGTAGAGCGCCGGGCCCGTCGGGAGCATCGAGACCAGCTGCGTCAGCAGCACGTCGAGCTGGACCTTGCTGGAGGGGTTGGACAGCAGTGTCGTCACCGGGATGATCGCCTCCCAGTCGCGCAGCTCGTTGATCGCCAGCAGCTGCTCGGCGACCGACGTGCGCGAGGTGGCATCGATCTTCGTGACGATGGCGACCTTCTTGGCACGAGGGTAGGCGTCGAGCTGCTCGTTGATGAACCGGTCGCCCGGGCCGATCTTCTCGTTCGCGGGTAGGCAGAAGCCGATCACGTCGACGTCGCCGAGCGTGGCCTGCACGACGCTGTTGAGTCGCTGCCCGAGGAGCGTGCGGGGGCGGTGCATGCCGGGGGTGTCGACAATGATCAACTGGCCGTCGACGGTGTGAACGATGCCCCGGATGGCGTTGCGCGTGGTCTGCGGCTTCGAGGAGGTGATGGCGACCTTCTCGCCGACGAGTGCGTTCGTCAGCGTCGACTTGCCGACGTTGGGACGCCCCACGAACGAGACGAAGCCGGAGCGGAATGGCTGGGTCATGTTGCGGGGCTCTTCTCGTCGCGTTTCTCGCGCTTGTCGGACTTCTCGGACTTCACTGGTTTCTCGGGCTTGTCGGACTTGTCCGGCTTGTCCGGCTTGTCCGGCTTCTGTGGCCTGTCGGGCTTCTCCGGCGCGGCGAACGCGGCTTCGGCGTCGATGAGCGCCTGGTCCCGTTCGACCAGCACCGTCGTGAGGTGCTTGCGTCGCCCCTCGGTGCGCTCCGCGGTAAGGACGAGCCCGGAGATCGTCGCCTCGGACCCCGTCACCGGCAGTCGACCAAGCGCCTTCGTCAGCAGCCCGCCCACCGAATCCACATCATCGTCGTCGAGCTCGATGCCGAACAGGTCGCCGAGCTCGTCCGTCGGCAGCCGTGCGCTGACGCGGTACCTGCCTTCGGCGAGTTGCGTGACCTCCGTGACATCCCGGTCATACTCGTCCGAGATGTCGCCGACCAGCTCCTCGATGAGGTCCTCGAGCGTCACCAGTCCGGCGATTCCGCCGTACTCGTCGACCACCATCGCGAGATGGTTCGCCTCGGCCTGCATCTGGCGCAGCGTCTCGTCGGCCTTCTTCGACTCCGGGATGAAGAGCGCCGGGCGGGCGAGCTTGGTCACCGTGGTCTTCGCGGCCTCCTGCGGCTGCTCGTGCGTCAAGCGCGCCACGTCGCGCAGATAGAGCACGCCGACGACCTCGTCCGCGTCCTTGCCAATCACCGGCATTCGGGAGACCCCGGTCGACAGGAACTGCCCCATCGCCGCCCCCGCCTTCGCGTCGTCGTCGACCGTGATCATGTCCGTACGCGGGATCATCACCTCGCGCACGACCGTGTCGCCCCACTCGAAGATCGAGTGGATGAGCTCGCGGTCGTCCTCCTCGAGCACGTCGAGCTCGGTGGCCTCGTCGACCATGCTGAGCAGCTGCTCCTCGCTCGAGAACGAGACCGCGGAGGGGCGCCCGGGCGTCACGCGGTTGCCGAGGGCGACCAGGCCGTCGGCGAGCGGCCCCAGGAGCACCCGGACGAAACGCAACACCGGCGCGGCGAACACGATGATGCCCTTGGCGTGGGCGCGCCCCACCGAACGAGGACTCGAGCCCACGAGCACAAAGGAGGTGGCGGTCATGACGAGCGCGCTGCACAGCAGCACGAGCCACCACTGCCCGAACACGGAGGCGAAGGCGAGGGTGACGAGCACCGCGGCCGCGGTCTCGGACACCACGCGCATGAAGTTGAGCGCGTTGACGTAGCGGCCGAGATCCGACGAGAGCGAGGTGAGCGATCTCGCGACACGGGGGTGGTGGGCGGCGAGGTCGAGCAGGTCGGTCCTGCTGAGCACCGACAGCGCTGCATCCGCCGCCGCCAGCAGGCCGCCGAACGCGACGAGCAGCACGGCGATCGCAACGAACACGCCGATCACAGTGCGCCCGCTGTCCGTCGGCTGGTCATGAGCCGACTACCGTCGTCGCTCGGCCAGCGTGAAGCCGACCAGGATGTCGCGCTGGATGCCGAACATCTCCTTCTCGTCTTCGGGCTCGACATGGTCGAAGCCGAGGAGGTGCAGCAGTCCGTGCGCCGTCAGCAGAAGCAGTTCGTCGAGCGTGGTGTGCCCGGCGGTCTTGGCCTGCTCGACAGCGACCTGCGGGCAGAGCACGATGTCGCCCAGCAGGCCGGCGGGCGTGACGTCGTCCTCGCTGCCCGGGCGCAGTTCATCCATCGGGAAGCTCAGCACGTCGGTCGGGCCCGGCTCGTCCATCCACTGCACGTGCAGCTGCTCCATGGCGGCCTCGTCGACGAGCAGGATGGCGAGCTCGGCATCCGCGTGCACGTGCAGGAAGTCGAGCTCGAAGCCGACGAGTCGCAGCAGGGCGCTCTCGTCGATGGCAACGCCGGACTCGTTGTTGATCTCGATGCTCATGCGATCACGGCCCTCAGCCGCGCCATCCGCGCTTGGGGCGCTCGGAGCGGTTCGCGCCATCCGTGTCGGCCTGGGTGCGTTCGTACTGCCGCAGCTGTCGCTCGGCGTCGTACTTCGTGTACGCATCGACGATGCGGCCGACCAGGGAGTGGCGCACGACGTCTTCGCTCGTGAGCCGGGCGAAATGGATGTCGGGGATCTCGTCGAGCACGCGCGTCACCAGCTGCAGCCCGCTGGCCCCGCCCGGCAGGTCGATCTGCGTCACGTCGCCGGTGATGACCATCCGCGTGCCGAACCCCAGCCGGGTCAGGAACATCTTCATCTGCTCGGGCGTGGTGTTTTGCGCCTCATCCAGCACGACGAACGCGTTGTTGAGTGTGCGCCCGCGCATGTAGGCGAGCGGGGCGACCTCGATGGTGCCAGCCGCCAGCAGCTTCGGGACCATGTCGGGGTCCATCATCTCGTTGAGCGCGTCGTAGAGCGGCCGCAGATAGGGGTCGATCTTGTCGCTGAGCGTGCCGGGCAGGAACCCGAGTCGCTCGCCGGCCTCGACGGCGGGGCGGGTCAGAATGATCCGCTCGACCTCCTTGCGCTGCAGGGCCTGCACGGCCTTCGCCATCGCCAAGTAGGTCTTGCCGGTTCCGGCCGGGCCGATGCCGAAGGTGATCGTGTTGAGGTCGATCGCGTCGACGTAGGCCTTCTGGCCAAGCGTCTTCGGGCGAATGCTCTTGCCCTTGCTGGTGAGGATCGCCTGGCTGAGCACCTCAGCCGGGCTGCCCTGGTTGCGGTCCAGGATGCGGGCCGAGGTGGTCACGTCGCTCTGGCCGAGGTCGGCGCCGTTGCGCACGAGCAGGATCAGCTCCTGCACGAGTCGCTGGGCGGCGCGCACCTGCTCGGCCGGACCATCCAGGGTCACCTGATTGCCTCGGACCAGAAGGCTCACGTCGGGGTACTGCCGCTCGATCGTGGTCAACAGCCGGTCCTGAGGACCGAGCAGCCGCACCATCGCGACACCGTCCACCTGGAACTCGGCGTGCGCGGACGCGCGGGAGTTCGCATTCTCGTTCGTCGCTGCGGAATCGGGGAGGTCGCTAGAAGCCAAGGGTGCCTTCCGACAGTGCGCCGCCGAGGACGTGCGCGTGGACATGGAACACGGTCTGACCGACGCGTTCGCCGGTGTTGAAGATGAGGCGGTAGTTCCCGCCCGAATGGTCGTCGGCGAGGATCTGCGCGACAGCGACGATGTCGGCCAGCAATTGCGGATCGCCGGCCGCGAGTTCGGTCACGTTCGCGAACTCGGAGGTCTTGGGCACGACGAGCAGGTGGACGGGAGCCTTCGGCACGATGTCCTGGAAGGCGATGATCCGATCGTCTTCGTAGACGATCGTCGCCGGGATCTCGCGGGCGACGATGCGCTCGAAGACGGTCGGCTCGGTGGTGGACATGTAACACATCTTAAGGCGCGGCGCCCCAGAGCGCCCGATACCGCCGGATGCGGTCGGCGTCTGGCACGATGCCGTACGCCGCGAAGAACTCGGCCTCCCAGCCCTGGCCGAAGTTCCAGCCGAGGCTCATGCTCGCGACCGCGAGGTCGGACCAGCGGTCGCCGACGCCGAGTGAGCCGAGGTCGACGTGCCCAGCGAAGCGCGCATCCGCTCCGATGATGGTGTTCGGGGCGCACGGGTCGCCGTGCACGACGACGAGGTCGTTCGGCGCGACGCCCTCGGTCTGCGCCCACCGGCAGACGAATGGACAGTCGTCCGTCGGCAGCTCGTGGAGCGTGCGCAACCCCTCGGCGATCGCCCGGACCGCGTCACGCGGTCGCGCACGCCACTCGTCGGCGACGGCGCTGCGTCCGTTCAACGCGCGGGTGACGAGTACCTGACCGTGGTCGTCGCAACCGAACTCCAGGATCTCCGGCACCGAATGCCGCGACGCAGCCCACGCGAGTCGAGCGCGCTCGTCGTCCAGGTCGACGGGTCCCAGCGGGTTCCATTTGAGGTACCGCTCGCCATCGCGGAACGTCAGCCCGCCGAGGTCATTCAGCCACACGGCCTCCAGCGAGTCGACATCGCGGGCGAATACTCGCACCAGTTCAGGAAGCGCGACCGGACCGTCGGGCCGGTTGGCGAGGATCCCCTCCGTCACCAGCGACCCAGCCGCGCGTTCAACACGGCGAGAGCCGCCGGACCCGCGGTCGAGGTGCGCAGGATCTCGCCGCCTAGGTGCACCCGGGTCGCACCCGCCGCCTCGAGGATCTCGAACTCGCGGGGCGAGATGCCGCCCTCCGGGCCGACGACGAGTGTGATCGGGTCGCTCCCCAACGGCACCGCGGTGAGGGCGAGAGTCCCGAGAGGGTCGAGCACGAGCAGGGTGCCCGGCAGAGCGGCCAACTGCGCGGTGGTGGCGAGAGCCGCGACATCCGGGACCCGCGATCTGATCGCCTGCTTCGAAGCCTCGCGCACGATCGAGGTCCAGCGCTCGCGGCCCTTCTCGGCCTTGGCACCCTCCCAGCGCGAGACCGAACGCTCAGCCGCCCACGGGATCACGCCCGCCGCTCCCAGCTCCGTGGCCGCTTGCACGGCGAGCTCGTCGCGATCACCCTTGGCGAGGGCCTGCGCGAGCCGAAGCGGAGGCTCGGGCTCTGGCTCGTGGCGGACCTCGTCCACCTCGATCGCGAGCTCGGCGGGCGACGCGAGGACCACCGCACCCCAGACGAGCAAACCGGAGCCGTCGCCGATCGCGATCCGCTCGCCCAGCCGCACGCGGGCGACCTGCACGGCGTGCCGAGCCTCGTCCCCGGTGACACTCACGCGCGCACCGAGTTCGGCATCCGCCGGTTCGAGCGTGGGGTTCAGGTAGAGCGAGGCCATGCGTCCCAGCTTGCCGTAGCCGCGGCATCGCAGCATCCG
>JANXTR010000053.1 GCA_025352325.1 Microbacteriaceae bacterium | reverse complement strand
ACACCAGGTTCACGACCACGCGCAACAGCGACCACATCTTCACGGAACTCATTCGGATAAGGCTTAGGCACAACAACATCCTTCCAGCCCACCCCGCAGGACAAGCCAACTCAGATGTCACCTAACCGTGCAGCAGACCCGGTCGAGGTGCCGCGGCGTAGCGAGGACCGTAACGCCCCACTACCCGAGGCACTCGGTTTCCTTGCGCTCCTCATCCGCCAAACCGGGCTTGCGACCGAAGTCGATACCGTCACGCGACATCCAGTTCCAAAGACAGCTCTCGCTGATCCCAAGACCTCGAGCAGTCTGAGCGACCGGGTTCCCCTGAGCGACCACATCCAGGGCACGACGCCGGAACTTCGGCGGGTGAGCAGCCGGCATTACACGGACTCCTTCCGAGACGATCATCGCCTCACTCAAGGTGTCCGGTAAGGCGGGTCGGGCTCCGGCAGGTGAAGAAGCTTTCGCGCACGGCGCGCGATCGCGTGCTTGATGCGATCGAGGATCTGGCCGAGGACCCCAACCCCCGGTGCGAAAAAGCTCGTTGGCGAGCAGACAGCCTGGCGCATTCGGATTGATGACTACCGGGTGATCTATGACGTGGAAGGCAGACCTTGCGGCGCTTGTGTTGTGGGCATGGATGGCGCCGGCGCGGGCCTCCCAGCAGCGAATTGCCTCTCCAGCGATCTCCTCGTATGAGGTTGGCGTGTTCGGGTCCGTCGGCGGCTCAACGTCGCGTGGTCGGCGAAGCGCGAGTTGGCGCCCTTCGATTGGCGTAGCGATTTGCGGATCGTATTCGCGACGCTCGAACACGCGCCTCTCGGTCACAGTCGAGCCAGCCCGCCGTCCGCCATGATGACCTGCCCGGTGATGAAGGCGGCATCGTCTGAGGTGAGGAAGGCGACGACGTCGCCGGTCTGCCCCGGTCGCCTACCGTTGCACAGTCGCCTCGACGAGGGCCGGAGGGAGGCCTCGCGCATCCCACGCCTGGCTGGGTGGCAGGGTGGGGCCGACCGCGTTAACCGTGATGCCGAAGCCGGCAAGGTCCGTGGCGAGCCCGCGGGTGAAGCCAATGATGCCCATCTTGCTCGCCAGGTAGTGGCTGACGTCCGGTGCCGCGAGTCCGATCGAGTTGGAGCTGAGGTTGACGATGAGACCCCAGCCGCCCTTTTTCATGAGGCCCACCACCGCTTTGGCCATCAAGAACTGCGAGTCGAGGTTCAGCGTCTGAATGGTCCTCCAGAACTCGTAGCCCATGTCGTCGAAGTGCTTGTTGGGGTAGATGCCGAACGCTCGGCCAAAATCCGCCGGCGGCTCCGGTGACCACGGCGACGCGGCCGTCATGAGTGTGTGCCGTCATCGAAATCTCCCTTGAGTTGAGGTGTTGACCCGCTCGAGGTGTCGGCTAGGCAACCGTCAACTCGAGCGGGAATCGGGGGGCGACGCAGATGTGCGCCAGGTGAACTGCGGTTCTTCGCGCCGAAGGAAGGCATCGACGCCGATGCGCAGGTCTGGGCTGTTCGCCATCGCGGCCCAGGCGCGATCCCACTCGTCATCGGCATCTGATCCCGGGCTCGCGGTCATGTTGACCAGGCACTTGAGGAAGTGCGTCGAGAAGCGGGAGCGGGTCAAGAGCAACGTCATCAGAGTGGCGCAGCGATCTTCGAACTCGGCGGCGGGCACGACTTCGGCGACGAGGCCCAGCGTCAGCGCCTGAGCAGCCGAGAACGTCTGCGAGCTCAGCAGGATGTACTTCGCTCGTGCCGGACCCACCTGTGCGACGAGCCTCTCGATGCCCGGACGCGGGTAGAGGATCCCGAGCTTCGCCGGCGTGATGCCGAAAGATGAGCGATCGCTGGCGACGATGAAGTCGCAGGCGGAGGCGATCTGCCATCCGCCTCCCATGCAGGCACCCTCGACGATCGCGATCACCGGCTTCGCCACCGAGGTGATCGCGTCGTCGGCACGGCTGAGCTGATCGACCACCGCGTCATCCATGCGATCCAGCAGGATCGACGAAAGTTCCGTGAGCGCAGCACCCGCCGAGAAGGTGCCGCCCGCACCGCGGATCGTCACCAAGGCGACCCGGGTGTTCGCGTCGAGGCGAGGCATGAGGTCTTGGAGTTGCAGGCACATCGCACGCGTGATCGCGTTGCGCTGGGAGGGGTTGTCGATGGTCACACTGGCAACGTCGTTCGCGATGTCGACCTTGATGCGGCCCTCAACGGCCTTGGTCATGCGAGCTTCCCGGTCTCGTACATGCCGAGTCGCACGCGATGGTCGTCGACGAGTCGGGTGAGGTCGTCGTCGGAGAATCCGAGATACCGAAGAACCTCGTCCGAATGCTGACCAAGGAGCGGGGGCGGCGAATCGACGTCGCTGGCGACCCCGTCGAGTGTCAGCGGGCCGCGGAGGAGGGGCTGGGCGGTCCCGTCGGCGCGGCGACCGGCGCGGATGAGACCCAGGGCAGTGACTTGCTCGGAAGCGAACGCCTGACTGTAGCTGTAGATGGGTCCGCAGGGGATGCTCGCGCGGCTGATGAGCGGAGTCCACTCCGATGCCGGCCTCGTGGTCAACACCGATTCGAGCAGGATCTTCAGCTCGCTTCTGTCGGCCGAGCGGTGAGCACCGGTGTCGAACCTCGGGTCGCCTTCGGTGTCGGGGATCTGGAGCAGCTCGCAGAACGCGTGCCACTGCTTGTCGTTGCCCACGGCGATGTTCAGCGGCTCGGTGGCCGTGCGGAAGGTGCCGTACGGAGCGATCGTGGGGTGGTCGTTCCCCTGAGGCACCGGATCCTCGTGCAGGCTCAGGGCCCGCTGCCCCTGGAACACCGAGAGGTTGAGGGCGGTCTCCAGCAGCGACGTCGTGACACGGGAGACGGGGCGAGCCGAGCTGAGCCCGACCAATGCCAAGACGATCCCGAACGCGCAGATCATCCCCGATGTGATGTCGACGATCGGGATGCCGACTCGGTAGCCGTGGTCGGCGTCCGGTTCGGTGATGGACATGAGTCCCGACATCCCCTGGACGACCTGGTCGAGGCCGGCATCATCCTTGAGCGGCCCGGTGATCCCGAAGCCATTGACCGAGCCCACGACGAGAGTGGGATTCGGCTCAGCCAGTCGAGACGCCGTTAGTCCCAGCGTGTCGAGCGTGCCGAGCTTGAAGTTCTCGACGAGGACGTCGGCGTCCGCGACGTGCCGCTCCGGGATGTCGCGGCCCTCGGCGGAGTAGAAGTTGATGCAGACCCACCTCTTGTTGCGGTTGACGGAGTCGAAGTACAGGCTGTGCTCACCATCGAACGGCGGCCACTGTCGCGCGGTGTCACCTCCATTGAGGCTCTCGACCTTGATGACATCCGCACCCATATCCGCGAGCAGCGCCGTGCAGTACGGTTCGGCGAGGGCTCGGCTGAGATCGATGACGCGGATTCCGTCCAGAGGCTTGGCCATGCTCAGCAGGCGCCGGCGGGCGATGCGGCCGTCGACGCGATCACCTGAAGGGTGTGGATCCACGACTCGATCTGATCGACGGTTGCTTCCCTCGGCAGGCCGGTCATCCGGAGCGCCATGGAGGGCAGCCCCGACTCGGTGGGCACGAGTACCACGACGTTCGCCAGGTCGTACCTCTCGCCGGCGACGAGGTCGGTGAAGAAGAAGTTCGCGAGCTCCGACGTCGCCTGCTGCACGTCGCGTTCGCGTCGAGGGAGACGGTCCGAGAGTTCGAACTCCGACAGCGCGGCCTGGTGTCGGCGCGCGACCTCGACCCCTGCAGCGAGGAGCGAGTACCCGTGTTCACGGACGCTGTCCAGCTGGCCACGGTTCAGCTCGCGGCGCTCCTCACTCTTGTCCGCCCCCCGCCGCAGCCACTGATCGGTGTCGTCCTTCGACGAGTTGGCCATGAAGATGGCCCCGAACGGCGGAATGAGGGGCTGGCGATGGCCGAGAGGAAATGGCTCTTCGACAGGGGACTGGTTCGCCGCGAGTACCTGAACGGCGTCCCAACGGATCTTCGCCAGCACGCTGACGTTCACGCTCAAGTCCTCGCTCAGCCGCTCGACCCGCGAGCGCAGGGCCTCGGCGACCTGCGCGGCCTGGATGAGTTCGGGGTCCGGGGTGGCGACGAAGGAGCCGGGGGTGAAGCGACCGTACCCACCCTGGAAGAACAGCAGGGGAAGCGTGGACCGCTCGACCGCGAGGTCCTGCACTCGCCCCAGGACGATGAAGTGATCGCCCGCCTCGCGCACATCCTCGAAGGTGCACTCGATCCAGGAGACCGCACCATCCAGGATCGGCGCTCCGAGCGCCGCCGGTCGCCAGGCAACGCCCTCGAACTTGCGTTCACCGGCCGTGGCGAACTGCCGACAGAGCGCTTCCTGATCGGAGGCCAGCACGTTGACGCAGAACGAGGTCGCGTTGCGCAGCTGCGCAAAGCTTCGCGAGCCGCTCATCGGGTAGAAGGCGATCAGCGGCGGATCCATCGAGACGGATGAGAACGTCCCGACGACCATGCCGACAGGCCGGCCGTCGATGATCGCCGTGACCACGGCGACGCCGGTGGGGTAGTGCCCGAGTGTTTCGCGGAACAAGCCGGGGTCAATGTCGGTGGACACGCGACCTCCATCAGTCAGTGCGAACGGCGGTGCTGACGCTCGACGCTTGTCATCAAACCAACAGTCCTAAAATATGTCAACGGTTGTGATGGATAGCGAGGGTGCATCGACCGTTCTTGACATGGGCCGAGCATCCAGGCACAATCACAAACACGCTAAAGGTTCATACCTTTTACTCAACGACGAGGAAGACCGGTTCATGACCGTAAACGACGACAAGGCCGAGATCATCGAGATCATGAACCTCTACGCGTTCGCCTTGGATACGCATGCGTGGGATCTGTTCGACAAGGTCTTCACGACGGATGTCGTTGCGGTCTTCGGTCCGGCGGGCGCCGGCTGGAACGGCCTCGACGTCTTCAAGGCGTCCTTCGCCGAGTTCCACGACCGGCTGGACAGCCACCAGCACACGATGATGGGTCACCTCGTCCAGGTCGACGGCGACACCGCCCGCGCCTTCGCTTACGGCAACTGGCTCCTGATACGTAACGCGGCCGTCGGCGGCACGAGCTGGACGGGCACCGGCTGGTACGACGACGAGGTCGTCCGCACCGACGAGGGATGGCGCATCAAGAAGCGTGTCTGCCGCCTGCAGGGCTGGAGCGGCAATCCGAACGTGCCCGAGCAGCACAACGAGCACAACCCCGACATGAACGTGAAGATCCTGAGCGACTTCGCCGACGCCGGCGATATCGGCTACCTGAAGGCGGTCCGGGGCGCGTAGGCGTTCTGGAGGAGGCCGATCGTGAGCGCACCAGGAGAGGAGACCGCCGATCCGGTGGACTTCCTCATCGTCGGCGCCGGTCCGGTCGGTCTTCTGACCGCGATCCTGTTGGGTCAGCGCGGTCTGAGCGTGACGGTTCTCGAGCGATGGCCTGCGCGCTATCCGATGCCCCGCGCGTGCACGATCGACCACGAGGCACTCCGCATCCTGCAGTCAGCCGGGGTGATGCGCGACCACAGTGATCTCTTCGAGCCATCGCGGGGAGAGCGCGGCGGCTACCAGATCCGTAATGGCGATGGCGTGCTCTTGCGCGCCATCAACTGGAACCGTGCCGCTGAGTCCGGTTGGGCGAACACGAACGGCTTTTACCAGCCGGATCTCGAAGAGGTGCTCGAGAAGGTCGCCGTCGCGATGCCCACTGTCGACCTGCAGCGCGGGGTGCTCGTCGATGACATCCAGCAGGACGAACAGTCGGTCACGGTGACCGCGACTCTCGCCGGGAACGAGTCGCGGGTGAGCTTCCGCGCACGTTGGCTGATCGGCGCGGACGGAGCGAACAGTGCGATTCGCGGCCTCATCGGGATCGAGACCGAAGACGCCGGCTTCGAGGCGGATTGGCTCGTGGTCGACTACGAGCCCCTGGACGACAGCGAGTGGGATGCTTTCGTCACCCAGTACTGCGATCCGCAGCAGCCCGCCACGGCCGTCAAGAGCGGACCCGGGCGTCGACGCTTCGAGTTCATGCGCCGCGCCGACGTGTCGGTCGACAAACTCGGGCAGACGGCCACCGCGTGGGAGCTGATGGAATCGCACGGAGTCACGGCGGAGACCGCACGCATCGAGAGGCACGCGGTGTACACGTTCCGAGGACGGTGGGCGCGCGAGTGGCGTCGAAGCCGGGTGTTCCTCGCCGGAGATGCTGCCCACCTGATGCCGCCGTTTCTCGGCCAGGGTCTCTGCGCCGGACTCCGTGACGCGAGCGCCCTCGCCTGGCGATTTGCGCTCATCGAGTCCGGGCTCGCCGGTGAAGGCATCCTGGACTCCTACGAGACGGAACGCAGCGCTCACGTGCGCGAGATCATCGACGAGGCCATCGCTATCGGTCGCGTCATCTGCGAGCTGGACCCCGGGAAGGCGGCTGAGCGAGACGAGCGGATGCTCGCCGAACTGCACGACCCGAACGCGATCCTTGTCGAACCACCGCATCCGCAGCTGGGGCATCCGTCGATCACCATCGATGGCGACGTCAACGCGGGACGGCTCGGCGTTCAGGCACGTGTGCAGTCCGATGGGGTCACGGGGCTCTTCGACGACGTGATCGGCGGCTCGTGGCAGCTGGTGTCGATCGACGAGGACGCCCTGACCGCCATCCCGGAACGCCTTCGCCAGTGGTTCGAAATCATCGGCGGGTCGATCACCCTGCTCACCGAAGATGGCGCGGTTCGTGACATCGACGGCGCGTACCGCGCCTGGTTGAGGGAGCACGGCTGCACGGTCGCCCTGACCCGACCAGACTTCTATGTCTACGGCACCGACCTTGTCCTGGATGCTGCGCGTCTGCTCCAGTCCCTTCACGACCGACTGACCGGCGGCTCCGCCGACCATCCGCAACTCCTCAGGGAAGGTGTCCTGCCATGACCATGCGAGTGACCAGGCTGGCGGATGCCGAGCCCTTCGCCCCCGTCGGCCACGACGGTGTCGGGCCCGTGAGGCTCCAGGGCGGGGAGTCCACGCCGACGACCGACTTCACCGTCGCGCTGTCCCACTATCTTCCTGGCGCGTCCGCCGAGCTCGCGCCTCAGGTCGCCGAGACCGTGTACGTCCTTCTCTCCGGCGAGTTGGTCATGGCCAGCGAGGGGGTCGAGGAAACGCTCGGCGCCTACGACTCCGTGCACTTCTCCCCGGGAACGATGCGCACGGTCAAGAACCGCACGCACCTCCCGGCATCCATGCTCGTCATCCGAGCGACGAGCTAGGGGCCGCATGCGCATCGTGGGTGTGAAACAGGCGGACCGCTCGGTGTGGGTAGGTGCCCTGGATGAGAGCGGGAGGCAGGTCACCCTCGTCGCCGACCTCGAATCGTTCTGGTCGTCTCCGGCGGAGCACCTCTCGCGTGCTCCATCAGGCGCCATCCTCGCGACCGAAGACGTGGAGCTCGTCCCGCCGGTGCTGCCGAGTGCCCGCGTCGTCTGCATCGGGCTGAACTACCAGGATCACGTGAACGAGGGGTCGTTCAGCGGTCAGGAGTTGCCGGAGTTCCCGACGCTCTTCGCCCGGTGGCCCGCGTCGCTCACGGTCGATGGGGCGCAGATCCCGGTGCCTTCCGGTGAGGACGGTCTCGACTGGGAGGGTGAGGTCGTCGCCTGGGTCGGCTCGACGCTCGTCGATGCCACACCGGAGGAGGCATTGGCGGCTGTCGTCGGCTACTCGACGTTCAATGACGTCACATCACGTCGAGCGCAGAAGCAGACGACGCAATGGATCATCGGCAAGAACGGAGACAACTCCGGCCCGCTCGGCCCGCTGGTCCCCGTCGCCGAAGTGGGCGAGATCGCCGACGGGTTGGCGATCGAGACACGAGTGAACGGAGAGGTCGTCCAGCACGCGAGCACGACGCAACTCATCTACGGCGTGGGCGAGACCCTGTCGTACATCTCCCACACCTTCACCGTGAACGCGGGCGACCTGCTCGCCACGGGCACGCCGTCCGGAGTCGGCTACGCGAGAACGCCTCCATGGCTACTGCAACCGGGCGACGTGGTCGAAGTCGAGGTCGAGGGGCTGGGCGTGCTCACTAATTACATCGTCGGCAACGCCGCACGTCACCGCTGATTCTGGTCACGGCGGCCAACGGGAATCAGGGCCGTCTGCTTATCCCGAAGCTCGTCTCGGCGGGTCTGTCGGTGCGCGCGGTTGTCCGCTCCGAGGAGTCGGCCGAGTGCTGCGAGATGCCGGCGTCGCTGAGGTGATCGTTGGGGACCTAGCCGACGCAGACGTGCTCGCCGGGGCGGTACGAGGCGCCGAGAACTTCGAGCGGGGAGTGTTCGAGCTGTCCTGGTCACTCGAGCGCCGGCAGTCGCTCGTTGATCTCGGCGACGCGACAGACGTCGCGCTGGCGGTACTAAGGGACTCCGCTGCGCATGCCAGCGCGACGTACGAGCTTTCGGCGCCGGGCCGGTACACGGCACACGACCTGGGGCGGATCATCTCGGGCGTCATCGACCGGCCGATTGAGGTCTGCGAGATCGACGCTGAGACGTTCGCTGCTCGACTTCTCGGTGGAGCGGATCCAGCCACCATGGAGTACGAACTCCGCGCGATGCGAGCCATCACGGCACAGCAGTCACGACTTCGTCGGCAACCCGAACGTGCTGACCTGGTTTCTTGGTCGAGCGCCGACCACCTTCGAGGGCTTCGTCCGCGAGCAGTGGGCCGCTCGTGCGGCGTAGCGACTACTCGGTGAGGAGTCCGGCGTGCTTGTCGACGACCTTCTTCACTTGGCGCGTGTCGCCGTCGATGATGGCGGCAACGAGCTCCTCGTGGATCTCGACACGGATCTGGAGCCACGACGCGGCCGACGCGGGATCGTCATCGGTGGTCGCCGCGACCGCGTGCTCGCGCACGAAGCGGGTCATGGACAGGTAGAGGGCCGACGCGGTCTGGTTCGGGGAGATCAGAGCGATGCGCTCGTGCAGATCCCAGTTCGCCAACAGGAACGGGGTCCGGCCCTTGGAGGCGGCCGCAGTGAGCTTCGCGAGCAGCTTCTTCACGTCGCTGATGTCGGCGGCCGTGCGATGCTCGGCGGCATCAGTGGCGATGAGGACCTCGAGGGCCTCCCGAACAGCGACGGCCTCCGCGACCGAGGCGGGAGCGTCGGTGACCGCCAGCAGAGTGTGACGGATGCGCACCATCGGGCCGGCGGCCGTGGCAAAGAGGCCGCCCCCGCGTCCGGGGCGGATCTCGGCCAGGCCACGGTCGGCCAGCAGGCGGATCGCCTCGGCGACAGTCGATCGGGCGAAGCCGGAGCGGGCGCGCAGGGAATCGATCGTCCCAATCAACTCGCCCGGTTTGAAGTCTCGGTCGAGGATCTGCTTCTCGATCTCACTCGCGAGAACGTTCGCGCGCGTCAGACCGGCCACCGAGCTCATGAGGGCAGGCTACCAAGAACGGTCGCAACGGTTGACGGGGTTGTCATCGTCGGCGACGTCGCGCCGCTCACCATGACCAGTCGTTCTCCGAGAGCTCAGTACCCTCACTCGAGGTCGTGCGAGTCGACAGGTGAGAGCCTCGCTCGGCGACATGCGCGTCGAAAGCCTGGAGGGACTTGTGGGCGAAATCCTGCTCGAAGTCGCGGATGACGGAGTGGATGTGGTCACCGCCACCGACCGAGTTCACCAGCTCGATGAGCAGCGCGCCCGTCTGAACCCGGAAGTAGTGCGGAGTCCCGCGCTCCAGCCCACCCGCCCAGGCGAAGTGGATGCTCAAGGGCCCCTTGGCATCCAACTGGGCACGGTATTCGGAGGCGGCTCTCGCGGGGAGCCGGGCGAGATAGGTGTCGATCAGGCGCTGCAGAATGTCCGACTGATGCGCGGTGAGCTCGTCGGCCGCGATCCCCGACGGTGCAGACCGGACGAGTGCCAGCGCGCGCCGGTCGTCGCTGCTGATCTGGTACTGCGGCATCCCCAGGTCATAGTGGTCCGGGTACTCGAGCGCTCCGATCAGCGGAACCTGCCGTGACACGAAATCAGCCGGCGAGACGTCGTGGATGATCGCCTTCGATCGCTGCGCGTCATCCAGCGAGTGGATCAGGTCGAAACCGAGACCCTCGTCGGCGGCGAGCGGGTTCAGGACACCCGCGTTGAGCGCCGGCTGCTGTCCGAGTGCGCTCGGAGTCGACGAGATCCAGCGCTGATTGACGACGGTGATGTTCAGGCAGACGTGATGGCCGAGGAAGCGGAACGACCAGGTGTCCTCGAATCCGGGCCGGCCGAAGAGGCAGAAGAAGTAGGAGTCCGAGGTGCGCCAGAGCGGCGCGGCGACGCCGAGGAAGTCCGCCTCCAGGCCGCGGAGCACGTGCTCCAGCTGCATGATCGCGAGGACCTTCGTGTACACCTCGGGAGAGACGGCGAGGCGCACGAGCTCCAGCACGACGACCTTCTGGTGACGATCCAGGTTGTGCAGGGAGACGCCGATGCGGTCGGGTTTGGGGATGATGTCCCAATCGAGCCGCCGAGGATCGTCGAACGCGAACAGCGCCGCGGCGCGCTGCTCCGCCGAGAAGGTGTCGAGCAGCCCGATGACACCGACCAGCAGCTTCTGGATGGTCTCGGGGTCTTCGAAGGTCGGCTCATTCGCCGAGATGTCGGTTGTCACAGGGAATCCTCATCGATCACGAAAATACTGTAACGGTTGGATGGTTTTAGAGGCAATGGTCTTCGTCTTGACACCCATCGTGAGCGGTGAGCATAATCGGTAAAACATCGTAACCTTTTGGATGGTAAAGCGAAGGAGCTTTGAGGTGCTGGCTGCAATCGTCGACGCTCCCGGGGCTCAGCCCCGCGTCGGCGACGTCCATCTCCCGCCGCGTCAGTCCGGGCAGACACTTCTGGAAGTGCTGGCCGCGCCGCTGAATCCACTCGACCTGCTGATCGCCTCCGGCTCGTTCCATTCGGCGCGCCATGAATCGGCCTATGTTCCCGGCAGCGAATGCGTCGGGATGGTCATCGAGTCCGACGCCTTCGACATCGGGGCACTCGTCTACGCCGAATCCCACGCATCGCCGACCTCACCCGGCTCGCTCTCGATGCACGTCGTGGTTCGAGATTCCGACATTCTTCCTCTGCCAACCGGCGTCGACCCCATCCAGGCGGCTGCGATCGGCAACTCGGGAGTCGCTGCATACTTGCCGCTCGTCGAAGTTGCGAAGCTCTCGCCAGGGGATGTCGTTCTCGTTCTCGGCGCAACCGGCGCCGTCGGGCAGCTTGCGGTGCAGATCGCACATCTCCGTGGCGCGTCGCGGGTGATCGGAGTCGGCCGCGACCCGGAGGTCTTGGCGGGCCTCTCAGCCCTCGGCGCGGATGCTGTCGTCGAACTGCGCTCGGGAGAGCACACCGACTCGCTCGCCGAGCGGATCCGCGGCGCCGCCAGCCCGGTGGATGTCATCATCGACACCCTGTACTCGCAACCCCTCGAGGCGGCCCTGCAGACCTGCGCCATGCATGCCCGTGTCGTCAACGTGGGTCATTCGGCTGGTCCGACCGCAACGATCGCCGCCGGGCTGCTCCGCGGCAAGCAGATCACCGTCTCCGGCTTCGCCGGGCTGCACACCCTCCTGAGCGACAAGCGAACGGCGCTTGAGTGGCTCTGGGGCGAGCTGGCCGCTGGTCGCATCCGCGTTCCCGTCACCACGCTTCCTCTCGAAGACCTCCCGACCGCGTGGAGCGCGCAGGCGACATCGCCGCACGCGAAGCACGTGGTCGTCCCCCGCCCGAATGAAAGAGAGAGTGCATGACCGACAACGATGTCGTCGATGCCGGTATCCTCAGCGGCGTGTTCGCTGGACCCATCCGAGGACTCCGCTACCAGACGCCGACCCTCGCAGGTCTGACCGATGACCATGGTCGGTTCCAGTACCGTGCCGGGGAATCCGTGACGTTCCTCGTCGGCGGGCTCGTGCTCGGGGGCACGAAGGGCGCTCTGCGCGTGAACCTCGCTCAGCTGGTCGACCGCTCGGACGGCAAGGTCGAGCGGCTTCGCGACCCGATGGTGACCAACCTGGCGCGGTTCGTGCAGACCCTCGACGACGACGGCGACTACGAGAACGGCGTCACGATAGCCCCCGCCGTCCACGACGTCATCGGCCCGATCGTCTTCAACTTCAACCAGGCCGCCACCGACGCGACGGATCTCGAGGCTGAGACAAGCGACAAAGGCCCCGGGACTGCGGCCATGGTGGCGTTCTCCACCGATCAGACGATCACCTTCGCGACGGATGCCGCGGTCACCGGCCTGCTGGAGAACCTCAACGCGACTCCTGGCGTGTTCACCGCGAACGTCCCACGTCGGCTGCGCGACGGGGCCGCCGCGCGCAATGAACTGCGCCGCAACATCCGGGGCATCGTCAAGCTGACGGATGTGCAGATCCCGATCCGGGATGGTTCGTATGTCTGCGCCGACATCTTCCTGCCCGATGACGACCGGCAGCATCCCGTCGTCATGAACCAGGGTTTCTACGGCAAGAGCTTCGACCACGGGATCATCGCCGGACCGGACGATGCCCGGAAGAAGGAGGAACTGGAGGACCGCTACTTCAGCGGCAACCCCGACGGTCTCCAGTACGAGAACCACGAGAGCGTGGACTCCTCGGTCTGGGTTCCCGCGGGCTACGTTTGCATCCGCGTCGACGCGCGTGGCGTCGGCAACAGCCCGGGGCAGCAGGCGCCGTTCAGCGTGCAGCAGGCGGAGGACTACTACGACGCGATCGAGTGGGCCGGCACGCAGGAATGGTCGAACGGCAACGTCGGACTCTGGGGGATGTCGTACCTGGCGATAACGCAGCACACGGTGGCGAGCCTCAACCCGCCGCATCTCAAGGCGATGATCGCCCTCGGAACCGACTCGGATCTCTACAACGAGGCGCTGTACGGCGGCGGCCTATACGGCGAGGGATTCTGGACTTGGTGGCGCATGGCCATGGCCGGCCACAACTTCCACGGTGAGCGGCCCGAGACTGACTGGCTTGCGCGGATGCTGGCGACGCCGTTCGACGACCAGGAGGCGTACGGCCCGCGCGGGTCCATCTTCATGCGACCCGAGATCGAGAAGGCGACGGCTCCGGTGTGGATCGTTGGGCCGCAGACCGGCGTCGTCATCCACCAGGCGGGCAGCAGTGAGACGTTCATCAAGTCGTCGGGAGTGCAGGCGAAGAAGTTCGACCTCGTCGACGCGTGGTTCCCGCACAGCTACAAGAACACCACTATCGCGGAGCACCAGGCGTTCTTCGACTACTGGCTCAAGGGCGTCGACAACGGTGTGATGGATGCGGCGCCCGTGCGCGTGCAGGTGCGCACCGGCAACGGCGCCCACTACGTGCTTGAGGATCAAGACTGGCCGATCGCGCGGACCACTTACCCGCGTTGGTACCTCGACGCGACGCCCTCCGGCTGGACGGGTGACCCGCGCCGGAGCGACTTCCGGCGCGTGGAGACCGAGGTTCCGAGCGTCGAGGCGGATGCGAGCTACAGCGCCGAGCTCGACCGTGGTCACCCGATCCCGGCCCCGACCGGCTACGTCGGTGGAACCCCCCGGTGGTCGACCGGCGTCTCGTTCGTCAGCGAACCCGTCGCGGAGGACATGGTCCTCGCGGGGTACATGAAGGCCGGCCTGTGGGTGTCGTCGAGCAACACCGACATGGATGTGTACGTGTCCCTCCGGGTGCTCGACGAGAACGACCGGGAGATCCGCTACGAGTCGCTGGTTCCGCCGATCGACCCAGCGAACATCCATCCGACGGGCCACGGGCTGCTGAAGGTGTCGCATCGCAAGCTCGACGAGAGCCGCACCCGGCCCGAGTGGCCCGTGCAGTCGCATGCCGAGACCGACCACCAGCCGCTCACACCGGGCGAGCCCGTGTTCGTCGAGGTCGGCATCAACCCGAGCAGCGCGCTGATCCGGAAGGGCAGCCGGTTGCGGATCGACATCCAGCCGTACTCGCCGGCCGGGATCCCGTCGCGGGCCTACGACGAGAGTTATCACGTGGGAGCGACCAACACGATCTACACCGGGCCCAACCATCCCAGCTACATTCAACTACCGATCGTGCCGAACGAATCGAGGGTCCGATGACCGTGACCACCGAACGCGACACCGCTGCGACATTGGCGACGATCCTCGAGAAGCTCCGGGCACTCGGTCCGACGCTTCGCGAGCGAGCGCCCGAGGCCGAGAAGGCAGGCCGCCTGTCGGAGGAGACGATCGCCGACCTGGCCGCGACGGGTGCGTTCGACATCGCCAGCCCGGCCGAGTATGGGGGACTGGAGCTGACGGCGGCGCAGCAGCTCGAGGTCGTCATCGAGGCGTCGAAGTGGGACGGCTCCGTGGGCTGGGTGGTGTGGGCCGGCGCGTCCACCGACTGGATCCCGGCGGGGATGGGACCGCAGGTGCTCGAGGAGGTCTTCGGCCCGGAGTGGCTCGGCCCACGCGTCGCCGGGTCGAGCCACTTCCCCGCGAGCCGCGGCCGCGCGAAGCGTGTCGACGGAGGATGGATGCTCTCCGGCGGCCCGTGGACCTTCGCCACCGCATCCCTCTGGTCTCCGTTCACCAACCTCGGCTGCATCGCGGAGGAGAACGGCGAGAAGTACCTCGTCGCTGCGCAGATTCCCCGCGACCAGTTGACGTTCTTGGATGACTGGCACGTGGCGGGCATGCGCGGGACCGGCAGCGTCTCGGTCGCCATCCACGACGACGAGCTGTTCGTCCCGGAGTATCGCGCCGTCGACTTCCGAAAGATCACCTCCGGTGCGATCGCGAGTGGCTTGGCTGGATCTTTGTGGAAGGCGCCGGCGCTCGGCTGGTCGTTCAGCATGATGGGCGGGATGTCGGTCGGTATCGCCCAGGGTGCCATCGCGCGATTCCTCGAGCGATCCAACGGCAGACCGATCCGCGGGACGACCTACACGAATCAGCTGGAAGCGCCGCTGACGCACCTGATGCTCGCGGAGGCTCACTCCAAGATCCAGTCGGCCCAGCTCATGATGCGGGCCAACGCGGCTGAGACCGATCGGCTCGGTGAACTCGCGGCCGCCGGCACGCCGGCCGACCCCGACTACATGCAGCGGTTTAGCGCGCGTGTGCTGATGGAAACCGCCTACGCGGCGAAGTGGTGCGCGGAGGCCATCGAGCTCGTCCAGAGGAACTCAGGCGCGACCGCGATCATGGATTTCGAGCCCATCCAGCGTTCATGGCGCGACGCGCGCATCATCACGCTGCACGGTGCCCTGAACCTCGAGGCGCTGTCCGAGAACTACGGACGACTGATGGCGGGCATCGCGCCGCACCTGGTCGCCGGCATCACCACCCTCGACCGTTTCGCGCCCGTCCCCGTCCCCGACGCACTCGCGCCCACCAAGGCTCAGTAGGAGAAGTTCATGACCGACCAGAAGATCTATGTCCCGTCCAGTCCGTTGCCGGCCCCTCGGTCCGGACTGTTGACCCCGTTTGAGCCCGGGACCCGGAGACTGGAGGCCGGATATCAGCTTGCGCCGCAGTTCAAGGCGCTCCCCGTCGACATCGTGTTCGAGAAGGATGTCGCGATCCAGCTGCGCGACGGCGTCACGATCTACGTCGACCTGTTCCGACCGGCCGGAGCTGAGAAGGTCCCGGCTCTCGTGGCGTACAGCCCCTACGGAAAGGGGCAGGGCAGCTCGGTCAGCGTCATGGGGATCTTCGGGCTCGTGGGTCTGAGCAACAGTGCCGTCTCGGGCCTCGAGAAGTTTGAGGGCCCGGACCCCGCGTATTGGTGCGCGCAGGGGTATGCGGTCTGCAATCCCGACATCCGCGGAGTCGTCGATTCCGAGGGCGACAGTGTCCTGTGGGACCGCCAGGATGGCCGCGACTGCTACGACATCATCGAGTGGCTTGCCGAGCAGAAATGGTCGAACGGCAGGGTCGCCATGACCGGAACATCGTATCTCGCGGCAACCCAGTGGTTCACCGCCGCGGAGCAGCCCCCGCATCTCGTTGCGATCAACCCTTGGGAGGGCGTCAGCGACGTCTACCGCGATCTCGTCCTGCGCGGCGGGATGCCCGACACCGGATTCGCCCGTCAGCTGCAGGACGGCAGCTTCTTTGGCAAGGGTCAGAAGGAGGACATCATCTCCGAGGTCGCCGAACACCCGCTCTTCGACGAGCTCTGGGAGAACAAGACGCCCGAGTTCGACAAGATCACCGTGCCGGCCTATGTCGTCGCCAGCTATTCGAACACCCTCCACACGGCGGGCACCTTCCGGGCGTGGCGACGGATCGCCTCCGAAGACAAATGGCTGCGGATCCACAGCACCCAAGAGTGGCCCGACTACTACGACGATGAGAACGTCGAAGATCTGACGCGATTCTTCGACCGGTACCTCAAGGGCGAGGAGAACGGTTGGGAGTCGACGCCGCGGGTCCGCTACTCGGTGTTGGACCTCGAGGGCGGGGCTCAGGTGAATCTGCCCGCGGAGTTGTTCCCGCCCAGTGATGTCACGCTGACCAAGTACTACCTCGACGGGCGCCGACGCGCGCTGACCACGGCGGCACCCTCCGACGAGGTACCGGCCGCGTACGTCGTGGCGTCCAACCCGGACGCCGTGTCGTTCATCGTGACGTTCGAGCAGGAGACCGTGCTGGTCGGCTACCCGAAAGCTCGTCTGTGGGTCGAGGCGAAGGGCTCCGATGACATGGATTTGTTCGTGCTCATCCAAAAGCTCGACGCCCGGGGAACGCCGCTCGCTGAGTTCACGACGCCCAACCACAGCGCGATGGTGCAGGACCTGACTGATCACGGCGCGACCGTCCTGCGGTACAAGGGTGCAGACGGACGGCTGCGGGTGTCCGCCCGTCATCTCGACGAGGCGTTGTCGACCGACGAGGTGCCGGCCCACAGCTTCGACCGCGTCGAGAAGCTCTCGCCTGAGGAGATCGTCGAGATCGAGATAGACCTGGTGCCGATCGGACTCGCCTTCCATCCCGGGGAGCAGTTGCGATTCATCGTCAGCTCGCGGAACCTGCTCGGGACCCTGATGCCGGGGATCGAGGAGTACGTCGGTGCGAACAGCGGGCAGCACGTCATCCACACTGGAGGCGAGCACGCGTCGTACCTGCAGTTACCGGTTCAGTCGAGCTGAAGGCCGGGTAGCCCACGCCACGAAAGTCAGCCCGTCTCGGGTTGCACGGTGCCGGCGTCGATCTAAGCGAACAACTCGTCCAGCAAACCCGACTCACGCAACGGGCAGCAGCCTCCATAGCGATCCTCAGTTCTCGAGGCCCTGCCCCGTTTCGGGGCGTCAGCGACTGAATCGCACGGATCGATGGTGTGCCGCGCACAGGTGAGGTGTCACGAAAGGACACCCACATGACCGATTACCGCTCCGAGTCCGACTACCTTGCCCTCCCCGACCTGACCTACGTCACTCTCCGCGACGCGATCACCGACACCACTTGATCAGAGATGGGCAGGCGTCAAGATAGCTGCCTTGGAACGTTGCTGGCATGGCTATAGCCGCCATCTGCCGAGGGACGGAGAGGTTTGATGTTCAGATCGCTGAGTTTGCTCTGGTACTTGTCGACTCCGAGTTGCAGGTAGCCGCGGTCGTCGTGTTTCCTCCGCGATCTCCCGGTTGGGAGCGTTGAGGCTCGTGCCGACGATCAGCTTCGGCAACCCTTGAGAGGGGTTCGTCGCGATCGTGGTGAGTGACCACATCCACTCACGGTCGGCCGTCGACGTTTTCGAGTCTGAGCTTTCGCGGTCTTCCGTGGAGAACTTGCGGGGATGGCGGGAGTCCGCATACACATCAGCGTCAGCCCGCGGCGACCAGTCTCAGTCGACGGCCGTCGACAGTTGAGACCGCAACCAAATCGCGACGTTCTCGACCAGGTCGTGATCCATCGGTTGTTTCAGGAGCCGGCGATACGAACGGAGCCGGGGTCTCTGTGCGTCCCGGCGAAGCAGATGCGTCAAATCCGTCACCGCATCGGTCTCAGTGTGAGTCGGGATCAGTCGGGCGAAGATCTCGAGATCGCCCGGCGATACTTGCAGGTCCTTATCTCCAGTAATCGCCAGCACAGGTGCGGAGATCATCGCTAAGTCTTCGAGCGGGTCGTAGTTCAGGAGCTCCCGATACCAGCGCACATTCATGCGGCGCCCATAAATGCGCGCAGTGTCACCTGTGGAGGCTTCTACGCGTGCCAAGGTTCTGGACGCTATGGCGCGCATCAATGCGGATACTGGCCTGGCGATCGTGGGTAACGTGCTGCGAATGCGTGTCTCCTGCCATTGCAGAGCATCACGCCCGGACCGCGCCGGCGTTGCGAGTAGCACCGCGGCGTTAATGTTCGCGTGACCCGCGAGCCAGAGCGCGTGAAGGCCGCCCTCGCTATGCCCGACAACCCCCAGCGCATCACCATGAACCTCTGGGCGTAGGCGCAAATAGTGCAGCGCCGCGAGAGCATCGTCTCGGTTGTCGAAGAAGCCGGTCGCGAGCCAATTGCCGTCAGAAGCGGCGATTCCGCGGCGGTCGTAGCGGAGCGATGCGATACCACGTTGGGCTAATGCGGCCGCCATCGTGCCAATATTCATGCGCAGCGAGCCGATGTTTGAGTCACGATCGAGGGGTCCGGATCCCGGGATAATCAGGACCGCGGCCCACGGGCCGGGCCCAGCGGGAACGACCAGGGTGCCTCGCAATATCAACCCAGAGCCATTCGCTAGACCCACTTCGTGCTCGATCGCGTGAGGGGTGGCACCGTCTGTTGTGGGCAGCGCCTGCGCGGCATTGATCTTCATTCGCACAATTGAGAATGGTAGCAGATATGCGACACTGGGGCCGTGGTCTCTACCGAAGTTCTTTTGCACCCGGTCCGCCTACGAATTATCCAGTCACTTCTGGACGGTTATCCACTGACCACGTCACAGTTGACAGCACGCATTCCCGACGTCTCGGCGGCTACCACCTATCGCCAAGTGGCCATCCTCGTTGAGGCGGGGGTCCTCGATATTGTGAGCGAACGCCGAACCAGGGGAGCTGTCGAACGCACCTATCAGCTTGTCCAGAGCGCGACAGAGTTAGACCCGGAAGCCATCGCCGCGATGAGCATCGAAGATCACCGTCACCTCTTCGCTGCTTTCGTCGCAGGTCTGCTGGCTGATTTCGATCGCTACTTGGATGGGAATGTCAACGCGGATCCCAGAGCCGACAAGGTGACCTACCGTCAAACGGCTCTCTGGGCCACGGACGTGGAGGCAGAGAATCTGGTCGCCGAAGTGCAGCGCGTCGTAGAGCAGCAACAGGCCGCCATGCCGAAGAAAGGGCGATCCCGCCGGATCATCAGCCTCATCAGCCTTCCGGCGGCCACACGAGACCATCTGGATACCGGGACATAGGCTTCGATTCGGTCGCGGACGGTATTCCATCGCTCAGAGGGAGGTGCTCGAATCCTGTCGCGGGCGCTTTCGCGACAGCGGAGGACCCCAGGAAAAACTCGTACTTAGGGACGCCCGGGTGGTCCCTGGGTGACTCGTGGAGCCATCGCCACGGCACGTTATAGCAACGCCGCGATCGCTTCGCCATCCGCAGGTGCCGGTTCGGTGAATCCGGCTTACACGGGTTGTTTGCTGAAGTCGGTGACGACGGCCGCGTGCCTGTTCGCTCTCAGATCCGGATTCCGGCGACCCAGACTCCGCGGATCAGGCGGGTGGCCGCGATGTCGGCGGTCGGGTCGGCGCCCAGCAGAACGAGATCGGCCCGCAGGCCGGGCGCGATCCGGCCGCGGTCGTCGAGATCGAAGTGGTCGGAGGCGACCGAGGTCGCGGCGCTCAACGCGTCCGCCGGCGTCAGGCCCGCGTCGACGAGCAGCTCGAGTTCCTGATGAAGGCTCGCGCCGAACGCCGGTGACGACGGCGAGAAGGGGACCGCGTTGGCGTCGGTCCCGGCGATGATCGGCATCCCCGCGGCATGGAGCGCGGCGACGGATGCCCGGGCCGGTTCGTAGACCGGCCCGGGGACGCCCGCGGCCTTCATGCCCTCGACGAGACCCAGCATCATCGTCAGCGTCGGCACGATGACGGTGCCCGCGGCGACGAGTTCGACCGCCTGCTCCTCTCCGATCGCGCGGTCGAGCGACGCATGGGTGAGGATGTCCACTCCCGCCCGCTGAGCCATGACGACGGCGTCGTACCGGGACGCGTGGGCCACCACTTTCTTACCGAACGTGTGGGCCGCGACGACCAACGCATCCACCGTCTGCTGCTCGAAGCCGGGGAGGTCGATGACGATCTTGATGTAGTCGGCGCCCTCGTCCACGCGCGCGGCGACCCAGGCATCCGCGTCGCCGGGCTCGGCCACGAGCACGATCGGCCCCGCCTTCATCCGCTGGGCGTGCATGCTGGCCGGATGGGTGGCGGCGACGCCGACCGCGCGCAGGTCCGCGACACCCGGCAGCCCGCGCAGGGGTGTGGTGAGCGAGATCGGATTCGCCATGTCGAGCACGGTGGTCACGCCGAAGGCGGCGAACGTGGCGAGCGTGTCGGCTCCGATGACATGCACGTGGGTGTCGATCAGGCCGGGGATCAACCAGCCACCCACCTCGACGTCGAGTGCACCAGCGGCGTCCGTCCCGATAACGGCCCCCTCGATCACCACATCCTCGGGATCACCGAATAGGCCGTCCCGGAACACGTGGACATCGCGCAGCACGCTCGACGTCATCGCGTTCAGACTTTCGCTGCGGCGGACGTGCGGGCGAAGGCGAGTTGCGCGTTCTGGAACTCGTCGCTCGGCAGGTGGAAGTCGATGCAGTGCCCGGCGCCCAGCTGCAGTTCGATGTCGACCGACGGCGCGGACGTGAATCCGGCGCGATACTCGTCGACCTCGCTCTGGTCGGTCACCCAGAGGTGGTCGAACTCGGCCTGCCGGTGGTGCACGGGGACGGCCACCTTCCCGGTCGTCTCGGCACGGCGCTCGAGCCAGGCTCCGGTGATGTCGAGCAGCTCCGCCTTCGGCACCGAGGTGTTCGACGGGTAGCTGGCTGCCGGCATGGCCCCGTCGTACGTCTCCGGCGGTCCGAACATCAGCTGATCTTTGAGCGGCACTGGTAGGTCGATCATCGGAATGGGCGGCAGCGATGCCCATGCGCCCGCCGACTCCGGCGGGACCCGCACCAGGCATCCGGATGTCGCGAGACCGAGCACGGGCCAGGACTGCGGTGTCGCGGCGATGATCGTGGCGATCGCCCCGCCGATCGAGTGCGCGACGAGCACGACGCCTGCGGCATCCCCGCCGTGCTCGTCCCAAATCGACCCGATCGCATTTCCGAGCACCTCGGCGTTGTCGACGATGATCGACCCTTCCGACGTCAGGGGGCTGGAACCGATGTAGTTCGGCCGATCGAGGGCGATCACCGGGATGCCCTGCGTCGTTGCGTTGTCGAGCAACGAGTGGCCGGGGATGTCGAAGTATTCCGAGGAGTAGGTTCCGCCGTGGAGCGCGATGATCAGCGGCTCACCGGAACGGGGAGCGACGTCACCGCCGATGTTGGTGCGTCCGGTGAAGGTGAAGCCAGCAGCGGAGCCGGAGCCGCCGACGGTGTGGGTGAACGGTGTGGACATCATTGTCCTTTCGGGGTGGGTGGGAACTGCGGGGTCCTGCGGGGTTCGTTTCTCAGATGGATGCCGCGGCCAGCGCCGAGCGAACGCGCTCGCCGACGGCGAGCGAGGCGTCGAGGTCCCGGCCGTGCGCGCGGCGGGCCAGGATGGCGGCGCCGCGAGACACCGCCGGAAGGTCCGCGTCGCGCGCGACCACCAGGAAATGGAAGTGCGGGTGGTTCTCGCCGAAGCTCATGAAGTAGATGCCGGTGGCACCCATCGCCGACTGGATGGCCGCGGAGAGACGCTGCGAGACGGGCCCGAACTCGGCGAGCTCCTCGACCGTGGGCCCTGACCATCCCTCGGCGTGACGCCGGAGGCGCAGGACGAACCACCCCGGAACGTCGTAGCCGTCCGCGATCTCGCACGACCAGACATCGTCACGGTGGACGATCCGGGCGGGCTCGACGCCTTCCAGATCGCACGGGAGACAGTGGTTCACGTCAGCCTCCTCGCTACTCGCTACGATATATCCTGCATGGTATGGCCCGATGACGCCGCGCGCAAGAGCGATTCCGATCCGAGATCAGGCGTCTTCGAGTGGCGCGATGTGAGCACGGATGCGGTCCTCGTTAATGACGAGGTGCAGGCGGAGCGCCTCGGCCATGGCCTCCGGATCGGCCACGAGGGCGGCATCGCGGAGGACGCGATGGGTCTCGTACCGACGCGCGCGTTCGGTGTCGGTGATCTGGGTCGGATCGAAGACCAAATGCGTGTACCTCTCGGCCGCGACCCACAGGGTGTGGAGGACGCGGTCGTCCCAATCGTTCGCCGCGGGGTGGACGAGCGCTTCGTGGAAGTCGTAGTGCGCCTGCCAGGCGATCTCGGGATCGTGGTCGCGACTCGACTCGAGCAGGGCGTCCAACCGCGCGATCTGGTGGGGATCGCGTCGCCCGGCCGACGCGCCGGCCAGGGGCAGCTCGACCTCGTAGCGAAGCCGGTAGATCGCGTGCAGGTCGGCCATGCTCAGGGGGGCGACGCTGGCACTGCGCGCTTGCTTCAGGATGATCAACCCCTGCGATTCGAGCCGACGGAGCGCCTCGCGGATGGGGATGTGGCTCACGCCGAGCTGCGTGGCGAGGTCGCGGATCGAGAACTGCTCTCCGGCGGCGAGGGTGCCGGTCAGGACGGCCCGACGGATCTCCGCGGTCACGAGGTCGACCGCGGACGCGTTGGCTGATGCGACGGAACGCACCTGTCCCTGCAGCGTCATGTGATCTCCTCGACTGTTCTGGTCACATCGTGCCATGGGCGGCGGAGCCCGCCATTCCCATCCGGGTTGCGCGAGCTACGCTATAAGATATATCTTGCTGCGACGAGGGAGCATTCGATGGAGACAGCGGAACGACGGGCAGCGTCCGACGTCGATCTCGACGTGCTCCGATCCATCGAGCGCAAGGTCCTCTGGTTGTCCACGGCGATCATCGACGCCGCCAATGCGCCAGCGCGCAGAGACCCCGATGGAATCAAGATCGGGGGGCACCAGGCATCCAGCGCATCGCTGTCCACAATCATGACCGCCCTCTGGTTCACGACGCTGACCCCGGAGGACCGCGTCTCGGTGAAACCCCACGCGTCACCGGTCCTGCACGCCATCAACTATCTGCTGGGCGAACTTTCGCCGGCCGAGCTCGGCACACTCCGCGCCTTCCACGGGCTCCAGAGCTACCCGAGTCGCTCGAAGGATCCCGACACCGTCGACTACTCCACGGGTTCCGTCGGCATCGGAGCCACGGCACCGATCTGGGGCGGGATCGCGCGTCGCTATGCCGCCGACACAGTTGGCACGCCGCGAAGTGCGGGCCGACAGTTCAGCCTGGTGGGGGACGCCGAGCTCGACGAGGGCGCCGTCTGGGAAGCGGTGCTCGACCCGATGGTCGCCGACCTCGGCGAGCTCGTGTGGATCGTCGACTTCAACAGGCAATCGTTGGACAGGGTCGTTCCCAACATCTCGGCGACCCGGCTCCAGGCCATGTTCGCCGCTGCCGGATGGCAGGTCGTCACCCTCAAGTACGGCAGCCTGCTGACAGAGTTGTTCGCGAAACCCGGTGGCGAACGCCTGAAGGACCGCATCGACGGGATGTCGAACCCCGAGTATCAGCGTCTGCTGCGCTGCTCGGCCGCCGAGTTGCGCGAGCGGCTCCCCGGTGTCGGCGACGGAGCGCGCAGCATTGCGGGTTTGCTGGAGGGGCTCGACGACGACCAGGCCATGCGCGTCATCCGCGGGCTGGGTGGCCATGACCTTTCGAGCATCATCCAGTCCTTCGAAGAGATCGACGACACCCGGCCGACCGTGATCTTTGCGTACACGATCAAGGGACACGGGCTCCCGAGCGCGGGCCATCCGCAAAATCACTCCAACCTGCTGAAGCCGGCTCAGCTGGCCCAGGTCGCCGCCGAGCTCGGCGAGAGCGTCGACGATCCGTGGCGGGGTTTCGCGGACGATTCCCTGGAGGCGGAGCTCTGCTCCGAGGTCGCCGAGCTCCTGCGCCGCCCACCGGTTCCCACGTCGCACCCCGTGCCTGTGCCCGCCGACTTCGATCGCGCGATCACCGGGCACAGCTCGACGCAGCAGGGCCTCGGGCGGTTGCTGCTCGACCTCGTCCGCGTCGCCCCCGATGTCGCCCGTCGGGTCGTCACGGTCGCTCCGGATGTCGCTTCCAGCACCAACCTCGGCGGGTGGGTGAACCGTGCGGGGGTGTGGTCGCCGAGCGAGAAGCGGGACTGGTTCGCGGATGACGCGGAGACGATCCTGCATTGGAACGAACGCCCATCCGGCCAGCACATCGAACTCGGCATCGCCGAGGTCAACCTGGTCAGCCTGCTCGGGGAGCTGGGCGCCACCTGGAGCAGATGGGGTGAGCCGCTCCTGCCCATCGGCACTCTCTACGACCCCTTCGTCACGCGGGCGCTCGAGCCCTGGTCGTTCGGGGTCTACAGCGGCGGGCAGTCGATCCTGATCGGGACCCCGTCCGGGGTGACGCTCGCCGCCGAGGGGGGAGCGCACCAGTCGATCATCAGCCCCTCGATCGGCATCGAGCAGCCGGGCGTCGTCTCGTTCGAACCGGCGTTCGCTCAGGACTTCGAGTGGTGCATGCTCGATGCCCTGTCGCGCCTCGGCCGACCGGACGGATCGTCGAGCTACCTGCGTCTCAGCTCGCGCGTGATCGACCAGAATCTGGCCGCCGTCCCGCCGGATCCCGCGGCGCGCGAACGTCGTCGCCGCCAGGTCGTAGCGGGCGCATATGCATTGCGCCGAGCGGTGCACCCCGACGTCATGCTCGTGGGCATGGGCGCGCTCATGCCCGAGGTGCTCGCCGCCGCGGACCGCCTCGAGGAGTCGGGTGTCGCCGCGGATGTGATCTGCGTCACCAGCGCCGATCGCCTGTATCGGGCGGTCCGGGCGCGGAGCGGGCACGGCGACGGCGACGCGGCGATTCTCGACCAGGTGTTCTCCGGCGAACGGGCCGTTCCGATGGTCACCGTCCTTGACGGGCATCCGCACACCCTCGCGTTCCTCGCCGCGATTCGAGGCGTGCGGAGCGTGAACCTCGGGGTCACCGAGTTCGGCCAGACCGGCACGCTCCAAGAGCTGTACCGTCTGCACGGCATCGGCCCGGACGCTCAGATTGCGGCTGCCCTCGATCTGGTCGATCCGACAAACTGAATCCCTGCGCCATCCATCACTCATCTCAAAGGAGAGAAGAAATGCCCGACAACGCGATGACTGACCGCCCGGTCAACCCCCCCAAGCTGCACCACACCACCTTCACCACGCTTCGGATGGATCAGATGGTGGCCTGGTACGGGCTCGTCTGCGGGCTGCGTCCCGTGTTCCAGAGCGAGGGGGCCTCCTGGCTCACCAACGACGAGGCCAACCACCGCATTGCATTCCTCTCCCCTCCCGGGCTCAAGCACCCGACGGACAAGGGCCATGAGACCGGCATCCATCACACCGCTTTCGAGTTCAGCACCTTCGACATGTGGATGAACAACTACATCCGGCTGCGCAATCACGGCATCCTCCCGTTCCTCCAGCTCGACCACGGCATCACGATGTCGGTCTACTACCAGGACCCGGACGGCAACGGCGTCGAGATCCAGGTCGACGGCTTCGGCGACTGGGCCGACTCGAGCGAATGGATCGCGAACGCGAAGGAGTTCGCCGAGAACCCGATCGGCACCTGGTTCGACCCCGAGAAGCTGGTCGTCGCGCGCGAGTCGGGGCTGGGCTTCCAGGAGATCCACGAGCGCACGCGGGCGGGTGAGTACCTGCCCGCGGTGATCCCCGAGGACATCTTCCTGCCCGAGGTGTGGTGATCACGTCGCCGACTGCCGGTCAGCACGTCCCGGTCGTGATCGTCGGAGGCGGACCCGTCGGGCTGACGATGTCGCTGGAGCTCGCGTTCCACGGAATCGGCTCTCTCCTGGTCGAACCCCGTGTCGACGTCGAGCACTCCCGTCCGCGGGCGAAGACCACGTCGGCTCGAACCATGGAGCTCTTCCGTCGCACCGGCGCGGCAGCAGAGATCCGGCGGCGCGCCCCGATTCCGGCTGAATGGTCAGACGAGGTGAGATTCTGCACGACCGCGACGGGGCATGAGATCACCCGACTGACGGGCGTGCTCGGACTCGAGCTGCTCGATTCGGGCCTGACAGCGGAGGGTGCGCAGCAGGTCACCCAGCCGATCGTCGAGGAAGCGCTGCGTGCGCTGCTTGCCGACCTCCCGTCGGTCAGCACCGCATACGGATCTCGTGTGATCGACGTCGATCTGGAGGGGGAACGGCCACGCGTGCGGATCGAGGACGCCAACGGTGTGCTGTCCGTCGTCACCTGCGACTATCTCGTCGGCGCCGACGGCTCGCGCAGCGTGGTCCGCGCTGCTCTCGGCGCCCACTACGTCGGGGTCGCCGCCGGCCGGCCAAACGTCAACATCACCTTCCGCTCGACGCAGTTGGCCGGCTTGCTGCCGGAGCGACGAGCGGTGCACCACTGGGTGCTGAACCCGGAGTTTCCCGGGGTGATCGGGCCGCTCTCGCTGGAGGGGACGTGGTGGGCGATCGCGACAGGCGTTGAGACGATCGCCGACGATGAGGAGGCGGCCGCGCTCGTGCGCGGACTTGCTGGCGCGGACATCGATGTCGAGATCCTGGCCACCGACCCGTGGCAGGCCAGGATGCTGCTGACCGACTCGTACGGATCGGGTTCCACATATTTGGTCGGTGACGCGGCTCATCAGAACCCGCCGTGGGGTGGGCACGGCTTCAACACCGGCGTCGGTGACGCGGTCAACCTCTCCTGGAAGCTGGCCGCCGTCCTCAACGGGTGGGCGCCGGTCGAGCTCCTCGACAGCTACGAGGACGAGCGGATGCCGATTGCTCAGCAGACGATCGAACTGGCGGCCACGAACATGCGGGCGCTGTCGGTCGACCTCACCTCTGCCGAGCTCATGGCGGGGGGTGAGGCCGGCGAGCAGGCACGCGCCGCGGCGGCCGGCCCGATTGAGAACGCGAAGCGCGTCGAGTTCTTCAGCCTCGGTCTGGTTCTCGGCTACGGGTACGGGGCCGACGCGGTCGCTCAGGCGCCGTCGAGCGACGTCTACCGACCGATTTTGGCCGCGGGGAACCGTCTGCCGCACACGCGAAATGCCGAGGGGATGTCGCTGTACGACATTCTCGGTCCCGAGTTCACGCTGCTCGGCCCGCCGAACGAGGTGTGGACCGCGGCCGCCTTTCGCCGACGGATCCAGATCACGTTCGTCGACCCCGCCGAGGGAGGCTTCGGATTGGCCGGTAACAATCAGCTCGTGCTGGTTCGACCCGATCAACACGTCGCGTGGGTCGGTCAGGTATCGAGTGATCCTGACGCCGTTCTCGAGGCCGCCCTCCGCGGATTCCTCCGCCATTCCCCTGCTGCATCACCCACCCCCTGAAAGACGACTCCATGCGTATTGCGAACAATTCCGGCCGACTGGCGCTGGTCGACGGCGACCACATCCTGGATGTTGAGAGCACGAGCGGTGGAGCCTTTTCGGCCGACCCGATGGCCGTCTTCGGCCGCTGGACGGAGCTCGGCGACTGGGCGACCACCGTCGATGTCGCCGGTCACCCCGATGCCACCGCGCTCTCCGACGCGATCCTGGACGCGCCGTCCCCCCGGCCCCGCCAGGTCTTCGGCATCGGGCTGAACTACGCCGACCACGCTGCCGAATCCGGCCTGCCGCTCCCCGAGAAGCCGGTCGTGTTCACGAAGTTCAGTTCCTCCGTCGCCGGCCCTGATGTCGAGGTGCGGCTGCCCGGCGAGACGGTCGACTGGGAGGCCGAGCTTGTCGTTGTCATCGCGACGGGTGGGCGTCGCATCCCGGTCGCCGAGGCACGATCGCACATTGCCGGGTACACCGTCGGGCAGGATCTGTCGGAGCGCACGGTCCAGTGGCAGGATCAGCCTCCGCAGTTCAGCGTCGGCAAATCCTTCGAGAACTTCGCCCCGATCGGGCCGTGCATCGTGACGCTCGACGAGCTGACCCATGCCGATGCGCTCGGGATCTCGGCGACGATCGTCGCCGTCGACGGCACGGAATCCGTGATGCAGGAGGGCAACACCGATCAGCTCGTATTCTCGGTCGACGAGCTGATCGCTCGCCTCTCCGAGATCGTCGAACTGCTGCCGGGCGATCTCATCTTCACCGGGACGCCTCCCGGGGTCGGGGCAGGACGGGATCCAAAGCGCTTCCTCGTCGAGGGGGAGACGCTCGTCACCGAGATCGAGGGCATCGGGCGGATCACGCAGCGATTCGTCGCGGGCGCTCCGTCGTGATCCTCGTCACGGCCGCCAACGGGAATCAGGGAAGGCTCCTGGTTCCGAAGCTGGTGGCATCCGGCGAGCCCCTCCGGGCGATCGTGCAGTCGGAGAGTTCCGCGACCGTCCTGCGCGCTCTGGGTGTCGAGGAGGTGATCGTGGGAGATCTCGCCGATGCTGTCGTCCGCGAGTCCGCCGTCGACGGAGTCCGCGCGATCTACCACGTCGGTCCTACCCTGCATCCGCAGGAGCGGGCAATCGGGTTCGGGATCATCGACGCCGCACGCGCGGCGGGGGTGGAGCACTTCGTACTCAGTTCGGTACTCCACGCGATCGTCACCGACCTCGTGCAGCACGAGATCAAGCGCGATATCGAAGAGCACCTTCTCGCATCCGACCTCGAGTTCACGATCTTGCAACCCTCGAACTACATGCTGCCGCTCAAGCTGCGACCGGCGTTCGAACGCGACGTCTTCGAGTTGTCGTGGGCCCTCGATCGCCGTCAGTCGCTTGTCGACCTCGACGATGTGACGGATGTCGCGGCCATGGTTCTGCGCGACGGAGCCCGCCACTTCGCCGCTACCTATGAGCTGGTCGGCGCTGGACGCTACACGGCGCACGAACTCCGGGAGGCCATCGCGGGTGGGCTCGGGCGACCGATCGCCGTCCGTGAGATCTCGGCGGACGAGTACGCCACGGCCTGGCTCGGCGATCGGGACCCCGCCGAAGCGCCCCACCAGTTGGCGGTGCTCCGTTCGATCTCGGCCCGATACAGCGCGCACGACTTCCTCGGGAACTCGAACGTCCTCACGTGGCTGCTCGGTCGGGATCCGACCAGCTTTGAGGCGTTCGTCCGGCGGGAATGGGCCGCTTATCAGGGGGCGCGGCGATGAGGCTGACGGGACGAACGATCCTCATCACGGGCGGGGCGTCCGGAATCGGGCAGGCGCTGGCGCGAGAGCTTCACACGCGCACCAACACGGTGATTATCGCGGGTCGCCGCGAGGACGCGCTCGCCGAAGCGGCGGCTGCGCATCCGGGAATGGAGTGGCATCCCCTCGACCTCACCGACCCGCAGAGCATCCTGCGACTGCGCGATGAGGTGCTGTTTCGGCATCCGGATCTCGATGTGCTCATCAACAACGCCGGCATCATGTTCGCCGACGATCCGTCGCTGCCCGTCGACGACGAGCGACTCGTCGGGATCGTCGAGACGAACCTGTTGGGGCCGATCCGGATGATCTCGGCGTTCCTGCCTCACCTGCAGACACTCCCTGCCGCGTCGCTGGTCAACGTGACGTCGATGCTCGGCTACGCGCCGCTCGCGACGTCGTCGCAGTACTCCGCCACCAAGGCGGCGATCCACTCCTACACGCTGTCGCTGCGATACCGCCTCCAAGGCACCGGTGTCGAGGTGATCGAGGTCGCCCCTCCGTACACGCGAACCGGTCTGATGGACGTCAACCTCGTCGATCCCCGAGCGATGCCGCTCGAGGTCTATATCGCCGAGACGATCGAGGCCCTGGCTGGCGGGCATCTCGAGGCCTACGTCGAACGCGCTCGAGTGCGCCGGGATGCGCTCCGCCCCGATGAGATCGGCGCGACCGCGCGCTTCAACGACATGATGGCGGCCCTGCCGCCGACGAGCTAGGAGGAGTCGGATGCCCCCGAGGATCATGGTGAGTGCTGCCGCGGCCATCGCCGGCGCCGTCGCGGATGGGATGACCGTCGCGGTGGGCGGGTTCGGGCTGAGCGGCATTCCCGGCAACCTGATCGCCGCACTGCGCGACACCGACGTGCACAACTTGACGATCGTCAGCAACAACATGGGCGTCGACGGTCTCGGCCTCGGACTGCTGCTCGAGCGCGGTCAGGTCCGCAAGGTCCTCGCCAGCTATGTCGGTGAAAACAAACTGTTCGCCGAGCAGTACCTCTCCGGCGCGCTCGAGGTCGAGTTCGTGCCGCAGGGAACGCTCGCCGAGCGGCTGCGGGCAGGCGGTGCCGGGATTCCCGCGTTTTACACGCCGACCGGTGTGGGGACGCCGATCGCCGAGGGAAAGGAGGAGCAGACTTTCGACGGCGTTCGCGCGATCCTGGAGAGAGGCATCGTCGCCGACGTCTCGCTGGTCCGAGCGCATCAGGCGGACGCCGCGGGCAACCTCCGATACCGACTCACCGCGCGCAACTTCAATCCCCTCGTCGCGACAGCGGGCCGGCTCACGATCGTGGAGGCGGAGGAGATTATCGACGGATACCTCGACCCGGACGACATTCACACTCCGGGAATCTTCGTGCAGCGGCTCGTTCGGGTCGAGGACTCGACGAAGAACATCGAGCAGCGGACCGTGCGGTCACGGACGAGGACCGTGGTCTGAGATGTGGACCCGCGACGAGATGGCGGCGATCGCCGCCCGGGAACTGCGTGACGGTGACTACGTCAATCTGGGGATCGGTATCCCGACTCTGGTCGCCAACCACTTGCCGACCGGGGTCATGGTGACGCTCCAGAGTGAGAACGGCATCCTCGGGATGGGTCCGTTCCCATTCGAGGGCGACGAGGACGCCGATCTGATCAACGCCGGCAAACAGACGGTGACGCTGCTGCCCGGCGCTTCGGTGTTCGACTCGGCGACCTCGTTCGGGATGATCCGCGGCGGCCACGTCGCCACCGCAATCCTGGGCGCCCTGCAGGTGTCGCAGCACGGCGATCTGGCGAACTGGACGATTCCCGGCAAACTGGTCAAAGGCATGGGCGGAGCGATGGATCTCGTTGCGGGAACTCCTCACGTGATCGTCATCACCGATCACGTGGCGAAAGATGGCACTCCAAAGATCGTCGCCGAATGCGATTTGCCACTGACGGGAGTCGGCGTCGTGGATCGCATCATCAGTGACCGCGCAGTTTTTGATGTGACAGGCCGAGGGCTCGTGCTCCGGGCGATCGCTCCGGGCGAATCGGTCGACGAGCTGCGCCTGATGACGGGAGCCTCCTTCGCACTCAACCTCTAGCCCCTCAAAAGAGGGCCAGATCTTCACACTGAATTGGGTAACCAAACCATGGGGCACGTCACAGTGTCAACCAAAGTCTGGGCAGACCCGACTAAGCCCAGGTAGTACTTATCTCGAAGAAGACGAGACAGCTTGGATGTCGAGAGTGGTCCGGATGGGTGGCGTCCGGTTGAGCGTGTTACCAGTCCGCGGTCCGTCAGCTCGTCAATGATGTCGTCCATTGTGTTGTGAGTCGCGGCAGGCAGCACTTCGCCCCGCACCACAATTTCACAGTCTGTTCTCGGGATGTCTCCGCGTACTTACGGCTGGATCTGATTGCATTGGAAACATGTCCCGGCGGCAGGCCGAATTTCCAAGGCCAGATCACGTCCTCGTTCACATCAGCGACACTCACTTCCTGACGGGCGCGGGTCGCTTATACGACCGTGTCGATAGCGCCGCGCAGCTCCGCGAGATGCTCGAGGCGCTCGAGCTCACCGGGCGACGTCCCGAGGCGATCATCTTCACGGGGGACCTCGCCGACCGCGGTGAGGCCGCCGCCTACGCCGAACTTGCCGCGCTCGCGGAGCCGGTCGCCGAGCGGATGGGGGCCCGGATCGTGTGGGGCATGGGGAACCACGACGATCGGGCCGCGTTCCGCTCGCAGCTCCTGGGTGGGACGCGCGACGAGGGTCCTGTCGATCAGGTGATGTGGCTGAACGGGCTCCGCATCATCATGCTCGACACGAGCGTTCCCGGCGAGCACCACGGTGAGCTGGACGACAGTCAGCTCGCCTGGCTCGCCGACGAACTGGGGCGCCCTGCACTGGACGGCACTATCCTCGCGATGCACCATCCGCCGATTCCGAGTGTGCTCGATCTTGCTGTCTCGGTCGAGTTGCGTGACCAGTCCCGGCTCGCCCAGGTGCTCATGGGCAGCGACGTGCGCGCGATCCTTGCCGGGCACCTCCACTACTCGTCGACCGCGACGTTCGCGGGCATCCCGGTCTCTGTCGCCTCGGCATCCTGCTACACGCAAGATCTCCTGGTCCCGCAGGGGGGAACCCGACCCCGCGACGGCGGCCGATCTTTCAATCTCGTCCACGTCTATCCGACGACGGTGCTGCACTCGGTCGTTCCACTCGAGCGGACCGAAGCCCTCGAGTACGTGGATGCCGAGGAGAGTGCTCGCCGTCTGATCGCTCTTGGCATCGACCTCGCGGGGCCGTCCGTGCGCGGCGACACCCGTACCCGGCCGATCGAACGCGTGGGAGCCTGACGACCGCCCGGTACCGGACCGGTTTCAGGATCCCGGGATCATTGCGATTGCGGGGGTTTCGACTTCCCAGGGGGCGGGCAGGGGGAAGTAGCGCTCGAGGAAATCGGTGATCCGCCGGGTCCGTTCCTCCGGATCCACCTCGCCGTCTCCTCCGTCGTTCAGGCAGATGAAGTGCTGCGATCGCTTCTTCAGCAACTCGTCCATCGCGTCGAGGTCATCGCCCAGGTTCGTGTTGAGGTAGGTGACCTTGGCACGGTTCTGCACGACCGCCGAGCCGGTCAGTAACGCGTAGTAGTGGTACAGCGAGTTGGTCACCGAGATGTCTGTCCTGCTGCGGAACGGGCTTGCCGCGGTCGCCATGAACTCGAGCGGGAACTCCTGTTCCAGCCTCTCCAGCACGCTGCGACGCAACGGTGTCGGCGCGTGCGCGAGATGGCGGGTGATGATCACTCCGAACCGCTCGAGCAGGAGCTGCCGATTGACGCGCGCCGCGTTCTCGAAGCCGCTCTGCGCCTCATCGGTCTCGCCGAGCCCGATCCGGAGGTCGGACTCGATGAACTTGCTGACGAGTCCACTCGAGAAGAACATCGAGGGTCTGACCGGTCGACCGAAGAACATGTCGTCGTTCGAGTAGATGAAGTTCTCGGCGAGGGCAGGGATGTGGTGCAACTGGCTCTCGACCGCGTGCGAGTTGTGCGTTGGCAGGGCGTCGAGGTTGCGGAAGAAGTCACGGCTCGGAACCAGCGTGACCCGGGGATCATCGGCGAGCCACGACGGTCGTTCCGAATCTGTGGCGATGAAGATGCGCCGGATCCACGGTGCGTACACGTGCACGGAGCGGAGCGCGTACTTCAGCTCGTCGATGTGCCGGTATCGCACGGGGGAACGATCGTCATCCGCGACCGAGTAGCCGTCCATGCGTTCACTCCGCGCGGCCTGCAACGCGGACGACGACTCACCGACCCAGGAGAACACCATGTCGATGGGGAAGCCGATGCCGCTGACCTCTGGAGCGAACATCCCCTCGATCGTCGGCCAGGTCTCACCGAATCTCTCGGTCGTGCTCGGGACCAGCTGGCCGAGCGGGATCCGGGTGCGCGTGAGGATGTTGGGCGCCGGGAGGTCAACGTACTTCCCGCCGAAGTTCCACAACTCGATCTGGAGCGCGGTCGAGGCGCCGTAGCTCAGGCCGCTCCGCGGGTCGACTCGTCGCCGGAATACGCGGTAGATGCGGACGGCCGTCGACGGGCTCAGCCAATCGCCGGACAGGCGTCGGGCGGGACCGGATCGCGTGCCCGTCCGGGCCTTCACGAAGAACGGTTGTCCGGCACAGCCGGCCGTGAGCGCGTCCTGCAGGCGGGCGGCATGGGTGTGATCGACCGCGAGCACCGGTCGCCGGCCCCGGTTGCGGATCAGGATGAAAGGGATCCGGGCATTATCCAGGATCCGGCGAACGAAGAGGAGGTCGTCGATGATCGCTTGCGCGGGCGTGGTCTCGGAGATCGCCAGTGCGGGCCGCCCCAAGTGGTCGACAACGTCGTCGCGAGCCCGGTCGCGTGAGCCGACGGGCTTGAGCGCCGAGCCGGGGGAGGCCGGGAGTCGGATCGCGGGTACGTCCAAGTGGACTCCTCAGGTCAGGTCGAGCCGGAGACTTTCCCCGCCTCAGTGTAGGAGGCGGCGCGGCCGGCAGGCGGCGGAGCGGCGATTGGCTGCGTGCCCGCTTTCCGGCTGCAGTTGACTGGCCGGCATGACAGTGCGAATCGCGTACGTGGAACGTCGCGATCTTCGTCACCCCGGAGCGCGTGAATGAGGTGGCATTCAGCCTCCCTGGCTGGTCGCTCGGCGACGGCTTCCTCGGCCTGATTTCTGGACAAGTGCAGTTGGCCGCGGCCCGAGCGGCCGGAGTGTCCGAAACCCAGATCGTCCGGCCACGATGATGAGCAGGTGCGACCCGGTCAGGTTTCCGAACGTGCGCCGAGTGTCTCCGCGGCGATCCGAAATGCACGCAGAAGCAGATCGCCGGCTGCAGCTCGGCGGCGACGGCCGGGGCGGCATCCGTAAACTGCTGCGTGCAGGTGTCGATTCAGCCAGGCCAGAGAATGTGCGGAACAGTGACGGCATCACCTCGCGATCGGCCGGTGACGCGAACCGACGTCGCTCGGCGAGCCGGCGTGAGTTCCGCGGTGGTCAGCTATGTCGTCAACTCCGGTCCCCGGAACGTCGCCCCGGAGACGCGTGAGCGAGTCCTGCAGGCGATCGAGGAGCTGGGATACCGGCCCAACGCGAGCGCCCGCGCGCTGAAGCGCGGGGTCAGCGAGACGATCGGGCTCGTGATCTCGGACATCACCAACCCGTACTTCTCGGAGTACTCGCACGCCATCGAGGAGGCCGCTGCCGAGCGCGGACTGTCGGTGATCTTCACGAACTCGGCGTTGGCGGTCGGCCCCGAGCGTGAGGTCATCTACAAGATGATCCTGCGGGGCGTCGACGGAGTGCTGCTGGCGAGCACCCTCGACGAACCGGACCTCGACGTCGCCCGAGCGGCGGGGATCCCGGTGCTGCTCCTCGATCGAGCGCGGCCGGTCGTCGGGCACGCCAGTGTGGGCTCGAACTTCCGCGAGGCCTCCCGGATCGCCGTGGAGCACTTGATCGGGCATGGCCACCGGCGGATCGGCTTGGTTACGGGCTTCACGGGCGGCGCGACCACGACGGATCGGGAGGAGGGCTGGCGGGACGCCCTCGCCGAGGCCGGGCTGGAACCGGGCCCCATCATCCGCACCCACTTCACGCGCGAGGGGGGTTTCGAGGCGGGAACCCGGATGCTCCAGTTGGAGCTGACCCCGACGGCCGTCTACGTGCTGTCTGACCAGCAGTCGATTGGCTACCTCAACGCGATGCACCAGGCTGGGCTGCAGCTCCCCGATGACATGGCGGTGGTGTCGTTCGACGGAACGACCGAATCGAAGTTCAGCTGGCCTCCCCTCACGGTGATGCGCCAGCCCGTCCGGGAGATGGCGCATGCCGCCGTCGAACTGCTCGGCAAACGGGACGCGGATTCGCACGTGCACCACTGCTTCGACTCCCAACTGGTGGTACGGCAATCGTGTGGCTGCGGGTTCATCACCGACCACGTCGATTCGCCGGCCGCGTCCGCCTGACGGGAATCGCCCACGGGATGGCTCTGGTTTCGCGGCCATCTACTCGTGTATATTTGGCGGCGCCGGGTGAAACGGCATCAGCCGTGGCTCGATCGACGTTCACCGCATTTCTGATTACAAGGGAGTAATTTCGAATGAGCAATGAGAACTTGAGTTCGTTCAGCCGCGCAACTGGGGTGGCCATGAGCCGTCGGGCCCTGGTGTCGGGCGCCGTGGGCCTGGGGGCACTAGCCGCCCTGGCGGCGTGCACCGGTACCGGTTCCACGGGGGGTGGAGCCACCGCCTCGAAGACGCTGACGTTCGGCTCGGGCTCGTCTGACGACGTGCCCAAGCGCGCCTATGCCGCCATGGTCTCGGCCTTCAACAAGAAGTCCGGCGACAAGGTGACCACCAACACGGTCTCCCACAATGACTTCCAGAACAACATCAACACCTACCTCCAGGGCAGCCCAGATGACTCGTTCACCTGGTTCGCGGGCTACCGCATGCGCTACTACGCGGGCAAGGATCTGGTCGCGCCCGTCGACGACGTCTGGAAGAAGATCGGCGGCGACTTCAGTGCGGGACTCGCCCAGGCGTCGACCGGCGACGACGGCAAGAAGTACTTCGTGCCGAACTACAACTACCCCTGGGGCTTCTTCTACCGCAAGAGCGTGTGGCAGGCCAAGGGATACACGGTCCCGGCCAAGTTCGACGACCTGATCGCTCTCGCCAAGCGGATGAAGGCCGACGGCTTGACCCCGATCGCCTTCGCCGACAAGGACGGCTGGCCGGCGATGGGCACCTTCGACTACATCAACATGCGGACCAACGGCTACCAGTTCCACATGGACCTCACCGCCCACAAGGAATCCTGGGACCAGAAGAAGGTCAAGGACGTCTTCGACAACTGGAAGCAGTTGCTCCCCTACCAGTCGCCCGATGCTCTGGGACTCACCTGGCAGGAGGGCGCCCAGACCCTCGGTGCCGGAACGGCCGGGATGTACCTCCTGGGCTCCTTCGTGACCCAGCAGTTCACCGATCCCGCTGTCTTGGCCGACATCGACTTCTTCCCCTTCCCGGAGATCGCCATGGAGGGAACGGATTCGGTCGAGGCTCCCATCGACGGGCTCATGCTCTCGAAGAAGGGCGGCGACAACCAGGCGGCGCACGACTTCCTCGCGTTCATGGGGAGCGCGGCGGGCCAGGAGGCGTACTTCTCGGTGGACAAGTCGAACCTGATGACGGTGAAGACGGCCGACACCTCGTCGTACTCGGAGTTCAACAAGAAGCTCGCCGGTGTCATCTCCGGCGCGAAGCACATCAGTCAGTTCTTCGACCGTGACGCGCTGCCGGCGATGGCCAACAATGTGATGATCCCGGCCCTGCAGGGGTTCCTGAAGGACGGCACCATCGACACGGCCAACCTCGAGGCCCAGGCAAAAGCGCTCTACGCGGCTCAGTAGTCGAGTGTCTTCGTGACCGTCGAAGCACCCGTGCGCGATGTGGCGCCGGGGGCGGCGGGGCCCGCGCCCCGTCGCCCTCGGCGGCGCTACAGCCTGCTCAATCGCCGCGACAAGGTCGTCCTCGCCGCGATGGTGGCGATTCCCACTCTGATCCAGCTCGTGCTGGTCTGGATTCCGACGGTGCTCTCGGTGCTGCTGTCGTTCGTGCGGTGGAATGGGCTGGCGTTCTCCGACATCCGTCCGGCCGGGACCGCGAACTACGAGTTCATCTTCTCGACGTACCCGCCGTTCTGGCCCGCCTTGCAGCACAACCTGCTCTGGCTGGTGTTCCTCGCGGTCATCGCGACGCCGATCGGGCTGCTGCTGGCGATCCTTCTCGATCAGAACATCCGCGGCTCGCGGATCTACCAGAGCATCTTCTTCACCCCGGTGATGCTGTCCCTCGTGCTTATCGGGATCATCTGGCAGTTGTTCTACTCCCAGAACAACGGACTCCTGAACTTCCTGCTGGGGACGTCGGGAACTCCGAGGGCCGTCGACTGGTTCGGCGACCCCCACGTGAACATCTGGGCGGCTCTCATCGCGGCCACCTGGCGTCACGCCGGGTACGTGATGATCCTGTATCTGGCCGGACTGAAGGGAGTCGATCCTTCCTTGAGGGAGGCCGCCTCCCTCGACGGGGCCAACGCGGTGCAGATCTTCTTCCGGGTTGTGTTCCCGGTGATGCGCCCGATCAACATCGTCATCGTGGTGATCACCATCATCGAGTCCCTCCGGGCCTTCGACATCGTGTACATCATCAACCGCGGCACGAACGGCCTCGAGTTGATCAGCGCTCTTGTGATCCAGAACCTCGTCGGTGAGGGGCAGGTGATCGGGATCGGATCCGCTCTGGCGGTAGTGCTCCTGGTGATCTCGTTGGTTCCGATCGTGCTGTACCTGAGCCGTACCTTCAAGAAAGAGGAATGATGTCGACACCTGCGCTCATCACCTTCAAGCCCGAGAAGGTCTACGGGGGCGGAACCCGGAAGAAGCAGCGCCCCCGCTTCGGAACGCACCTCTTCCTCATCGTCATGTCGATCGTCTGGCTGATTCCGCTCGCCTGGACGGTCTTCACGGCTCTGCGCCCGAAGGCCGACACCGACAAGTACGGCTATTTCAGCTTCGGTGGGGCGTTCAACTTCGACAACTTCGTGACGGCGTGGAACCAGGGCGGATTCGCCACCTATTTTGGCAACTCGATCATCATCACGATCCCGACGGTCATCCTCACGTTGTTGTTCGCCTCGATGATGGCGTTCGCGGTGTCACGGTTCAGCTGGAAGTTCAACGTCACCCTGTTGATCATGTTCACGGCGGGCAACCTCTTGCCGCCGCAGGTGCTCGCGACTCCCCTCTTCGAGATGTTCAAGCATTTCCCATTGCCGTACAGCGTGAGCGACTCGGGCAATCTCCTGAACACCTACACGGCTGTCATCGCCGTGAACACGGCCTTCCAGATCGGCTTCTGCACCTTCGTACTGTCGAACTACATGAAGGCGCTCCCCCAGGACCTCACCGAGGCGGCATTCGTCGACGGAGCCGGTGTCTGGCGTCAGTACTGGGGCATCATCGTCCCCCTAACCCGCCCGGCCTTCGCTGCTCTCGGCACCCTCGAGGTCATCTTCATCTACAACGACTTTTTCTGGCCGTTGCTCTTCATTCAGAGCGGCAACAGGCTCCCGGTGACGACGGCGATCAAGAACCTCCAGGGGCAGTTCCTCTCGAACTACAATCTGCTGGCGGCCGGAGCGATGATCACCGTGATTCCCACGCTGATCATCTATCTCGTGTTACAGAAGCAGTTTGTCTCCGGCCTGACACTGGGAGCGAGCAAGGGATGAGCATGGACCGATTGAGCAGGCTCCTGTCGGATGACGGAACCCCTCGCATTGGATTCGGCGGCGACTACAACCCCGAGCAGTGGGATCCCTCGGTCTGGGCGGAGGACGTCGCCCTGATGAAGGAGGCGGGCGTCAACCTCGTCAGCGTCGGGATCTTCTCCTGGGCGCTGCTCGAACCGACCGAGGGGGTCTACGAGTTCGGATGGCTCGACGACGTCCTCGAGCTGCTCCACAACGCCGGCATCCGCGTGGATCTGGCCAATGCCAGCGCCTCACCGCCCCCGTGGCTCTCGCACGCGTATCCGGAGTCCCTCCCGGTCACCCGCTCGGGCGTGCGGCTCGGCTACGGGTCCCGGCAGGCGTTCTGCGCCTCCAGCGCCGACTATCGTCGGGCGGCGGCCGCGCTGACCCGGAAGATCGTCGACCGCTACGCGTCGCATCCCGCCGTCGTCATGTGGCACGTGCACAACGAGTACGGCTGTCACAATCAGCCCTGCTACTGCGAGGTGTCGGGTCGCGCGTTCCAGGTCTGGCTGGCGGCGAAGTACGGCACGATCGACGCGGTGAACGCGGCGTGGGGCACCGCGTTCTGGTCGCAGCACTACTCGAGCTTTCGGGAGATCACACCACCACGCCAGTCGGGGGCGAGCGTCAACACCTGCCAGGTGCTCGACTTCGCTCGGTTCTCGTCGGACGAACTGCTCGACTGCTTCCGCGCGGAGGCGGCGATCATCCGCGACGGCTCATCGCATCCGGTGACGACGAATTTCATGGGCTTCTCGATGGGCCTCGACAAGCCGATCGACTACTGGAAGTGGTCGGAGGAGATGGACATCGTCTCGAACGATCACTACCTGATCGCCGCCGATCCGCGGGGGTATCAGGAGCTCGCGATGACCGCCGACTTCCTGCGCGGCCTCGCGGGGGGTGAACCGTGGATGCTGATGGAGCACTCCACCTCGGCCGTCAACTGGCAGCCGCGCAACCGGGCCAAGGCGCCAGGCGAGATGCTGCGCAACACGATGCAGCACGTCGCGCGGGGGGCGGACGCCGCCCTGTTCTTCCAGTGGCGCGCCTCGGTGGCGGGCACCGAGAAGTTCCATTCGGCGATGCTGCCGCACGGCGGTGTATCGACGGCCCGCTGGCGCGAGGTTGTCGAGCTGGGCCGGTCCCTGCAGGCGATCTCGGAGGTCGTCGGCTCGCGGGTGACGCCGCCGTCCGTGGCGATCATCCATGACACCGATGCCCGGTGGGGCAATGAGCTGAGCGATCACCCCAGCGTCGACGTGGATGTCATCGCCGAGACCCGCCGGTGGCACTCGGCCCTCCTCTCGACCGGGGTGACGAGCGACATTCGTCGTTCGATCGACGAGGTGAGCCGCTACGACGTCGTGATCGTGCCGGTGCAGTACCTGATCACCCAGGACGGGATCGACAACCTCACCGGTTACGTCGAACAGGGTGGGGCGCTGATCGTGACCTACTTCTCGGGCATCGTTGACGAGGACGACCACCTGCACCTCGGATCGTATCCGGGCGCGTTCGCGGAGCTGCTCGGTGTCTCGATGGAGGAGTTCTTCCCCCTCCTGGCGGAGGAGCAGGTCGAGCTGACGCGGTTCGGGTTCGGTCGGGTTTTTAGCGAATACGGCACGGTCACCACCGCCGAGGTCCTCGCGGAGTATGCGGGCGGAGCCACTGCCGGATCGCCCGCGGTCACACGTCGATCGTTCGGTACCGGCGTTGCGTACTACGTGGGAACCTCGCTCGACCGCGCGGGCATGCTGGAGCTCCTCGAGCAGGTCGGCGGCGGTGGCCGGATTGTGTCCGCGCCAGGAGCCTCTGACGATGTCGAGATCGTCTCGCGCAGTGCCGGTGACAGGAGCTGGGTCTTCGTCATCAACCATGGGACGCAGGCGGCGGAGGTCGCGATCGTGGGGGTCGAGCTGCTCTCGGGCCGGACGGTGGACGGATCGCTGCGCGTGGAGGCCGGACAGGTTGCCGTCGTCCGGGTCGACGCCTCGTGACGCTCCTCTATCTGCGTGGCGGTGGGTCGGCGCTCGCCGTCGATGTCTCGGGCCCGGTGCCGGTCGTCATCCACTGGGGTCGTGATCTCGGCGAGGACCCGGTGGTTCCCCTCGCCCTGGGCAACCCGGTTGCGCATTCCCACTACGACGCTCCGATCGTGCTCGAGCTGTTCCCCCAGGCCGCGACGGGGTGGCGAGGTCGACCTGCCCTCTCCGGTCATCGACGGGACGGGCGGGACTTCTCGCCGTCGTTCGTCACCACCGACGTCACCCAGGATGCGGGGGAGGCCTCGATCACGCTGGTCGCCGCCGAGGAACGCCTCGTCGTGACGATCCGACTGTCGATGAGCGCGGGAGGCATGCTCCGGGTGCGGCACGAGCTCACTAATGAGTCGGACGAGTTGTATGCCCTCGAGGGCATGAACGTCGTACTGCCGGTCGGCCCCATCGCCTCCGAGGTGCTCGACCTGACCGGGCGATGGTGTCGCGAGCAGCATCCTCAACGTCAGGCGCTGCGACAGGGGACCTGGCTGCGCGAGTACCGGCACGGGCGGACGGGACACGACAGCTCCGTGCTCACAATGGTGGGGGCATCCGGATTCTCGAACCGGCACGGCGAGGTCTGGGCGACGCACTTCGGGTACAGCGGCAACCGTGCGACATACGTCGAGAAGACGCCGGCAGCGCCCGCGATGATCGGCTCCGGCGAGCTGTTCCAGCCCGGCGAGATGGAGCTGTCCGTCGGGGAGACCTACCGCACGCCGTGGGTCTACGCGGCCCACTCGACCACCGGCATCGACGGGGTGTCCGACGTCTTCCACGAGTGGATCCGCGCGCGCGGATCGCACCCCCGGAGCCCGCGCCCCGTGGTGCTCAACACCTGGGAGGCGGTCTACTTCGACCACGGCCTGGACGCCCTGCTCGACCTGGCGCGGGTCGCCGGACTGCTGGGCGTCGAACGCTTCGTGCTCGATGACGGGTGGTTCCACGGCCGTCGATCCGACCGCATGGGACTCGGCGACTGGACCGTCGATGCCGCGGTATGGCCGTCCGGGCTGACTCCGCTCATCGAGGGCGTCCACGCGCAGGGCATGGAGTTCGGGCTCTGGGTCGAACCGGAGATGATCAACGAGGACTCGGACGTCATCCGGGAGCACCCAGACTGGATCAGCGGCCCCGGCACCCGGACTCCTGTCGAGTGGCGGCATCAGCAGGTCATCGACCTCGCGAACCCGGACGCCTGGCGGTACGTCTTCGATCGGATCGACGCACTGCTCACCGACAACCGCATCTCGTACCTCAAATGGGATCAGAATCGCGACCTGGTCGAGATGGGACACGATGGGCGGGCCTCGGCTCATCGCCAGACGGATGCCGCGTACCGTCTCTTCGACGCGCTCAAGGCGGCGCATCCGGATGTCGAGATCGAGAGCTGCTCCTCGGGCGGCGCGCGGGTGGATCTGGGAGTCCTCGAGCGCACCGATCGGGTGTGGGCGTCCGACTGCAACGACGCGCTCGAGCGCCAGACGATCCAGCGTTGGACGCAGGCGCTCCTGCCCCTCGAACTGATCGGCACGCACGTCGGTCCAACGCTCTCGCACACCACCGCGCGAACCCATTCGCTGTCCTTCCGCGCCGTCACCGCGATGTTCGGCCACTTCGGCATCGAATGGGACGTCCGCGGGCTCGACGAGTCCGAGTTCGCGCAGCTCCGGGACGCGGTCGCCCTGTACAAGCAGCACCGCGCCCTCCTGCACTCGGGGGTCGCGGTCCATGCCGACTTCCGAGACGACGCGCACCGACTCCAGGGGGTCGTCGCGCGGGGCGGGCGGGAGGCACTGTTTTCCTTCGCGTGCGTGCGCAGCGCCGAGGACGAGATCCCCGGACGCATCGCCCTGCCGGGACTCGAGGCGAGCCGGCTGTACCGGGTCGCCGTCGTGTTCCCGACCAGCGCGATGCCGTACGAGCAGCGCAGCGTCGTTCCGTGGACAGTGGACTCGGTGGTGGCATCAGGTTCTTTCCTGAGCGAAGTCGGGCTTCCGATGCCGATCCTCCTTCCCGAGCACGCCATCCTCCTCCACGTCACCGCGGCGGAGGATCCGGGCGAATAGGGTTCGGGAGGAAGCAGGAGCCAGGATCGGAGTCGCCCCCATGTCGCTTCGAGTCGTGGCGCGTCGTCGGGCGATCCTGCTGGCGGCGTCCGGAGCGGCCGTCCTCGTGCTCGTTCTTGTCGTCGCGCTGGTCGCGGTCCGGTCGTCGCCGGCGTCTCCGTCGCCGGCGCGAAGCGTCCAGGTAGCGACGGGTATCGCCAGCACCCCGCCGATGGGCTGGAACAGCTGGAATCATTTCGGGTGCTCGGTCGACGCGGCACTCGTCGAACGCACCGCGGATGCGTTGGCCGCCAACGGCCTCCAGAAGCTCGGCTACGACTCCGTCGACATTGACGACTGCTGGATGGCGCCCCGGCGCGACGCGCAGACCGGCGAGCTCGTGCCGGATCCCGTCAAGTTCCCGCAGGGGATCGCCGCGGTGGCGCGCTACCTGCACGCGCGAGGGTTCCTGCTCGGCATCTACGAGGACGCGGGCACCGAGACCTGCGCCGGATTCCCCGGCAGCCTCGGCCATGAGCGGCTCGACGCGCGGACGTTTGCGAGGTGGGGCGTCGACATCCTCAAGTACGACAACTGCAACCACGCCGGGCAGTCGACGACGAGCCAGTACATCGCGCGCTACGTCGCCATGCGCGATGCCCTGCGTGCCACGGGGCGGTCGATCTTCTTCGCCATCTGCGAGTGGGGCGTGCACCATCCGTGGACGTGGGGCGCCGGGGTGGGTCAGTCCTGGCGCACCACCCACGACATCGCCGACAACTACGGCTCGATGCTCGCCATCTTCCGCCAGAACGTGGCCCTGTCAGCAGCCGCCGGTCCCGGCGGCTGGAACGATCCCGACATGCTCGAGGTGGGCAACGGCGGGATGACCGCGACCGAGCAGCGGACCGAGTTCACCCTGTGGGCGGCGATGGCCGCCCCCCTCGTCGCCGGAGCGGATATGCGATCGCTCAGCCCCGAGGATCTGGCGATCTACTCCAATGCCGAGGCGATCGCGATCGATCAGGATGCGCGTGGCGCGCAGGCGGCCCCGGTGCGGCAGAACGGGAAGCCCGCGGGAAGCGGCGGGCTCTGGGTGCTCAGCAAGCCCCTCGCCGACGGCGGTCGTGCCGTCGTCCTGTTCAACTCGACGGATACGCAGCAGACCATGTCGACGACCGCCTCGGCGGTGGGTCTCCACGGGTCGAGGTTCGCGATCCACGATGTGTGGTCCGGCACGGACTCGGTGAGCTCGGGCGAGATCGGTGCCATGATCGCCCCGCACGAGGCAGCGATGTACCGGGTCACCGTCGACCGCTGAGGCTCCGCGCAGCCGGAGCGTCGGCGCCGTCAGAGCAGGTACGCGTCGATGAGCAGCGGTCCCCGGATGTCGCGAAGCCGATCGATCACCCGGTCGACGCCGCGCTTCCCGAACGTGGTCAGCTGCAGGTCCCACGGGCCGAGCGGCTCGAGCTGCCCGGTACGGATCCGCACGACCTCCCATCCGACGGCCCGCAGCGCGCGGTCCTTGCGCTCGTCGGCGAGCTGCCTCGTCCCGACGTGCTCGAGCCCGAAACGTCCCGGGCTGTCGTACTCGACCGCGACCCGGAGCTCAGGGAGGAGGATGTCGGGCCACACCTCGAGGTGGTCGAAGAATGGCCGCCTCACCCGCACGGCGTTGTCACCCCAACTCGTGGAGAGCCGGTGCTCGAGGTCGAAGCGGAGCCGACCCTCGATGGCGGAGGACGGCTTCGGCGCGCAGGAGCTCAGGAATGATGCGCCGGGCGGCAGAGCGGGCGTCTTCCGACACATCACGGGTGCCGTCGACCGACGCGGGGGACGGACCTCGCCGGCGGCGCGGACTCGCCGTGGCTTCGCCAGCGAAAAACACTCCGGGCACCACGAGGATCGGCGCCGTTCGCGGCCCGGCCGCGATCTCTGCTCGGCGGGTGTCGCGGCGAACTGATGACCGACCTCGCACTCCCAGAGCAGGAGGACGTCGGCCGCAGGCGGGACCTGCGTCAGGGTGATCCCGGCGTTGAGCTCCGGGTGGTACTGCCGGATCAACATCGGATAGGGCGCCCACGCCTCGCGGTAGGCGCCGACCGGGTAGGGGACAGGATCGTCGTGGGTGAACTGTCGTCGACCCCACCAGTCCTCGACTCGTTCCGCCATGCGGAAATCGTAAAGACGACGACCCACATCGCCCGTGCAGCGACCGAGGTGTCGCCGTCCCACCGACGATGGGCCCATCACGAGCGTCAGACCAGTGATTCGAAGACCAGGGTCGCTTGGATGCGATCTCCGCCTCCCAGCCCCTTGCTACCCGACGCGGCCGTCGTGATGGTGTGGAGCCGATAGCCCATCGCGGCCTGCGCGTTGATGGCGTTCTCCAGCTCGGTGAGGTTGCCGGATCCCGTCCCCCACAGCTTCTCCTTCAGCACGACCTGCAGAACGACATAGCTCATCCCGTTCGCGGCGGGCCGCGGCTGGCCTCCCGCGGCGGCCTCCGACTTGATGTGCTCGACCAGGGCGGCCGGGCTGTCCACCGGCGTGGGATCCTGCCACCTGTCCGTCCACTGCTGGCCGTCCCACCACCGCTGTCGTCCGGACCCATCGTCGTAGAAACCTGCTGCTGCCTGCGCCACCGCTACCTCGTTTCGGCCGTGACGGGCGCGAGCAGCCCGTCGATGGCCCACACCGTACCAACCGTCGTCGCGGCCACCGCCCACGTCGGCGGTCGAGTCGCGATCCGGTATAACGAAGAGCATGGACGTGAACGACAAGATCGACAGCTACATCGCCAGCCAGCCCGACGCAAAGGCCGACGAGATGCGGAAACTTCATCGCAGCATCCTGCAGATCCAACCCGGATGCGAACTGTGGTTCCTGGATGGCAGGAACAGCGACAACAAGGTGGTCTCCAATCCGAACATTGGGTACGGAACGCGCACCGTCACCTCCGCGGACGGGTCGACCAAGGACTTCTACCGGGTCGGCATCAGCGCGAACACGAGCGGGATCTCGCTGTACATCCTGGGGCTCGCCGACAAGCAGTACTTGGCGGAGACCTACGGGGCGACCATCGGCAAGGCCAAGGTGAGCGGCTATTGCATCAAGTTCAAAACCCTGCAGGACGTCGACATGGACGTGCTCGAGTCGGCGATCCGCGTGGGGCTCGAAGCGGCGCCGCTGTGACGACTGGGGTGCGGGCGACCCTCAGCCCCAGCTGTCCATGAGGATGACCGCGTGGATGCGCGCCTAACGCCGCACCAGGTCGCCGGGAATCGTCTCCGACCCCGGACTGACGCTGAAGCGTGCGCTCACGATTCGACCCTCGGTCGCGAGGTCCTCGGGATCGATCCCCGTGCCGTCGAGTCGATCGAGGGCCGCGTTGACGGTGTCCGCGAGACCGTTCGCGCGAGTGCCCCACATGTCATCGACCGAGCTCGCGGTGCCGAAGTCATAGGAGAAGCGTTCTCTGCGCGGTCCGTGACGCAGGGACGCCACGTCGACGCTCCAGCCGCGATCGAGCGCACGAGTGCTCGTCCCGGGTCCGCTGACCTGCCCTACAGGTAGGCGTAGCTCACGAAGGCGAGCCGGGACCCGTCCGGGGACCACGACGGGACGTTCATCGTCCCCTGACCGCCGAAAAGCCGGGCGAGCACGCGGACGGACCCGGTGGTGAGGTCCATGAGCTTCAGCTCGACATCCTGATCTCGAGGATGTCCCTGCACCTCGGGGGCGTAGGCGATGTAGGCCATCGAACGGCCGTCCGGCGACAGGTGGGGGAACCAGTTGCCGGTGGAATCATCCGTCACCCGTTCGGCGTCACCACCAGCGGCCGGGATCCGATAGATCTGCATGAGGCCCGTGCGATCGGAGTTGAAGTAGATGTACTCGCCGTCGGGGGAGTACTCCGGCCCATCGTCGAGGCGCTTTGCCGTCGTCAGCCGGCGTTCGTCCCCGCCCGCGGCCGCAATGGTAAAGATGCCCCAGAGGTCATCGCGGCGTCCGCAGAAGGTCAGCGTCAGTCCGTCGGGCGACCACCCGTGCCAATACGACGGGGAGCGGTCCGTCACTCGGACCGGTGTTCCTCCGCCGGTCGACACCAGATAGATGAGGGATTCGCCGTCACCCTGCGACTGATCGCTGATCGCGAGCAGCGTTCCGTCTGGCGAGAGCCCATGGTCGTTGTTGCAGAGGGTGGCGAAGCCCGTATCGATGGGCGTCAGGCCACCGCCCGAGAGCGCGCTCCAGAGGAGTCCACCCTCTCCGTTGACGATCAGGCGGTCGTCCGCTGTCCAGTTCGGCGCCTCGATCCAGCGGTCGACGACGTCGACGGTTCGGCGGTCGGTCGACGCGATGTCGATCGTCTCGAGGGTGCTGTACAGAGTGGTCCCGGCTGTGGGTAGCTGCTCGAGCGCGACATCCGAGAACACGGCGGTCTCGGCCACCTCGGGATCGTGGGAGCACACGGCAAGACCGACGTAGTAGGTCTCCGGCAACTCCAGCCGGACGGAGCCGCCGGATGGGGCGCCGTCCACGAATCCCGTTACGTATTCTCCCTGCCGACGGATCTCGATCCGGGAGCGACCCGAGCGATGGGACTGGACCTCTTGCGTCGGCGACCCGGCTTCGACCCGGTACTGCAGACTGATCAAGCCATCGCCGTGGAGGGCGATGTCCGCGTACGGCGAATCGGCATCCAGGCTCGCGCGAAGCACGAGGCAGGCCTTCCGGTGCTCGTCCGCTCCCTTGCCGAGGAAGGCGGCATCGGCGGTGAGACGGATGTCGCCGCTCACCCGGGTCCAGACGAACTGGAACTCGTCCGAGCCGAGCCACATGTTTGTCCCGCTGCCGGTAACCCGGTATTCGGTGTGCTCGTAGCTGGCTGATCCCGGCACACGGGGGCCCCCAATATCGGTACTGCCCATGAAGATGCCGAGGTCGAGCGCCGTTGTCATGGTCGGATGCTAGCAACGGAATCAACTCACTTACAATATGTAACTAAGAGGCGAGGGCGATGCATCGGCTCGCGGTCGCTGGCGATCCGGGGTGTGGCCAGCCACCTCGCGGCCCCGCCCAAGCCCAGGGCGTGACAGGGAAAACCTAATAACAAAACTGTCGTAAGTATTGATTCGCGCCTCCGCGTTCGCCTATGGTGAGCCGTGCAGCCTGACCCGTGTCGCACACGAGGCGTCGCATCGCCTCCGGTGTCGCCACCGCAGGTCAGTCCCTGAGAGCCCACAATGACGTGTTCGAAAGGCAACGAGAATGAACAAGATCCGCACCGTTTCTGCTGCTATCGGTCTGGCGGCTGCCGCCTCGCTCATCCTGGGGGGGTGCAGTGCGACGACCGCCTCCGATACCTCGGCGAAGCCAGCTGACTCCGGGAAGGTGACCTGGTGGGGCTACACCCCCGACACACCGGTCGCCCAGAAGTACATCGCCGAGTTCAACAAGAAGTACCCGAAGATCACCGTCACGTACAAAAACTTCGAGAACGTCGACTACCGCAACACGATTATTCCAGCGCTCGACTCGGGCAAGGGTCCCGACGTGTTCGACCTCTCACCTTCGGGAGGGACGCCTGAGCAGTGGGGGCCCTACGCCCTGGATCTGACCTCGCTCGCGAAAGCCCAGCTCGGCGCCGATTGGGAATCCAAGATCGGCGAGGGGTACGCCAAACAGCTCCGTGACGCGAAGGGCCGCCTCGTCTCGATGCCGATGGGTGGAATGTCTGCAGGGTTCCTCTGGGCCAACAACAACATCCTCAAGCAGGCCGGGGCCGAGGTCCCCACGGACTACACCTCCTGGGTGGCGACCTGCAAGAAGGTCGCCGCGATCGGCAAATCCTGCCTGGCGATGGGGGCCGGAGGCGCCGACACTTTCCCGACCGAGATGTACCACTCGATCGCCAACTCCGTCGATCCGTCCTTCTTCCTGAAGGCGGCGACCGGCAAGGCCAAGTGGAGCGACCCGCAAGGCGTCAAGGTGCTGTCGATCATCAAGAACATGGCCAAGGACGGCATCATCTCGTCGGACGTGCTCGACGCGGGCCAGTACCCGCTCGCCAATGAGAAGTTCATGAAGGGCAACGCCGCATTCGTGCAGATGGGGTTCTGGTACACCCAGTACTCTGGCGCCGAATCGTGCAAGAGCGCGATGGAAGCTGCCGGGGTAAGCAACCCGACCTGCTTCGTGCAGCTGCCCGTGACCTTCCCAGATGTTGCGCAGAAGGGGAACGGCTCCCAGCTCTTCGGCGAGGTCGACTACGGTCTGGCGATCAACTCCGAGTCGTCCAACATCGGCGCAGCGAAGACCTTCGTCGGATGGCTGACCACCTCGAAGTCCGGCCAGCAGGACGTCGCGAACGCGCTCGATCTGCTGCCCTCGCTCCAGGGCACGGCGCCCGACTGGTCGAACATCTCGCTGGTCGACGACGCCGTTCAGCGCCCCGCCATCGAGAAGCTCATCGCCGAGAGTGTCACGACCAAGCAGACTCGGCAGTATCAGACGACGCAGGAGAGCCTCAACGCGATCGTGGTGGCGACTCAGCAGGTGCTCGACCCGAGCGTGAACACGTCGATCGATGACATCGTCGCGCAGCAGCAGGCCTCGTCGAAGGCGAGCACGGTCAAGTAGCACCGAGCACGGCGACACGAACACCACTCGAGACGAGACGGAGTACCCCCTCATGACGGCCACGACAAGCGCACTGAGGGGTCGGGCAACTCCAGCTCCGACTCGGGGATCCGGCGGGCGGTCCACATCCAAGGCCGCCCGCCTGATCCCGAGTGGGATCGCCTGGATCCTGCCTGCCTTCACCATCTCGGTGGGTCTGATCTACTACTGCATTGGCTACTCCGGCTATCTGTCGTTCTTCGACTGGACGGGCGGTCGTTCGCCAATGTTCCCGGTGGGCATCGACAACTACGTGCGCGCCTTCACCGATCCGATCTTCTGGACCGCGCTTCGCAACACCCTCATCTACTTCGTGGTGGTCTTCGCGGTGCAGGTCGTCGGGGGCCTGCTGTTCGCCGCGTTGATGCACTCGCGGATATTCTTCGCCAGCGTCTACAAGGTGATCATCGTCATCCCCGTGGTCGTCGCCCCGGCGACGCTCGCCCCGGCGCACATCCAGGTCTGGCAGACCGACGGCACGGTGAATCAGATCCTGAAGACGCTCGGACTCGGTGATGTCGCCCAGGCATGGCTCGGGCAGTCAACCACCTCGCTGATCGTCGTCACCCTGGTCGGATGCTTCGGATCCGTGGGGTTCGGATTCATCCTGTACTTCGCGGGGATGTCGCAGATCGACCCCGAGATGATCGAGGCCGCACGCGTGGACGGCGCGAGCAACCTCCGCATGTTGTTCTCGATCGTTCTCCCGAATCTGCGACCGATCACGATCTCGCTCGCGATCCTCAACTTCATCACGGCGCTCAAGCTGTTCGACAATGTCTGGCTGATCACGCAGGGCGGGCCGGCGCACTCCAGCGAGTTCCTCGGCACCCTCATTTACGCCCAGACGGCCGGGACCTCGCGGAATGTCGGATACGCGTCCGCTCTCTCGGTGATCCTCCTGATCATCGCGATCTCGGTGTCGATCGCCATCCAACGTCGCGGTCGAGAGCGCGCCGTCAAGCTCGAGGAGCCTGCAGATGTTTGAGGCACGGACCATTCGGGGGCGTCTGCTGCTGCAGCTGGTGGCGACCATCGCGGTCGTCCCATTCCTCATCCCCGTCGTCACGATGGTGGCGCGCTCGCTCTCCGGCTCGGGGTGGGCCAACTACGCGGCTGTGTTAGCGGTTCCCGGCTTCGCCCGCTTCTTCCTGAACTCCGCGATCGTCGCCGGCGCCTCGATCCTGATCATCTATCTGGCGACGATGGCGGCGTCCTACGGATTCTCGAAGCTGCGGATCCGACGCAAGGAGATCTTCTTCTGGCTGATGATGGCCGCACTGACCCTTCCCGAGGTCGTGCTCATCGCGCCGCTGTATGCGACCGCGGTGCGACTGGGATTGCTCGGCACATTCTGGGCCGTCATCCTGCCGATCGCGGCGCTGCAGATCCCCTTCACGGTGCTCATCACGCGCGGCTACATCGACGGCATCCCCGACGCCCTCTTCGAAGCGGCGCGGCTCGACGGCGCCAGCACCTGGCGCGTCTTCTGGTCGGTCCTCATCCCGCTCGCCCGGCCGATGGCGGTGGCGTTGATCATCCTCGTGCTGATCAATTCCTGGAACGCCTATCTGCTCCCGAAGGTGTTCCTGATCAATGACGACATGGGGGTCGTGACGTTGCTGCCCGAGTTTTTCCGTCGCCAGTACAATGACGACACCCCGAAAATCCTCGCCGCGGCCGTCGTCACCGCGATCCCCACCGTGATCGCATACGTGGCTCTCCAAAAGCAGTTCGAACGAGGGATGGCGGCAGGGGCAATCAAGTAGTCCTCCGCCGGGAGAAGTCAGTGAGCGGAGCATCGATGGTGCGGTACACACGAGGTCCGATGTCGCGTCGGGGAGGTCGAAGATGAGCGCACCACAGAGGCTGGGTCCGTCATCCGAGAACACCCGCAGTGCGGTCTTCGACATGATCAGGTCGAGCGGATCGGTGAGCCGCATCGAGCTCGCCGAGATGTCGGGGCTGACCGCGACGTCGATCACGCGGATCATCAAGTCCCTGATCGAACAGAGACTGGTGGTCGAGACCGGTTTCGGGGATCCGACCGGCGGAAAGCGCCGCAGCATCCTGGAGATCAATCCGCACGCGCTCTTCTCGGTCGGCGTCTCACTCGACGAGGCCCGCTTGACCTACGTCATCACCGATCTCGGCGGCAGCGTTGTCGGACACCGCTCATCCGAGGGCGTCGGCGCAGTCACGCCCGCGATCGTCACCGAGCGGATGGCCGACGAGCTCCTTGCTTTCTTCGCGGATCAGAAGGTCGCCATCGCCGACATCGTCGGGGTCGGGATCGCGGGGGCGGGCCTCGATCTGGGCGCGGGTGCCACCGGAGTCAGCTCGACCTCGACCGAGTGGGAGTCCTTCCCCGTCGACGCCGCGCTCGGCGCCCGGCTCGGGCTCCCCGTCGTCCGTGACAACGATGCCGCGTGCGCCGCGCTCGGTCAGTTCTGGGCCGGCCGTATGTCTGCCACCGAAGACTTCGCGACCCTCTACATGTCGGCCGGATTCGGCCTGGGGATCATGCACGGCGGCAGTGTGATCCGCGGCGCATCATCCAATGTCGGCGAGGTCGGTCACATGGTCATCGACGTCCACGGCCCGCAGTGCTGGTGCGGGGCGCACGGATGTCTCGAGATCATCGCCGGACCGCGCGCGATCGTCGCCCGTGCCATGCGGTCCAGCTCCGTTGCGGCCACCCTGGGGATCTCCGGCGATGACGGTCACCTCAATCAGGACTTCCAGGCCATCGCGCGGGCGGCCATGGCCGGCGATGCCGAATGTCTGGCGCTCATCGACGTCTCGGTGCAGGCGGTCGCCACCGTGGTCCTCTCCCTGACGAACCTCTTGGACCTCGGCCGCCTCTACCTGGCCGGGCCGGGTTTCGAGGAAGCGGGCCCGCTGTATGTCGCGGCGATCGAGGACACGGTCTCGCGGCTGGCACGCACCCGCATGATCCACCGGCTGGAGGTCGGTCTCGCCGACTCGGGTCTCGACGCCGCTGCGGTGGGAGCGGCATCGCTCGCCCTGCAGTACGTGCTCACTCCGCACTCTCGACCCGTGGCCCGACCATCAAACTTAATGTAAGATAGTTAGTGCAGTGACGCACGGTCCTGCCCGGACTCTTCCGGTGCCAGAAGGGCTGCTGCCGATGCCGATTCGCTCCGTGGTGATCAACGTCACCGATGTGGCCCGCTCCGTCGACTTCTATCGGCAATTGCTCGATGCTCGCGTGGTCGAATCCGATGCCGACAGCGCCGTGCTGGATGTGGTCACCGCGACCCTGCGTCTCCGTCGCGTGCCTGCGGGGGAGGTGTCGACCTTCGTCGCCGATGATCTGCAGGCCGGATTCCGCCACGTCGGCTTCAAGGTCGCCGACCTTCAGGATCGCGTCGTCCGGCTGCACGCGGCCGATGTCCCCTTCCATCTCGAACCGATCCACGCAGAGGGCGACGTCTGGATCACCTTCTTCTCCGACCCGGACGGCACACTCGTCGAGCTGGTCGAGGGGCCCTTGCGCTACCACGAGACGTATGACCAGGCGGCGGTCGACGCCGACTGGGCGTTGGGAGATCCCGATCGCCCACGATTCGATCACATCGGCGAGACCGTCGCGGATCTCGATGTCACGCGCAGCTACTTCGAGCAGCTCGGCTACTTGCGCATGGCGGGCATCCACCAGCCGAACGACTCCCGGGGGTTCGAGATCGACTTCCTCCGCGACGGCGACACCTCGCTCGAGATCTTCACCTTCTCGGGTGCCGCGAAGACGCGCCGCGAGCCGCAGCTCATGGCCCCAGGGTTCGCTGCCGTCGAGTTCGACGGTCACGTGCCAGCCAACGCCACACCGCTCGGTGCCGTGGAGGGGTCGCCACGGTTCGCCGACCCGGATGGGCTCGTCCACTTCGCCACGGAGAGCTGAGTCGTGACCTGGGACCTGGTGGAACTCGGTGCGACCGGTCTCCGGGTGAGCCCCGTCATCCTCGGGGGCGGTCCCCTGGGGAGCATGCCGGAGAACTTCGGATACGAGGTCGCGGAGCGAGACGCGATAGCTCTCGTCCACGCGGTCATCGAGAGCGACATCCGCACGATCGATACCGCCAACGGCTACTCCCAGGGTCGGAGTGAGCAACGGATCGGACGAGCGATCGCAGAGTACGGGCGGCTTCCGGACGGCTTCCTGGTCATCACCAAGGTCGACCCGGCGGGGAGCGACTACAGCGGGACCCGCGTGCGCCGATCGCTGGACGAGAGCGCGGAGCGGCTCGGACTGTCGCCGCTCCCACTTGTGCACCTTCACGATCCCGAGTTCCACGACTTCGCCGGGATGACGGCGCCGGGTGGCCCGATCGACGCGCTCCTGGCGGCGCGGGAGTCCGGGCAGATCGGTCATCTCGGGCTTGCCGGAGGCGATGTCCGAGAGATGGCGCGCTACCTCGAGCTCGGCGTCTTCGACGTGTTGCTGGTGCACAACCGCTGGACCCTCGTCGACCGAAGCGCGGATGCACTGATGGCTCGGGCTGCCGAACTGAATGTCCCGGTTCTCAACGCGGCGGTCTTCGGCGGGGGGATCCTCGCCGACGAGAGCGGGACGAGCACCCACTACGGCTATCGGCCAGCCTCCGCGGCGAAGCTCGATGCCATCCGAGGGATGCGTGCCGTCTGCCGCACCTGGGGCACGACCCTCTCCGATGCCGCGATCCGCTGTTCCACCCGCGACCCTCGCATCTGCGCGACGATCGTGGGGATGAGCAAGGTCGGGCGCATCGTGCCGACCGTCAGCGCAGCGACCCACGAGCTCCCCGACGAGCTCTGGCGGGAACTGGAAGCTCTGCTCCCCGAGCCCGATCACTGGCTCGATGCCGATTCGCCGGCCACCGACATCCCCACGTTCTCCGAGAGAAGCTGAGGCATCCGATGCCCCTCGTCCGCGTCGATCTGCACGATCACCTGGCCCACCTCCGCCCGCAGAGCGGGACGATCTGTTCTACAGCCCCAGCTATCCGTCCGCCGATCGCATGGACATCGTGTTCGTCCAGATCCTGGCCTTCACCGGCTACACCTCCGAGACGAAGCAGCGCGGAGCGGCCCTGGTGGTCGACCGTCTTGCCGACCTGGGTATCAAGCGCGACGACATCCTGATCGCGGTCACTGAGAACGGCGATGGCGATTGGCTTGCGCCCGCGAAGGAGAACTAACATGCTGCGATCCGATTTCCCGCCGTCGTTCGCTTTCGGGCTGGCGACGGCCGCGTACCAGATCGAGGGGTCAGTGAGCGCGGACGGTCGCGGGGACAGCATCTGGGACACCTTCGCCCGCCGACCCGGCGCGATCGCCGACGGGCAGACGGGCGAGATCGCTGACGATCACTATCGACGGATGAGCGACGACGTCGCTCTGCTCGCGGAGCTCGGTGTCGACGCATATCGCTTCTCGATCTCCTGGCCACGCCTCCAGGCCGACGGTACGGGCCCCGTGAACCCGCGCGGTCTGGACTTCTACCGACGGCTCGCCGAGGAGTTGCTTGATCGCGGAATCACCCCGTGGGTCACCCTCTACCACTGGGACCTGCCCCAGGCGCTCGAGGACGCCGGGGGCTGGCTCGATCGGGACACCGCCCGGCGCTTCGCCGAGTATGCGGGACTCGCTGCCGACGGGCTCGGCGACATCGTGACGAACTGGATCACGCTGAACGAGCCCTGGTGCTCCGCCTTTCTTGGGTACGCGAGCGGAGTTCATGCCCCCGGCCGAACCGAAGGGAGCCACGCCGCGCGCGCGGCTCATCACCTCCTCCTCGCCCACGGCCTCGCCGTTCCAGTGTTGCGCGAGAAGGTTCCGGATGCCTCGGTCGGGGTCACGTTGAACCTGTATTCCGTTCGCCCTGACGGCGATCAGCCGGCCGCCGTCGACGCCGCTCGTCGCATCGATGGACTCAGCAATCGGCTGTTCCTCGACCCGGTGCTCACCGGCTCGTACCCGCTCGACGTGCTCGACGATCTCGGCGAGGCCGAGTGGTTCGCTCGCAACGCGTCCGCAGCCGACCTGGCATCGATCGCAGCCCCGCTCGACTTCCTCGGGGTCAACTACTACAGCAGACACACCGTCGCGCCGGGAGTGGTCGAGACGGAAGCCTCCGCATATCCCGGCAGCGCGTCGGTTGAGTTTGTCACCACGGGCGCACCGCGCACCCAGATGGGGTGGGAGGTCGTGCCGGAGGGGCTGATCGACGTCCTCGAGATGGCCAGCGCTCGAGCGCCCGGTCTGCCGCTCGTCGTCACCGAGAACGGATCGGCATTCGAGGACGTCGTCAGCTCGGATGGCGTCGTCCACGACTCCGAGCGGCTGGAGTACCTCCGAGACCACCTCGCCGCCTGCGCCAACGCGATCGCGCGCGGCCTCCCGCTTACCGGCTACTTCGGATGGTCGCTCATCGACAACTTCGAGTGGGCCTGGGGCTACTCGCGGCGATTCGGACTCGTCCACGTCGACTATGAGACTCAGCAGCGGACCCTGAAAGACAGCGGCTCCTGGTTGAAGGCATTTCTGCACGAGCGTGACTCCTCCGTGAGCGGTGACTAGCGGGACGGCGAGTCGGCGGTCGTCGTCGGCCACTCCTCTGGCGGCACGGTCATCGTCGAAGCCGGGCGGCATCCGGCGATCGCGCACCTGCCCTCTATCTCGTCTGCGCGGAGGACCGCAGCACCTCACTCGAATTACAGCGCTTCCACGCGGCGCGCGCGACCCGTCCCGTCGAGCTGCCGACCGGGCACCATCCGTTCCGTACGCGCCCCGACCTCGTCGTCGATCAGGTTCAGGCACTGCTGCGCGCCTGACGCTGACGGGCGCAGCGGCGGCGAGCCACCCGCACGGGATCAGCGTGTCGGGATCTGCTCGCCGCCTGGACACTCACAAAATGTCCTGTTGGCAGGGTAGACCTGTTGCATGCAGACGCACGAGATGCCCGAGAAGCACCATCGGCTCTGGAACCTGATCGGCCCGTCATTCATCTACGGCACGATCATCGTCACCGCGGTCATGGTGGTGGCCGACGACCGCCAGCCCGATCTCGACGTGTTCCTGGTCGTGCTGGCGTCGGTGGTGATTGTCTGGATCGCCCACACCTTCAGCGAGCTCGTCGCCGGGGGTCCTCGGGCAGCGGATGCGCCCGTCAGCGCTGGCATCGTGCTGCGCCATGCTCTCGCGAACTCGGAGGGGCTGCTCGTCTCCGCCGCGATCCCTCTGCTGTTCCTGCTGCTCGGGGCCGTGGGCGTGCTCGAGGAGTACCTCGCCTACTACTTCGCGCTCGGCGCGGCCATCCTGTCGCTCGCGGTCGTCGGTTGGCTGTCGGTGCAGCGGCGCGGGTTCCGCTGGCCGTGGCGAGTGGCAGGCGCCCTCGCGACGACCGTCGCCGGATTGCTGGTGATCATTCTGAAGGTGCTCGGGAAGTAGCTCGACGCGACCTTCAACGTCTGTCCTGTCGGACCGACCCCGTACCCTGAGGGCATGGATCACACCGCGCTCAAGCAGTTCGTCGCCGCGGCGACCTCCCTGCACTTCGCGCACGCGGCGCGAGACCTGGGGATGCCGCGACCCGTCCTGATCGCCAAGATTCGCGCGATGGAGGCCGGGCTGGGCTACGAGCTGTTCGAGTCCGGAGCCAGCTCGACGCGTCTCACTGCCCAGGGCGAGGCGCTGCTGGTGGAGGCCGAGCGCCAGCTCGACAAGTCGGCGACGGCCGCCGTGGCCGCGGCCGCGAAGCCGGGCGGTAAGGCGAAGGCGTCCAAGGGGAAGGGCCGCGCGCCCGCCGTCAAGGGCGAACGCAAGCCGGGCCGAATGCGGCAGGGTCGATGACGAAGCAGACGGCGATTCCGATTCCGATTCCGCAGAGCTTCGAGGGCCGCGTCGCCCTCATCACCGGAGCCGCCAGCGGTATCGGTCACACGGTCGCGCACTACTTCGCCGATCGCGGCGCTCGTGTCGTCGGCGTGGACCTCGACCCGCGGATCGTCAGCCTCATGGCCGAGCTGCCCGGCGGTGCGCATCACGGCATCGCGACCGACCTGACGGTCGAGGGCGCGGCGAGCGAGGTGGTCGAGGAGACGCTCCGCGTCGGGGGTGGGCTCGACATCCTCGTGAACTCCGCCGGCATCGCCCTGCTCGACGCGGCCGTCGACGTGCCCATGGATCGCTGGCAGGCGACCCTGGACGTCAACCTGAGCGCGAGCTTCTTCCTCGCCCAGGCGGCTGGCCGGGTCATGATCGACGCCGGATACGGACGCATCATCAACCTGGCATCCCAAGCCGCCCTCATCGGCCTCGATCAGCACGCTGCCTACGCCGCGAGCAAGGGCGCCATCGTCGCGCTGACACGGGTGCTCTCGCTCGAGTGGGCCCGGCACGGGGTGACGGTCAACGCGATCTCGCCGACCGTGGTCGAGACGCCGCTCGGCAAGAAGGCGTGGGCGGGCGAGAAGGGCGAGCGCGCGAGGGAGGCGATCCCGGTCGGTCGTTTCGCAAAACCCGAGGAGATCGCCGCCCTGATCGGCTACCTCGCCGGCGAGGACGCCGCCATGGTCACCGGCAGCAATGTGGTCATCGACGGCGGTTTCACGAGCGTCTGACGCGACAGGGCAGCGTCACGCTGGTCGTCCGTCAGTACGTCGCCCGCCCTCCGCTGATGTCGTAGATCGCGCCGGTCGAGAAACTGACCCGGTCGGAGGCCAACCAAGCCACCAGCTCGGCGACCTCCTCGGCGCGGCCGAGACGCTTCATCGGGATCAGGTTCGTCATGTACTGCAGCACCTCGGGGGTGTTGTCGGCGTTCATCGGCGTCTCGATCACGGCGGGGGCGACGGCCGTCACGATCACGCCGCTGGTGGCGAGCTCCTTGCCGAGCGACTTGGTCATGGCGATGACGGCACCCTTGGAGGCCGAGTACGCGGCGAGGTTGGGGTTGCCCTCCTTGCCGGCGATGCTGGCGAAGTTCACGATGCGGCCCCAGCCGCGCTCCCGCATGCCAGGGACGACGGCGTGACACAGGTTGAAGGTGCCGCGCACGTTGACGGCGAACACGCGATCCCACGCAGCACCATCGACCTCCCAGAGCGGCATGTTCGGCCCGACGATGCCGGCGCAGTTCAACAGGATGTCGGCGCCACCCACCCGGGCGACCGCGGTATCCACGGCGGCGGCATCCGAGACGTCGACCACGACGTCGGCGCCCGCGGCCAGGTCGAAGCGGATCACCTCGACGCCGTCCTCCGCGAGTCGGATCGCCGACGCGGCACCCAATCCGCTCATGCCTCCGGTGATGATCGCGGTTCTGGTCATGCTGGCTCCTTCGCCGAGGGGGTGAGCGGGCGCGTGGCGCGCTCCAGGGTCTCGAGCAGGTGCTCGTACGCGTGGCCGGTCGCGCGGGTGAGACCCAGCTCGCAGGTCCGGTTGGTCGAGGCGTAGGCGTCGAACGCGCGGGAGTTGACGGCCACCGCCTCGCGCGCGGTGGCCGAGGCGGTGAGCTCCGGATGCAGCATCCCCCGGTCGCCCGCGAAGCCGCAGCATCCCCAGCCGTCGGGGATCACGACCTCGGCCGCGATCGCTCCGGCGATGCGAGAGAGCGCGTCGTTGGTGCCGAGTTGCATCGACGAGCAGGTCGGATGCAGCGCGATCGCCCCGATCGGTGCCGTCACGGTCAGCGCGCTCATCACGCTCTCGTCGACGAACGCCACCGCGTCCACGACCCGGAGCCCCGGGAAACGGTCATCGTCCGCACCGATCAAGCGCTCGACGCCCTCGGTGCACGACGCGGCATCCACGACGACTGCCAGCCGCCCGTGCTCGGACGCCTCCCAGAGCGCGGGCAGCACGCGTTCGCGCATCTCGGCGTAGCCGTCGCTGAGACCCTTCGACTTCCACGGTGTGCCGCAGCACATGCCCGCCACGCCCTCCGGCGTGCGCACCCGGACGCCGGCGCGCTCGCAGAGCGCCAGGAAGGCTGCGCTCGCCCCGGGGCCGTGCCCCTGGCCGTCGTGCCCGTCTGCCGGCCCGAACATCGTCCCGATGCAGGCGGCGAAAAACACCACGTCGGCCTCCTCGCGGCGCAGAACCACTCGTCGCGCGCCGCCGCCCGGCAGGTCGGGATCCCAGCGGGGCACGGTGTCGGCGCCGAGCACCTTCCGCGCGAGCACCGATGCTCCAGTGACCAATGGAGCCGGAAGCGCCTTCACCGCGCTGAGCGCGAATCCGCCGGCTCGCGAGGCGCCGTCCCAGTGCTTCGCGGCCATCTTCCAGCCCGCCTGCTCGACCGGGTTGCGCTGGTCGTGACGCAGCCGCCGCACGAGGTCGCCGGTGTCGATGAGCACCGGGCAGGCCGTCGCGCACATCCCGTCAACCGCGCAGGTGTCGATGCCGTCGTAGTCGTATTCGCGAGTCAGTTCGGCGACGAGCGTGTCGTCCCCGCGCAACTCGGCGGTGGCGAGCTCGCGCCGCAGCACGATGCGCTGCCGGGGCGTCAGGGTCAGATCCTTGCTCGGGCACACCGGCTCGCAGTAGCCGCACTCGACGCAGCGGTCCACCTCCACCTCGACCGGCGGCGCGACCTTGAGGTTCGAGATGTGCGAGGTGGCGTCCTCGTTGAGCAGCACGCCCGGGTTCAGCAGGCAGAGCGGGTCGACGAGCCGCTTGATCTCCTGCATGACCTCGAACAGCTCGTCGCCGTACTGCCGCCGCACGAACGGAGCCATGATCCGGCCAGTGCCATGCTCCGCCTTGAGCGTGCCGTCGTGACCGAGCACGAGCTCGACCATGTCCTCGGTGAAGGCGACGTAGCGGTCGAGTTTCGCGGCATCCCCGAAGTGCTCGTTGAGCATGAAGTGGATGTTGCCGTCCTTGGCGTGCCCGAAGATGACGCTGTCCTTGTAGCCGTAGCGGTCGAACAGTTGCACCAGCCGGGTGCAGGTGTCGAGCAACGCCGGAACGGGCACCGCGATGTCTTCGAGCAAGGCCGTCGTCCCCGACGGCCGGCTGCCCGCGACGGTCGCGTAGAGACCCTTGCGGATGTGCCAGAGCGCGGCGCGCGTGCGGGCATCCGGGCTCAGCTCGGCGGGTGTCGTTAGCTTCAGGCGCCGCAGCAATGGGGCGCTCGCGCCCACCCGTTCGGCCAGTTCGCCCGCGGTCTCGGCCTGGTGCTCGACGAGCAGGGCTGCCTGGGTCGTGACGTCCAGCGCGAGCAGGGAGTCGATGGCTTGCGGATCGCGCTGGGCGACTCGCAGTGAGGTTGCGTCGAGCAGTTCGATGGTCGCGAATCCGGATGCCACGAGCTCCGGCAGCGCGCCGGTGGCTCCGTCGAGGTCCCGGAAGACGAGCAACCCCGTGGCGAGCTGCGGCAGCGTGGGCAGGGTGCGGAACGTCGCCGACGCGACGAAGGCCAGCGTCCCCTCGCTGCCGATCACGAGGTGCAGCAGGATGTCGATCGCCCGATCGTGGTCGACGAAGGAGTTGACCCCGTAGCCCATGGTGTTCTTGATCGCGTAGAGGGTCGCGATCCGCGCGAGCGAGGCGGCGTTGCCGCGCACGCGGTCTCGCAGCCGCATCAGGCCCTCATGCAGCTCGGGCTCAAAAGAGCGCAGCTGCGCCTCGGCATCCGGCTCGCTGGTGTCGATGACTGTGCCGCTCGGAAGCAACAGCACCGCAGACTCCAGGGTTCGGTAGCTGTTGAACTCGGTGCCGCACGACATCCCGCTGGAGTTGTTGGCCACCACGCCGCCGATCGTGCAGGCGCCCTCGCTGGCCGGATCCGGCCCGAGCTTGCGGTGATGTGGGGCGAGTCGGGCATTGACCGCGCGCACGGTCGCGCCGGGTTGAACGCGCACGCGCAGCCCTCCGTCGAGTATCTCGATCTCGCGGAAGTGGCGACGGGTGTCGACCAGGATGCCGGCGCTCGACGCCTGGCCGCTGAGGCTGGTGCCGCCCGAGCGGAAGGTGAGGGGAACGCCCTGCCGCGCGGCATCCCGCAGAAGCGCAGCGACCTGCGCCGTACTGTCTGGCGCCACCACCGCTTGCGGCGTGAGCAGGTAGTGCGAGGCGTCGTGCGCGTAGGCCAGCCGGTCGGTCGCGCGCGAGCGCACGCCATCCGGCACGCTCAGCTCGAGCGCGCGGAGCAGTCCCGGCTCGATCGCCGAAAGCCGCGGGGGCAGCTCCAGCGTGACGTCAGTGAGACTCACGCGAGACCTTGTCGCCGCTCGACCCCTGCAGGAAGTCGAGGTCGGCCCCTGTGTCCGCCTGCATGACGTGGTCGACGTAGAGCTTTTCCCAGCCCCGCGTCGGCTTCGCGAAGCCGTCGAGCGTCGCCTTGTTGGGCGAGCGCGAGTTCAGCACCTCCTGCGTCACGTCGAGGGTGAGGCGGCGCTTCGGCACATCGAGGATGATCCAGTCGCCGGTCTCGACGATGCCGAGCGGCCCGCCCGCGGCTGCCTCGGGCGTGACGTGCAGGATCACCGTGCCATATGCCGTTCCCGACATGCGTCCGTCGCAGATGCGCACCATGTCGCGCACGCCCTGCTCCAGCAGCTTCTTGGGCAGCGGCATGTTCGCGACCTCTGGCATGCCCGGGTAGCCCTTCGGCCCGCAGCCGCGCAGCACCAGCATCGAGTCGGCGGTGACATCGAGGTCGGGGTCGTCGATGCGCGCATGCATGTCCTCGATGGAGTCAAACACGACCGCCTGCCCGCGGTGCTGCAGCAGGTGTGGGGAGGCCGCTGCGGGCTTGATGATGGCCCCACCGGGAGCCAGGTTGCCGCGCAGCACGGCGATGCCGGCATCCGGGATCAGGGGGCTCTCGCGCACCGAGATGACCTCGGTGTCCCAGATGCGGGCCCCGTCGAGGGAGGACACCAGGGTCTTACCGGTGACAGTCAACGCGGTCGGATCGAGCAGGTCCTCCACCTCGCGCAGCACCGAGAGCAGGCCACCCGCGCGGTGGAAGTCGTCCATCAGGTAGCGACCGGCCGGCTGCAGGTTGACGAGCAGCGGCACGCCGGACCCGATCGCATCGAAGTCATCGAGCGTCAGCGAGATGCCGAGGCGGCCGGCAATGGCGAGCAGGTGCACCACCGCGTTGGTCGAGCCGCCGATCGCGGCGAGGGCGACGATCGCGTTCTGGAACGAGCCCTTCGTGAGGAAGGTGCTCGGGCGCCGATCCGCCGCGATGAGGTCGACGATGAGCTTGCCGGTTTCGTGGGAGTTCTCGAGCAGGCGAGCGTCGACCGCGGGCGTCCCGGCGAGGCCCGGGATGATCATCCCGAGCGCCTCGGTCACGAGCGCCATGGTCGAGGCGGTCCCCATGGTGTTGCAGTGGCCTTTGCTCGAGACCATCGACGACTCGCTCGTCAGGAACTCCTTCTCACTGAGGGTGCCGCCGCGCACCTCCTCACTGAGGCGCCAGACGTCGGTGCCGCAGCCGAGCGCCACGCCCTGGAAGGTGCCGGTCTTCATGGCGCCGCCCGGTACCACGATCGCCGGCAGGTCGACGGATGCCGCGGCCATCAGCAGCGAGGGGATCGTCTTGTCGCAGCCGCCCAGCAGCACGACCCCGTCGATCGGGTTGGCGCGGAGCATCTCCTCCGTCGCCATCGCGGCCATGTTGCGCCAGAGCATCGCTGTCGGGCGCACCTGCGTCTCACCGAGCGACACCACGGGCAGGTCGAGCGGGACGCCGCCCGCCTCCCAGATGCCGGCCTTCACGCTCTCCATGACCTCGTCGAGGTGGGAGTTGCACGGGGTCAAATCGGACGTGGTGTTCGCAATGGCGATGTGGGGGCGACCGTCGAAGGCGTTCTCGGGGAGGCCACGCCGCATCCAGGCCCGGTGAATGTAGGAGTTGCGGTCGGTACCGGCATACCACTGCGCGGTTCGAAGCGGCGCAGTGCGAAGCCCGCGGCCCCGATACGGTTCGCCCACATTCTCGGCCACAGCGCCTTCTTCCGTTTCCTGAAACATCTGTCTAACATATGGAACGCGATGCACATTACACCTACGCCATCCGCGACGAAACAGACGCCGCCGACACGGGTCACCGACGACCGGCTCGTTGGCTCCGATCGCGTGCTCGCCGCGCTCGTCGAGCTGGCTAAGTTCCCCGAGGGGGTGAGCCTCGACGAGATGGCGAAGGTCATCGCTAGCCCGAAGCCGACCGTGCATCGTGCGCTCGCCGCCCTCTGCCGGGCGGGGCTCGCCGGCAAGGACGGCCGTGGCCGCTACCTGCTCGGCGACGAGTTCCTGCGGATGGCGTTCGCCCACCACGCCGCACGCCCCGACCACCTCCGCGTGCAGCCGATCCTCGATCGCCTCACTGCACGCTTCGGGGAGACCTCGCACTACGCCGTGCTCGACGGGCACAGCATCGTCTACCGCGCCAAGGTCGACCCGACGGTCGGCGCGATGCGGCTGACCTCCACCGTCGGCGGTCGCAACCCGGCCCACGCGACGGCGGTCGGCAAGATGCTGCTCTCAGCTCAGCTGCCCGATCTCGCCGCCGTCACCGAGTGGCTCGGCGACCGCACGCTCGAGCGGGTCACCGCGCGCACCGCCGGCACCGCCGCCGAGTTGCACGAACAGTTCGAGCTCGCACGTCAGCGCGGCTACAGCGTCGACGACCAGGAGAACGAGCCAGGCGTCAACTGCATCGCCGTGCCAGTCTTCCTCTTCTCGCCGACCGAGCCGACCGGCGCGATCAGTGTGAGCGCTCTCGCCTACCGCACGCCGCTGACGGCTCTGGTCCACGATCTGCCCGCCATCCGGGCCATTGTCGACGGCCAGATCGACGAGGTGTCCGCGTGACCGTGTTCGGGGCGCGGGTCGCCTCGCTGCCGCGTCACGTGCTGGCCGAGGGGCCGGTCTGGAACGCGCCATCCGGCACCCTGCTCTGGGTCGACATCGTGCGGGGAACGGTCTTCGAGGGCGAACTACGACAGACCACGATCGAGGTCCTGCGCGAGTGGCAGTTCGACGGGATGGTGGGCGCCGCCGTGCCCGGACCCGAGGGCGGTCTGCTCGTCGCGGCTCAAGACCACCTCGTGGTGGTCGCCGCTGACGGCGCCCGGCGCGACGGTCCGATCATCGTGCGCGACCCCGACACCAGCCGCACCAACGACGGCGCGTGCGATGCGGCCGGCCGCTTCCTGATCGGCACCCTCCGCTTCGACGAGGCGCCCGGTCACGATGTGCTGTCGCGCGTCGAGAGCGACGGCTCGCTGCGCACGCTCGACTCCGACCTCAGTATCTCGAACGGGCTCGCCTGGTCGCCCGACGGTCGCACGCTCTACAGCGCGGACACGATCGCCCGGACGATCTGGGCGCGCGACTACGACTCCGCCTCGGGAGCGATCGGCGAACGACGGGTGCAGCTGCGACTCGACGAGCATCCCGACGGGATCTGCGTCGACGCGCGCGGGTACATCTGGGCCGCGCTCTGGGGCACCGGCGAGGCTCGCGCGTACAGCCCCGACGGCGAGCTCGTCGATGTCGTCCAGGTGCCGGCCCCGCACGTCTCGAGCCTCGCATTCGTCGGCCCCGAGCTCAACCGCCTGGTGCTCACCACCGCCTCCCGCGACCTCGACGGCGCCGGCCTGGAACGGTATCCGGATGCCGGCCGCCTCTTCCTCGCGGACGTCAGCGTCACCGGCGCGCCCACCTTCCCCTGGTCTGGCTCGTGGAGCTCGATCACCACCCCCGCCGACTAGCTGGAGAACCCACATGCACCTCATGCGCATTGGAGCCGTCGGCTCCGAGAAGCCCGTCGCCCGCATCACCGACGAGGAGAACGGCGAGAGGTACGTCGACCTCTCGGACGTCGTCGTCGACTTCGACGAGCGGTTCTTCGGCAGCGGATTGCTGGCCGAGCTGCCCGCCATCGTCGCCGAACGCGTCGCCGCCGGGCAGGTCATCGCCTTCGCGGGCGAGCGCATCGGCGCCCCGATCGCGCGTCCGCACCAGATCCTCTGCATCGGGCTCAACTACCGCGACCACGCCGCCGAGACCGGGCAGGAGGTGCCGGCCGAGCCGATCCTGTTCACCAAGTCGCCCAACACCCTGATCGGCCCGAACGACGAGGTGCGCATCCCGCGCGGCTCGACGAAGCCAGACTGGGAGGTCGAGCTCGGCATCGTGATCGGGAAGCGCACCAGCTACCTCGACTCGGTCGAGGAGGCGAAGGACGCCATCGCCGGCTACTGCGTCGTCAACGACGTCAGCGAGCGGGCCTTCCAGATCGAGCGCAACGGCCAGTGGTCGAAGGGCAAGTCGGCCGAGACCTTCAACCCGGCGGGCCCGTGGCTGGTCACGCCCGACGAGATCCCGGATGTGCTCGACCTGGGGATGTGGCTGGATGTCAGCGGCGTCCGTCGCCAGACCGGCTCGACCTCGACGATGGTCTTCGACCCGTTCTTCATCGTCCACTACCTCAGCCAGTTCATGGTGCTTGAGCCCGGCGACCTCATCAACACGGGCACCCCGCCCGGGGTCGGTATGGGCTTGAAACCCCCGGTCTGGCTGCAGGCCGGCGACGTCATGGAGCTCGGCATCGACGGGCTCGGCTCGCAGCGCCAGACCGTGCTCGCCCCGCGGCCCACACCGTCGGACTGAGCGTGCGCGCCTTCGTGCTCACGGGACCTCGCGAGAGCGAGGTCCAGGATGTCGCGCCCCCCGTCGCCGCGCCGGGCCAGGTGGTCATCGACGTCCAGCGCGTGGGGGTCTGCGGCACCGACGTGGAGTTCTTCACCGGCGAGATGCAGTACCTGCACGAGGGCTTCGCCGAGTACCCGCTGCGGCTCGGTCACGAGTGGATGGGCACGGTCGCCTCGGTCGGCGACGGGGTCGACTCCGGCTGGATCGGCCGCCGAGTCACGGGCGACACGATGCTCGGCTGCGGTGTCTGCCGTCGCTGCCTGCGGGGCAACCAGCACGTCTGCGAGTTCCGCTTCGAGGTCGGCATCCGCGGAGGGTTTGCCGGGGCTCTCGCCGAGCAGCTCGCCATGCCGGTGACCGCTCTGCACGCGCTCCCGGATGCGGTGGATGACGAGCTCGGTGCCCTGGTTGAGCCCGGCGGCAACGCGCTGCGCTCCGTCCGCGGGGCGAACCTCGCCGCGGGCGACAGGCTGCTCGTGCTAGGTCCCGGAACAATCGGGCTACTCGTCGCGCTGATCGCCCGCGCGCAGGGCGTCGAAGTGCACCTGGTCGGCCGGTCGGCGCGATCGCTCGAGTACGCGCGCGGCCTCGGTTTTCACGGCGTCTGGGACGAGGAGACGCTGCCACATGATCTCCCGTGGGACGCGGTCATCGACTGCTCGAACGCCCCCACCCTGCCCGCGAGGGCCCTCGAGTTCGTCGAGCCCGCCGGGCGGGTTGTTTACGTCGGACTCGCCGGCAGCCCCAGCCTGATCGACACGCGCTCGCTCGCCCTGAAGGACGTCACCGCCGTCGGTGTGCTCAGCGCCTCGCCCGGACTCGCCGGGACAATCGAGCTTTACGCCTCGGGGGCGGTGGATCCGCGTCGGCTCGTCGCCGCGACCGTCGGCCTCGACGAGGTCGGCGCCGTGCTCGCGGGCCACCGCCCCGACGGCGCGGGCCTCGGACCCAAACTGCACGTCGATCCGCGAATCTGAACCGCTCGAAGGAGAGCCACCACAATGACCGAATTCAACAATCTCGTCGCCATCGTGACCGGGGGAGCGAGCGGACTCGGCGAAGCCACCGCCGCCCTGCTCGTCGAGCGCGGTGCGCGGGTGGCCGTGCTCGACCGGGCCGTCGACGGTATCCCCGACACTCAGTTCGGCGTGGTCTGCGACATCACAGACTCGGCGCAGGTGAACGCGGCCGTCGCGGCCGTCGTCGAGCACTTCGGCTCGCTCGACATCGTGATCAACAACGCGGGCATCGGCGCTTCCGGCGACATCGCCGCGAACAGCGACGAGGAGTGGCACCGCGTGCTCGACGTCAACGTCGTCGGCCTCGCGCGGGTGAGCCGGGCCGCGCTGCCGCACCTGCGCGCCTCGGCCCACGCCGCGATCGTCAATACCTGCAGCGTCGTCGCCGTGGTGGGTGTGCCGAACCGCGCCCTGTACGGTGCCAGCAAGGGCGCGGTTGCGGCACTGACGCTTGCGATGGCGGCGGACCACGTGCACGAGGGGATCCGGGTCAACGCGGTCACGCCCGGCACGGCCGACACCCCCTGGGTGGGGCGCCTGCTGGATGCCGCCCCGGACGCCGCGGTGGCCGCCGCAGCCCTCAAAGCGCGTCAGCCCATGGGCCGTCTCGTGACCGCACCGGAGGTGGCGAACGCGATCGTCTACCTCGCCTCGCCGCTGTCGTCGTCGACGACCGGGACTCTGCTCGCCGTTGACGGAGGAATGGGCGGGGTGCGGGTCGGCTAGTCGCCAAGCCAGTGGCCGCCTATTCTCGAGCCGTGGATGTCGACCAAAAGCCGAGCGCCCGGGTCGCCGTCGTGACGGGGGCAGGTCGCGGCGTCGGCCGGGCGATCGCCCTCGCGCTCGCGGCGGACGGTGCCGAGGTCGTACTCGTGGCTCGCGACGTCGGCGCTCTCCAGGGGGTTGCCGAGCAGATCCGCGCGGCAGGCGGAATCGCCCTCACCGTTCCGACCGATGTCAGCGACCGGGACGCCGTCGACCGTCTCGCCGACGCGATTGCTGACGCCGGGATGACGCAGCCCGCGATCCTTGTGAACGCGGCGGGCGTCTTCGGGCCGCTGCGACCGGTCGTCGACTCTGACCCGGAAGAGTGGATCCGCACGCTCGCGGTCAACCTGCACTCGGCATATTTCACGATGCGCCGCTTCTTGCCGGGCATGATCGCTGCGGGGTGGGGCCGCATCCTGAACGTGACGTCGGCCGCGGCTGTGCACACGCCCGGCCCGCTCAACAGCGCGTATGCCACAAGCAAGGTCGCACTCGATCAGCTGACGCGGCACGTGGCCGCTGAGCTCGAGGGGACCGGCGTGACCGCCAACGTCTTTCACCCGGGCGACGTGAAGACCGAGATGTTCGTGCGGATCCGCGACGACGTCACCGCCCTCGGTAGCGCGGCCGACACGAACTACGGCTCTTGGGTCGACTGGATGGAGCGCACCGGCGGTGACCCGGTCGAGAAGGCGGCCGAGCTGGTGCTGCGGGTTGTGCACGACGCGGGCGGCATGCCAAACGGGCGATTCCTCTGGATCGCGGACGGCCTGCAGGCACCGGTCGCGACCTGGGGCGACGGGGTGGCACCCGCGGCCGACGGCACGCCCTCGTATGTCGGCGAGTGATGGCGCGTCGCCCGCCTAGGCTTTTCGGGTGATCACTGTTGACCCCGCCCTCCTCTTCGTCCCGATTCCGGCATGAGAGCCGTCTCTCTGCGCGCGCCCCGGGAGATCATCGTCGAGGAGGTCGAGAACCCGATCGCCGGTCCTGGCCAGGTCGTGCTCGACGTCGAACGGGTCGGCCTCTGCGGCACGGATGTCGAGCTGTTCAGCGGCGAGATCGACGACCTGCCGGACTGGCGGTTTCCGCAGCGGCTCGGGCACGAGTGGTGCGGCCGGGTTGTCTCGGTCGGCGAAGGCGTCGACGCGAGCTGGATCGGGCGACGCGCGACCGCCGACACCATGCTCGGCTGCGGTGTCTGCGCGCGGTGCCTTGGCGGACGGCAGCACGTCTGCGACAACCGCTCCGAGATCGGGCTGATCCGCTGGCCGGGGGCGCTGGCCGAGCAGCTCGCGGTTCCGGCCACGGCGCTGCTTGCTCTTCCCGACTCGGTCGATTCCGAGGCCGGAGCCCTCGTAGAGCCGGGCGGCAACGCGATGCGCGCCGTCCGCGGCGCCGGTCTCGCCTCGGGCGACCGCCTGCTGGTGATCGGGACCGGCGCGATCGCGATGCTGTCCGGTTTGATCGCGCGCGCGGCCGGGGCCGAGGTGCACCTGCTGGGCAGGGAGCCGTCGTCGCTGGAGTTCGCGGCGACGATGGGCTTCGCCGGCGTCTGGGGCCCCGGTTCCGACGGTCACGCCGGGCACGGCGAGCTGCCCAGGCTGCCGTGGGACGCCGTGATCGACGCCTCGAACGGCGACTCCGTGCCGGCGCGCGCGGTCGACCTCGTCGAACCCGGCAAGCGGGTCGTCTTCATCGGCCTGTCCACCACGCCGAGCCTGGTCGACACCCGTCAGATCGCGCTCAAGGACGTCACCGTGGTCGGCGTACTCAGCGCATCCGGCGGCCTCGCCGCGGCGATCGAGCACTACGCATCGGGCCTCGTCGACCCGCGGCCACTGGTCGGCGCCACCGTCGGACTCGACCAGGTCGCCGACGTGCTCGCGGGCTGGAGGCCGAGCGGATCCGGCCGCACCGGGGTTGGAACGGGCCCGAAGATCCTGGTCGACCCGCGACGCTGAGACCGTCCGCTGCGCGTCGCCTGCGCGATCAGCGAAGAACGCCCACGGCGTCGCGGCCCTGCTGGTGCCGCTACTCGCCCTGGCCAGTGTCGCCCTGTCATGGGGTCTGGTGCAGACGCTGTTCACCCTCCGCTACGGCCGGCTGTACTTCACTGGGACTGCGGGCAGCATCGACTTCGCCTCCCTGGCGTTCCCGCTCGGGATGACCTATCAGGTGTCGGACACCGACCTGCAAAACTTCGCGATCCGCTCCCCCGCGCTGCGGCACGCGCTGTTGTCGTACCTGTTCGGCGCGGTGATCCTCGCGGCGACGATCAAAGGGGTGGCTGGGCTCGCGAGCTGAGCGCTTAGAGCGCTGATGCCGGGACCGGTTCCTCGGTCAGCGCCTTCCGCAGCCGCAGCAGACCGTCGCGCATCCGTGTCTTGGCTGTGCTCAGCGGCACCCCCAGGATCACGGCCATCTCGGACTGCGTGTGGCCGCCGAAGTAGGCGAGCTCGATCGCTTGCCGCTGCACCGCGGTGAGCAGCTCGAGAGCCGCGCGCATCCGAGCGCTCTCGAAGATCGTGTCGATCTGTTCGGCGACGGAATCGTGCTCGGTCTCGCGGTCCCGTATCCCGATGCGGTAGTCGCGGTCGCGACTGGACTGCGAGGAGCGCACCCGGTCGACAGCCCGTCGATGGGCGAGGGTGAAGATCCAGCTGATGCCGCGGCCCTTGGCGCTCTGGAAGCGGGAGGCCGTTTGCCAGATCTCGAGGAAAACCTCCTGGCTGACCTCCTCCGACTGGCTCGGGTCCCGCAAGATCTGCCGGATCAGGCCGAACATGCGCGGGGCCGTCGAGCGATAGAGCTGCTCGAACGCCAGGCGATCCCCGGTGGCGACCCGCTCCAGGAGCTCGTCGATCGGCGAGGCGCGGAGCTCCACGGCGCCGGTCGGCCCTGCCGTCACGAAGCGAGCACGGATGTCGCAGGCGGTCGATGGATGGTGCGTCTAGGCCTCATGCTCCGATCATGGCAGGGACGAGAATTGTGGTCAGACCCCTGTACTCGGACCAGTCCAGACGTTACTGTTCACGCTCTCGTGGTGGAATACATCCATGAACTCGGATGACGCCTTGCCCGGTCGTCCGGACGGGGGTGCTCGCCGCCGCAACAACGTCCGCGAGTACGGACGTCCCGATGGCCGCCCGATCGTCTTCGCCCACGGCTTCGGATGCAGCCAGGAGGCCTGGCGGCTCGTCCTCCCGTTCTTCGTCGACGACTACCGCGTCATCGCCTTCGACACCGTGGGCGCGGGCGGATCCGACCTCTCCGCCTACGACCGCGGCAAGTACGACACGGTCGACGGCTACGCCTCGGACGTGCTCGACATCCTCGACGAACTCGAGCTGGAGGACGCGGTTTACGTCGGCCACTCGGTCAGTTCGATGGTCGGGGTGCTCGCCTCGATCCGGGATCCCTCCCGCTTCGGTGCGCTCGTGCTCGTCGGCCCGTCTCCGCGCTACGTGAACGACGGCGACTACGTCGGCGGCTTCCAGCAGGCCGACATCGACGGCCTGATCGACGCACTGGACGCGAACTACCTGGGCTGGTCGGCGACCATGGCTCCCGTCATCATGGGCAATGCGGAACGGCCGGAGCTCGGCGAAGAGCTGACCGGACTGTTCTGTCGGGTCGACCCGCAGGTGGCGCGGCAGTTCGCACGCGTCACCTTCCTCTCGGACAATCGCCGCGACCTCGCGAAGGTGACGGTGCCGACCTTGGTGCTGCAGGCCTCCGAGGACGTGATCGCGCCGACGCCGGTCGGCAAGTTCGTCCATGCGCAGATCCCGGGCAGCGTGCTCCGGATGATGTCGGCGCGCGGCCATGTGCCCAACCTGTCGGCACCGGACGAGGTCGCGGCCGAGATCCGCGCTTTCCTCGCATGACGCCGCCGAGTTCCGAGCCCGCCGACGCCATCCATGACGCCGGGCTCGACACGAGTTCCTACCGCGAGCTCTACGACGGATCGCCGTGCGGGCTGCTCACGGTGAACACCGAGGGCTTCGTCACCGGCGCCAACCGCACGCTCCTCGACTGGGTCGGTCGCTCGCAGCTTGAGGTCGTCGGCGCCCCCTTCATCGAGCTCTTCCCGGCGGCTGACCAGCTGTTCTACGAGACGCGGTTCGCCCCGATCCTGCACCTCCGCGGCGAGCTGCACGAGGTGGCCCTCACGATGACGACCGCGACCGGGTCGCTCCCGATCCTGCTCAACGCCCGCCTGCTCGGCGCCGAGATCCGGATGGCGGTGTTCGACGCGACGGAGCGCCAGGGCTACGAGCGCACACTGCTGGCGGCCCAGCGCGCCGCCGAGGTCTCGGAACAGCGCCTGCGCGTGCTGCACGCCGCCGCCTCGGAGTTCGCGGATGCCGCCACCGAGTCGCAGCTCGCCGACTGTTTGGTGGAAAACAGTCGGCAGGCGATGGCCGCGACCGCCTGCGCCGTCGTGCTCGTCGACGGCTCCGGGGCCACGACCCTCGTCGCGGGCGAGCATCCGCTGGCCGCGCTCGCCGCCGATCCGGCGGCGCGCAACGACGTGCTGTCCTTCCGCACCGCGGGCATCGTCGCAGTCGACAGCCTCGACGACGCGCGGCAGCGGTATCCGGCATTCGTCGACGAACTGTCGGCGGCCCGCATCCAGGCGTTCAGCGTCGTCCCGATCGAGGGGAGGGACGGCATCCTGGGAGCCCTGCTGTGCTTCTTCGGACGGCCCCGTGCCCTCAGCGCGGAGGACCTCGACCTGCAGGTCACCCTGGCTCGTGGGGCCGCGCAGGTGCTGTCGCGGATCCGGCTGCAGGACGAGCTCATGGCGCTCGCGCTCTACGACCAGCTGACCGGGGTGGCCAACCGCCGGCTGCTGCGGGAGCACCTCATCCAGGGCATGGCGTCTGCGGGACGGCGTGACCATCCGATCGCCATGCTGGTTATCGACCTCGATGGCTTCAAGACGGTCAACGACGAGCTCGGACACCAGCGCGGCGACAGCGTGCTGCGCTGGGTGGCCGCGCAGCTCAGCGGGGCGGTCCGCACGGACGACATCGTCGGACGCTTCGGCGGCGACGAGTTCATCGTGATCTGCCATGAGGCCGACGAAGCGGTCGCCCGCGCCGTGGCCGAGCGGGTGCGCGAGGCGATCGAGGCCTACCCTGCTGGGCTGCCGGATGGCACGCGCCTGACCGCGAGCGTCGGCATCGCGATCTGTGCCGCCGACCGTGCGGGCGAGCGCCACGAGGACTTCTTCGCCGTGGCGGACGCCGCGCTCTACCGCTCGAAACGGGAGGGCAAGGACCGGATCAGCGTCGGATGGCTGTGATCGGGCTGGATGCCGCCTGAGGGTTCGGGCCGGGCTAGTCGGTCGCGGGTCTCGGATCGCGTTCGCGGCGGAGTTCCGCCTGCTCGGCGAGGTCGAGCAGGTCGACCGCGAGGCCGGCGACCCGCTCCGAGCGCTCCTCGGCATAGCCGGGGTCGTCGGCGAAGCTGGGCGCCGCCGCCTGCGCGGCGACGGCTCGCGTGAGCTCGGCGGCCGCGGCATCCTGGGCTTGCGCGACGAGCTCGGCGACGCGCGACGGGTCGTCGGCCAGTTCCCGCAGCCGCACGGCGAGAGCGCGATGCACCTCGGGCCGGCGTCGGTGGGAGTCACGGATCGTGATCGCGACGTCGAGGGCTACTCCGGGGGCGAGTCCGGGATCCTGACTGGCTTCGTCGACCCGATCGGCCGTCTCGTCGTTCTCCTCGGCGACCCGGGCGAGCACCGTGCGCACGAAGCGGGCGAGGCCGACCTCATCGAAGTCGAGCCGATCGCGGACCGCTGACAGGATGATGCGGTTCTTCGCCGCCAATCGCACCGCGGCGAGGGCGATCATCACGCCGTCATCGACGACGGTGTCGAAGGGCGCGAGGGGGCGCGCCGGCAGATCCTCGTACTTTCCGACGTCGGCACGTCGGCGGAAGAATCGCATGGCTTCACCGTAGGGCTCATCGGCCTGTCGGTGGCGACGGGGATCCTGTCCAGGTGGAGGACGGGACGGATACGGACGGCGTCACCGATCTGCTTCCGGCGCCCTGCCGGCTCTGCGGGTCGCGAGTCGGGGTGCGGTATCCCAGCGGCTGGATCTGCGCGATCTGTGAGTGGCGGGTCGGCGAGCTGCCGGACGGCGAGCTTGCCCCGCCCCGGATCGACGTCGTCTACTACCTGCGCCTCGGCGACCGTCTGAAGATCGGGACGACTGCCAATCCGCGGCGACGATTCGGGCAGCTCCGGCACGACGAGGTCGTGGCCTTCGAGCGGGGAGATCGGGTGATCGAACAGCGCCGGCACCGCGAGTTCGCCGAGCTGCGGCTCGGCAGCTCGGAGTGGTTCGGCTTTGACGAGCCGTTGCGCACCCACGTGACCGTGCTCGGGGCGGGCGCGGTGGATCCGTGGAACCTCTGGGCCCGATGGGTGAGCCAGACGCTGGCGTTGCGGGGGTGAGGCGCCCGGCTAGATCCCCTGCGCCAGGCGCCAGTACGCGGCGTTCCAGCGCACCTCGCGGGCGAAACCTTCGGTGGTGGTGTCGGCGTCGATAACAAGCAACTCGACCCCCGACATCGCCGCGAAGTCACGGAACACCTCCACGCCCAGCTGCGTCGACATCACGGTGTGGTGGGCCGCACCGGCCGTGAGCCAGGCGGTCGCCGAGGTGCGGAAGTCCGGAGCCGGCTTCCACACGGCGCGACCGACCGGCAGTTTCGGCATCGGCTCGGGGAGCCCGACGTTCTCAACCACGTTTGCCACGAGTCGGAAGCGGTCGCGCATGTCGCTGAGCGCGACCACAACGGCCGGCCCGGCATCCGCGGTGAAGACCAGGCGCACCGGGTCATCCTTGCCGCCAATCCCCAGCGGGTGGATCTCCAGGCTGGCCTTGGTGGACGACAGCGACGGCGACACCTCGAGCATGTGAGCACCGAGGATCAGCTCGCTGCCGGGGGTGAGGTCGTAGGTGTAGTCCTCCATGAGGCTCGCGCCGCCCGGCAGTCCCGCACCCATGACGGCGGCGGTCCGCACCAGCACGGCGGTCTTCCAGTCGCCCTCCGCGCCGAAGCCGTACCCGTCGGCCATCAGCCGCTGCACGGCGAGACCGGGGAGCTGGGTCAGGGCGCCGAGGTCCTCGAAGCTGGTGGTGAAGGCCGAGAAGTCGCCCGCCTCGAGGAAGGTGCGCAGCCCCACCTCGATGCGTGCGCCATCGCGCAGCGACTCGTGGCGCGCGGCTCCGGGCAGCAGTTCGGCGACGACGTCGTAACTCTCGAGGTACTCGGCGACCAGTGCGTCGACGGACGCGTCCGAGGCGGCGGCCACGGCATCCACCAGATCGTTGACGCCCCAGGTGTTGACCTGCACGCCGAAGCGCAGCTCGGCCTCGGTCTTGTCTCCCTCGGTGACGGCGACGTAGCGCATGTTGTCACCGAAGCGGGCGAGCTTCATGGATCGGGTGGCGGCTCGACCGGCGGCGGCGCGGCTCCAACCGCCGACACGGGCGCTGACCGCCGGGTCGGAGACGTGGCCGACGACCGTGGTGCGCGGGATGCCGAGGCGCGACTCGATGTAGCCGAACTCGCGGTCGCCATGCGCGGCCTGGTTGAGATTCATGAAGTCGAAGTCGATCTCGCCCCATGGCAGGGCGACGTTGGCCTGGGTGTGCAGGTGGAGCAACGGCTTCTGCAGCGCGTCGAGCCCGGCGATCCACATCTTGGCCGGGCTGAAGGTGTGCATCCACGCGATGAGCCCGATGACGTCGTCGTCCGCGTTGGCGTCGAGCATGGCGCGGCGGATCGCGGAGCTGTCGGTCAGCACCGGCTTCCAGACGATCGAGACCGGGACGTCGGACGAGGCGCCGAGAACCCGGGCGACCTCCTGCGACTGCTCGGCGACCTGCTTCAGGGTCTCCTCGCCGTAGAGGCCCTGGCTGCCGGTGAGGAACCAGACCTCGCGGGTTTTCAGGTCGGGGATGATCGAGCGGCTCATGCGAGCGTCCTTTCGAAAGGGGGACGGGAGGGGAGGGGCAGGTCAGGGGGAGGGAAGAGCGACGACGGCGGCGCGCTCGATGTCGAGCCCCGCCCGGTAGCGCTCGAGGTAGGCGGCGAACCCGGCGACGTCCTCGGCGTCCGGCTCGGCGGTCACCGGCTCCGATCCGGCGAAGACGCGCTCGTTGAGGTACTCGGCGAGGGGGAGTCCGGAGCCGGATACCGCGAACGCGGCCAGCACGGCGACTCCCCACGCGCCGCCCTCGGCCGCGGTCTCGGCGACGGCGACGGGCGCGTCGAGCGCCCCCGCGAGGAAACGCTGAGCAACCCCGGCGGTCCGGAACATTCCGCCGTGGGCATACATCCGGTCCAGCTCCACGTCCTCCCCGGCGAGCACCCGCATGCCGAGGCTGAGGGTACCGAAGACGCCGTACAGCTGCGCCCGCATCGCGTTCGCCAGCGTGAATCGGCTGCCGGGGGTGCGCACGAAGAGCGGGCGTCCCTCGCTCAGCCCGGCGATCGGCTCGCCGGCGAGGTGGTTGTACGCCAGCAATCCCCCGGCATCCGGCTCTGCCACAAGGGCCTCGCGGAATAGGGTGTCGTAGACGGCATCGGCGCCGAGCGCCGAGCCGGAGGCCGCGGCGAAGCGCTGGAACATCCCCGCCCACGCCGCCAACTCGCTCGCGCCGTTGTTGCAGTGCACCATCGCGACCGGGTCCCCGGCCGGAGTGGTGACCACGTCGAGCTCGTGGTGGGCGTGCTGCAGCGGACGCTCGAGCACGACCATCGCGAAGATGCTGGTGCCGGCGCTCACGTTGCCGGTGCGCGGCGCGATCGCGTTGGTGGCGACCATGCCGGTTCCGGCGTCTCCCTCGGGGGCGCAGAACACCGCGCCTGCCCGCAGCGTGCCGCTGGGGTCGAGCAGGGCCGCCCCGTCAGCGGTCAACGAGCCAGCGGATTCCCCGGCGACCAGCACCGTGGGAAGTAGCTCGTGCAGGGGCGCCGGGAGCGCGCCGCCGTCAACCAGCAGGTCGTAGCGCGCGAGGAAGTCGGCGTCGTAGTCGCGCGTCGCGGGGTCGATGGGGAACATCCCGGAGGCGTCTCCGACGCCGAGCACGCGACGTCCGGTGAGCCTCTCGTGGACGTAGCCGGCGAGCGTCGTGACGGACGCGATCCGCGGAACGTGCGGCTCGGCATCCCGAAGCGCCTGCTGCAGGTGTGCGATCGACCAGCGCAGCGGGATGTTCACGCCGAAGAGCCCGGTGAGCTCGGCCGCCGCGGCGCCGGTCGAGGTGTTGCGCCAAGTGCGGAACGGGACGAGCAGCTCACCGCCCTGGTCGAAGGCCAGATAGCCGTGCATCATCGCCGACACCCCGATGCCGACCAGCTCGGTCGGCGCCTCGCCGAGGTTTGTCACGAGGTCGGCGTAGGCCGACTGCAGGCCGGACCACACCTCGTCGAGCGAGTAGGTCCACACGCCGTCGATGAGCTGGTTCTCCCAGTCGTGGGCGCCGGTGGCGAGGATCGTTGAGGGGTCGTCCGCCGCGACGAGGCAGGCCTTGATGCGGGTCGATCCGAACTCGATGCCCAGTACGCCGGATACCCGGACGCCGGATTGCAGGGTGCCCCCGGTCGTGGGCCTGCTGACGCCGCTCATCGGCGCGCGTCGCCGCTCTGTCCGTAGACGTTCTGGTACCGGTTGTAGAGGCTGTCGATCTTGTCCTGCGGGATCGGGATGAGCGGCCCGGCCTGACGGGCGATGTGCACGGTGCGCGCCGCGTCCTCGCACATGACGGCGGCCTTCACGGCGTCCGCGGCACTGACGCCGATGGTGAACGGGCCGTGATTCTGCATGAGGACCGCGCGCGAGCGATGGCTACGCAGGGTGCCGACGATGCCGCGCCCGATCGAGTCGTCGCCGATCACCGCGAAGGGGCCGATCGGGATCGGGCCGCCGAACTCGTCGGCCATCCCCGTGATGACGCAGGGGATCTCCTCCCCGCGGGCCGCCCAGGCCACGGCGTAGGTCGAGTGGGTGTGCACCACGCCGCCGACGTCCGGCATCTCGCGGTAGACGTAGGCGTGCGCGGCGGTGTCGCTGGAGGGGCTGCGGTCACTGCCGGGGGTGCCGGGCACGACGTCGCCGTCGAGGTCGCACAGGATCATGTTCTCGGGGGTGAGCTCGTCGTACGAGACGCCCGAGGGCTTGATGACGAAGAAGTCGGTGCCGGGGACCCGGCCCGAGACGTTGCCGCCGGTCCAGACCACGAGTCCGTAGCGCACGAGCTCGCCGTGCAGCGCAGCCACCTCGGCGCGGACTCGCGCGATCGCGGCGTCGATATCGGCGGCGCTCGGGGCGGCGTTCGCGCCGTCATCCGGTGCGTTCATGGGCTTTTCCTCCTCGACGGCGGGGCGTAGGTCGCTGCAATGTTAACGCTAACATTCGGGCTCGGGCAAGCCGGTCATCCGGATCGCGGCGCCGCGGTCGACGCGCGCACGATCAACTCCGGCTCGAGCGGCGCCACCGCGATCGCCTCGCGCCCCTCCACCTGACGGATCAGCGACTCGATCGCGACGCGGCCGATCGTCTCGAAGTCCTGCCGGACGGTGGTGAGTGCCGGCAGGTAGAAGCGCGCCTCCGGCACGTCGTCGAAGCCGATCACGCTCACGTCCTCGGGCACCCGCCGTCCGAGCGCCGCGAGACCGCTGATCAGCCCGAGCGCCATCTGGTCGTTCCCCGAGAAGACGGCCGTGGCATCCGGCTCGATGGCCGTCGCCGCCCGCATGCCCGCCTCGGCGGTCCAGTCGCCGACGATGACCGGAAGCGCGGCCAGACCCGCGTCGACCATCGCCGCCTGGTACGCCTCGCGCCGCGCGGTCGCCTCGAAAAGCTCCTCCGGTCCAGACAGGTGCTGGATGCGCCGATGCCCGAGGACGATCAGATGCTGCACCGCTCTGCGCGCCCCACGCGCCTGGTCGACCGAGATGGCTGTCGCCGAGTCGACCCGCAGCGACTGGAGCGTCATGATCGGCACCGTCAGCTCCAGCTCGTCGATCGCCACGAGCACGCGCTGCTGCGGCGCGATTACCACGAGCGCCTCGACGGCCTGGTCGAGCAGGAACCCGAGGCTGGCCAGAATCGACTCCCTGTCGGATGTCGTGGACGTCACCAGCGGGTGGTAGCCGGCCGCTCGCGCCGCCACCTCGATCGCCTGCACCGTGCTTGTCGGACCGTACTCGCTGACCGCCGGCGCGAGCACCCCGATGGCGCGTGAGCGATTCGTGGCGAGGGTGCGCGCCGCGAGGTTGCGCCGGTAGCCGAGTTCGGTGATTGCGGCCAGCACCCGATCCCGAGTGACGGGTCGGACGCTCTCGAACCCGTTCAGCACTCGCGAGACGGTCTGATGCGAGACGCCCGCCCGCGCGGCGACATCGTGCATGGTCGGGCTTCGACGCGAGGTCTCGTCGACCGGGCTCCGTGCCTCGCTCCGTCCGTCCGCCATGGCGAGAGGGTATCCGCTCGGCGGCCGCACAGCACGGCACAGCACGGTCGGCGGCAGCGAGCCGCCGCGCTGCGGACGCGGGTTGCGTGTCCGCTGTCGGGCACTCTGATCCGATTCAGAGCGACAGCGTGACCGGTCACGCTCGCTGGCGACGGAGCGTGCATGGCAGACAAGAGCGAAGGCGAGAAGGCGCTGTCGATTCGTGACGTCGCCCGCATCGCCGGCGTCTCGCGGCAGACCGTCTCGCGCGTGCTCAAACGGCAGCCGAACGTCAAGGCCTCGACCGAGGCGCACGTGCGTCAGGTCATCGAGGAGCTTGGCTGGCGCCCTAACAGCGCCGCCCGCGCCCTGGCCACCTCGAAGTCGAAGACGATCGGCCTGCTCGTCTCGTCGCGGTCGCAGTACGGGCCGTTGAGTGCGGCGGGGGCGGTGGATGACGCGGCTCGTCAGCGCGGCGACACGATCAGTTCGGCCACCCTCGCCCAGGGCGATGACGAGAGCATCTCGGCCGCGCTGGACGCCTTTTCGGCGCAAGGAGTAGACGGGGTGGTCGTGATCGCCCCCCAGCAGCGCGCGCACGAGGCGCTCCGTCGGGTCGCCGTGGGGGTGCCGTTCGTGAGCCTGCAGTGGCGCGCCGGTCCGAACGAGCGCGTCGTGGCCTTCGATCAGGGGGCTGGCGCGCGCGCCGCCACCCGGCACCTGATCGAGCTCGGGCATAGCCGCATCCTGCACATAGCCGGTCCGCAGGACTGGAACGAGGCCGAGGAGCGGATGCGCGGCTTCCTCGCCGAGATGTCGGCTGCGGACGTGCCCACCGAGGCGCCGGTGCTCGGTGACTGGACGGTCGACCTGGCGTACGAGCTCGGGATGAAGCTGCTCGGCCATCGCGAGTTCACCGCGGTTTTCGCCGAACTCGGGCTGCGCGCCATCGACATCCTGCTGGCCGACATCGAGGGCACCCCCCCGCCGGAGCCCGCTGTCGTCAAGGTCCCCGAGCTCATCGTGCGCGCCAGCACCGCCCCGCCGCCCGTCCGCTGACACCGAGCGACTCGACGCCGACGATTGCGGTAACGCGCCGGTCACCGAAGACCGGGCTGAAGGGATCCCCATGGTCAAGGCAGACAAGCCGCTCACCGCGAAGAGCTCCATCGGTGGCTGGTTGAAGCATCCGGTCGGAGGTCCGCTGCTGCGGGCCATGCTCGCGGAGGGCGGCCAGGACGAGAAGGCGCTCGCGCCCGTCCGTCTGTTCTCGCTGCAGCGCCTCGTGGCGATCAGCCAGGAGATGCTCAAGCAGGAGGTCGTCGACGAGCTGGTCGTGAAGGCGAACGGCGGGGTCGCCCCGTCGTGAGCGAGGAGGACGAGGCCGAGGCGGATGCCGCGGCCGCCGCCTCCGAGTGGGTCGAGCGCATCGTCCCGGACCGCTTCGCCGGCAAGACCGTGATCGTGACCGGCGCCGGATCCGGCATCGGTCGCGCGACGGCGTCCCGCGTCGCGTCCGACGGCGGCTGGTCGGTGCAGTAGCTACGGTGTGACCAGGCTCTGGAGCAGGACACCGTAGCGGCGCACCAGCTCGCGAGCGGCTGATGGTCGAGGTCGAGCTGCATCGTCTCGAGGAACAGCTGCTCCTTCGAGCCGAAGTGCCGGATGACGAGTGACGGGTCGACGCCCGCCGCCTTCGCGATCTCGCGCACCGAGACGGCCGCGTAGCCGCGCTCAGCGAACAGCGTCGCGGCAGCCGCGCGGATCGCCACGGGGGTGGTGGTCATCGGGGGTCGATTTCCAGCGGCACGCGACGTGCGGTGAGGGGCTCGAGGGTTACGTCCACGGTGTGGGAGTTGAGCGTGAGGGAGACCGATGCGGGTTCGGAGTTCAGGTTGGCGACGAGGGCGACGGGGCATCCGCTGACATCGGCGGCCAGCATCCAGACGCCCGCGGGCGGTGGGGTGGCGGGGTCGACGTCGAGCAGCGGCCGCCCCGACAGCTCGCGCAGCCACGCGAAAGCCTCCGCGGCCGGGTGCCCGGCGACCCCGCGGGGACCGCTCGCCTCGAAGAAGCTGAGGCTCGCGATCCCGTCGATGGAGCTCGCGGCCGCACTCGCAACGAGCCAGGCGGTCAGGGCCGGCGAGCTCTGGCGCGGATCGGTCGCGCCCTCGAGGTGGGCGGGGCCGGACCCGTGCGCGAGGTCGCTCGGTTCCGGTGGCGGGGGAGCGGTGGCCACCGCGTTGAACCGGGGCCGCAGCGTCACGGGGCCGAGGTGGACGGGTCGACCGGCCGCGATCCTTACCGCGTCGCGGGCGGTGAGACGCTGGATCGCAACCGACTCGACCAGTTGCGCGCGCTCTCGGGCGTGCATCTGCGGGGTCGAGCTGTAGCTCAGGGACGGAAGCTCGGCTGGCAGGCGCTCGTGGTTCCGGTTGAGTTCGGTGAAGTGGGCGCGGGTGCCGCCCACCAGCTGGGCGTCGAGATGGGCGGCGGCGGCGGTCGTGAGCGCGCGCCATCCGGCCGCTTCGGTCACGTGCGTGAGGGGTGAGAAGACGCCGAGCCGGGCGGGGGCCAGCGGCGCGAGCTCGTCGATTGCGGCGGCGATGAGACGAGGGTCCTCCGAGATCAGGCGCACATCGAGGAGGCCGGTGCCGGCCTCGGCGGCAGCCCGGATGAGCAGGGGGCGCCAGTTGGCAGCGGCCAGATCGAGCTCGACCAGCAGGATGCCCGGGTCGGCCGTGGGGTCCGCAGCGGGATCCGGGCCGGTTGACGCCGAGGTTCCGATGGTCGGAACGGCGCGTGTGGACGCGCAGAGGACGATCGGGACGAGCAGGGCGGGCGGCGCCGTCGGCGCGGCGACCGCGATCCGCTCGACGTGCAGCTCGAGCGCCTGAACAACCGTCGCGCCCGCGGCAAGTGAGACAGGGAACGGCAGGGACAGCGGCGTCGAGTAGATCTTGAACGAGGCATCGGTCCAGTTGCGCTGGTCCTCCATTTCGAACGTGTCGCCCTCCATCCGGCAGGTGACGTGCAAGCCGGGCGCTGCTTCATGCGTCAATGCGCGCAGCGACATCATCGGTTGTACGGGATTGATCAGTTCGGGAAAGTGGGACTGCACGATGCAACCGTCGACCTGCTCGACCTCCACTGGGGCGCCGGCCACACCCGCAATGGGATGCAGCACGACGAACCCGGTGCGGTTCGTCACGAAGTCGGTTGTTGCCTCCGCCTGCACCTGAAAGCTGAGTCGGCCCTGGTTAGCTTTGATCACGGCGCGGTAGGACAGGCCCTGCTGTCCGTCTTCGACAGTAGCGCGATAGCTGGCGGTGAACGCGCCGTCACTTTCCTCTATCTCGATACCTGTAAAAATTGGATTGTAGGTGCCCCAGTCTCGATCGCGGATGATGAACGAGATTGCCCGGATGATTTCGACGCCGTTGATCCGGATATGACGGAGGTTGCCCATGTCGAATTCGGCGCTCAATGCACCGGCGCGGAGAATGGAAACTTTTGGCAATTCTTCGTCCGTGCCGAAGAACATCACGGCTTCGCTGGGTTGTGTCTTCATGCAACTCTCCTGTTAACGAGCTATCGTGCGTTCAGGCGGCTGACGATGCTTTCGACCAACAGGGCGATAATGATGATCGACCCGATCGCCGAACCCTGCCAGAAGGGCGAGATACCCATGAGATTCAAGCCGTTACGGATCATCACCATGATGAGTACGCCGATCAGCGTGCCGACGACGGAGCCGCGGCCGCCGAACAGGCTGGCGCCGCCGATCACGACGGCGGCGATTGCGTCCAACTCCATGGCGTTGCCGGCAAGCGGGTCGGCAGACAGGATTTGGGCGATGGAAAACGTGATTGCAACGGCCGATAACGCACCCGAGATCACGTAAGGCAGGATTGAATAGAACGTCACCCGCAGTCCTGCCGCACGCGCCGCCTCCTTGTTGGAACCGACGGCATAGATCGTCCGTCCGCCCTTGGTGTAGGTGAGGTAGGCCCATGCGATCACATAGAGAACGGCAAGAAATCCGACGTTCGATGGAATCACCAACAGGTTGG
>JANXTR010000047.1 GCA_025352325.1 Microbacteriaceae bacterium | reverse complement strand
GCGTCCCAGTCGACAAATCGTTCGTGGTCGGGCCGCTCGTGATCCATGTGGGCGTGATCGGGTGTCATCGCGTCACCTTTTTCTTTTGCAGCGCGAGCCGCAGCGCGCGCAATCCGTAGTGAAGCCGAGACTTCACGGTCCCCTCGGGGATGTTCAGCTCGCGGGCGACCTCGACGATGCTTCGCCCGCCGTAGTAGGCGTGCACGATCACCGAACGGCGCTCGAGGCCGAGCCCGGCCAGCGCCTCCTCGGTCAGCAGCGTCTCGAACAGCGCGTCGGTGTGACCGTGAACATCCAGGATCGGGTGCTCTCGGGGGCTTGCGCAAGGATCGCCGGCGTACGCCAGGCCCGCAACAGCGTCTCCTGCATCACGTCGTCTGCCCCCGCGTGATCCCCGCTCAGATGCACCACGTAGCGCCAGACCGCGGTGCTGTGGGCGTCGGCCAGGGCGCGCAGCGCATCGGCCTCATCCGTATTCGCTGCGCGCACCTCCCCGACGGATCAACGAGACGGCGGTCGAAATGGTTCACTGCGCGCGCCCAGGAGCTCACGAGACCAGCAGCCGGGACCCGGCCAGCACGAGCATCGCGACGTCGATCAGCGCGGCGGTGATCACCAATCGGAACAACCAGCGACCCACGCCTCGGCGCAGCGCGAGAAAGAGTCCGATCGCGCCGATCGCCAGCGAGATGACGAAGCCGATGAGCGAGGCCGGCGAGCCGCCGTTGCCCGGGCTCGCGATCACCGCCGCCGCGAGCACTAGCGCGAGCCAGGTGGTCACGATCGAGGCGCGCAGGCCCATCCGGTGCGGCAGGCCCCGGATGCCCGTCTCGCGGTCGTCGTCGAGGTCGGGTAGCACGTTCGCGAAGTGCGCTGCGACACCCAGTAACGCGCCGGCCGCGACCGCCCACCAGACCGGGAGCGCCGGAACAGGCCGCGCCAGGGTCGCGAGCGCGGGCAGCAGCCCGAAGCTCAGGGCGTAGGGGAGCACCGAGACGGCCGAGTTCTTCAAGGTGGCGTTGTAGGCCCACGCTGAGCCGAGGGCGACGGCATGGGCGGCGGCGGCCGCGAGTCCGAGGGGGAGCGTGAGGAGCAACGCTGCGCTCGCGGCCAGCCAGGCGGCGGCGCGCACCACGTGCACCGGGATCTCGCCCCGGGCGACGGGCTTGTCCTGGCGGCCAACCGCGCGGTCGCGATCCGCGTCGATCCAGTCGTTCGACAGCCCGACGGAGCACTGATCCAGCAGCATGGCGACGCCCAGAACCGCGACACGCCACGGTTCGAGCCCGACCGCGACACCGAGCAGAGCCGCGACGACGGTGACGGCGATTCCCGGCCCGGGATGTGTCGAACGGACGAGCGCCGAGACGCGGCGGAGTGCGGGACTCGCGGGCATGTGGACAGCGTAGGGCGGCGCGCACCGTCCCCTGCTCGGGGTCCACCGGATGCCCAGCGTTGCCGGATAGCCTGGAAGCATGACGGACGAAGTCGAGGTCGACACCATCCGTGACTCCCTGCCCGGAATCTGGCACATCAGCGCCACCAACTTCCCGATGTGGGTGAACGGCTCCCGTCGCGACCCAGAGTTCGAGTACGCGCTGCGCGCCGAGGGGTCGCTCGCGCTCGATGATCGCGTGCATTACACCGACGAGCGCGACCGTCGCCGCACCATCACGGGCACGGACCGCTGGGTCGGAGACCACTTCGTCTGGCGGGGGTCCGGCGCCCTCGGTCTGCTGCGCAGCCACTGGCATGTCGCGTTCCTGAGCGACGACGTGCTCGTGCTCCACTTCGAGAAGTCGAGCGTGACACCCGCGGGCACGGATATCGCGATCCGAGCCGGCTCCGAGCATCCCGAACTCCGTCGGCGCATTGCCGGTGATCCGACCGGATTCGGACTCTCGGTTGAGCAGTTCGCGAGCCTCAGCTGGCTCGACCACATCCCCGCGCTCTGAGCAGGCGCCCTCACTGTCTCAACTCGATGCCTCGACCTCCGCGGGCACCCCGAGGTAGCCGCCGTAGCGCTTCGCCATCCGCGCGATCGCCGCGCGTGTCGCGTCGCTGAACTCGCCTAACGGCTCGGTCGTCAGCTCGACCCTCTTCGCCTTCACCGTGCGCCGCCACAATCCCACGACCTCGCCATTCACGACGATCGTCGAGCGGAACATGCCGTTGCCGCCGGGGACGATCAGCTCGGTGTCCGCCCCGGAGAGCGGCGCGCGCCGATCGCCGTAGCCGAGCAGATACCCGTCGAAGCCCGGCAGCAGATGCACGGCGTGCCCGGCGGGCTCGAGCCCGGGGCGGAGGTAGTAGCGCGTGCCGTCCAGCACGAGCTCGTCGAGTTGCTCGCGCGCGGCGGCGAGCCCCACCCGCGCGTCGATGAGGGTCAGGGACGACCACCAGGCGAAATCCTGGATCGTCGCGGGTCCGTGCGAGAGGAAGTACCGCAGCGCGAACTCGCGCAGGGCGGCCTCGCGTGCGAGGACCCGCGGATGCGGCACCCGATCGGCGAGCAGCGCGTACTCCGACCGCCCGACCAGCACCGTGACCACGGTGTGCGCCAACTGCACGAGCAGGTGCCCGCCGCGCTGTCCGGTGGTGGGCACCCCGCCCGCGGCGAAAGCCTCGAGCAGCGCGGTCCGCGAGACGGTCGCGCCGCCGGCCAGCCTCTCGCGGGCGATCCGCTCGGCGCGATCGAACTGCGCCTCGTCGAGCTCGAGCTGACGGTGCCGCCCGACCGCGGAACGGGCCATGCGGCGGCCGGTGAGCTCCAGCATCCACGGCAGATCGTCGGGTCGCACCATGTGCAGGGTGCCGCGCATCGTCCAGGAGCGCACGAAGCCGCCCGCCTCGTGCACCTCCTCGATCGAGGAGCGGGTCGCGGATGCCGTGCGCAGCCCGATCGACCACAGGGCACCCGGATAGTCCTGGGCCTGCATCGCGAGGAGCCCGCCGACGACCTCGGTCGGATCGTCGACCCTCGCCTGCGCGAAGCCGAGCGCCGTCAGCCGCAGCGCGGTAAGGCGTCGTCGGGCGACGGTGAAGTGACGATCGGCCATGCGGCCAGTTTCGCGGGACGGTACGACGTGCAGGTCGGGAGGGTCCGCCGCTAGCGGGTCGGCAGCTGAACGTCGCTCACGCTGGAGGTTGTCGACGAGACGGGGACGACCGCCTGGGCCGGCCCTGCTTGGGCGGACACCGGCGAGAGCGCCACGATGCTGAGCCCCGCCAGCGCGAGCACACTCAGCCCGAGTGTGGCGCTCAGCACGCCGCGCGAGGCGGTCAGGCGGGCGGCACGGTGCTGCTTCACGACCATCATCGCGATCGCGATGACGGCGGTGACGCCGCCGGCGAGCAGGATCGCGGCGAGCAGACCGGAGTCGGCAGCTGGCATGGAGGAAAGCCTTCGGGTGGGGAGGGCTCCCGGGGAGGAGACCGCAATTCGGGGGAAGAGGATTGAGTCCACCATAAGGAGGACCGTCGCCGTCAGCTGTGAACCTATCAGCCCCCGTTCTGGGGGGTCAATGCTCGGGCGTCGCTCATTCGGCGACGGGGAGCAGTCCCAAGGTCTCCAGCTGCTCGGTCAGGCCGGCTCCGTCATCCGCGTAGATCCAGGGGATGCCGCCCGTGGCGCGCGCCTCAGCGGCGCTGCGACCACCCGCCAGCACCGCCTCGCCGGGCGTCAGCCGGCGGATCGCCACGGCCGTCACGTTCTGGGGATGCGTTTCGGCAAAGTCGCCGTAGATGCGCTCGTCGTGCTGCCCGTCGTCGCCGACCAGTAGCCAGCTGACGTCGGGGAACTCGCTCGCCAGACGCTCGAGGTTGCTCGCCTTGTGCTCCGGCCCGCTCCGGAACCAGCGGTCGTGGGTGGGCCCCCAGTCAGTGAGCAGCAGGGCGCCGCGAGGGTACAGGTTGCGCTCCAGGAAGCGCGTCAGGGTGGGCGCGACGTTCCAGGCGCCGGTCGACAGGTAGACGATCGGGGAACCGGGATGCGCGAGAAGCAGCCGGGTGTAGAGCACGGCCATTCCGGCGACCGGCCTCCGCGCGTGCTCGTCGAGCACAAAGGTGTTCCAGGCGGCGAGGAGCGGGCGAGGAAGAGCGGTGACCATGACGGTGTCGTCAACGTCTGACACGATGCCGAAGCGGCGCGCGTCGTCGACGATGAAGACGGGCGCCGAGACCTCGTCGCCGTCTATCCCGAGCAGGATGGTGCGCCATCCGGCGTCGAGCCGCACGTCGATGGCAGTGTCGATCACCCCGCCGCGATCGCAGCGGATGGTGCGGCGCTCGCCGCCGGCGGTGACCTCGACCGCCATCGACTTCACGGGGATACTGACGAAGCTGCGCCAGCCGCGGATGTTGGTGAAACGGTCGCTCGACGCCGTTTCGGGCCTGCGCAAAACAACCCTGCCGAACACGCGGACCGAGTCCCGGTCTCCGTAGCCGATGAACGGGATGACCGTCGGAACGAGCCCTCGACGGCGGCCGCGGCGCTCCCGCCAGCCGTGCCAGGTGTCCTCGAGGCGAGCCAGCCAGTGCAGCGCGTCCGTGGATTCGCCCGAGTACCTTGGCATTTTCTCAGTGTGTCATGCCTGACTTATCGTCGGCTCCCAGACTCTCCGGGTTACACTCAGCAAACCCCAACGGCGGCGCCGCGACCGCGGTACCGCTGGGATCGTTGTGAGGAGAACCCCCTTGGCTGACGTCGTCACCGCCTCTCGTACTGATTTGCCGCGCATCGACGTGACGGCGCAGATCCGCAACGAGCCTGTGCAGGCCCGCAGTACTGCGCGTCTGGCGGCTCTGCTCGACGCTGCCGCCCATGTCGTCGACGAGATCGGCTATGAGCGCCTCACCACCGCGATGGTGGCCGAGCGCGCCGGCGCCTCGATCGGCACCGTCTACCGCTACTTCCCCGACCGCATCGCGGTGCTGCAGAGCCTCGCGGCCCGCAACGCCGAGCGCACCGGCGATCGTGTGCTCGCCGAGCTCGGCGACCGACGCCACGCCGACTGGCGATCGGCTATGAGCGCCGCCTACGGAGTCATCATCGGCGCGTTCCGCAGTGAGCCGGGCTTCGCCTCGCTCCGCTACGGCGACGTGCTCGACCTGCGCCCCTTCGCGTCGGCTCCAGCGCTGCACCTGCTGTCCGACCGCATGTCGAACGTTCTCGTGGAGCGCTTCGACATGGATTCGAGGCAGCCGGCGCGCGTCGCCTTCCAGTCGGCGATCATCCTCTCCGACGCGATCGCGGCGGATGCCTTCCAGCGCGACCCGCAGGGCGATCCCACCCTCCTCGAGCTGGCGCGCCGTGCCGCCAGCGCACTCCTCACCGAGTACTTCCCCGCCACCTCGCGCTGACTTCCTTCGTAACAACTGATAGGAACGCCCGACCAGGTGACGGTGTCTCCGAATAGTGTTTCGCTGGGATACGAACGCACGCCGCCGAAGCGCTGACGTTCACGTAAAGCGAACCGAGGGAGTCCGGCGATGATCGAATTCTGCGGCGTCTCCAAGACCTACCCGGATGGCACGCACGCCGTCCAGGATTTTTCGTTGTCGATCCCAGCGCGCCAGATCACCGTGCTGGTCGGCTCCAGCGGATCGGGCAAAACCACCCTCATGCGCATGATCAACCGGATGGTCGAGCCCACCTCCGGCTCGATCGAGATCGACGGGCAAGACATCTCGAAGGCCGAGCCCGTGCAGCTGCGACGCGGCATCGGCTACGTCATGCAGAACGCGGGGTTGCTGCCGCACCGCAAGGTCATCGACAACATCGCGACCGTTCCGCGTCTCACCGGCGTCCCGAAGTCGCAAGCGCGCACCCGCGCCCTCGAGCTGATGGACACCGTCGGCCTCGACCGCGCACTGGCGGAACGCTATCCGAGCCAGCTCTCGGGCGGCCAGCAGCAGCGCGTCGGCGTCGCACGCGGACTGGCGGTCGACCCCAACATCCTGCTCATGGATGAGCCCTTCAGCGCTGTCGACCCGATCGTCCGCGACGAGCTGCAGCAGGAGGTCCTGCGCCTGCAGTCGGAGCTCGCAAAGACAATCGTCTTCGTCTCGCACGACATCGACGAGGCGTTCCTGCTCGGCGATCAGGTGATCGTGCTCGCGCAGGGCGGCGAGATCGTCCAGCAGGGAACGCCCGAAGAGATCCTCGCCAACCCGGCGAGCGATTTCGTGGCCACCTTCATCGGCGCCGACCGCGGCAAGCGTCGGCTGTCCGTCTCACAGACTCAGGCGCGCGGCGACGATCGCGTGCTGGTGGACGCCGGCGGCTACCCCGTCGGCGTCATCGCGGCCCCCGAGGGTCGGCTCGCCGTCTCCAGCGCGTCCCCGAAGTCCCGCAGCGTCTCGAACAAGACGGATCAGGCGGGCGACGCCTGATGAACTGGGTGTGGATCGGCGACAACCTCGGACTGATCGGGGGGCGCATTCTGGAGCATCTGGCTCTGACCGCCCCACCGATCGTGATCGGGTTGGTGCTCTCCATACCTCTCGGCTACGCGGCAAGCCGGTCCCGCGTCGCGCGGTCGATCCTGCTGTCGCTCGGTGGCATCCTCTACACGATCCCGTCGATTGCGTTGCTGGTGCTGGTGCCCGTGATCCTCAACCTGGCCATCCTGAATCCGCTCAACCTGGTCTTCGCCCTGAGCATCTACGCGGTCGCGATCATGGTGCGTTCGGCAGCTGACGCCTTCGCGTCCGTTCCTCGCGACGTCGTGGCCTCGGCGGCGGCGACCGGCTTCTCGGGTCGGCAACGCTTCTTCGAGGTCGAACTGCCGCTCGCTATCCCCGTGCTGCTCGCCGGCATCCGCGTGGTGTCAGTCAGCACGGTGAGCATCGCCAGCGTCGGCGCCTTGATCGGCATCGATCAGCTCGGTTCGTTCTTCACCGACGCCTTCCAGCGGTCGTTCTTGACCGAGGCGATCGTGGGCGTCGTCGCGATCCTGCTGCTCGCCGCCCTGTACGACATCGTCCTGTCGCGCATCGGCAGGGCGCTCATGCCGTGGAACCGGAAGCAGTCGGCCGTAATGGCCTCGCCGAAGGTCTCTACGGTGCCGCTCGGGGGGTCGCTGTGAACCTCTTCGCGGAGGCATTCCGCTGGATCGTCGACCCCTCGCATTGGACCGGGGGGCCCGACATCTCCGGCCACCTCCTCGAGCACCTGAGCGTGAGCGCGTACTGCGTGGTGATCGCGGTGGCGATCGCGCTGCCCATTGGGGTGATGATCGGACACACCGGCAAGGGCCGCGGCGCCGCGATCCTCATCAGCAACGTCGCCCGGGCCCTTCCGACGCTCGGCCTGCTCTCGATCCTGATCCTGCTGTTCGGTATCGGGTTGCTGCCGATCACGATCGTGCTCGTGATCCTGGCCATCCCGCCCATGCTCGCGGGCGCCTACGCCGGCGTCGAGTCGGTTGACAAGCAGACCGTCGATGCGGCGCGAGCGCTCGGGATGTCAGAGCTGCAGATCATCTTCCGAGTCGAGATTCCACTCGCCGCCCCGCTGCTCATCGGGGGTCTTCGAGCCTGCGCACTCCAGGTGATAGCGACGCTCGGCATCGCCTCGGCTTTTGCTTTCGGCGGCTTGGGAATCTACCTGATCAACGGCCTGGCGACGGCCGACTACACGCAACTCCTCGCGGGCGCGATCCTGATCACCGTGCTCGCCCTCATCGTCGACGGTGCCCTTGCCGTCGTCCAGCGATTCGTCGTGCCGCGTGGAGTCGCGCTCGGCCGCACGGATCCGAATGGCCACCAGAAACGCGCGCGGGCACCGCGTCCGCGCGTACTCCAGGAAGGTATGCAGTCATGAAGTCACACAGAGGCATCATCGCGGGCGTCGCCATCGTCGCCGCAGCAGCGTTGACGCTGGCCGGATGCGCGAGCTCCAACTCGCTCAGCGGCGGCGGAAGCACGAGCAAGACGTCCGTCACCATCGGATCGGCGGCGTTCCCTGAGAACGCCACGCTCGCCTACATCTACGGCCAGGCGCTGGCCGCCGACGGGGTCACGGTCAGCTACAAGGTCAACATCGGCCAGCGAGCCGCCTACTTTCCCGCGCTGGAAAAGGGGGAGATCGATGTCATCCCCGAGTACGCGGGCAGCATCCTGTCGTTCCTTGACAAGACCGCCAACGACAAGTCGGGCGACGCCGTGAAGACGGCTCTCGGCGGCGTCCTGCCGAAGGGACTCAGCGCGCTCGACTTCTCGCAGGCGGCCGACTCCGACTCGCTGAACGTGACGGCCGACTTCGCGTCGAAGAACAACCTGAAGACGATCGCCGACCTGAGCCACGTCCCGACGGCGATCATCGCGGCCAACCCTGAGTTCGAGACGCGCCCCGACGGCATTCCCGGCCTGAAGAGTGTCTACGGCCTCAGCAACCCGTTCCAGGCGATCAACGACGGTGGTGGCCCGGCAACGCTGAAGGCGCTGCTCGACAACACCGTGCAGGTCGCGGACATCTACAGCACCACGCCGTCGATCCTCGACAACAAGCTCGTCACGCTGGAAGACCCGAAGAACCTGTTCGCGTCGCAGCAGGTCGTGCCGATCGTCACCGCGAGCAAGGCGTCGAAGATCAGCGCCGTGCTCAACAAGATCTCGGCGAAGCTGACCACCAAGGATCTTCTCGAGTTCAACAAGCGCACCGGTGGCGATGAGAAGGCCGACCCGAAGACGGTGGCCAGCGACTGGCTGAAAGCGAACGGCTTCACCAAGTAGTCACTGATTCACGCGATGGGCGGGTGCTGCGGCATCCGCCCATCGTCGCCTCAAAGTCGTCGGATCACTCGGGCGGAGGCGGAGTTGCCTCCTCGGGGCGCTCGGCCTCCCAGTGATGCCCCTCGCGGCGTTCCAGGGCGCGGCGGATCAGCATCGTTCCCAGGAAGAAGAGGATCACGACCGCGCCGAACAGGTAGCCCGCCCAGTGCAACTGCGCGGCGAGGTGCCGGTAGCCGCCCGCGGCGAGCGCGCCCACAGTGACGTAGGCGGAGGCCCAGAGCAGGCAGGCCGGCGCAGTCCACGCCATGAACCGCCGGTAGCTCCACTGCGTCATCCCGACGGTCAGCGGCACCAGCGAATGCAGCACCGGCAGGAACCGGGACGCGAACACGGCGACACCTCCGCGCCGTTCGAGGTAGCGCTCCGCGCGCAGCCAGTTACTCTCGCCGAGGCGCACCCCCAGCTTCGAGGCGCGGATGCGGTGACCGAACCAGCGCCCGAGCAGGAAGCCGACGCTCTCGCCGGCGAGCGAACCGCCGACGACGGCGACCAGCATCCCGAGGTACTGCGGCGCGTTCTCGACCCCGGTGCTCGCCACCAGCACGATCGTGTCGCCCGGGACAAGGAGCCCGACCAGGATCGTCGTCTCGCAGAACATGCCCAGCCCGGCCAGCAGCGTGCGGGTGATCGGGTCGACGTGAGCGACCATCGAGAGGATCCACCCGAGCGGATCGATCACGCGGGCGCCGCCGCGGAAGAGGCCGGAGTCGGGATGTCGGGTAGCGGCTTACGCAGTGCATCCAGGCGCGCGCGCCAGACGTCGAGTCGCCCCGGCTGTTCGGCGGTGGTCGGCCCGTCGATCCAGCCCGTGACGATCCGGATGCCGTGCAGCGCGTTGAGTGCCCAGACCTCCAGGCCGTCGAGCTGGCCCGGCAGCACAGCGTCGTGTAGCACGTCCACACCGGTCGCCGTGGCGAGCGCGAGCACGCTCCGCAGCGTGACGGAGTCGATGCGCGGCAGGTCGATCGACGGCACGCAGAGCGCGTCCCTGGTCCACCACGCGAGGCAGGTGGTGGAGCCCTCGGCGACGTAACGCTCCGGTCCGTCGTCGGTGGCACCGAGCAGCACGGCCTCGTCGGCGTGGACGTCCTGGGCCTCGGTACGCAGTCGCGTCATCGCCTCGAGATCAGGCCCCTTGATCCAGGGTTCGGTGCGCGGGTCGTCGCCGTGGTGCGTGGCGAGGACGATCGCACGGTGGCGCTTCGGCGCCGGCCGCAGCCGGAACAGCAGTTCGGCGGCCTCGTGCTGCACGCGCAGCTCGACCCGCGGGAACCAGTCGCCCGACCGGGGGATCGCGGCGATCGCGGCCTCCCAGAACGCATCGACGTCGAGTCCGTCGACCTCGGCGCCGATCCCGTGCCGCTCCGCGAGCTCGGCCGCGGCATCCAGGAAGCGCATCCGGTGCAGGCCGAGGGCGAGCACCCGACCGTCGGCGACCAGCCAGGAATCCGCCGCCAGGATCGCGGCGGGAGCGACGTCGCAGTCGTCGCGGTCGAGTAGCGCACCGCCCTGCCAGCGGAACGTCGTCGGCGCGCTCATACGCTAAGGCTATGCACCCGAACCTGATCAGCTCGTCCCTGGGCGACGGTTTCGATGCGGAGGCCGTCTTCTCGGCGCTGTTCGCCGGTCGGGATGACGTGTTCTGGCTTGACAGCGGCGCCGAGGGGATCAGCTATCTGGGCTCCGGGAGCCCGATGGCGGTCGACGCCGAGAGCGTCTGGGATGTGCTGCGCGCCGTGCCGGCGGGGGCGGCTCCCGGGGAGGGCTTCCGTCTCGGCGCGGTCGGCTGGCTCGGCTACGAACTGCGGGCGCAGACGACCGGGGTGATCGTTGCTCGGTCGTCGCGGTATCCGGATGCCGCCTTCCTGCGGGTCGACCGTCTGATCGCGATCGACGGCGCGACCGGGCGGGCCGAAGTGCTGGCTCTCGGACACGAGTGGACCGTCGAGCTGGTGCAGTGGCGGGAACAGGTCCGGCGGCTCTCCGGCGCCGTCCCCGCGGAGCGTCGCACCCCGGGTCTGGACCGGCTCGACCACCGTGTCGCGTGGCATGAGACCGATGCGCAGTACCTCGCGAACGTGCGGGCCTGCCAGGCGGCGATCCACGAGGGGGAGGCTTATCAGCTCTGCCTCACCACGCAGGCGTCGATCGCGGGGGAGTTCGACCCGTTCGAGGTCTACCGGCGGCTGCGGAAATCCAGTCCGACCCACCACGGTGCGCTGATCCGGATCGGCGGGGTGAGCCTGCTGAGCGCGTCGCCCGAGCGGTTCCTCGACATCGATCCCGCGGGGGCGGTCAGCACCCGGCCGATCAAGGGGACACGTCCGCGAGCGAGCGAGCCCGCAGCTGATGCCGAACTGGCCGAGGAACTGCGCGCGAGCGAGAAGGAACGCGCCGAGAACTTGATGATCGTCGACCTGATGCGCAACGACCTCGCCCGGGTCTGCGAGCTCGGATCGGTCACGGTCACCGAGTTGCTCGAAATCGAGAGCTACGCCCACGTGCATCAGCTGGTCAGCACCGTGGTCGGGCAGCTCGAAGTGGGCCGTTCGCCGCTCGACGCTGTCGGAGCCTGTTTCCCGGCCGGATCGATGACGGGAGCGCCGAAGCGCCGCGCCACCGAGCTACTCGACGGTCTCGAGGGGCGGGCGCGCGGCCTCTACGCGGGCGCGTTCGGGTACGTCGGGCTCGACGGCCGCGTGGATCTCGCGATGACCATCCGCACCATTGTCCTGGATGCCGCGGGCGCGACCGTCGGCACCGGTGGCGGTATCACGGCGCTCTCGGTGCCCTCGGAGGAGCTCGCCGAGGCGAAGCTCAAGGCCGCGGCGCTGCTGGCGGCATTGGGGGCATTGTGAGCCGCACGAACCCGGGCACACTCGGGCTCGCGCGGGGGTTGGGTACTGTAGATGCTTGGTTGCCGCGCCTGATTACTCGGCCGTATCGGCATCCGACCCCCATGCACTGAATTGAGAGCTCTGTGACCTTGCACGACAGCACCGCGCATGATGCCACCGCGCATGACGCCCACGGCTACTCCGACGTTCCCGTCGACGGCTCGGAGTACGACGTCGACCGCATTCAGCAGAAGTGGCTGGAGCAGTGGGAGGCGACCACGCCGTTCGCCGTCGACGACGCGACCAGCAAGAAGCCCCGCAAGTACATCCTCGACATGTTCCCGTACCCCTCGGGCGACCTGCACATGGGCCACGCGGAGGCCTTCGCGTACGGCGACATCGTCGCGCGCTACTGGCGTCAGCAGGGCTTCAACGTGCTGCACCCGATCGGCTGGGACTCCTTCGGACTGCCCGCCGAGAACGCTGCGATCAAGCGCGGAACGGATCCCCGCGAGTGGACGTACGCGAACATCGCGCAGCAGAAGAGCAGCTTCAAGCTCTACGGCAACAGCTTCGACTGGAGTCGCGAGCTGCACACCAGCGACCCCGAGTATTACAAGTGGAACCAGTGGCTGTTCCTCAAGCTGTACGAGAAGGGCCTGGCGTACCGCAAGGACAGCTGGGTCAACTGGGACCCGGTGGACCAGACCGTTCTCGCCAACGAGCAGGTGCTGCCCGACGGCACGAGCGAGCGCAGCGGCGCCGTCGTCGTCAAGAAGAAGCTGACGCAGTGGTACTTCAAGATCACCGACTACGCCGACCGGCTGCTCGATGACCTGAACCAGCTGGAGGGCTCCTGGCCGTCCAAGGTGCTCGCCATGCAGCGCAACTGGATCGGCCGGTCGATCGGTGCGGACGTCGACTTCGTGATCGAGGGCCACGCCGACAAGGTCACGGTCTTCACCACGCGCCCCGACACCCTGTTCGGGGCGACCTTCATGGTCGTCGCGCCCGACTCGGATCTGGCCGCCGATCTGGCCGCCGGTTCGACGCCCGAGGTGCAGAGGGCGTTCGCCTCGTATCTGGAGCAGGTGCAGAAGTCGACCGAGGTCGAACGTCAGGATGCCAGCCGAACCAAGACCGGCATCCCGCTGGAGCGCTGGGCGATCAACCCCGTCAACGGCGAGCGGATGCCCGTCTGGACGGCCGACTACGTGCTGGCCGACTACGGCCACGGCGCCGTCATGGCGGTGCCCGCGCACGACCAGCGCGACCTGGACTTCGCCCTCAAGTTCGACTTGCCGGTAAAGGTGGTCGTCGACACCAACGCACCGTCGACCGGCTCCATTCCGGTGATCACCCCGGAGATGCTCGAGGCCGCCGACGTCCCCGTGCCGAGCCCCGTCGAGACCGGTGTGGCGCTGACCGGTACCGGCCGGATGATCAACTCGGGTCCGCTCGACGGCCTCAGCAAGGCGAACGCGATCACCCGCGTCATCGAGCTGCTGCAGGCCGCAGGCACCGGCCGCGCCGCCAAGACCTACCGGTTGCGCGACTGGCTGATCTCGCGCCAGCGCTACTGGGGAACGCCGATCCCGATCTTGCACGGCGAGGACGGCTCGCTGCATCCGGTGCCCGAGAGCGAGCTGCCGGTGCGCCTGCCGGACTCGGCCGGGCTGGATCTGAAGCCGAAGGGGCAGAGCCCGTTGGGGGCGGCATCCGACTGGGTCAACGTCACGCTGCCCGACGGCAGTCCCGCGCGCCGCGACGCCGACACGATGGACACCTTCGTCGACAGCTCGTGGTACTTCCTGCGGTTCCTGAACCCGAACGACGACACCCGCGCCTTCGACCCCAAGGACGCGGACAAGTGGGCGCCCGTCGACCAGTACGTGGGCGGCGTCGAGCACGCGATCCTGCACCTGCTGTATTCGCGCTTCATCACGAAGGTGCTGTTCGACCTGGGCTACCTGAACTTCACGGAGCCGTTCAGCGCAGTGCTGAACCAGGGCATGGTGCTGAGGGACGGCTCCAAGATGTCGAAGTCGAAGGGCAACCTGGTCGAGTTCGCGTCCGAGCTGACGGCGCATGGTGCCGACGCGTTACGCCTGACGATGGCGTTCGCCGGCCCCCCCGAGGACGACATCGACTGGTCGGATGTCTCGCCCACCGGTTCGTCGAAGTTCCTGGCCCGCGCCTGGCGAATCTCGGGCGAGGTCACCTCCTCGCCAGACGTCGAGTGGAAAGGCGGGGACGCCGCGCTGCGCCGCCAGACGCACCGCCTGCTCGCGGACGCCCCGGGACTGCTCGAGGCCTTCAAGTTCAACGTGGTGGTGGCGCGGCTCATGGAGCTGGTGAACACGATCCGCAAGACGATCGACTCCGGCCCCGGTGCGGGCGACCCCGCGGTGCGCGAGGCCATCGAGGTCGTCGCGGTGATCCTGAGCCTATTCGCGCCGTACACGGCCGAGGACATGTGGGAGCGGCTCGGCTACCCGCCGAGTGTGGCCTTCGCGGGGCTGCGGAAGGCCGATCCGACCCTGCTCGTCGAGGAGTCGATCACCGCGGTCATCCAGGTCGACGGCAAGGTGCGCGACCGGCTCGAGGTCTCTCCGACCATCCACGCCGACGCGCTCGAGAAGCTGGCGCGCTCCTCGGCGGCGGTGACCCGCTCGATCGGCGATCGCGAGATCGTCAACGTGATCGTGCGAGCGCCTCGACTTGTCAACATCGCGACCAAGGGCTAGTTGCGGGGCGGAGACTCTCTTCGCACCGGGCCTCGGTCTGGCGCAGTCGTCCGGAGGCCGGAGCGGCCTGCCGCCCCGCCCTCACCGCCGCCTTCGGTGCGTTTGCAATTCAGGTGAAATAGACGTTTTGCTCTCATTCGGGCCGAGCCTCGGTCGCCTGTCCTGAAAAGCGAACGCGCCAGCGGCCGGGTGTGTCCCATCCTTCCCCTCGTGCAGATGCCGATCGTCTGCACACCTTCGCGGGCGGAGGGATCTCGTCGCTACGCGCCGCCTAGCTTCATCCCATGAGTGTGGTCCCGATTCCGAGTGAGCGCCGCGCCCGCGTTCGAGTAGGGCTCGGGGCCGCACTCGTGCTTGTCGTCGTGGGGCTGTCGGTGGCGGTGTTCGTGACCGCCGTGACGCCGCACGGTGCCTCATCAGTGGTCGCGCCAACGTCACCGACTACCGCTCCCAGTTCGACATCGAGCCGGCAGCCGGCGGGCGCCAGCGGCACCGGCACCGGCACCGTGATCTACGTCCACATCCTCGGGCAGGTCAACGATCCGGGGCTCTACGCGCTACACGACGGTGACCGAGCGGTGGACGTCGTGGCCGCCGCGGGTGGGCTCACCCCGTCGGCAGACCCAGCAGCCCTCAACCTCGCGCGCTTCCTGAGCGATGGGGAGCAGATCGTCGTGCCGGCGGTCGGCGAGGCTTTGCCCGCCTCGGTGGCCGTCGGTGGGACGGCGATTCCCGGCAAGGTGAACATCAACACGGCGGACGAGCCGACGCTCGAGACGCTGCCGAGGGTGGGCCCGGCCATGGCGGCGCGCATCCTCGCGTGGCGCGCGACGAACGGCCGCTTCACGGCTGTCGAAGACCTGATGAGCGTGTCGGGGATCGGCGAGAAGACCTTCGAGGGGCTGAAGGACCTCGTGACGACGTGACGCTGACCGCGACGTCGATGGCCCGAGCACTGGTCACCCGAACCAGCGTCGCCGACCTGCGCCTGCTGCCCTTCGCCGTGCTCGCGTGGATCGGTGCGGGGGTCGCGGTCGCCGTGCCCGGCTCGCCCTGGACCCTGGCGGCCGCTGTCGGCCTGTGGGTGCTTGCCGGTCTGGTGGCTCTCGTGCGGCTGCCGAAGGCGTGGCGAGGCCTCCTGGTGCTCGCGCTGGCCGGTGCGGCGCTTGCCACCACCTCCGTGGTCGCGCACGCGCCGGCACGCTCTCCCGGGGTCCTGGTCGAGGCGGCGCACGCGGGGCGAGTCGTCGAGTTCGTGGTCGAGGTCACGGGTCGGGCGGTCGACGGCCATGTTCCGGGCACCGCGCTGTCCGCCCGAGTGGCGGGCATGACATCGGAGCTGTCCACGCCGGTGCTGGTATTCGGCGATCGGAGCGACAACGCGATCCGGGGCGCGCGGATCGGCTCCCTGTTGCGTGTGACGGGCTCCGTCGCGGCCACCGAGCCGGGCCACAGCGCGGCGTTCCTGGTCTTCCTGCGCGGGAACGCGTCCCGGGCCGGCGCGCCAGCTCCGCTGCTCGTGGTGGCGGATGCGGTGCGTCGGGACTTCCGGGAGGCGGCATCCGGACTCCCGGGCGACGGGGGCGATCTGCTGCCCGGGCTCGCGATCGGCGACACCAGTTCGGTGAGCCCGGCACTGGACGACGCGATGAAGACGTCGTCGCTCAGCCACCTGACGGCCGTCTCAGGGGCCAACTGCGCGATCGTCGTCGGACTGGCTCTCGCCCTGGGCGCGGCGCTCGGGCTGTCGCGCGTTATGCGGATCGTGGTGGCCGCTGTCGTGCTGGCCGGATTCGTGGTGCTCGTCACCCCGGAGCCCAGCGTGATCCGCGCGGCGTTGATGGCGGCGGTCGCGCTCCTCGCCCTCGCGAGCGGACGCCCGGCGCGGGGGATGCCGCTGCTGTGCGTCGCCATCATCATCCTGTTGGTGGTCGATCCGTGGCTGTCGCGCAGCTACGGATTCGCCCTGTCGGTGCTGGCGACCGCCGGGCTGCTGATTCTCGCGCGTCCACTGGCCGAGGTGCTCGGGCGAGTGCTGCCACGCGGACTCTCGCTGGTGCTCGCGGTGCCGATCGCCGCGCAGCTCGCGTGCCAGCCGGTGCTGTTGCTGCTGAACCCTTCGTTGCCTCTGTACGGCGTGGCGGCCAACTTGCTCGCCGAGCCCGCCGCCGCTCCGGTGACGGTGCTCGGGCTGATCGCGTGCGTGACGGCGCCCGTGCTGCCGCCGGTGGCCACGGTGTTCGCGGGCCTGGCCTGGCTGCCGGCGAGCTGGATCGCCGCGGTCGCCACCTTCTTCGCCGGGCTGCCGGGAGCACGCTCGCCTTGGCCGACCGGGCTGCTGGGCGTCGTGCTCCTAACGGCCGTCACCGTCGCGGGTCTGATGGCCGTGCTCGGCGGAGTGCGGCTTCCCGTGCGGCGGGCCGCGCGAGCCGTGCTGATCGTCGCATTCGTCTGCTACCTGGCCACCCTCGCGGGCACCCGGCTCGTCGAGACGGTCACGCGTCCGGCGGACTGGCAGTTCGCGCTCTGCGACGTGGGGCAGGGTGATGCCACCGTGATCCGCAGCGACGGGCTGATCGCCCTCGACGACACCGGGCGCGATCCGAAACTGCTGCAGCGCTGTCTCGACGAGCTCGGGATCACGCACGTCGACCTGCTGGTGCTCACGCATTACGACCTGGATCACGTCGGAGGTGTCTCCGCGGTCTACGGCAAGGTGACGCGCGCCCTCATCGGGCCGCCGAGCGACCCGGGTGACACCCGGATCGCGAACGATCTGCGCGCCAACGGTGCCGAGGTCGACCAGGTGAGCCGCGGCGAGACGGGCGTGCTGGGCGAGCTGCGGTGGGACGTGCTGTGGCCGCCTCCGCGCGGCGTGGAGCCGGGCAATCCGGCGAGCGTGACGATCCAGGTGACCGGGGTGGGTGCGTGTACGCATGGCTGCCTTAGCGGAATCCTTCTTGGAGACCTCGGCGAGGAGTCGCAGGCCCGCCTGCTCGGCACCGGGCAGGTCACCAACGTGGATGTCGTGAAGGTCGCGCACCACGGCTCGGCCGACCAGTCCGCGCGGCTGTACGAGAAGTTGCGGGCCACCGTCGGACTCATCGGGGTCGGAGCCGGGAACGGCTACGGGCATCCGACCGCGAAGCTGCTGGGCATCCTGTCGGCGGGGGGAACGCGTCCGCTGCGCACGGATCTTGACGGCCTGACCCTCGTCGCGCCGGGGGAGCAGCCCGGCGAGGTGCGGGTCTGGACCGAGAAGCCCGAAGACCTGCAGCGCGACGAGACGCTCACCGGCGCCGGCACGGTGGTGGCCGCGACGGGGGATGCAACGGGGAGCCCGACCCCCGCGCCGACCGTCCCAGGCGGCGGATAGTCTGAGGCCATGGCACGACCGAGCGGCAGGGCGACAACCGCCGCGAAGGCATCGATCCCGCAGCTCGCCTGGGATGCGGTGCGACCGGCCCCGGTCATCCTCGTGAGCGGCACCGAGACGGTGCTCGCCGATCGGGCGATCCGGCAGCTGCGCGACATCTTGAAGTCCGAGGACCCGTCGCTCGAGGTGTCCGATCTCGACGCGGGCTCGTACGCGCCCGGGCAGCTCATCACGCTCGCCAGCCCCTCCCTCTTCGGCGAGCCGCGCCTGATCCGCGTCGAGAATGTCGAGAAGACGAGCGACGCGTTCCTCGAGGAGGCGCTCGCCTACCTTGCCGCTCCCGCCGACGACACCTACCTGGTGCTGCGACACAACGGCGGCGTGCGCGGCAAGAAGCTGCTGGATGCCCTCCGCGGTGGCCTCGGCGGTGGCATCGAGATCGTGTGCGCCGAGCTGAAGCGCGACGCGGACAAGTTCGATTTCGTGGCGGCCGAGTTCGCCACCGCCAGGCGCCGGATCACCGGAGGAGCCCAGCGCGCACTGGTCGCCGCGTTCAGCGACGATCTGGCGGAGCTGGCCGCGGCCTGCCAGCAGCTGCTCGCCGACGCCAACGACGAAATCACCGAGGCCATCGTCGATCGCTACTACGCGGGTCGCGTCGAGACCACGGCGTTCGCCGTCGCGGATGCCGCGATCGCCGGCCGCCACGGAGAGGCTCTCGGTCTGCTGCGCCACGCGCTCGCGTCCGGGGCCGACCCGGTCCCGATGGTCGCCGCCTTCGCCAGCAAGGTGCGCACCATGGCCAAGCTCTCCGGACAGCGCGGCAGCTCGGGCGAGCTCGCCTCGCGCTTCGGCCTGGCCCCCTGGCAGGTGGATCGCGCCCGCCGCGACCTCCAAGGCTGGACCGACGAGGGCCTCGGCCGTGCGATCGGGACCCTCGCGGCGACCGACGCTCAGGTCAAGGGCGGCGGTCGCGATCCCGTCTACGCCCTGGAGCGCATGGTGGAAGCGATCGCGTCCCGCTCCCGAACATAAGTGAACGCCCCCGCGCCGAGCGTGGAGGCGTTCACTCGCGCGGCCGAAGCCAACGACGATTTGGGTTAGAGGCTGGCCACAGCCCGGCTGATCGCGCTCTTCTTGTTGGCGGCCTGATTGGCGTGAATGACGCCTTTCGAGGTTGCCTTGTCGAGCTTCTTGGTGGCGAGCTTCAGAGCGGAGTCCGCCAGCTTCTTGTCACCGGTCGCGATCGCGGCGTGCGTGGCGCGGATCGCGGTCTTCAGCTCGCTCTTGACGGCCTTGTTGCGGTCCTGGGCCTTCTTGTTGGTCCCGATACGCTTGATCTGCGATTTGATATTCGCCATGAAAATGTCTGTCTTTCGTTGAAGTTGTCGGTGGGATGTGCCGGGATGGGCGGTAGAGGGCGCCTCCGGCCAATCGCGTGGTGGGAAACCACACGCAAACCAAAACGTAAGGTTACCAGGCGGCGGGACCGGCAGCAATCGCGAAGCTCGCGGGCCCCGTGGCCAGGCCGTCGGCGATCCTCGCCAGGAAGTCCGCCGACATCGGCGGGAGCCCGCCGAGCGGGAACCACCGCGCCTCGAGCGCCTCGCCATCCGCGGGCCGAGGCTCGCCCGACACCCAGCGGCAGGTGAAAATGATGTCAAGATATCGGGCCTGATCGCCGTTCGAGTACACGATCCGCGGGGTCACGCCGATGCCGGCCAGTCGCTCGACGGTGACGACGACGTCCGCCTCTTCGAGCACTTCGCGCGCGGCGGCGACCGCGGGCTGCTCGCCGGGGTCGATGATGCCGGTGACCGGGGTCCACTCGCCGGTGTCTGAGCGGCGGATGAGCAGGATGTTGCGACTCTCCGCATCGAGAACGACGGCCGTGACGCCTGACAGCCAGAGCGGCAGTGTGCCGAGCTTCTCGCGCAGCTGCAGGATGAACTCCGGGGTCGCCATCCGCCCACGTTAGCCTGGAGCATGCCTTCGCTCGCCGCCCACATCCCGTCGGTTCCGGGCTCCGGCATTCGTCGGATCTACGAGATCGCGGCCGAGCTCGACGGCGTCATCTCGCTTGGGGTCGGGGAGCCCGACGTGCCGATCGCGCCGCACATCGCCGAGGCCGCGAAGGCGGCCTGGGATCGAGACGACACCGACTACAACCCGAACGGTGGAATTCTGCCGCTGCGCCGCGCGATCGTCGACAAGCTGGCGACCGACAACGAGATGGATGTCGACACCGAGCAGGTCTGGGTCACCATTGGCGGCACCCAGGCCCTCCACCTCGCCATGCAGCTCACGTTGGCCGCGGGTGATGAGGTGCTGATCCCCGACCCGGGCTACACGACGTTCACGATGAACGCGCGGATGCTCGACGCGCGCCCTGTGCCGTACTCGCTGATGCCCGAGCGCGGCTTCCGCCCGAACATCGAGGAGCTCGAGGCGCTCGTCACACCGCGCACCCGCATGATCATCGTGAACTCGCCGTCGAATCCTCTGGGCGCGGTCTTCCCGCGCGAGGTGCTCGACGAGCTGCTGGCTTTCGCCCGCCGTCACGACCTCTGGATACTCAGTGACGAGGTCTACGAGCGGTTCACCTGGGGCGAGCCACACCTGAGCCTCGCCGCCCTCGATGCGCAGTCCGGACAGGATGCCGGTGGCGGCATCGAACGCGTCTTCAGTGTGTTTTCGTTTTCGAAGACGTATGCCATGACCGGCATCCGCGTCGGCTATCTGGTCACCCCGTCGGGCATGGCCGCAACCCTGCGGACGATGCAGGAGGCGACGATCAGCTGCGCCGCGATGCCCGACCAGTTCGCGGCGCTGGCTGCGCTCCAGGGTGAGCAGGAGCACGTTGCCGCCGCCGCGGCCCACTACCGAGCGAACTACCGCGCCGCCTCGGCTGCCCTTGAGGCCCGCGGCATCCGTTACCTCGAACCGACCGGCGCGTTCTATCTGTGGACGGATGTGTCCCACGCGAGCGACGGAGACGTGGCGGCCTGGGCCGAGCGCTTCCTGGTGCACGAGCGCGTGGCGGTCGCCCCCGGCAGCGCCTTCGGACGCTCCGGCGAGGGCTGGATCCGCCTGTGCCTCGCGGCCACCGAAGCCGATCTGCTCGCCGGGATCGCGAGGTTGCCTGCCCGGGGCGATACCTCTCCCGCGGTGCATTCGGGTTAGTCAGGCCTGACGAACCCGAACGCGCCGGACGAACCCGTGTCGCCAGCGCGCGCGTCGGCGCGACTCCCACGCACATGGGAGAATGGCACGTCATGTCTCCGCGCGCGCTGAACTCCCTGCCCCCGGCGTCGACCGACCCCTCGATGATTCGCAATTTCTGCATCATCGCGCACATCGACCACGGCAAGTCCACCCTCGCCGACCGGATGCTCGGCATTACCGGCGTCGTGAGCGACCGCGACATGCGCGCGCAGTACCTCGACCGCATGGACATCGAGCGCGAGCGCGGCATCACGATCAAGAGCCAGGCGGTGCGCATGCCGTGGGGCCTGCCCAACGCGGACGGCGTGCTCGAGACATACGCCCTCAACATGATCGACACCCCCGGCCACGTCGACTTCAGCTACGAGGTGAGCCGCAGCCTCGCCGCCTGCGAGGGCGCGATCCTGCTGGTGGATGCCGCCCAGGGCATCGAAGCGCAGACCTTGGCCAACCTGTACCTGGCCCTCGACAACGACCTCACGATCATCCCGGTGCTCAACAAGATCGACCTGCCGGCCGCGGATCCCGACAAGTACGCCAAGGAGCTCGCCGGCCTGATCGGCGGCAGGCCCGAGGACGTGCTGCGGGTGAGCGGCAAGACGGGCCTCGGCGTGACCGAACTGCTCGACCGGGTCGTCGAGCTCATCCCGGCGCCGCAGGGAGACCCGAAGGCACCCGCGCGGGCAATGATCTTCGACTCGGTCTACGACACCTACCGCGGCGTCATCACCTACGTCCGCATGATCGACGGCTCGCTGAGCCCGCGCGAGCGCGTGCAGATGATGTCGACGAAGGCCGTGCACGAACTGCTCGAGATCGGTGTCAGCTCGCCGGAGCCGACCCCGAGCCAAGGGCTCGGCGTCGGCGAGGTCGGCTACCTGATCACCGGCGTGAAAGATGTGCGGCAGTCCAAGGTCGGCGACACGGTCACCAACGCCGCCAAGCCCTCGACCAACCCGCTGGCCGGGTACACCGACCCGAAGCCGATGGTGTTCTCGGGCCTGTATCCGATCGACGGCAGCGACTATCCGATCCTGCGCGAGGCCCTTGACAAGCTGAAGCTGTCGGATGCCTCGCTCAACTATGAGCCCGAGACATCCGTCGCCCTCGGCTTCGGGTTCCGCTGCGGCTTCCTTGGCCTGCTGCACCTCGAGATCGTGACCGAGCGCCTGGAACGCGAGTTCGGGCTCGATCTGATCGCGACCGCTCCGTCGGTACCGTACGAGGTCACCACCGAGGACATGAGGCACTACACGGTCACCAATCCGAGCGAGTTCCCGACCGGCACGAAGATCGCCAGCGTCAGCGAGCCGATGGTGAGGGCCGCGATCCTGGCGCCGAAGGACTACGTCGGCACGATCATGGAACTCTGCCAGACCAAGCGCGGCAGCCTGCTCGGCATGGAGTACCTCGGCGAGGACCGCGTCGAGATCCGCTACTCGATGCCGCTCGGTGAGATCGTCTTCGACTTCTTCGACCAGCTCAAGAGCAAGACCGCCGGCTACGCGAGCCTCGACTACGAGCCGAGCGGCGAGCAGGAAGCCGACCTGGTCAAGGTCGACATCCTTTTGCAGGGCGAGGCGGTCGACGCGTTCAGCGCGATCGTGCACCGCGACAAGGCATACGCCTACGGACTGTTGATGACCGAGCGCCTCAAGAAGCTGATCCCGCGTCAGCAGTTCGAGGTGCCGATCCAGGCCGCCATCGGCGCCCGGATCATTGCGCGCGAGTCCATCTCGGCGATGCGCAAGGATGTTCTGGCCAAGTGCTATGGCGGTGACATCACCCGCAAGCGAAAGCTCCTCGAGAAGCAGAAGGAGGGCAAGAAGCGGATGAAGATGGTCGGCCGTGTCGAGGTCCCTCAGGAGGCGTTCATCGCGGCGCTCTCGGGCGACGTCGAGACCAAGGACAAGAAGAAGTAGGCTCCGCCGCGGCCTGCGCGGCGCGTGTGGGCATGCCAGATTCTGTCGTTCAGTGCGGACTCCTGACTCCCGTGACCTACGCGCCGTCCGTCGTGGGGGGCATCGTCGGGGATCCCGCGGCCGCCGACGCCGGTCGCATCTCACCGAAGAGCCGCACCGTCGCGTCGATGCTCGGATTCTTCCTCGGCGGCCTGGGGGTCGACTGCTTCTACCTCGGCAACTTCGGCATGGGTGTCGCCAAGCTCCTTGTCGGCTGGTTGACGCGTGGGATCTGGCCGCTGATCGACTGGATCATCATCATCGCCGGTGGAGCGGACGACGGCGAGGGGTTCCCCGTCGCGAACTGGGGCTGAGCGGGCGCGTTTCGGTCGGTCCGCCCCGTAAAATCGGGGCATGACCGAGACCGCGCAGCTCTGGCAGGTCCCGGTGACCTACGCCGCGGTCGGGGCGACCCAGGCCGACGACCTTCTCCAGCATCCGCCGAGCGGGTTCCGCCCGATGGAGCGTCGCGTGCGCGTCGGCTACGGCGCGGAACGCTGGGACTACGCCTGGCTCCAGACGCTGAGCTGGGGCATCCAGCGGAGGTCGGGTTTTCGCGTCGCAGCACTGGACAGCCCTGCCGAGGTGAGCGCGGGCACGTACACCCCGGTCGCGTTCGACCAGGACGGCGTGCCGGTGCAGCCCGCGACCTCGGGCGCCTCGGGCGATCTCACCTTCGCGCCAGACGGCTCGACGCTCATCCAGCCCGGCGACACGGCCCTATTGAAGTGGATGCTGTGGCCGGCCCGCATCCCCGTGCGCGTCGTGTACGTGATCGACGAACCCGATCGCAAGGGCTTCGCCTACGGGACGCTGCCCGGACATCCCGAGCGCGGCGAGGAGGCCTTCGTCGTCGAGCGTCGGAGCGACGATTCGGTGTGGTTGGTGATCCGCGCTTTCTCCCGGCCGTCGAACGCCTTCTTCTGGGCGGCGTATCCGGCGCTACGGATCATGCAGGCCATCTTCACCGCGCGTTACGAACGGGCACTCACCGGCCCGATACCGTCGGCGAACGCCTAGGTAACTCCGAGGCTCCGCCCCGCGATCTCGGAGGCTCCGCCTCTCCCGCAACGTGGAAAGCGAGCGTAGGCTCACGTTTGTGAGTGACTACCGACCCCCCGTCAACGACCTGGCCTTCGTCCTCGAGCACATCGTCGGCTACGACGAGCTCGCCGACCTGCCCGGCTTCGAGCATGCCGACCTCGACACCGTGACCGGACTCCTGTCCGAAGCGGGCGACTTCATCGCTCACGTCATCGCACCCACCAACCGCATCGGCGACACTGTCGGCTCGGTGCGCAATCCGGATTCCACGGTCACCACCCCGGGCCCGTTCAAGGCCGCATACAAGCAGTTCGTCGACGCCGGCTGGCCCACGCTGCCCTTCCCGGAGGAGTTCGGCGGCGGCGGATTTCCGTCGGTCGTCGGCCTTGCCCTGCAGGAGATGCTGACCAGCGCCAACATGGCGTTCGCCCTCTGCCCGCTTCTCACGCAGGGTGCCATCGACGCGCTCCTGCACTACGGCAGCGACCAGCAGAAGGCCCGTTACCTGCCGAAGATGGTCAGCGGGGAGTGGACCGGGACAATGAACCTCACCGAACCGCAAGCCGGATCGGACGTCGGCGCGCTTGTGACCAAGGCCGTCCCTCGTGATGACGGCACTTTCGGCATCTCGGGGCAGAAGATCTACATCACCTACGGCGAGCACGACATGGCCGAGCAGATCGTGCATCTCGTGCTGGCCCGCACACCCGGCGCCCCGGCCGGCACGGCGGGCATCTCGTGCTTCATCGTGCCGAAGTTTCTCGTGCGCGACGACGAGACCCTGGGCGAGCGGAACGGCGTCCGCGTGCTGTCGCTGGAGCACAAGCTCGGGATCCATGGCTCTCCCACCTGCGTCATGGAGTACGACGACGCCACCGGTTACCTGATCGGCGACCTCAACAAGGGCATGCGGATCATGTTCATCATGATGAACAACGCCCGCATCTCGGTCGGCAACGAAGGCGTCGCGCTCGGGGAGCGGGCGTACCAGCAGGCTCTCGACTACGCCCAGACACGGCGCCAGGGGCTCGCCGTGGGCGAAACCGGCACGGATTCGCCGATCATCGACCACCCGGACGTTCGCCGGATGCTGCTGACGCAGAAGGCCAACATCAGCGGGATGCGCAGCCTAATCCTCTACACGCAGAGCCAGGTCGACCGGGCGAACCATCACCCTGATCCCGCCGTGCGCGCCCGAGCGACCGAGATCGTCGGGCTGCTTACTCCGATCTGCAAGTCGCTCGGAACCGACCTTGGGGTCGAGATGACCTCGCTCGCGCTCCAGATCCACGGTGGCATGGGCTTCATCGAGGAGACGGGCGCTGCACAGCACTACCGCGACATCCGGATCGCGCCGATCTACGAGGGCACAAACGGCATCCAGGCGGCGGACCTGATCGGGCGCAAGCTCGGCGTCCGTGGCGGGGCCTCGGTGACCGAGTTCCTCGCTCAGCTGCGCGAGTTGGACGGGCAGCTGGCGGACGCCGGCGACTCGTTCGCGAGCATCCGGGCCTCGTATGCCGCCCAGCTCGACGCGCTCGACGCGACCACGAACTGGATGCTGCGTACCGGAGCAGGCGACCCCGCCGCCGCTCTCTCGGGCTCAAGCCCGTATCTGCGACAGTTCGGACTCGTCGTGCTCGCGTGGCTCCTTGCGAAGGGTGCGCTCGCCGCGGCCCCGCTCGACCGCGACCTCGCCGAGACGCGTCTCGTGATGGCGCGCTTTTTCGCCGAGCAGCTGCTGCCCGCTGCGAGCGGCCTGGCGGCTGCCGCGACGGCCGGAAGCGCCGACCTGTTCGCCCTCGACCCCGGCCAGTTCGCGGACCTCGTCGCGCGGTAGGGCTGGCGCGCTGGCCCCTCGTCGCTTCCGAGGTCAGTTGCCAAATCAAGGCTGGCGCGGCGTCCTGGACCTCCTTTCCGTTGATATCGCGGCATCGCTTCGCTCGCAGCCTTGATTTGGCACCGGGCGGGACACCGGGCGGCCGCACCGGGCGGCGGCGGGTCCGCGCGGGCGAGACAATAGACGGATGCCCTCCGCTCTCCCGATCGCCGATCCGGCTCCCGCCGACGGGCTGCTGCCGTCAAGCGTGACCGACGGCTGGAGCGAGCGCGACTTCGGCGTCTACGTGCACGTGCCGTTCTGCCGCGTGCGCTGTGGATACTGCGACTTCAACACCTACACGGCCGGTGAGGTCCGCGGGGTCAAGCAGAGCGACTATGCCGGGCAGGCGATCGCCGAGATCCATCGCGCCGGTGAGATCCTCGCCGCGACCGGAGCCGACCCGCGCCCGGCGACCACCGTGTTCTTCGGCGGGGGCACGCCGACGCTGCTTCCGGTGGCTCAGCTCGCGCAGCTGCTTTCCGCCGTCCGCGATGGCTGGGGACTCGCCCCGGATGCCGAGGTGACCACCGAGGCGAACCCCGACTCCGTCACGGCCGAGTCGCTCCACGAGCTGGCCGCCGCCGGATTCACCCGGGTCAGTTTCGGGATGCAGTCGGCCGTGCCCCACGTGCTCGCCACCCTTGAGCGCACCCACGACCCCGCGCGCGTCCCGCTCGTGGTGCAGTGGGCGCGCGCCGCCGGACTCCAGGTGAGCCTCGACCTGATCTACGGCACGCCGGGGGAGTCGCTGGACGACTGGCGTGCCTCGCTCGAGATGGCCCTGGCGCAGCATCCGGACCATCTGAGCGCCTACGCGCTCATCGTCGAAACGGGCACAAAGATGGCGCGTCAGATCGCCCGCGGCGAGATCGCGCAGCCCGACGACGATCTGCAGGCCGACATGTACGAACTGGCGGATGCCCTGCTCACCGAGGCCGGATACGACTGGTACGAGCTCAGCAACTGGGCGACGGATGCCGGCCACCGGTCACGCCACAACCTCGCGTACTGGACGGGCCAGGACTGGTGGGGCGTCGGCCCGGGTGCCCACTCCCACGTCGGCGGTGTGCGTTGGTGGAACGTCAAGCATCCGGCGGCCTACGCCGAGCGGATCGCCGCGGGCGTGTCGCCAGCGGCTGGCCGCGAGACGCTTGACGCCGCCACGCGCCGCATGGAGACCGTGCTGCTGAGCAGCCGGGTCTCCGACGGGCTCCCGATCAGCGAGCTCGATCTGCCGGGGCGCGGGTCGATCGCGGGGTTGATCGCCGACGGGCTCGTCGACGGGCGCGCCGCCCTCGGCGGTCTGGTCGTGCTGACCCTTGCGGGGCGCTTGCTGGCAGACGCGGTCGTGCGGCGCCTGCTCGGCGACTGAATCTTCGATATCACCGAACGCAGCGAGGGAGCCGGGCCCGCGGGCCCGGCTCTCTCGTCAGGTGCGCGCGGCTACTTGATGAAGCGGATCGCGAAGGGGTAGCGGTAGCTCCCGCCCGCGTTGACCTTGATGCCGCCCAGGATCGAGAAGATGATGCTGAGCACCCAGGCGACGAGCAGGATGAGTCCTCCGATGAGAACAATCGTGAGGATGCTGCCGACGACGTAGGCGATGACGATGGTGAGCTGGAAGTTCAGCGCCTCCTTGCCTTCGACGTCGGTCTTGGGGCCGCGATCCTTGAAGACCAGCCAGATGATGAGCGCCGGAACGAATCCGAGTATGCCGCCGAAGTGAGCGAACGACGCCCACTGCTTGTCCTCGGCCTCCGTCAGCGGTGCGGCCGGAGTTGGGGCGGCGGGAACGGGTTCGGTCATGGTGTGTCGCCTTTCGATGTGCGGAGACAGACTCCGTGGTGGAATAAAGAGCACGGAAGGGCGCCCTGACCGGCCCGTGGACGGGCGGTCGGAAGCACAGACATAAGATAGCGCCTTGCAAATGGCGCGTGCAACGGTTTCGTAACGGCGTGTCGCGCTACTATTGGCAGTCAACGGACGCGAGTGCCAACCAGTGCGAGCAGCCCATTCGCTCGAGGGAAAGCGGTGCTCCCATGGTTTCGGATCGCGGCCTCGAAGTGCTGCGCGTGATCGTGCAGGACTATGTCGCCTCGCGCGAGCCCGTCGGATCGAAGACCATCGTCGAGCGGCACTCCTTCGGCGTTTCGGCGGCCACCATCCGCAACGACATGGCGCAGCTCGAGGAGGAGGAACTCATTGCGGCTCCCCACACCTCCTCCGGGCGGGTGCCGACCGACAAGGGCTACCGCGTGTTCGTCGACCAGCTCACCGAGTTGCGTCCGCTCACGCCGGGCCAGCGGACGGCGATCGAGACCTTCCTGGGTCAGGCCGTCGACCTCGACGACGTGCTCTCCCGCACCACACGACTGCTCTCCCAGCTGACAAACCAGGTCGCGCTGGCCCAGTACCCGTCGTTCGGCAGCGCCCGTGTGCGTCACATTGAGATCGTGGCTCTCGGCCCGACCCGGCTGATGACGGTGCTGATCACCGACACTGGTCGCGTCGATCAGCGTCTGCTCGAACTGCAGCTCGGCAGCGACACATCGCTGCGCGACGACACCCTCGCCGAGCTGCGCCGCCGTCTGAATGCGGAGCTCGGCGGCCTCGCGCTCGCCGACGCGACCATCGAGCTGCAGGGTTTCGCCGCCACATTTCCGCCCTCCGACCAGGCCCACGCCGTGGTGGTTGCGGCGGTCGCCGCCTGTCTGGGCGAGCAGGTCGCGGCGAACCGGCAGGACAGGCTGGTGATGTCTGGCGCCGCCAACCTGGCGCGCACCGAGAGTGACTTCAGCGGGAGCATCTTCCCCGTGCTCGAGGCGATTGAGGAGCAGGTCACCCTGATCAAGCTCTTCGGCGAGATGGAGATCGACCCGGACGGGGTATCTGTCAGCATCGGCCGCGAGAATCAGGGCTTCGGCCCGGGCGGCCAGCTCAGCGAGACGAGCGTGCTGGCATCCGGGTACACGGCATCCGGTGGGAGCATGGCACGTCTCGGCGTGCTCGGCCCCACTCGGATGGATTATTCGAACAACATGGCAGCCGTGCGGGCAGTGGCCCGCTACCTGACGCGGCTGCTCGGTGAGGAACAGTAGACAGAAGTGGCTGACCACTACGAAGTACTCGGGGTCGATCGCGCCGCGACGCCCGAGGAGATCAAGAAGGCGTACCGCCGACTTGCCCGCGAGTTGCACCCCGACGTGAATCCCAGCGAGGACGCCGCGGAGCGCTTTAAGCTCGTCACCCACGCCTACGACGTGCTCAGCGATTCCGATCAGCGCGAGCGCTACGACATCGGACCGCAGGCCGGATTCGGTGGCGGAGGCGGTCAGGCCGGCTTCGGTTTCGGCGACATTTTCGAGACCTTCTTCGGCGCGGCCCAGGGCGGTCGCTCCAGCGGACCCCGATCCCGCCGCGAACGCGGCCAAGACGCTCTGTTGCGCATCGAGGTGGAGTTGCAGGAGGTCGTCTTCGGCACCAAGCGCAACGTCGAGGTCGACACCGCGATCCTCTGCGAGACCTGCAACGGCAGCTGCTGCGCCCCCGGGACAAACCCGATTACCTGCGACATCTGCCGCGGCTCCGGCTCGATCCAGCGCTCGGTGCGCTCGCTGCTTGGCAACGTCATGACCTCGAGCCCGTGCGGCACCTGCCGCGGCTACGGCACCGTCATCCCGAACCCGTGCCCCACCTGCGCCGGCCAGGGCCGCGTACGGGCCAAGCGCATCGTGACGGTTGATGTGCCGTCGGGTATCGACACCGGGATGCGTCTGCACCTGCCCGCCGAGGGCGAGGCCGGCCCAGCGGGCGGCGCGAACGGCGACCTGTACCTCGAGGTCAAGGTGAAGCACCACGACATCTTCAGCCGCAACGGCGACGACCTGCTCGCCACCCTCGAGGTGCAAATGACGGATGCCATCCTCGGCACGACCTCGACCCTCGACGGACTGGACGGGCCGGTCGCGATCGAGATTAAGCCCGGCATCCAGAGCGCCGACATTGTGACCGTGAAGGATCGCGGTGTCACGCGCCTCCGGGGCGGCGGACGCGGCGATCTGAAGGTCGGCATCCAGGTGGTGACGCCGGTGCGCCTGAACAACAAGGAGACGCAGCTGATCAAGCAGTTCGCCGACAGCCGCCGCCCGGTGGCGCCGGAGTTCTCGCACTTCCAGCAGGGGCTGTTCGCGAAGCTGCGCGATCGCTTCCTGAACATCTAGGGCGGCGCC
>JANXTR010000017.1 GCA_025352325.1 Microbacteriaceae bacterium | reverse complement strand
CCCCGACCGGCAGCGGTGCCCGAACACTTGGAAGTTTAGGAGTCGCCGCAACCCTGTTGGACTGCTCCCGACTACTCATCGGGAACCTGTTCCCTGTCGCCACGGCCAATTCTCTCTCGGTGGGACTTATCGGGACGGAGTGGGATAGTTGGCTTCCTGCTCGGGCGAATATAGCGGCCGTATTGGCTGATTCCGACGAGATAATCTTCGCCTGGGGGGTATCCACACAGCGCCCTCCTGTGGGTCAGCATTTGGATCGACAGATTCGGTGGGTCAATCGGGAGGCTGTTCGCTGCGCTCACAGATCGGCTTGGATCGTCGGAGACGGACCTCGTCATCCTTCACGATGGCATCAGTTCGTGAGCGACCGCCACCAGCGGACGAACGGAGGGTCATTCGAAGACCGTCTAGAAAAATTCGGTGCTCGGCATGATTTACGACGACGACGACTTGCTCCGATTCATCACGAACATCTATGCCGTCCTGATGACACGCGGCATCCGCGGAACCTACGTCTACGTCTGCGACCCTGCGCTGCGAGAGCATCTTCGCGGCCTGATTCCATCTGCTTAGCCAAGATGTGCTTCGCTAGCCCGAATCGGTGGTTTAGAAGCGTTTCGGCAGAGACCATTACTGTGGCGGGGCCGCGAAACTGAGAGCCCCCGGGGTCTCGAGCTCGCAGCATCCATCGCCCTGACAGCATCAGCACATGCCTGCCGACGAGACGCCACCCCCGCGGGATGAGACCCGGCTCACCGAGCAGCTGGCGCTGACGTTCTCGACCGGGCGGATTTGGCTTGTTGTGGGTGGGCTGTTCACGGCGATCGCGCTGGCCGTGCTCATCCCGGAGGCGATTTCTGGGCTGCAGCCGCAGTGGGTGACCGTCGCGGCGGTCGTCGTCGACGTGCTGCTCTACGTCGGGATGATCCTGGCGCGGCTGCTCGTGCCCGTCACCCGGCTGCGGCGGCGCCTCGGGCTCATGGCGATCGGGATGCTGTCCATCGCCGCGGTCTCGCTGGCGGCAGTGCTCGTGGTGGGGTTCGCGACGCTGCCGGCGGGGGCGTGATTAAGGGGATCGTGACGCGAGGCCACCTATTTCGGTGAAGCTGCCCGAGCCACCGGCATCGTTCCCCGTTTGCGGTCTACCGCGCCCGCCGGCTCGCGCCTAGCTTGGGCGGGTGACCGATGACGTGCCTGCCGCCATGAAGATGATGAGCCTGCGCTTCGCCGGCGAGTGTCGAGAGTGCCGGGCCGCGCTGCCCGAGGGAACCTGGGCCGGATACGACCGCTCGACCAGGTCGGTCGTGTGCGCGGGGTGTTCCGGGTCGGGTGAGGATGAGGCGGTCTCTGTCGACTCAGGGGTCGCCGGCGCGTCCGCTCTGCGGGAGTACGAGCGACGCAAGACGAAGCGGGAGACGCTGATCCGGGAGGCGCATCCGAAAATCGGCGGCTTGTTGCTCGCGCTGTCTGACGACCCGCAGAGCACCAGGGCGTGGCAGACCGGTGCGCGCGGCGAGGTCGTTCTGGGGCGTCGGCTCGACTCTCTTAGGGAGCGCGGCATCCACGTTCTGCACGACCGCCGCATCCCGGGCACGAAGGCGAACATCGACCACATCGTGGTGAGCCTCCGAGGTGTGTTCGTGATCGATGCGAAAAAGTACTCGGGTGCGCCCTCGCTTCGCGTGGAGGGTGGGCTGTTCAGGCCGCGCGTCGAGTCGCTCATCATCGGGTCACGCGACAAAACTCCTCTGGTGCACGGCGTCCTGAAGCAGGTGAGGCTGGTGGCGGACGCGCTGTCGCAGGCTGGGCTTGGCGAGATCCCGAGGTTCGGGATGATGTGCTTCGTCGAAGCGGACTGGCCGATGTTGGGCGGCAACTTCACCATCTCGGGTGTGGAAGTGCTGTGGCCGCGAAAAGCTGTGGACCGGATTACGAGCCCGGGTGCTCTGGTGGGGGCGGACGTTGATGCGGCCGCCCGGGTGCTGGCGGCGCGGTTTCCGTCGGCTTAGGTGGGCCTCGCGGGAAGGGTCGTCGGGATCCACAGATGTGCTCCCCCGACCGCGTCGCTTCGGTGTCGGAGGGTGCTCGTAGCTTGCGAGTGGGAGCAACCCGTTCCACGGCAGGGCGTCATTCCTGCTAATGTCGCCTCATTGCTCCCCGCCTTCCGCAAGGATTGGCGGGGCTTTTTCTTTTCCGGAGGTGCCTCAGTGGCTGACGCTGTGGGTGTGTTCATCGACGACGAGAATGTTCACCGAACCGGGCATGGGCTCTTTTCGGGTCAGGGGATCAATCTCTACGACACCGTCGTCGATCCGGTGAAGGTCGCCGAGCGCCTCGTCGCGAAGCGATCTCGGGCTAGCAGTCTTGCCGGCGTGTGGGTCTACCGTGGCAAGCCATCTGCGGCGGTTCAGCCGACGCCAGCAAGCGCGAATGACCTCCAAGCGCAGTCTTGGTCTGTGGACTCGCGAGTCCACATGGTGCGGAGAGATCTCAAGTACGAGTGGAATCGGGATGGGACGTTCGCCGCTCGGGAGAAGGGCATCGACGTCGCCCTCGCCGTCGGAGTCACCGAGCATGCGCTTGATGGCGATCTTGACGCGGCGATCTTCTTCAGCGGTGACACCGACGTTCTGCCCGCTCTCGAGCTGGTGTTTTACCGCCACTTGATTCATCTTGAGATCGCAGCCTGGAGTGGGCAGAAGCCGCTGTGGTTCGCCGAAATGCTTCGAGCCAACCCTCCGCGGCGTCTGCCGTACTGCCGTCTTTGTCTGCGGATTGCACCACGCTCGAAGCGGGTGCGGGGCGAGCGGAGGCGCGTGGCGAAGTCGTTCTGGGGCGGCGGCTCGACTCTCTCAGGGAGCGCGGCATCCACGTTCTGCACGACCGCCGCATCCTGGCGGGGCGGCTTCCGTTGGCGTAGGTGCGGCTCTCGCCCAACACCCAGACTCCCCGAGGAGTGTAGAGCCATGGACTACACACACCTCGGACGCACCGGCCTCACTGTTTCGCGCATCTGCCTCGGCACCATGAACTTCGGTCCGCAGACCGAGGAGGCGGACGCGCACTCGATCATGGACTCGGCTCACGGATCCGGCATCAACTTCTTCGACACGGCGAACGTCTACGGGCAAGACAAGGGGCGCGGCGCGACCGAGGAGATCCTCGGGCGCTACTTCGCGCAGGGCAATGGGCGGCGCGAGAAGACCGTGCTCGCGACCAAGGTCTACGGCAACATGACCGAGTATCCCAATGAGGGGAAGCTGTCGGCGCTCAATATCCGTCGAGCACTGGATGCCAGCCTGAAGCGCCTTCAGACCGACTACATCGACCTATACCAGTTCCACCACGTCGACCGTGACACGCCCTGGGACGAGATCTGGCAGGCCATCGATGTGGCGATCGCGCAGGGCAAGATCCTCTACGCGGGCAGCAGCAACTTCGCCGGCTGGCACATCGCCACCGCGCAGGAGGCCGCGCGCCGGCGCAACTCCGTGGGGCTCGTTAGCGAGCAGTCCCTCTACAACCTCATCGTGCGCGACCTCGAGGTCGAGGTCATCCCGGCGGCGCAGGCCAACGGGCTGGGCGTCATCCCGTGGTCTCCGCTGCAGGGCGGCCTGCTTGGCGGTGTCATCAAGAAGACCGAGGAGGGGAGCCGTCGGCTCGAGGGTCGCAGCCAGGAGACGCTGGATGCCATCCGCCCGCAGATCGAGAAGTATGAGGCCTTCGCCGATGAGCTCGGTCACCCGGCGGGGGATGTCGCGCTCGCGTGGTTGCTCCACCAGCCCGCGGTCACGGCGCCCATCGTCGGACCGCGCACGCAGGAGCAGCTGGACTCGGCGGTGCGCGCCCTCGACGTCAAGCTCGACGCCGACGCCCTGGCAAAGCTCGACGAGATCTTCCCCGGCAAGAAGCCCGCGCCCGAGCAGTACGCCTGGTAAAACACGGCGCCGTGCGAGCTCGCGCCGCAGAACCTCCACAAGTGGGCCCACCGCATCTCCTCCCGCGCCGACGAAAGCTCGACAAGCTGTATCCCTGACTTCGACGACGTGATTCTGCTGGCCGAGGCGTCGCTTCGCGACCGTCCGCTCGACGTCTACGGTGCCGCAGTCGCCACAACCAGGTGTCTCGCGATATCGCCGCGCTATCATGGCGGCATGACCATGACCCCCCTCGCCGACGAGCTGCGGGCTCGCCGGCTGGATGCCGGTCTGTCACAGCGGGCTCTTGCCGTGCGATCCGGTGTACCGCAGCCGAACATCGCCGCCTACGAGAAGGGGCGTCGCATCCCGTCGGCCGCCACACTCACTCGCCTCGACGCCGCGCTCGATGCGCCGACTTTCGACCGCGTTCGTGCGGCGAGGGTGCCGATCATCCAGGCCGCACAGGCGCGACGACTCAGTGAGGTGCGAGTGTTCGGGTCCGTCGCCCGCGGGCAGGCTGGGCCGGGTTCCGATGTTGATCTCCTCGTGCACCCGGCTGCGGAGGCGTCGGTGTTCGATCTGGCCGGCTTCATGGCCGAGGTCGAAGTGCTGCTCGGGGTGAGGGTGGACGTGGTCTCTGACCGCGGAAGCGGTGCCGTCATGGACCGGATCCGCGCGGAGGCCGCGCCGCTGTGACTGAGGAGCTGGATCGCATCCCCGCGATCCTCGCCGATATCGCCCGGTTCGCCGTCAGTGCCCGCCGCGTCGTGGATCGCGGTCACGACGCGTTCACCGATCCGCACGACGACGACCAGCGGCGCATCGCCCGGTCCCTGCTCGTTGACCTGTCGGCCGCGGCCGACCGGCTGCCGGAATCGTTTCGAGATCAACATCCTGAGGTCGATTGGCGTGGCATTCGCGGGGTGCGCAACTTCATCGCTCACGACTACGACGGCACCGACGAGGAGATCTTGTGGCAGGCGATCGCTGTACAGTTCCCCGAGATCGCGGCAGCCCTCCTCGACTGACCTAGAGATCACATCCAACGGGGCAGACCTTGTCGTCATCCGATTGGCGACTGACGATGAGGGCGAGGTAATAGAGCGGGTACAGCCACACCATCCAGACGCCGAAGTAGCCGGGGGCCAGGGCGATAGCGACGGCCTGGAGGATCTTTCCGAGGTAGTTGACGTGACGGCTGACGCCCCAGAAGCCTTTGACCAGGAGGCTGTGCGGGCCGTCGGTCAGCGCTTCGGGCGCGAGCCCCAGGAACCTGCGGCCGGGTGCCGTCTTGAAGAAGTACTTCACCCAGGTGGGGATTCCCGGATTCGGCAGATCGGCGGTGAACCAGAGCGCGACGGCAAACTCCAGACCCATGCTCGGGTCGAGGCCCGTCTCGGCGCGCGTTCAGCAACGTGAGTTGCCACAGCGCAACTTGAGTTGCTGTGCGGATTCGGCCGAACTACCGAGTCATACTGACGCGATGAAGACCATCGGCGTCGACCTGGCCGCCCAGCCCGCGGGGACGGCGCTCGCGGCCATCGAGTGGGAGGGGCGGGGCGCCCGGCTGGTTCAGCTCGAGGTGGGTGTCGAGGACGCCCGCATCGTGGAGCTGTCCGCTGGCGCGACCTCGGTGGGGATCGACTGCCCGTTCGGCTGGCCGATCGAGTTCGTGGAGTTCGTCGCCGCGCATCGCCGGCGGGAGGTGGCGCCGCGGGAGTTCGCGGGTAAGGAGTGGCGTCAGCAGATCCGGTTTCGGCACACTGATCGCGACGTGCACGAGCGGATCGGCAAGTGGCCCCTGAGCGTTGCGACCGACCTGCTGAGCATGGCGGCGATGCACGGTGCGGAGCTACTCGAGGCGTTCGAGCGATCCGGCACCGTCGTCGATCGCGCGGGCGAGAGCACGCTCGTCGAGGTCTACCCGGCCGCGTCGCTGAAGATCTGGGGCATCGACGTGAGCGGCTACAAGCGCGACCCGGCCAGCCTGGAGCGGGCGGCCGCGCGGGTAGTGGGGGCGGCATCCTGGTTGACGGTGTCGGACGCCCAGCTGGAGCTCATGTCGCGCTCCAACGATGCCTTGGATGCCGTGGTCGCCTGCTTCACGGCGCGGGCGCACGCACTCGGGCAGACCTGGCCCGTTCCGGAGCGGTTCCGCGCTGCGGCGGAGAGCGAGGGATGGATCGCGCTTCCGAATGCGGGGCTGGCGGACTTGGTCGGGCCTTGAGCCCGCATTCGAATCCTTCCGGATCGAAACGATGTGCCCCTCTAACTGGGCGTGCCCGCGGGGTATCGAGTAAGTCTCGAACTCACCAGACTCGTAGCGGGGCGCCGGCTCCACGTGGACGCCGGCCGAGCGGGGGCACCACATGGGTCAGGCCGGACAGTCCGCAGGGCTCGAGAGCAAGCGTCTCAAGCAGACGGCGGATGAACATGATCGCCTCGCGGCGGAAGCCCGCGAAGCGGCGGGTCGGTGGTCGATCGCCTCTCATACCGAGAAGCGCGTGGCCGGCAAACTTTCGATCTTGGATGCCGCGGGCTACCACTTCCTGCACGATCGTGGATGGCCGGGAGCCCGGAGCCGGGCTCAGATCGACCACGTGCTGGTCGGGCCCGGCGGCCTGTTCATCGTCGACACGAAGGCGTGGGCGGAGGTCTCGATCCACGGGGATCGGATCTTCCGAGGGCAGGCCGATGTGACAGACGAGTCGCTCAACCTGGCTGACCTCGGGTACGGCACCGAGGCCGCGATGGTCGAGCTCGGCCTATCGCCCCTCGAAGTGCAGGTGCTCATCGTCTTGGCCGGGCGGAGTGATCTGCCCACCAGGGTTGGAACCGTCACCGTCGTCGGCGAGCATCGTGCGGCGTCGTACATCAGCAGTCGCGGCCACCGTCTCAGCGAGGTCGAGGTCGACGCGGTGTTCGCCGCGGCGGTAATCCACTTCCCGGTGCTGAACGCGTCCCCGAGACGGATCGATGCGACCGTTGTTGCTCCGCCCATCCCGGAGACCGAGACGGAGCCGTTCTTCTCGGTCGAGGAGGTCACCCAGATCCTCCTCGACGGGATGGAAGCCGAGCCGATCGAGTCGTGGATGGCCTTCCTGCATCCTGCTCAGGCACGGCTGGTGCGCCGCTCGTTCAGCGGGCCGTCCCGTATTCGCGGGGCCGCGGGCACGGGAAAGACAGTCGTGGGTCTGCATCGGGCCGCCTACCTGGCGCGCTCTCAACCCCAGCGCGTGCTGGTCACCTCTTTCGTCAAGACCCTCCCAGCTGTGCTCTCGAGCCTGCTGCAGCGCCTGGCTCCCGAGGTCGCCGATCGAGTCGATTTCGTCGGCGTCCATGCGTTCGCGAAGCGCCTGCTGGCCGAACGCGGCGTGAGCGTCGAGCTGAACGCGATGAGCGCGAGGTTCGCGTTCTCCACGGTCTGGCGTCAGCACGGTGCCACCGGCCGTCTGTACGACATCGATCGCAACCACCGATATTGGAAAGACGAGATCAGCAGCGTCATCAAGGGTCGCGGCCTTGCCTCTTTCGACGAGTACGCGAACCTCACTCGCACCGGTCGCAAGCGGCCGCTGACTCTCGAGCAGAGGCGTGCGGTGTGGGAGCTCTATGTGGCGTATCAGTCAGAGCTCCGCAGCCGGGGGATCTGCGACTTCGATGACGTCATCCTGATGGCCGAGGCCTCGCTGCGCGAGCATCCACTCGATCTCTACGGCGCCGTCGTGATCGACGAGGCGCAGGATCTGAGCTGCGCCATGATGCGGATGCTGCACCTTCTGGTGGGCGATGCCCGCGACGGTCTGACGCTGATCGGCGACGGCCAGCAGTCGATCTACCCCGGCGGGTTCACTCTCGCGGAGGCCGGCATCTCGATCGCCGGGCGCGGCGTCGTGATGAACACCAACTACCGGAACACTCGCGAGATCGTCGACTTCGCGTCGCGTCAGGTCGCGGGCGATCTGTTCAGCGACATCGAGGGCGAGACGGCTGGGGCGGATGCTGTCGGCGAGATCGCGCGGACTGGCGCGGCGCCGCAGCTCATGCGTTTCAAGTCACGGGCCGACCACGACGACCAGCTGCTCGCCCAGGTTCGGGATGCGCGATTCGCGCTTTCCGATATCGGCATCCTGAGCGCGACCTTGTCGGGCGTGGCCGAGACGAAGCGGTTCCTCGCCCGGAACGGCATCCGGTCTGTCGATCTGGAGGACTATCGCGGTGTCCCCGTCGAGGGCGTGAAGGTGGGCACCATCAAGCGGTCGAAGGGGCTTGAATTCAAGAAGGTGCTGCTGCCCCGGGTGACGGCCACCTGGATCGATGACGTGCGTCTCGACGATGAGACGCACACGCTGCACCGTCGCGAACTTTACGTCGCGATGACGCGCGCTCGCGATGAGCTGTGGGTCGGCGTCTGCGCGTAGCGCTCGCCCGACGCACACCAGCCAGCGACCTCGCGCAGACGGGGATCTGCTGGGAGACCGGCAGCGCGGCGCGACCCGGCCGCAGCTCCGGCGTAGCGTGCAAGAGGATTAGCCGACATCATCCTCAAGGAGCCTTCGATGCCCACGTATTCTCCCGATTTCACCGCCATCCTCGAGCGGGAGCCCGCCGTCGAGACGATCGGAGCCGAGCTCGACTATCAGGTCGGGGACGTCGCGTGCCGCGGCTACCTCGCGCGGCCGGCGACGCCCGGTCCGCACCCGGCGGTGCTCGTCGTCCACGACTGGTTCGGGGTCAGCGATTACACGCGGATGCGCGCCGACATGCTCGCGCGGCTCGGCTACGTCGCGTTCGCCGGGGATGTGTACGGCGCCGACGTGCGGCCGAGCGATGCGGAGGCACCGGGGGTCGCCGGCGGGTACTACGGCAACCCCGAACTGTGGCGCGAGCGGCTGCTCGGCGCGTTCGAGACACTCGTCGCGCACGACGACGTTGACCGCTCGCGCACCGCCGCCATCGGCTACTGCTTCGGCGGCTCGTCGGTGCTGCAGCTCGCCCGGACCGGCGTCGACATCGGCGCGGTGGTCAGCTTCCACGGAGCGCTCAGCGCCGGCCCCGCGGGCGAGGCCGAGCAGATCAAGGCCCGGATGCTGCTGCTCCACGGCGCGAACGACCCGGTTGCCCCCGACGAGGACGTGGCCGCGCTGGTGAACGAGCTGCGTGGCATCCCGAGCCTGGACTGGGAGCTCACCGCATACTCGGGCGCCATGCACGCCTTCACGATGCCGCACGTGAACTCGCCCGAGTACGGGGCGCAGTTCAACGCGCTCGCCGAGCGCCGCAGCTGGGACTCGATGAAGTCGCTGCTGGCGGAGGTGCTCGGCTGAGTCACGGCTGACGGCACGGCTGACGGCACAGCTGAGCCACGCCTCAGGCCCCGCTAGCCTCGACACCATGGACCCCACCCAGCTCGTCGTGCTGGTGGTCGTGGCCGTCGTGCTCGTTATCGGGGTGGTGTCGTTTTTCTCCGGGCGCATCGGGGTTGCGGCACCGCTGGCGTTGACGGTCGTGGGGGTCGGGGTGGGCGCCATCCCTGCGGTCGGGGCGCAGCATTTCGTGCTCGAGCCGGATGTCGTGCTCACCGTCATCCTTCCGCCGTTGCTCTACGCGGCGGCGCGGCAGGTTCCGTTCGTGGACTTTCGGCGCAACCTCCGGGTGATCGGGTTCCTCGCGGTCGTGCTGGTTGTGGTGTCGGCGGTGCTGGTCGGCGTCGCCGTGTGGCTGATCTGGGCGGTGCCGCTCGCGCTGGCGATTGCGCTCGGGGCCGTGGTCGCGCCGCCCGATGCGGTGGCGGCGACCAGTTTCGGTAAGCGGCTCGGACTTCCGCCGCGCATCGTCACGATCCTCGAAGGCGAAGGGCTCGTCAACGACGCGACCGCACTGGTGCTGCTCGCGACGATGCTCGCAATCGTCGACACGAAGACCACGACACCCAATGGCTGGATGATCGCCCTCACCTTCCTCTGGGCGGTCGTCGGTGCCGTCATCATCGGCGGGGTTCTGGGCGCGGTCTCGGTCGCCCTCCGACGTCGGATCACCGACCCCGTTCTCGACGCCGCCGTGAGCCTCACCATCCCCTTCGTCGCCTACCTCGCCGGCGAGCTTGTGCACTCGTCGGGCGTGGTGGCGGTGGTGGTCGCGGGCATCCTGGTCGGCAACCAGGGGGCGTACCGCATCCGGGCCTCGTTCCGGCTTACCGAGTCGGGCACCTGGCGCATCGTGACGCTGCTGGTTGAGAACGCGGTGTTCCTCTACATGGGCTTCCAGCTGTGGCCGGTCGTCGGGGCGGTCGCGAGCGGCGGCGACCTGGCCGGCACCCTCGGGGTCGCGGGGCTGGTGATCGTGCTGCTGGTCGGCATCCGGTTCGCGGCGATGCCGCCGCTGCTCTGGACGATCCGAAGCCGCTACCGGCGCAACGCGGCGCGAGCCGATCAGACCAAGGAGCGGTTCACCGGCATCACCGAGGAGGACTTCCAGAAGCGGGCCGCGAGCTTCCAGCAGCTCGGAATCAAGCAGTCGCCGACGCGCAGCTTCCTGCGCGGCATCCGGGCCAATCTCGGCATCGTCACCCGAAAGGATCGGGCCGCGCGCGACCGGATCACCACCCGCCTCGCCGAGTTGGAGCAGAACCCGCCGGCAGAGCCGGTCGAGCTCGACGACAGGATGCGAGCGCGATTCGCGCAGTCGTTCCAGAACTTCCGCAAGCGCATGGAGATGCGCGACAACGACCTCACCGCCGAACGCGATCAGGCACTCGGATGGCGCGACGGCGTGATCCTCGGACTTTCGGGCATGCGCGGCGTGGTGACCGTCGCGGCGGTGCAGACTCTGCCGGCGGAGGGCACGCCGATGCGGGACTCGCTGATCCTCGTCGCGTTCGCCGTGGCGATCGTGACGCTCGTCGTGCAGGGGCTGCTGCTGCCGCCGGTCGTGCGGCGGTTGCATCCCTCCGCCGACGCGACGGGTAGCGAGCGGCTGGAGGTGCTGGACCTGCGCAAGGTGATGAGGGAGGCCGGTGACACGGCGATCGCGGCGGCGGTGGCGCGCGGGGAGGCATCCGGGATCCCGATCTTGCCCGAGGTGCTCGCCGAAGTGAACACGCAGGAGGAGACCTGGATCGGCCGCCTGGAACTCTGGTCGACCGCCGACCTGACCGACCCGGGCAACGCGGTCGTGCAGTTCCAGCAGGTGCGCCAGGTGCAACTGGATGCGGAGCGCACCGCCCTGCGCGACGCCTATGAGCGCGGCGCGTATTCGTCGGAGGCGATCGACGTGCTGCGCTCCGCGCTGGACTCGGAGGAGATCTCGCTGAACGCTGTTGATGGGAGTGGGCGGGAGGGGTAGCTGGTTCTCTCAACCTCCGTACTGGGGCAGGACGGCCCGTCCGCCGATCCCTAGGCTTCCAGCGGGGGCAATAGATGACATCGACTCACGATGCGAGTGCACGCAGTGACTTCGCTGGAATCCAAGCGTTGCTGTCCCGTGAGCTGGGTTACGCGGCTCCGATTGGTTCGTGCGCCATGCGGTGCCGATCGGCGCAGGAGCCACCGATGTGGACCACCTCCTGATCGGTCCGAATGGGATCTTCGTCCTCAACACCAAGCGCCATCTGGATGCGCGCGTCTGGGTGGGCGACCACGTGATGCGGGTCAACGGCAACAACGTCAATCATTTGGCAGCCGCGAGGAGCGAGGCGACCAACGCGTCGCGCCGGCTGAGCGCGAAGCTCGGGTTCCCAGTGACCGTGCACTCAGCGATCGTCACCGTCGGTGAGCGTTCGCTCAAGGACGCTCGCGATCCCTCGGCACGAGCGACTGAGGTGGTGTCATCCCACGATCTCATCGACTGGATCCGTGACTACGTTTCACCGATGTCTCCGACCTCCTTGGAGCTGGCACGTCTCGCCGCCGAGGAACCGGAGACCTGGCATGTGGATCGCCACGCGGCAGACACCCTTCGGGTCATGCCTCGCTTCCAGCGATTGCGCTCCGACGTCGGAGACCAGCCGCCGTCCCCTTACGCCCGTGAGGCTGCTCCCCGCGTCGCTACGAGGCGGCGACCCGCACGTAGTCCCGCGACCGCGCGCTCGACCGCCCCGCGCCGACCGGCAACTGCTCGGAAGCCGCGACCCGCGTCCCGATTCGAGAAGGTCGTCAAGGCGCTCGTCGTGGGCTTGTTTCTCATTCCGATGGCGCTGGTGGTCGGAATCATCCTGCTGACGGAGCTGGTGGCTCTCGCAGCGTCGTCCTTATGACGGTGGTGTCCTGCACAGATGGTGAGCCGCGCCTCACGGTGAGGCGCAACGCACTCTCGCGCGAGCGGGTGATCGCCTCCGTCGCCGGCGACCGTCACGAGCGGACATTCTTCGTCGAGGCCACCGACGGGGACCCCGCCGCCTGAGCGATCAGCGCGGCCGCGGTGACGGCACCGTCGAGCGCTCGGCTCTCGACGCCGATCCGGGCTGCCGCGGCGCGAACCGTCTCGTCGGAGAGCAGCTGACGGACGGCGGCCAGGATGCGCGACGGGCTCGCGGACTTCGGCAGCGACATCCCCGCTCCGATCTTTTCGAGCGCCAGCCCGATCGCGGGCTGATCCATGAGCGGATGCATCGGCATCACCAGCACCGGAACGCCGTGGGCCAGCGCTCGCGCGGTCGTCGCGTGCCCGCCGTGCCCGACGACCAGCGAGGCGCGGGGCAGGAGCTCGCTGTGGTCCTTGTAGCGCACGACGCGGGCGTTCGCGGGCGCGCGCAGGGTGGCCGGGTCGACGGCTCCCGACGTGACGATCACCTGGACCTGCTCGTCGGCGAGCGCGTCGAGCACCCGCTGCAGCGCGGCCGCCTGCCCGGGGAAGCTCGTCGTGCTGAAGCTCACCAGCACCTCTGGCAGCGCCTGGGGCACGGCGGCGACGGGGGTGCCCTGCCAGACGAAGCCGGTGTGCGGATCTGCGCGCGGCGGCTCGAAGTCGGCGCGCGTCGTGATCAGCCGGAGGGCGGCGCGGCGCGAGGCGAGCGGATCGGCACCGCGCAGACGGGCGAGCAGTCCGAGCGGGCCGTGCGCGTTGCGGTCGAAGAAGTCGGCGCGACTGTGCACCAGAGATACGACCGGGATGCCGGTGTCGATCAGCCGGCCGGTCACGCCCCAGAGCAGGCAGTCGACCACGATCACGTCGGCCGCTTCTTGCTTCAGAAGCTCGAGTGCGTCGTCGGCGATGCCGCGGTCTGCGAAGAGAGCCACCAACCCGAGCACGCCGCCGACGGTGCCGCGCGGCTCCGCCGACACGTAGTCGCGGCCGCGCTGGATCGGGTGGAACTCCAGACCTGCCGCCTCGATCACCGCCTGCTGGATGCGGTGGCCCAGCATCCTGACCCGGTCGCCGCGGCGCACCAGCTCACGGGCGATGCCGAGGGTGGGCGGGAGATTGCCGCCGCCATCCCAGGTGACGAGGAGGACGCGCATCAGGCACTCCGTTTCTGCGCCGCGAGAACGGCATCCGTCAGGGCGGTGATCCGCTCAAGCAGGTCGCGGCGATCGAGACCGCGGTCGATGCGGAGCAGCTTCCAGGTGTACAGATCGGTGGCGACGACCAGCAGGTCGGTGAGCTTGGGCGAGCCAGGCGCAAAGACCGTTGTCACCCACTCGCGATGGAGTAGCTGCCCGCCGGCCGTGATCCCGCGGGCGTCCTGGTCGTCGTCGCGCGCCAGCAGCCGGAGCATGAAGCGGCCCCACTGCTCGTAGTGATCGACCAGCAGCCCGAGGGCCGCCGGGATGTCTCCGGGCTCAGCGGGTCGCCGCTCGGCGGTCACCCGCGCGCTGCCGTGCGCGACGGCCTCCTCGATCAGCCCGTCGCGAGAGCCGAACCGGCGCAGGATCGTCTGCACGCTGCGACCGGCTCGCGCAGCCACCTGGTCGAGCGAGAAGTCCAGCCGCTCGGTCTCGAGGGCGATCGCGATGGTGGCGTCGAGGATGCGATCCCGAGTGGCATCCGCCGCCGCCGCGCGGGCGGTCATCGTGTACGGGCGCGGGCTCATGCCGTTGACGGTAGTCCCCGGAGACATTTAGTGTCAATCTAATTAACTTCAAATACCTGAGCTGTGCTGGAGCTCATTCCGATCCGGCAGGCGACTTCGCGCGTCGGCTGGGAGTCCCCGACGCCGCGCCGCGGCTCTGACAGCATGGCCGGATGAGCGACGACCAGCTTCCGCCCCGAGACGAGACCCGGCTCACCGAGCAGCCGTCGCTCACGTTCTCGACCGGGCGCATCTGGCTGATCGTCGGCGGACTGTTCACGGCGATCGCGCTGGCCGTGCTGATTCCGCAGGCTATCGCGGGGCTGCCACCGCGATGGGTGCCGGTGACGGCGGTGGTCATCGACGTGCTGCTCTACGCCGGGATGATCGTGGTTCGGCTGGTCGTTTCGGTGTCGCGGCTGCGGCGACGGCTCGGGCTCATGGCGATCGGGATGCTGGCCATCGCCGCGGTCTCGCTGGCGGCCGTACTCATGGTGGGTTTTGCCAGCGTGTCGGCGAGTTAGTTGGGCCCTGATTTCGACGCCGGGCTGATTCCGGCGGGTTCAATCGGCGTCGGTCAGGAGACGGATTCCAGACTGAGCTGCACGAGATCGATGAGCCAGATGCACTTCTGTTTGCGGTCGGACACCGCGAGACGGCTGTTCGAGTTCACCGACAGGCCGAGGGGCTGGCCGATGAAATCCCCGGCGAGGCGTTCGATGCGGGGGATCAGCTCGGTCCGGCCATCGATCTCTCGCACGTCCAGCACCTGGAGCCGGTCGTTGCCCTCCTCGGCGACGAAGAGCACGTCGCGCCAGCGGATGATGCCCACGGGGCGCGCGAAGCGGCCCGGTCCTGTGCCGTGGCCGCCGTAGGAGAGCACCTCCCGGCCGTCGGTGTCGCACTTGACGATCCGGTGGTGAGCAGTGTCGGCGATCCAGAAGCCGGTGCTGTCGACGCACACCCCGCCCGGGTACTCGAGCGGGGTCTCGAGGCCGACCGTTCGCCAGGGTTGCCCGTTCGACCGGAACAGCACGCGGCTGTTGCCGGTGTCGGCGATCACTGACACGTTTTCGGTGAATCGCATGTCGTGGGGACGCCTCAGTGCGAGCCCATCCACGGAGGGCACCGCCTGGATGTCGGTCGCCATGTTGTCGACGATGGTGCAGGTCAGGATTTCGTCGGCCGACCTGTTCGCGATAGACAGGCGACGGTGGGCCACGGAGATGTGCTGCGGGTGATCCAGGCCGGGGATCACGACCGTGGAGTCGTTCGGTGAGATCCGGACCGCGTGCTCGAAGCGGCCATCGGCGGCGATCAGATCGTCCGTCCACCAGGTCACGCCGGTGGGGTTCTGGACCAACGACGGGCGCACTCGCACATCCAGCCAAGGCGGGAAGGCGTCGACCACGTTGCGGAACAGCTCCTCGAACACCTCGTCATAGCTGAGCGATTTGCTGAAGATGATCCCGGCGGCTCGAGAGTGGATGCGGGGGGGCAGATCGTTCTGTTGGGGCACGAGCAGCACCGGCGCGACGCCCCCGGCCATGGCGTGCTCCACCCAGATCAGGAAGGCGTCGTAGTCGACCGTGCGTTCGTCGGGGACGACCGCGAGCGTCACCGAGTCGGATCGGTTGGATCCACCGCCCGTGGTGAACGCCGTCAGTCGAACCGACAGCTGTCGCAGCGCGAGATCGACACGCAGTTGCTCCGCGAAGGCAACGTCCTCACTGCCTCTCGCGAGTTGGATGCTGGTCAACGAGCCCTCATCTCAGACGTCCACGAGCGAACTCAGGGGGTGGAGCGTCGCTTCCGTCCAGCGCTCCGGCGACACGGAGACCGGCGAACCGGTCTCGATGTCACGCGATCCAGCTGGCCTTTTATGTCGGCGCAATCGCTGGGCGACCTCGTCCATGACCACGTCGCCGAGCAAGGGCGTGAGCGTGAGCTTCGTGGGGGCGGCGACCAGGAGGTTGTCGAAACCGTACGACTGGACGTTGTGACTGTTGATGCTGGTCCGGATGTTGCGCAACTCGCCCTTGGGCGCGGAGTAGTACCCCCACACGTTGCGCGGATCGTCGAGCCCGCTCGTCCGATCACGAAGAGTGCTGCGGATGTCGCGGAGCCAGAGCCGAACCCCGGTCGCGGTGATGGCCTCCCCGGCGTACGACACGTAGTTGGAGACGAGCCAGACCGTTCCCTCGTCGGTGTGCCGGCTGGCGATGAACATGCCGTGCGTCTCGTGCCCGTGGAAGACAGCGCTCAGACTCGGCAGTTCGGGACCACGCAGAACCAGCATCGGAGAGCTGCGGTTGAGGGCGTTGCCCCGGAACTGGGTGACGGTGGCGGCCAACTCCAGGTTGCCGATGCCGCCGCAGAGGACCACGAAAGAGCTGGCAAGCACCACCTCTTCGCCGCCCGAAGCCACGACCGCGCCCACGATCGCAGTGGACTCCCGTTCCAAGCGCAGCACGTTCGCCTGGACGACCTTGACCGCGGGATCAGCCGCGAGGCGTTCGTATCGCGCGCGCAGCCATTGGGTGAAGTCGAACGTCGCCTCCTGGGTGATGAACGATCTCGCGAGACCCTCCTGCTCGACGCCGGGCGGCGCACCCACCTGCTCGTGGAACGTCAGGCCTGCCCTGCTCCAGGCCGCCGCGGCGACATCCGCTTCGTAGGCGTTCGTGAACAGCAGCGACGAATTGTCATTGATCGGCTCGATGCCCAACGCGTCCATCTCGGCCCGCCAGCGGTCGGCGCCGTTCGAGAGGTTGCGCACCAGTTCGAGGCTCGGAGTCAGATAGATATGGCCACGGTGCATGTAACCGTGCGAGTGGTTGGACTGCTCGCCGCCGACCGATCCGCGTTCGACGATGGTGACCGTCAGACCCGCATCGACGAACCGCTGAGCGATGATGAGACCACTTGCCCCCGCACCCACGACAAGCACGTCGCCAGCCCATCGTCGTTCCAAACGGATCTCCTTGATTGACGGGGGTGAATGTGAGATTACAGGAGGCAGCGCCGGGAGCGAGTCAGATCCGGCGCCAGGTCGCCACCACATGCAGCAGTGGGATCGCCGACGCGCCCATCAGCACCCAGCCGAGCACCTCGTCGGTCGGGCGCAGCAGCACACCCGCGAAGAGCAGCGCCGCGAAGACGATCGCCGACACGGCCCGCCCGATGGTGCGTTCCAGGGAGCGGAGGCGGCGGTCGACGTCGGGGGTGCGCAGCGCGACCTTGCCGCGCTCGAGCTGGTCGATGATCTCATCCATGCGCCGGGGGAGGCGCGCGATGGTCGAGGCGAACTGGAGCGCCTGTTGGGGGAGGTCGCGCAGCACGCCCGCCCCACCGGACGACAGGATGGTGCGCGCGAACGGGTCCACGGCATCCCACATGTTGAAGTCCTTGTCGAGCGCGCTCGTCACGCCCGAGATGAGCGAGATGGTGCGGATCAGCAGCAGGAAGTTCTCGGGCAGCTGGAATGGCAGGCCGCGCACCGTCTGGCCGAACTCGCGACCGAAGCGCTCCAACTCTCGCTGATCGATCGTCTGCAGCTCGGCAATGCCCATGCCACCGAAGCGGTCGAAGAGCGCGGTCATCGCGCGTTCCAGTTCCTCGGTATCGCCCGTCGACAGCAGTACGCCAAGGCGCTCGAGGGCGGTGATGAGTCCGCGCACGTCGCGTCCGACGGCGGCGAGGATGAAGTCGCGCAGGCCCGAGCGCAGGGTGTCGCTGATCTCGCCCATCATGCCGAAATCGACGAAGGTGAGGGTGAAGTCGGGAGCGGCGGTGGTGACCGCAGGCCCGACCGGCGAGGTCAGCGAGGCGCGCGGCGTCACGAAGATGTTGCCGGGGTGCGGGTCGGCGTGGAAGAAGCCGGCCACGAAGATCTGCTGGAACGTCGCCCGCGCGAGCGCCTGCGCGACCGCCTTCGGGTCGATGCCGGCCGCCTGGAGGGCCGCGACATCCGTGATCTTGATGGCGGTCACATCTGACAGGGTCAGGGTGCGCAGCGCGGTGCGCTCCCAGATGACGACAGGCGCGACGACGGTCGGGTCGGCGGTGAAGTCCGCGGCGAAGTGCTCGGCGTTCGCGGCCTCGTGCAGGTAGTCGACCTCCTCCAGGCTGGTCGCGGCGAACTCCTCGACGAGCGCGGGGGCGTCGGCGCGCGAATACACGAGGCGGATGCGGCTGACCCAGCGTCCGATCCGGCGAAGGGCTGCGAGGTCGACCTCGACGATTTCCTCGATGCCCGGACGCTGCACCTTGACCACGACATCCGCGAAGCCGAGATCGGCGGCGATGGCCGGGCTGAGGCGGGCGCGATGGGCTTGACCGAGGGATGCCGCGGCGATCGGCACCGGCTCGAAGCTCGCGTACGCCAGCTCGAGCGGCATCCCGAGCTCGCGTTCCGTCTGGGCCTTGATCGCGTCGAACGGCTCGGCGGCGACCTCATCCTGCAGGCCCTCTAGTTCGCGCGTGATCTCCGGCGGCAGGATGTCGAGGCGCGACGACAGGAACTGCCCGACCTTGATCATCAACCCGCCGAGGTCGGCGGCGAGCACGCGGAAGCGCTTCGCGACAACGGTGAGACGCTTCGTGCGCCCGCGGGCGGCGTATGCGCGAAAGCCGATCCGAGGAAGCACGAGCTCGAACCACCAAGCCTGCGCCAGGAAGATCGCGGCGAACCGCACGATGCGGCGGTATCGCGCTTTCAGGGCGCGGTCACGCCGATTGAGGTCACGGTGGGTCCGACCAGCGGGCACGGCTGCGCGCGTGAGTGCAGAGGGGGTGCCGGTGGGCATCCCCGATTGTGACACCGGTTCAGTCTTCGGCGAGGATCGCGTACAGCTTGCGACGGGCCTCGTCGATGATTTCGGCGGCCCGGTCGCCCTGCTCACGGGTGCCGCTGGTCGCGACCTGCCCGATCGCCTGCGCGAGCTTGGCGCCGGCCTTCGGCAGGGCGGCACGGTCGGCGTCCCATCCGCGACGGGTCGCGGACGGATGCGGCGCACTCGTGAACTCGGCGGCGGCGGCCTTTCCGGCCTCCGTCAGCGAGTAGACCTTGCGCTCGCCCTCCTGCGCGGCGCTGACGAGCCCCTCGTCGGCAAGCAGCTGAAGCGTCGGGTAGATGGAGCCGGGGCTCGGCTTCCACGTGCCGCCGGAGCGAGCCTCGATTGCCTGGATGAGCTGGTATCCGTGCATCGGCGCCTCGGCGAGTTCGACGAGGATCGCGGTGCGGATGTCACCGCGGCCCATACGTCCGCCCATACGGCCGGCGCCCATGCCTCCCATGCCGCGCGGGCCGAACGCGTCGCGGAGACCGTCGACGGCCTCCCGGATGTCGAAGTTGTACGACGAAGAGTTGCGCATGGCGATGTCCTCCCGGATCGAATGAGCGATGCCTAACGATACATCGTTCGCCGGGAGCCAGCCTGGGCGAGCTCTCAGACAACGACACCCCGGGACTCGCGCTGCTCATCGCGGCGGCCCAGGGCTCGACCCGGCCCGGCGCCGCCGTGGCCACCCCGGTGACCGGTGTGATCGCACTCGGGATCGGGCTGTTCGTCCGCAGTAGCGCCGCCGGGATCGCTGCCTCCGTCGGACTGCTGCTCGTCGTGCCGAGCGAGGCGGGCGGCGTGCTGGTCGCGGGGTGTGTGCTCGTCAAGCGCCGGGACGCCTGACTCAGACTGTGGTCGGCGCGCTCCCGGCTCAGCCGAGTTCGTGCACGTGCACGGCGGTACTGAGGCTGCTGCCGTTGATATCGAGGTAGAGCTGGCCGTCGGATCGGGAGATGGTCATCGTCGGGCGGCGCTCGCGCCCCGCGACCGCGGCATCCACGAAACCGGGATCGAAGCTCTGCAGGGTGATCTGATCCAGCTGATGGATGCGCTTGCCAGCCCACGCGGCGATCACCTTCTGCGGATCGCGATGCGTGTAGACCGTCGTGCGGTCGGCCAGTTTGCTTCCGAAGTGCAGGCGGGCCGCATCGGGGGCACCCACCTCGATCCAGGCGGTGAGCCTGCCGGTGCGATCGCGGACGAGCACCGCCGGCTCCTCCGTCGACGAGATGCCGTCGCTGAAGACGATGCCCTCCTCGTACTCGAGGCAGTACGCGACCACGCGCGTCACCATGTACGCGTCGGTCTCCGAGGGGTGGCGCGCGACCCGGAGGGAGAGATCCTCGTAGACGCCGCGGTCCACGTCGGCCAGCTGCACCGCGAAGGTGTACATCACTGCCCCGGCTGCCACAGGGGTTGAGCCTACGCGGCCAGCGAGTGTGCGGCATCCGGGCGTAGCTTGGTGAAGGTGACTGAATCGCTGAAAACGGCCGCACCCACGATCACCACCACCGGCCAGCTTCGAGCGGCCGGACACCTCTCCAAGCCGCTCCGTCAGGAGATCCGCGACAACCTGCTCGCGAAGCTCCGCACGAGGGAGGACCCATGGCCCGGCCTGCACGGATTCCAGGACACCGTCATCCCGCGACTCGAGCGCGCGCTCATCGCCGGGCACGACATCGTGCTGCTGGGCGAGCGGGGCCAGGGCAAGACGCGGCTGCTGCGCACCATGGTCGGGCTGCTCGACGAGTGGACGCCCGTCATTGCGGGCAGCGACCTCGGAGAGCACCCATTCGAGCCGATCACGCACGAGTCGAAGCGCCGCGCTGCCGAGCTCGGTGACGAGCTGCCGATCGCCTGGCGGCACCGCGACGAGCGCTACGCCGAGAAGCTCGCGACCCCCGACACCTCCGTGGCCGACCTGATCGGCGATGTCGACCCGATGAAGGTGGCCGAGGGGCGCAGCCTCGGCGATCCCGAGACCATCCACTTCGGACTCATCCCGCGCAGCCATCGCGGCATCGTCGCGATCAACGAGCTGCCCGACCTGGCCGAGCGCATCCAGGTGGCCATGCTCAACGTCATGGAGGAGCGCGACATCCAGATTCGCGGCTACGTACTGCGGCTGCCGCTCGATGTGCTCGTGATGGCCAGCGCCAACCCCGAGGACTACACCAACCGCGGTCGCATCATCACGCCGCTGAAGGACCGCTTCGGCGCCGAGATCCGCACCCACTACCCCACCGAGCTCGACGACGAGGTGGCGGTCATCCGGCAGGAGTCGGACCTCGCGGCAGAGATCCCCGACCACCTCATCGAGATCCTGGCGCGCTTCACCCGCAACCTGCGCGAGTCGTCGTCGGTCGATCAGCGCAGCGGCGTCAGCGCGCGATTCGCGATCGCCGGGGCCGAGACGATCGCGGCATCCGCTCTGCATCGCGCGGCGACCCAGGGCGAGGATGTCGCGGTGGCGCGCATCGTCGACCTCGAGACGGCGGTCGACGTGCTCGGCGGCAAGATCGAGTTCGAGTCTGGCGAGGAGGGCCGCGAAGGCGAGGTGCTCACCCACCTGCTGCGCACTGCCGTCGCCGAGACCGCGAGGCAGCACCTGCGGGGCATCGACCTGTCGCCGATGGTGTCGGCGATCGAAGACGGCGCGATGGTGACGACCGGCGAGCGGATGACGGCGCGCGCGTTTCTCCACGGCCTTCCGGTGCTCGGCGAATCCGAGCTGTACGAGCAGGTCTGGGCCGCGCTGTCCGCGAGCTCGGACGGCGAGAAGGCCGCGGCCATCGAGCTCGCCCTCGAGGCGCTCTACCTGTCGCGCAAGATCGGCAAGGACACCGACGGAATCGAGACCGTGTATGGCTAGGCACCGTGGCTGACGACCGCCCGTCGAGCTCGTCGAGACCCGACAAGCACGCACGTCGCTTCCGTCGCTACGACGGCGGTGATCCGCTCTCCGCGCCCGTCGACCTGGCGAAGGCGCTGGATGCGATCGGCGATTCCGTGATGGGCGGCACCTCGCCCGAGCGGGCGATGCGCGAGTACCTGCGCCGCGGCGACCGCGACCAGATCGGACTTGACGATCTCGCCAGACGCGTGAGCGAACGGCGCCGCGAGCTGCTGCAGCGCAACAACCTCGATGGCACGCTGCAGGAGGTCCAGAAGCTGCTCGACAGGGCGGTCCTGGACGAGAAGAAGCAGCTCGCGCGCGACGTCGCGCTCGACGACCTGGACCGCTCGTTCAGTGAGATGCGACTTGAGAATCTTCCGGCATCCACCTCGGCCGCCGTCAGCGAGCTGCGCGACTACGACTGGAAGTCGGCCCGGGCACGCGCGGACTACGCGAAGATCCAGGAACTGCTCGGCCGCGAGCTGCTCGATCAGCGCTTCGCCGGGATGAAGCAGGCGCTCGAGGGCGCCACCGACGAGGATCGCGAGGCGATCGGCGAGATGCTGAACGACCTCAACGCCCTGCTCGAGAAGCGAGCGGCCGGCACGGACACTCCCGAGGACTTCGGCGAGTTCATGGAGAAGAACGGGCAGTACTTTCCCGAGAACCCGTCCACGCTGGACGAGTTGCTCGACACGATGGCCAAGCGCTCGGCGGCGGCGCAGCGGGCGTTCAACTCGATGACGCCCGAACAGCAGCAGGAGCTGATGCAGTTGAGCGCGCAGGCGTTCGGCTCGCCGTCGCTCATGCAGGCGCTCTCGCAGCTCGATCAGAATCTGCAGTCTCTGCGACCGGGGGAGGACTGGACCGGCTCCCAGAACTTCGACGGCGCCAACCCGATGGGGCTCGGCGACGCCACCGGCGTGATGCAGGATCTCGCCGATCTCGACCGCCTCGCCGATCAGCTCGCGCAGTCGTATTCCGGCGCGCGCATGGACGATATCGATCTCGACGCGATCTCGCGCCAGCTCGGCGCCGACGCGGCCGTCGACGCGCGCACCCTGCGCGAACTCGAGAAGGCCCTGCGCGACGGCGGCACACTTCGCCGCGATTCCGCCGGTCGACTGCAGCTCACGCCGAAGGCGATGCGACAGCTCGGCTCGTCCCTGCTGAAAGATGTCGCGACCCGCATGCACGGCCGGGCGGGTCTCCGCGAGACGCGCAACGCCGGTTCCACGGGCGACCGCACGGGTGGCAGCCGCGGATGGGAGTTCGGCGATACTGAGGCGTGGGACATCCCGCGCACGATTCTCAATGGGGTGCAGCGTCGGCTCGGCGCGAGCATCTCTGCGGGTGCCGGTGTCTCCGGAATGCGCGGTCGGCTCATCGAGGTCGACGACATCGAGGTGGCCGAGACCGAGGCGCGTTCGCAGGCCGCCGTCGCGCTGCTGGTGGACACCTCCTTCTCGATGGCGATGGACGGTCGCTGGGTGCCGATGAAGCGCACCGCACTCGCGCTGCACACCCTCATCACGAGCCGGTTCCGCGGAGATCACCTCGAGTTGATCTCGTTCGGGCGGCACGCCGAGGTCATGGACATCGAGCAGCTGACCGCCCTCGACTCCTACTGGGACAAGGGCACCAACCTGCACCACGCGCTGCTGCTCGCGAACCGGCACTTCCGCAAGCATCCGAACGCGCAGCCCGTGCTGCTGATCGTGACCGACGGCGAACCGACCGCCCACCTCGAGAAGAGCGGCGAGGTGTTCTTCTCCTTCCCGCCGCATCCGGTCACCATCGAGCGCTCGATCCAGGAGCTCGACACCTCGATGCGACTCGGCGCCACGACCACCTTCTTCCGCCTCGGCGACGACCGCGGGCTCGCCCGCTTCGTCGACTCGATGGCTCGTCGTGCGGGCGGCCGGGTTGTGGCGCCCGAGCTGGACGACCTGGGCGCCGCAGTCGTGGAGTCGTACCTGGGCGGCCGCTCATCGCCGTCGCCGGGCGCTTCATCCGGCCCGATGGGTGACGAGCAGGGCGGCTACTTCGGCCGCGGCTGGTGGGTCTAGCGTGGATTTTGTCGGTCGCGCGCACCGTGCGTCGCTTTCTCCGCGTCGGCTGCGGCTGGGCTGCGGCTGGGCGGAACATCAGAGAACGCCACGTAGTTTCGGGGGATGAGCGATCGCCCCGAAACTCCCGCGAAAGCGATCGGCGACGCCGAAGAGCTCCAGCACGACCAGACAATCGGCCCCGTCGACCTGACCCGGTGGACCACGCCGCCCGGCCGTGCGCTTGCGGGCAGCACCGAGAAGGCCAGCCGCAAGGTCGGCAGCCGCGGCACGCTGATCCTGATCCTGATGGTCGGCGGTGTCATCGCAATCGCCCTCAGCTTCATCGGCTCGCGCATCTACGACTCGGTCACGGAATCCGACGGCGTCGCGGGCTTCGACCGCCCGATCCTCGACTTCATGATCACGCTGCGCAACCCCCCGCTCGACAGCATCGTCACCGCTTATACGAACATCGCCGGGCCGATCGGGATGCCGATCCTCGCTGTCGCGGCTATTCTGATCCTCTCGCTGCGCCGGCGGTCATGGACCCCCGCCATCCTGATCGCCGCCGCCGGTATCGGCTCGCTCGCGATGACCATCGCCGGGAAGGACATCATCGGCCGTGTCCGCCCCCCGCTGTCGGATGCTGTTGCTCCCTACGAGTTCTCGCCGTCCTTCCCGAGCGGTCACACGCTCAACGCCGTGGTGATCGCCGGCGTCGTCGCGTACCTGCTGCTCCTGCGCCGGAGCACCAGGCGTGGACGCGTGCTCACGATCACCGTCGCCGCCCTCTTCGCCCTCACGATCGGCATCAGCCGGGTGTTCCTCGGGCACCACTGGTTCACCGACGTGCTTGCCGCCTGGGTGCTCGGCGCCGCCTGGCTCTCGCTCATCATCACGGCGCATCGGCTGTACATCACGGTGCGCGCTCGCCGTGTCACGTCGTCGACAGTCGGAAGATGACCTCGGAGTCGAGCTCGATGGCAGCCTGAGTCGCTCGGGCCGCGACGAGATCCAGGGCCGCATCCGCCATCCGCTCGACCGGTTGGCGCACCGAGGTGAGGTGAAGCGCGCGGGCGAGGAGGGTGTCGTCGAAACCCGAGATCGCCACCTCGCGACGCGCCGCTCGCCCGCCCAACTCCTGCAACACCCCGACCGCGATCAGGTCGTTGGCGCAGATGATCGCATCGGTCTCCGGCCAGCTCGACAGGATGTCACGGGCCGCCGCCCGCCCGGAATCCGCCGACATCCCCGCGGTAACCACCCGCAGCGGCTCGCCCGGAAAGTGCTCGCCCATCAGTCGCTGGAACGCCCGCTCGCGCTCGACCGAGGTTGAGATCGTGATGCGCTGCCCGATGAAGGCGAGCCGGCGGCGCTTCGTTGCCTCCAGGTGGCGCACGATCGCCTCCACCGGGCCGCCTTGATCGGCTCGAACGAACGGGAGCTCCGGATCGATCACCCGGTCGAGCTGGATGGTAGGCACGGCCTTCGCCGCTTCGGTGAGTGCGTCACGACTGGCTGTCAGGTGCGTCGGGGAGATGAGCACGGCATCCACTCGACGGTCCACGAGCGTGCGGAGTGCGGCACGCTCAGCCTCCGGATCGTTGCTGGCGTCAGCGATCAACACCGCCAGCCCGCGTTGCCGCGCCGCGTACTCGACAGCCTGAACCAGTTGCGGGAAGAAGGGGTTCATCACGTCTGGGATCACTAAGCCAAGGGTGTCCGTGCGGCGGGTGCGCAGCGAGCGGCCGATCGGATCGGCACGATATCCCAGGCGCTCAGCCGACTCTCGAACGCGCTCGGCGACCTCGGGGGAGACGGCGCGGGCACCGGTCAGCACGCGCGAGACGGTGGAGGTCGAGAGGCCGGTGTCGCGCGCCACCTCGCGGATGGTGACTCGGGCGGGTGCGTCGCTCATCCGGTCTCCGTTCCCGTCCGACCTGCTACTCTACCGTGTTGGCAAACGTTTGCCCACGCGCGTCTTCGTCTCTCGATCAAGGAGTTCCCGTGCCCGCTGAAACCCGTCCCCTCGCTGGAACCGTCGTCGCCGTGACCGGAGCCAGCTCCGGCATCGGCCGTGCGACAGCCCGCCTCCTCGTGGAGGCCGGCGCCAAGGTCGCCATCACCGCTCGCCGCGAGGAGCGGCTCACCGAACTGCAGAACGAGCTCGGCGCCGATTCGGTCGTCTGGGTCACCGGTGACATCGCGCTCGCCGATACGAATGCCCGGCTCGTCGCCGCCGCCGTCGACACCTTCGGGCGCCTCGACTCCTTCGTGGCATCCGCTGGCATCGGCGCCTACGGCGGAATCGTCGACGGGACCGACGACGAGATGCAGCAGATGATCGATACCAACTTCACCGGTACCGTCTTCGGCGTGCGCGCGGCGGTTCCCGCCCTCCTCACGGCGGGCGGTGGAGACATCATCATCGTCAGCTCGGTCGCCGGAATCCGGGGCGGCGCCGACGAAGCCGTGTACGCCGGAACCAAGGGCGCGCAGATCATCTTCGCGGGGGCCGTCGACCGCGAGCTGCGCGAGCAGGGTGTGCGCGTCACCGCGATCAACCCGGCCGCGGTGAGCACCGAGTTCGCGTTCGGAAAGGGTCGCACCGAGGGCGAGGCGTGGTTGGATGACGTGCTCACCCCCGAAGACGTCGCCGGGGCGATCCTGTTCGCCCTCCAGCAGCCGCGTCGGGTGCGCACGACACAGATGACAATGTGGAGTGCCGCCCAGGCCAGCTGAGTCGCGCCGGGACCGCGCATGCGTTGGCGGCCGGTGCGCCCCTCAACTCCGTTGCATCGAGAGCTCCGCGGGGAAAGGGTGCAGGCCGCGGCAGCCGGTGAGGTCGAGCAGGAAGTCGATCGCGGCGGTCGGCTCGACGGGCACTATCGCGGTCAGGTCGAAGGTGCGCGTCGGCATGAGGTCGGTACGGCGGCGGACGTTCGCGAGACGTACCTGCAACCGCGCGTAACTTTTCGTCGCCCCGAGCTCCGGGGGCAACCTCGCTGCGAGGATCGAAGCATGGCCTTCGACACCCTCCCGATCCTCGACATCTCCGAGCTCGACGGCGGGCCGCAAGCAGCGGCGGCCTTTCGCGTGCAACTGCGCCAGGTCACGCACGACGTCGGCTTCTTCTATTTGGTCGGCCACGGCATCCCGCAGCAGCTGATCGACCGGGTGGTCGACGTGTCGCGCCGCTTCTTCGAGCTGCCCGAGGCCGACAAGCTCGCGATCGAGAATGTTCACTCGCCGCAGTTCCGGGGCTACACGCGCGTCGGCAAGGAACTCACCAACGGCGACAACGACTGGCGCGAGCAGATCGACATCGGGCCCGAGCGCGACGAGGTCCCGGCTAACGCGGTCCGGGCTGACGCGGCCCGGCCGGATGCCGCCGCGCCCGACTTCTGGAGGCTCGAGGGTCCCAACCTGTGGCCGGCCGCGCTCCCCGAGCTCGAGACCACGATCACCGAGTGGAGGGCCCACCTCACGCACCTCGGCCTCACCCTCCTCCGCACCTGGGCGGTCGCACTCGGGGCTCCGGCCGGTACTTTCGACGCGGCGTTCGCCGGGCATCCGTTCCCGCTGATCAAGATCGTGCGGTACCCGGGCACCACCGATCCGGTCAGTCGCACCCCCGCCCAGGGTGTCGGCGCGCATCGAGACGGCGGCGTGCTGACCCTGCTGCTCGTGGAGCCCGGCAAAGGCGGGCTCCAGGTCGAGCACGACGGCGAGTGGATCGACGCGCCCTCGATCCCTGGCGCCTTCGTCGTCAACATCGGCGAGATGCTCGAGCTCGCCACCGACGGCTACCTGAAGGCGACCCTGCACCGCGTGCAGTCCCCGACGGTCGGCACCGACCGCATCTCGATCCCGTTCTTCTTCAACCCTGCCCTCGACGCCCGGATGCCGCGGCTCACGCTCTCCCCTGCCCTGCGCGACGGCGCACGCGGAGTCTCGGCCGACCCCACGGACAGCCCGATCCTCGAGACCTACGGAGACAACGTGCTGCGCTACCGCCTCCGCGCCCACCCGAACGTGGCCACGATCCATCACGCCGACCTGCTGGGCTAGTCGCGGCGGCTCAGATGGCCACGAATCGTGTCGAATGGCGCTACGTCGGTAGTGCACGAACCATTCGGCATGAATCGCGACGGTTTCGATCCACGCGCGAGTGGGGATGTGGACTGTGGCGAGTCGCGCCTGCGACCGCGCAACTGTTCGCGGCCGCGAGCGCCGCGAGCGCCCTGAGCGCCCCGAGCACCGAGAGCACCGCGAACGGTGCCGAATGGGGGTTCCTCGGCGTCAACGGCGCCATGTGGCACCGTTCGTCGCGTTCTCGAGCGGGAGGTGCGACGGATGGGCGGGGCTACACCGCCGCGCGCAGCTGCCGCACGATGAGGGCGCGGGCCGCGCGTCCCTCCGGGGTGGGCGTCAGCGGGTAGACGTGCACGAGACCCTGGCCCTCGTGATAGTCGAGCTCGAGCGCGGCGGCGCGGGCCTTCTCGACGAGGAGGCGGGCATCCGGGTTCAGGATGTCGCGGGTCCCACTGAACATCGTCACCGGCCCCAACCCCGCGAGCACGCCGAACAGCGGGCTGACCAGCGCGTCGGTCACCGGCAGCTCGCCACGCCAGTGCTCGATGTAGACCTGCGAGCCGGGTTTGCCGAGCCACGGGTCGCTCGGCTGCACGAGCGGGATCTGCGGGTTGGCGAACGAGAGATCGAGCGCCGGGGCGATCAGGATGGTGCGGGCCAGCGTTACCCCGTCGCGCTCGCGCAGCAGCTGCGCGGCTGAGAGCGCGATCTGCCCGCCGGCCGAGTCGCCGGCGAGGAACACCCGGTCGCCGTACAGCTCGCGGGCCGCGAGCACGAGTTCGGCGAACGCCGGGACGACGGCGCCGGCCGTTCCGAATGGAACGAGCGGATAGATCACCACGGTCACGGCGAGCTTCGCCTCGGCCGCGATCTGCGCGGCGAGCTGCCAGTGCTGGAGGGCGACCTCGTTGACCCAGGCTCCGCCGTGCGCGTAGATCAGGGCGCCGGTTGGCTCACAGTCGGCAGGCGCGAGGGTGTACAGCGGCCATCCGGACGTGAGCCCGGTTCCGTACGCGGTGGTGATCGCGACATCTCGGCGCAGGTGCGGGGGAGCGAACGGTCGCGGATGCCGCCGCCGCTCCTCCACACGTCGGCGGGCGGCATCCGCGTCTACGAAGGTGCGGTTCGCCCGCGTTAGCCGGAAGAACGCCGGAAGGATGCTGCTCGTGAAACTCGGCACGTGGCGACCCGCAGATCGACGTTCCGGCGCTACGCCGCGTCGAGTGAGGCGAGCTCGTCCGCCGTGAGCTCCAGCTCGGAAGCCGTCGCCGAGTCGGTGATCGATTCGGGGCGCGAGGCGCCGGGGATCGGAATGACGCCCGGTCCCTTCGCGAGCTCCCAGGCGAGGCAGACGACCTGCGGGCTCACGCCATGCGCGTCGGCGACGGTCTGGAACGCGGCAAACTTCGTGCCGAGCGAGCTGGCGCCGCCGATCCCGCCGAGCGGGCTCCACGGCAGGAACGCGAGACCCAGCTCGGTGCAGAGCTCGAGTTCGGGTTCGCTGCTGCGGAAGACCGGCGAGAACTGGTTCTGCACCGAGACGAGCCGGCCATCCAGGATCTGCTGGGCGAGCTTGATCTGCTCGGGGTTGGCGTTCGAGATGCCGGCCATGCGGATCGTGCCCGCGTCGAGCAGGTCGCGGATCGCACCGACCGAGTCGGCGTAGTCGACCTCAGGGTCCGGATCCGGGCGGTGGAACTGGTAGAGCCCGATCGCGTCGACGCCCAGAGCCTTCAGCGAGGCCTCGGCGGCGCGCTTCAGGTACTCGGGGTGGCCATCCTGCTCCCACGGACCGGACTGCGCCTTCGTGCGGTGGTGACCGCCCTTGGTGGCGACGAGCACGTTCGAGGTGTCACCGGACCAGCTCTTCAGTGCCTTCGCGATGAGCAGCTCGTTGTGCGACTCGGCCTCGCCCGGAAGCCGGTAGGCGTCCGCGGTGTCGATGAGCGTGATACCGGCGTCGAGCGCCGCATGGATGGTCGCGATCGAGCGGGCCTCGTCGGGCCGCCCCTCGATGGATATGGGCATGCCGCCCAGTCCGATGGCCGAAACAGTGATGTCGCCGATGACTCGTGTTCTCAT
>JANXTR010000015.1 GCA_025352325.1 Microbacteriaceae bacterium | reverse complement strand
ACGCGGCGTTGCTGCATCAGGCTTGCGCCCATTGTGCAATATTCCCCACTGCTGCCTCCCGTAGGAGTCTGGGCCGTGTCTCAGTCCCAGTGTGGCCGGTCACCCTCTCAGGCCGGCTACCCGTCGTCGCCTTGGTGGGCCGTTACCTCACCAACTAGCTGATAGGCCGCGAGCTCATCCTGGACCGAAGTTCTTTCCCGACGCTGAAGATGCCTTCGCGTCGCGTATCCGGTATTAGACGTCGTTTCCAACGCTTATCCCAGAGTCCAGGGCAGATTGCTCACGTGTTACTCACCCGTTCGCCACTGATCCAGAGGAGCAAGCTCCTCTTTCACCGTTCGACTTGCATGTGTTAAGCACGCCGCCAGCGTTCATCCTGAGCCAGGATCAAACTCTCCGTAAATGTTTGATTGCACGCTCAGCAAGCTGAGCGGCACATCTGTGTCACGACTGCCGGGGAAAACCGGTGGGCCGTGACGAGTTTGATCTGACTAAAGGATTGTCTACTGACAATCCGTCAATCCAAAGGAATCTCAAACGACTGATCCGAAGACCTGTCGCCGAGGTAATATTTGGCATTTGACATAGTGCACGCTGTTGAGTTCTCAAGGATCGGGCGCGCCAGAATCAAAACTTTTTCGGGTTGGATTCGGGGCAACTGCTCTAACCTACCACCAAGTCGCCGTGTCTGTGACACATGATGGAAACGAAGTTTCCAGCGGTCCTGATGGGCCCATCGCAGGCACGCCACCTTGTCTGCTTCATGAATCGAAATCCATGGAGCATCGAAGTGTTGATACCGGGATGGTGTCCCCGCTTGAGGCCGGGGAGCGCTTCGGCTCTCCCGCACCTTTGGGGTGACGAGACATGACATTACGTGGAGATGGCCGTCTTGCCAAATCTCGGCCGCATCCCGGGCGTGTCGCACGTGCGAGCCCTGTAGTCCCTGGCTATTTGCAATACTCCGCGGACCACGCGCGCACACCGGACGCCGAAGCCGTCGCAGTCATCATCAAGATGTTCGACGCGTCATCCACCGTCCGCCCGACCGTGACGGACGCGATGATCTGCCTCGCCGCGATCCCCACCTTGGTGACCCCGGGCTGGATGCCGTCCGGCGATGCGGTTGCGAGCTTCGTCCATTTGTCGGCGTATACCTGCATCGCAACGAGGGAATCCGTGATCGTCCCCGCCACCGACGGCCAGCCAAAGGTGGGCGACTGGATCATCGTCGGGTCGGTCTTGATCGTCGAGCAGAAGACCGCGCTGGCGGCAGCGGTGCGGTCGTGAGCCTGTTGCTGCTGCCAGGCGGTGTGACCGATGTAGCCGGCAATGGCGGCGACGACGCTCAGCACCACGCCGATCGCGATCGCGGCCCGCAGCAGTCCGGTCACCCAACCACGACGTCGTGCGCTGAGGATGGCCCCCACCATCGCGGCGAGAAGCCCGAGCGGGGGTACCAGGATCGCGAGGAGGAGCGTCAGCTTCTCTCCCACAGTCGATCCGCCGATATCCGGTTCGTTCGGGCCCGCGACCGTCCCGCCGACGACGGGAGAAGCTGCGCCCGTGCTCATCGATGCCAGCGCCGTGGCGGTGAGCATGAGGCTGAAATCGCTGGGGGCGGGGGCTGCCGCGAGGGCCAGGGCGGCTTCTGCGACGACGTCAGACGGCGGCGGCGTCCTGGGTGGGATGGGGTCGGCGACCGGCGACGCCGTCGCCGCAGTGACGTAATCGGGCGGCAGTGCAGGTGCAGGTGCCGGTGCCGCACCGGCCGCGGTCGGGGGTGCCGGTGGCGCGACGAGCGGTGTCACCGCGACCGGAAGCGGGGGAAAAGGACGTGGCGGTGCTGCCAGCTCGTCGGCACCGCGCAGTTCCGGGGCGCGCGTGGGCGGCTGCGGCGCGACGATCGGGGCAGCCGCGAGTGCGGGAACGGCGACGACCAGGTCGCTCGTAGGGGCATTCAGCTGGGCGAGAAGGCGCACGAACGCGTCGCTCTCGTCGGTTTCCTGCGCGGTGTCATCCATCGGGCGCCTCCCCGACGCCGACTATAGGACACGCTGATATCGGGGATGTTACGAATCCTCGACTGCCGTTCGGCGTGTCGCGCCGATTACGCCGTGACGACGCCCGCGAGCGTGCGCTTGCCCCGGCGCAGCACCGCGACGCCGCCAGCCAGCACCTCGCTGCCGAGAAGCGCCGCCACATCGTCCACGCGCGCGTTGTTGAGGTACACGCCCCCCTGCTCGATCGCGCGCCGGGACTCCCCCAGGCTCGACGTGAGCCCGGAGTCCACCAGGAGCTGCGCCACGAGCGACGCGGGGGTGCCCGTCGCGCTCGGCAACTCGGCGATGGCCGCGCGGAGCGTGGCGACATCCAGACTCGCCAGATCTCCCTGCCCGAACAGTGCCTCGGATGCCGCGATCACCGCGTCCGTCGCCGCCGAGCCGTGCACGAGCTCGGTGACGAGTGTCGCGAGGGTGCGTTGCGCCTCGCGCCGGAACGGCTCGGACGCCACCGCCTCCTCGAGCCGCTCGATCTGCTCGCGGGTGAGGAAGGTGAAGATCTTCAACCGCTCGATGACATCGGCGTCGTCGGTGTTGAGCCAGAACTGGTAAAACGCGTACGGGCTGGTGAGCGTGTCATCCAGCCAGATGGCGTTGCCCTCGCTCTTGCCGAACTTGGTCCCGTCGGAGTTGGTAATGAGCGGGGTGCCGATCGCGTGCACCGAGACGCCCTCGGCGCGATGGATCAGATCGGTGCCGCTGGTGAGATTGCCCCACTGGTCGCTGCCGCCGGTCTGCAGCACGCAGCCGTACTGGCGGTGGAGCTCGAGGAAGTCGAAGCCCTGCAGGATCTGGTAGCTGAACTCCGTGTAGCTGATGCCGGCGTCGCTGTTGAGGCGTGCGCTGACGGCATCCTTCTTGAGCATGGTGCCCACCCGGAAGTACTTGCCGACGTCGCGGAGAAAGTCGATGGCGCTGAGGCCTTGTGTCCAGTCGAGGTTGTTGACCATGCGGGCCGCGTTCGCGCCCTCGAAGCTGAGGTAACGCTCGACCTGGGCCCGGAGGTACCCGACCCACTCGACGACCGTCTCCTTGGTGTTGAGGGTGCGCTCCGCCGTCGGACGCGGGTCGCCGATGAGACCGGTCGACCCGCCGATCAGGCCGAGCGGCTGGTGGCCGGCGAGTTGGAGGCGGCGCATCAGGAGCAGCTGCACGAGGTTGCCCAGGTGGAGGCTCGGCGCCGTCGGATCGAACCCGCAGTAGTAGGTGATCGGTGGCCCCGCGAGCAGGGCCTTCAACTCCCCCGCGTCGGTGGAGACGTGGACCAATCCGCGCCAGACAATCTCGTCCCAGACATCCGGGAACGTGGGATCGTTGCGCTGCCGATCGACGGAGTTCGGGGTGGCGGACACCGGCCCAGATTATCAGCGGGCGGATGGGCGGATCGCGCGGGTGGGAGGGTACCCAGGAGATTGAATCTAGCTTTTCAACTTGATTAGGGTTGGATGAAGCTAATAGACTTGACTGAAGATGGATCAAGGAAGGAGCCTTTATGTTCGCGCTGACCGCCGACCAGGTCGACAGCAGGCACAGCGACGATCTCGTCGAGGGGCAGCTCACCGAGCTCGCCCGCCTCGGCGGTGCACGACTGCTCCTCCCGCCCGACCGATCGGCCGGTGACGAGCTGCAACTCGCCACCGCCGACGCCGCGACCGCGCTCGCCGCGGTGCTGCACCTCACGCGCGACGGACGGTGGAGCGTCGGGCTGGCCATCGGCGAGGTGAGGTACCCCCTACCGACGTCGACACGTGCGCTCGCCGGATCCGCGTTCGAGCTCGCCCGTCGCGCGGTGGAGACCGCCAAGAAGCGGCAGCTGCGCTTCGCCCTCGAGATCGAGGAGGGGCGGCATCCGGATGTGGCCACTCTCCAGCCCCTGATCGAACTGCTGCTCCAACTCCGAGCCCGCCGCACGCCGGAGGGCTGGGAGCTCGCCGAGCTGCTGCAGGAGGGACTCACCCAGAAGCAGGCTGCCAAGCGTCTCGGTATCACCCCCCAGGCCGTCAGCCTGCGCGCCCAATCGGCGCACCTCCGCATCGAGATCGCGGCGCAGACGGCCCTGGCGACTCTGCTCGGCGAGAGTTCGAGCCCGTCCGATCCCACGCAGTCGGCCGAGTGAGGCAGGATCGACGGCATGGTCATCCTCGGAGTCATCAGCACGACGGTCTGGATCGTCAGCATCGTGCTGGTGCTCGGTGCCCTCGCCGTCTCGATCGTGGCGCGGCGCATCAACGAGCCGCTGATCGCCCTGGTTGCGCTGCTGCCGGTCGGCCTCGCCGTGCTCAAGATCGCGTTCCAGTTCACGATCCCCGAGCCCGCGCACGTGCTCAATGTGTTCAGCGCGCTGAGCTTCGCGGCGCTCGCGGTGTTCGCCGGCGGCCCCCTGACCACCCTCGTGCTGAAGAGGGCGAGTCGGGGACAGAAGGACGGGGAGTTCGGCGGCATCCTCGTGCAGGGCAAGGGTGAACGCACCTCGCGTGAGGTACTCCGCGGCGGTGCCGCGATCGGCTACCTCGAGCGGACGGCGATCGTCGCCGCCATCGTCGTCGGGCACCCCGAGGTGGTCGCCGCCGTGATCGCGATCAAGGGGCTCGGCCGCTTCTCAGAGCTCGATAATGCGGAGGCGCGCGAGCGGTTCATCATCGGCACGCTCACGAGCTTCCTGTGGGCGGCCGCATGTGGAGCGATCATCGTGCTGCCGGGCGGGTCGCTGCACTAGGAGCGCCGCGCGCTCGTCGTGTCGGTGCTGGCCCTCCGAGCGCTCGCCTTGTACGGCGAGACGGTCGGCTCTGCGGGAATCCAGAAGCGCCACGGATAGGCCTCCGAGCCGCCCGGGCCCGAGACGCCGGTGCGCGGGCCCGATGCCACCAGAGGTGGGGCGGCGCCCGCCAGCTCGAGTCGGATCGGCCCGCTCACGAGCTCGTCCCCGTTGTCCGCCAGGGTGATGCCCAGCGCCACGCAGAGGCGGGCCGGACCGCGGGCCAGGTCGGCATCCGACTTACTCGTCGTGCGTCGTTCTCGGGCCAACTCGAGTCCGTCGACGACCTTGCCGGCGCGCAGCAGCACCGCGGACGCCTCGCCTTCCGGCGAGCACACGACGTTCGCGCAGACGTGCATCCCATAGCTGAAGTAAACGTAGAGCGAACCGGGCGGTCCGAACATGATGCGCGTGCGCGGCGTCTGGCCACGGAAGGCGTGCGAGCCCGGATCCGTCCCCCCGGTGTACGCCTCCACCTCGGTGAGACGCACCGTCACCCCGCGCCCGTGCACCAGACTGCCCAGCAGCCGCGGTGCCACGTCGACGGAGGAGCCGCTCAGGAGCCGCAGGAGACCGCTCAGAACAGCTTCCCGAGTGCGGCCGCGATGACGATCCCGGCGACCACCATGAGGATGGCCAAGGTGACAATGGCGGGCATCAGCCAGGGGAAGCGCTTCGCGACCTTGCCCTGACGCTCGATGCGCTCCGCCTTGAGCTGCTGGCCACGGGTGCGCCTGTTGTTGCCGGACAGGGTCATCGAACTCTCCTCAGGGCGGTCATCTCAGGACAGCGTCGCACGAACCGCGGCGGTCAGCGCCGCCAGTTGCTCGGTGACGCGTGCGGGGGCGGTTCCGCCGGTTCCGGTGCGGCTCGCGATCGAGCCTGCCACCGTGAGCACCACGCGCACCTCGCCGCTGAGACGCGGGTCGATGGCGGCGTAGTCGGCATCCGTCGGCTCGTCGAGCTCCAGGCCGTGCGATTCGCAGAACTGCACAAGCTCACCGGCGATCTCGTGGGCCTCGCGGAAGGGCACGTTCCGACGCACCAACCAGTCGGCGACATCCGTGGCCAGCGAGAAGCCTTGCGGTGCGAGCTCGGCCATCCGCTCCTGGTCGAAGGTGAGCGTCGCGATCATGCCTGTGAAGGCGGGAAGCATCACCTCGAGGGTGGTCACCGAGTCGAAGACCGGCTCCTTGTCCTCCTGGAGGTCGCGATTGTACGCCAGCGGCAGCCCCTTGAGCGTCGCGAGCAGGCCTGTCAGGTTGCCGATGAGACGGCCCGACTTGCCGCGTGCGAGCTCGGCGATGTCGGGGTTCTTCTTCTGCGGCATGATCGAGGACCCCGTGGAGTAGGCGTCGGCGAGTCGCACGAAGCCGAACTCGCGGGTGTTCCAGATGATGACGTCTTCGGCGAAGCGCGACAGGTCGATGCCGAGCTGGGCGGCGATGTACGCGAACTCCGCCACGACGTCGCGGCTCGCGGTCGCGTCGATCGAGTTGGGCATCGGGGCACCGAGCCCGAGTTCGGATGCCACGGCATCCGGGTCGAGACCGAGCGAGCCGCCCGCCAGTGCGCCTGCTCCGTAGGGGGACGCCGTGGCCCGGACGCGCCAGTCCCGCAGACGCTCCAGGTCGCGGACCAGCGGCCATGCGTGGGCGAGAAGGTGGTGCGCCAGCAGGATCGGCTGCGCGTGCTGCAGGTGTGTGCGACCGGGCATGACCGCATCCGGATGCGCGCTCGCCTGGGCCGCGATCGCATCGATCAGCTGGACCGTCTGCCCCGCGATGGTGGCGGCATGGTCGAGCAGGTAGAGCCGAATCAGGGTGGCGATCTGATCGTTCCGACTGCGGCCGGCGCGCAGCTTGCCACCGAGCTCCGGCCCGACCGAGGCGACGAGCTCGCGCTCCAGGGCGAAGTGCACGTCCTCGTCCGAGTCGTTGGCGACGATCGAGCCGTCACGCCAGCCGGACTCGAGAGCATCGAGCCCGGCGATCATGCGCGCCAGTTCGTCGGTGTCGAGATACCCCGCCGCCGCGAGAGCGCGCGCGTGCGCGCGCGAGCCAGCCAGGTCGTAGGGCGCCAGCTGCCAGTCGAACTGGGTGGAACGGCTCAGGGCGACCAACTCGGGTGAGGGACCGTCGGCGAACCGGCCACCCCACAGAGCGCCACTGCCAGCCTTCTCTTCAGATTTCGACATGCTCGATCACCGATCCCGACAGGCCCGATCGGCGACTACTGCGCGAGATCGCGCTGGGCGCTGATCTTGGACGGGAGCGACCAGATCTCGATGAAGCCCTTCGCCATCGACTGGTCAAAGGTGTCGCCCGTGTCGTAGGTGGCCAGATCGAAGTCGTAGAGGCTCTTCGGGCTCTTGCGACCCGTCACGACCGCGCGACCGCCCTGCAACGTCATCCGGATGTCGCCGGACACCATCTCCTGAGTGTGGTCGATGAAGACGTCCAGGCTGCGTTTGAGCCCGGAGTACCAGAGGCCCTCGTAGACGAGCGTCGACCACTCGGCCTCGACGCCGCGCTTGAAGCGGTTGACGTCGCGCTCGAGGGTGAGGTTCTCGAGCTCCTCGTGGGCGGCGATGAGGGCCATCGCGGCCGGAGCCTCGTAGACCTCGCGGCTCTTGATGCCGACCAGGCGATCCTCGACAATGTCGATACGGCCGACGCCATGCTTGCCGGCCAGGATGTTCAGTTGCTCGACCGCCTGCAGCGGAGTCACCGGGACGCCGTCAAGCGCCGTCGGGATGCCCGCGGTGAAGGTGATCGTGACCTCGTCGGCGGGGCCGTCGTGGTCAGGGTCCTGGGTGTACTCGTAGAGGTCTTCGATGGGCGCGTTCCACGGGTCCTCGAGGAAGCCGGTCTCGACGGCGCGGCCCCAGACGTTCTTGTCGATCGAGTACGGGTTCTTCTTCGACTGCTTGATCGGGAGTCCGTGCTCCTCGGCGTAGATGATCGCCTTGTCGCGGGTCAGCGCCAGGTCGCGGATCGGCGCGATGCTCTTCAGTTCCGGCGCAAGCGCAGCCACGGCGGCCTCGAAACGAACCTGGTCGTTGCCCTTACCGGTGCAGCCGTGCGCCACGGAGTCAGCACCGAGCTCGCGGGCGACGCGAGCCAAGTGGCGGGCGATGACCGGGCGGCTGAGAGCCGAGACCAGCGGATACCGCTTCTGGTAGAGCGCATTCGCCTTGAGAGCGGGCATCAGGAAGTCGTTGGCGAACTCGTCCTTCGCGTCGACGACGATCGCCTCCACGGCGCCGCAGTCCAGGGCGCGCTGACGGATGTCATCCATGTCCTCACCGCCCTGGCCGACGTCGACAGCGAGGGCCACAACGTCTTTTCCGGTGGCGTCCTTGAGCCAGCCGATGCCGACCGAGGTGTCGAGTCCGCCCGAGTAGGCGAGGACGACGCGTTCTGTCATGAGGGGGTTCTCCTTGGTTCGGTGATCAGTCTAGAGGCGGGGCGTGGAGGGGCTCGCCGGGCTCGGATCGGCCCCCGGGATCGCGCAGGTTAGGGTGGAGTCCATGTCGGAGCAGAACTCAGAACCGCGTCCGTTCGACCCGCCCACGGCGCCTCCCGCGCCGCCGACGGCTCCTCCCGCTCCCCCGGCTCCCCCGGCTCCCCCCGAGCGTCCGCCGGTTCCCCAGTACGGCGAGTACGCGCCAGCCGGGCACATCTCGCCGATTCCCGCCGAGACGCCCGCCGCGCCCGCGAACCCGTACGGGATCCCCGGATACGCGGCTCCCGCGACGCCGAGCAACATGTACGCGGCGCCGGCCGTCGTCGCCCCCGCGGGCGCACCCGCGGCGCGCAAACGGCGCACCTGGGACCGGGTGCTCACGATCATCCTCCTGGTCCTCGGCTTCTTCGGAATGGGTCTGGGCGTCGTGTACGCCTGGATCTTCTCGACCCCCGAGCTGCTGTCGCAGGCCATGTCGAGCCAGGGATACGGCACGTTCTCGGGGTCGGCCGGATCCGCACCCACGGTGCTCATCGTCAGCCACGTCGTGCTGTTCCTGCTCGCGCTCGGCCTCAGCATCCCGCTGCTAATCCGGGGTCGCATCGTAGTGTTCTGGATTCCACTCGCGGCTGGCGTGATCGCAGCCGTCATCTTCTGGATCACTTTGGCCGGCGTGCTGCTATCCGACCCCGCGTTCGTCTCGCACGTCGGAGGCTGAGCCAGAGGCCGACCCGTGGGCCGGGCATCATCAGCTGGCGCGCTCGAGCAGCCACACCAGCAGGGCCTTCTGGGCGTGCAGGCGGTTCTCCGCCTCGTCCCAGATCACGCTCTGCGGACCGTCGATGACCTCGGCCGACACCTCGTAGCCGCGGTCGGCCGGCAGGCAATGCAGGAAGAGAGCGTCCGGCTTCGCCAGGCCAATCAGCTCGGTGGTGACCTGGTAGCCGCCGAAAGTGGCGACGCGATGCGCTTTCTCCCCCTCCTTGCCCATCGAGACCCAGGTGTCGGTGACGACGATGTCGGCTCCGGCAATCGCCTCGTTCGGATCGGTGAAGAGCATCACCGAGCCGCCGGTCTCGTTCGCCCGCGCATCCGCATCGGCCACGACATCGTCGGCGGGGCTGAACTCCACGGGTGCGGCGACGCGCACGTGCATGCCCGCGGTGGCCCCGGCGAGAAGGTAGCTGTGGGCCATGTTGCTGGCCCCGTCGCCCAGGAAGGTGACCGTGAGTCCGGCCAGGGTGCCCTTGTGCTCCCGGATGGTCAGCAGATCGGCGAGCAGCTGGCAGGGGTGGAAATCGTCGCTGAGCGCGTTGACCACCGGAACGGTCGTGCCGAGCGCCATCTGCTCAAGCCCCGACTGGGCATAGGTGCGCCACACGATGGCGGCGACCTGCCGTTCGAGTACGCGCGCGGTGTCGGAGGGGCTCTCTTTGCCGCCGAGCTGGCTGTTCGCCGTCGAGATGATCAGCGGGCTGCCCCCGAGATCCGCGATGCCGACCGCGAAGCTGACGCGCGTGCGGGTTGACGACTTGTCGAAGATCACGGCGACGGTCTGAGGCCCGGCCAGCGGCTTCCGCCCCCAGCGGTCGGCCTTGATCGTCTCGGCCAGGTCGAGGATCTCGGACTGCTCCGCGCCGGTGATGTCGTCGTCGCGCAGGAAGTGGCGGGTCATGATGCTCCGTCGTTCGTGTCGGGCAGGTCGAGGGCGGCGGCGAACAGCCGCGTGAACTCGAGGATCTCGGCGTCGCCGATGATCAAGGGAGGGGCGATCCGGATGCGGCTGTCGGTTGCCGCGTTGACGATGAGTCCCAGCGACAGGGCCCGCGTGGCGACCGCGCCGGCCAGCGGCCCGGTCAGCCCGATGCCGAGCAGCAGACCCCGGCCCTGGATGTCGGTCACGAGGGGCGAGCCGATGCCCAGGATCACCTCGCGCAACTGCTCCCCGCGCACGCGCGCGTTCTCGACGAGCCCCGCGCGCTCGATCTCGCCGAGCACGGCGGTCGCGGTCGCGGTCGCGAGCGGGTTGCCGCCGAAGGTCGTGCCGTGCTGCCCCGGCTGGAACAGATCGCTCGTCGCGCCGAAGGTCACGAGCGCCCCAATCGGGAAGCCGCCGCCTATCCCCTTGGCGAGGGTGATCGCGTCGGGCACGATGCCCTCGTGCTGAAACGCGAACCAGTCCCCCGTGCGCCCGGCGCCGGTCTGGATCTCGTCCAGGATCAGCAAGGCGCCGTGCCGCTCCGTGAGGTGGCGGGCCGCCGCGAGGTAGCCCTCGGGCAGATCGAGGACGCCGGCCTCGCCCTTGATCGGTTCGATGACGACCGCGGCGACATCGTCATCCATCGCCTCGGAGAGCGCTTCGATCGTCGTCGGCAGGTGCTCGACGCCGGGCATCAGCTTGCCGAATGGCGCGCTCATCGCGGGCTTGCCGGTGAGTGCCATGGACCCTGTGGTGCGTCCGTGGAACGAGCCATGCAGCGCCAGGATGCGCGGCCGACCGGTGAGCCGCGCCAGCTTGATGGCCGCCTCGATCGCCTCGGCGCCCGAGTTGCCGAAGACGACGCGGGTTCCACCGGTGAGCAGCACGAGCCGCTCGGCCAGCTCCACCTCGGGCTGGGAGGCGAAGTAGTTCGAGATGTGCGCGAGGGTGGCCGCCTGGCGGGACACGGCATCCACGAAGACCGGGTGCGCGTGGCCGAGCGCGTTGACAGCGATCCCGGCGAGGAAATCGAGGTATTCGGTGCCCTCGACGTCCCAGACCCGGGCGCCCTCACCGCGGGCCAGCACCGCGAGCGGGCGCGGGATCGACTTCATGCCGACGGCGGCGAGACGGTCGGTGAGGTCAGTGGTCATGGTGTGGACTTCGGTGCTCATGCGGGCACCACCTCCGTGCCGATTCCGGCGTCCGTGAATATCTCGAGCAGGATCGAATGCGGGCGACGACCGTCGATGATCGCCGCCTTGGGGACTCCCCCGCTGACCGCCTCGAGGCATGCGGTCATCTTGGGGATCATGCCGCTCTCGAGGTGCGGCAGCAGCCCGATGAGCTCGGCGGTGTCGATCACCGAGACGAGCGAATCGCGGTTCGGCCAGTCGCGGTAGAGCCCCTCGACGTCGGTGAGCACGACGAGCTTGGCCGCCCCGAGGGCGACAGCGAGCGCCGCAGCCGCCGAGTCGGCGTTCACGTTGAGCGACTGCCCCGGCACCTCGATGTCGGGCGCGATGGACGAGACCACCGGAATGCGTCCGGCGTTGACCTCGGCGAGCACCGATGCTGGATTCACCTCGACCACGTCACCCACCAGACCGATGTCGATGACCTCGCCGTCGACCAGGGCACCGCGCCGGGAGCCGCGGAACAGACCCGCGTCCTCCCCCGAAATCGCCGAGGCGAGGGGCCCGTGCTCGTTGATCAGGCTGACCAGCTCGCGACTGACCTGGCCGGTCAGCACCATGCGCACGACGTCCATCGTCTCGGGCGTCGTCACACGGTACCCGCCGACGAACTGACTCGGGATGCCGAGCCGCTCGAGCATCGCCGTGATCTGCGGGCCGCCGCCGTGCACGACGACCGGCTTGAGGCCGACGTGACGCAGGTACACCATGTCTTCGGCGAAGGCGCACTGCAGCGACTCGTCGACCATCGCGTTGCCGCCGAACTTGACGACGATGATCTGCCCGGCGAACTGCTTGAGCCACGGCAGGCTCTCGATGAGGGTGCCCGCCTTGATCTCGGCGCCGGCGAGCCGCGGATCCTTCATGACGCCGCGCTGGTCGAGCTTGTCGAGATCGCCGCTCATGACGCGTACGCCGAGTTCTCGTGCACGTACTCGTGGGTGAGGTCGTTGGTCAGGATCGTGGCGGTCGCGTCGCCCACCTTGAGATCGATGAGCACATTGACGGCGCGCGGCGTCAGGTCGACCTCGTCGCGCGGGCGGTCCGGCGCTCCGTTCGAGCAGACCCGCACCCCGTTCATCGAGACGTCAACCGCGTAGGGATCGAAGGGCGCTTGCGTCGTTCCGATTGCCGCGAGCACGCGGCCCCAGTTGGGATCGTTGCCGAACACCGCCGCCTTGAACAGGTTGTTGCGCGCGACCGAGCGGCCGACCTCGACCGCGTCGTCCTCGGTGGCCGCGTGCACGACCACGATCTCGATGTCGTGGCTCGCGCCCTCGGCATCCGACTGCAGCTGTCGCGCGAGGTCGAGTGTGATCTCGCTGAGGGCGGCGGTGAACTCCGCGGTGGACGGTGTGATCCCGGATGCCCCGCTCGCCAGCAGCGTCACCTGGTCGTTCGTCGACATGCAGCCGTCCGAGTCCAGCCGGTCGAAACTGACGCGGGTCGCGGTGCGCAGCGCGGAGTCGAGCGCGGGCGAATCGAGCGCGGCATCCGTGGTGATGACGACGAGCATGGTGGCCAGCCCGGGGGCCAGCATGCCGGCTCCCTTCGCCATGCCGCCGAGGCTCCACCCCGCACGCGACAACACGGCCGTCTTCGCGTGGGTGTCGGTCGTGATGATGGCGGATGCGGCATCCATTCCGCCCTCGGGCGAGAGGGCCACGGTGGCAGCGGTCACGCCCGACAGCAGCTTGTCGAGGGGCAGCTGCTCGCCGATCAGGCCGGTCGAGCAGACCAGCACGTCGCCGGCGCTCACCCCGAGCTCGGAGGCGACCGCCTCGGCTGTCGCGTGCGTGGTCTGAAAGCCCTGCAATCCGGTGAAGCAGTTCGCTCCGCCGGAGTTGAGCACGATCGCGCTCACCTCACCGTCGGCGATAACTTGCTTCGACCAGATGATCGGGTTCGCCTGCGCGCGGTTGCCGGTGAAGACGACGGCGGCGCTGGTGAGCGGCCCGCGGTTGACGACGAGCGCCAGATCGAGATTGCCGCTGGTCTTCAGTCCGGCGCGCACGCCAGCCGCCTCGAATCCGGCGGGGCCGGTGACGCTCGCACTGATTCCGTCGCTCACGGGGCGACTCCATTCAGGGGAAGGCCGGTCGTCTCGGGGAGCCCGAGCGCGATGTTGGCGGATTGGATGGCGGCACCCGCGGTGCCCTTGACGAGGTTGTCGATCGCGCTGATGATGACGACGCGTCCCGTTCGTTCGTCGACGGCGAGACCGAGGAGGGCGGTGTTCGACCCCGTGGTGTCTGCGGACTTCGGGAACTGCCCGGCCGGCAGCACGTGCACGAAGGTCTCGTGCGCGTAGGCGGCCTCCCAGGCCTCCCGCACGTCGTGGGCGGTGACGCCGGGCGCGAGCCGGGCGGTCGAAGTGGCGAGGATCCCACGCGACATCGGTACGAGCACCGGAGTGAACGAGATGCTCACCCCGACTCCTCCGGCCGCCGAGAGGTTCTGCACGATCTCGGGCGTGTGGCGGTGGATGCCGCCCACCTGATACGCGGACGCCGAGCCGGCGATCTCGCTGGCCAGCAGCTCGGTCTTCAGGCTCTTGCCCGCTCCCGATGTGCCGACGGCGAGCACGCTCACCAAGTCGTGGGGCTCGATAACTCCCGCCGCGATGCCGGGCGCGAGGGCCAGCGAGATCGCGGTGACATTGCAGCCGGGCACGGCGATTCGAGTGGACCCGACGAGGTTGCTGCGCTGGCGGGCGGCGCCATTGTTCTGCGCGCCCCCCAGGATCAGTTCCGGCAGCCCGTAGTCCCAGGCGCCGAAGTAGTCGCCCCCGTAGTACTCAGCCCACGCGGCCGGGTCGGTCAGCCGGTGATCGGCGCCGCAGTCGATGACGACCACGTCATCCGGAAGGTCCACGGTGATCTCGCCCGACCTGCCGTGCGGCAGGGCGAGGAAGACGACATCGGCACCGGAGAGCACCTCGGGGGTGGTCTCCTGCAGCGTGAGGTGCGCGAGCGAGCGCAGGTGGGGCTGAGTGGCGATGAGCGGCTGGCCGGCGTTCTGGAACGCGGTGACCGTGGTGATCTCGACATCCGGATGCTGCGCGAGCAGCCGCAGCAGCTCGCCTCCGGCGTATCCGCTCGCGCCAGCAACGGCGACGGACAGCGACATAGTTCAACCTTAGGGTTCGACGGGACGGGGTCGGAGCGGCGACGTCACGCGAAACGGCTGAAACGAGTCAGCGGCGCGGCGTCGCCTGAAGTCGGCGCGCACGACGGACTCGACGGAGAGCGGAGCTCCGGAGTTCGACAGTCGTGGTGGCCACGGTTCGACCATACTGCGCCAACGCCCCCGGGTGCGAATCCGATCCGCGCTACTCCCTGACGGTCGCGCCGAACAGCTCGGCCGCGTGGGCGGCGCCCGCGAGCTTCGCCTCGCTCGCCTCGGCGGCGGTGAGGGTGCGGTCCGGCGCGCGGAAGCGCAAGGCGAAGGTCAGCGACTTGCGACCGTCCGGCAGTCCGGGGCCGCGGTAGTCGTCGACGAGACGCGCGTCCTCGAGGAGTGCGCCGGCGCCCGCAACGACCGCAGCCAGCACCTTGCCGGCCGGTGCCTCGACGGGCACGACGAGCGAGAGATCCTGGGTGGCGGCGGGCAGCGTGCCGATCAGCGTCGGCGCGGCCTGCTGAGCGCCGAGCTCGATGAGCGTGTCGAGGTCGAGCTCCACGAGCGCCACCACGCGCGGCAGGTCGAGCTCACGCGCCAGCGAGGGCAGCAGCTCGCCCGCGACGCCCACCGCTCGGTCACCGACGCTGAGCTGCGCGGTGCGTCCGGGGTGCAAGGCTGGGTGCGATCCCGTCGAGACGCGGATGTCGACGGCGAGCGCGAGCGACAGCTGGCGAACGGCATCCAGCGCGTCGGTCAGCGAGCTCGCGACCGCGGCGGCGCCAGGCTGCTTCGCCAGTGCGTCACCGAGGAACAGGCCACCGACGTGCCAGTGCTGCGGCGGGATGCCGGCGTTCAGGGCGGCGAGCGTCGCGTCGTCCGGGCGCGCGGCGCCGGGCGGGATGGACTCGGTGCCCGGCGCGACCCCGGCCTCCGGGAGGAAGACGGTGCCGACCTCGAACAGGGCGAGGTCGGTCATCCCGCGCGAGAGGTTGCGGCGGGCAACCTCGATCAGCCCCGGCAGGAGAGAGCGGCGCAGCAGGCCATTCTGCGGGTCGAGCGGGTTGACCAGCTTCATCGCGGGCTCGCCCGGCGAGAACCGTTCGACCATGGCGGCGGAGGTGAACGGATACGCGAGCACCTCGGTCGCACCCGCGGCGGCCAGCATCGCGGCGGCACGGCGTCGCGCGGACTGTTCGCGTGTCAGGCCGCGTCCGGGCGGCGCGATCGGCAACACCGAAGGGATGCGGTCGTACCCGACGATGCGGGCGACCTCCTCGACCAGAGTGAGCGCGTCGGTGAGGTCGGGACGCCAGGCGGGCGGAGTGACGAGCCACGTGCCGTCTCCGGCTGGCTGCACCTCGCAGCCGATCAGGACGAGCGCATCGTGCACCTCGGCCTCGCTGTAGTCGACACCGATGACGGTGGCCGGTCGACTCGGGGAGAACGATATCGGGACGGACGCGGGATATGCCGAGTATGCGGTGCCGAGGGTGTCGGCCGTCCCGCCCGCGAACTCGACGAGCAGGTCGACGACACGCTGCGCCGCGATCGGCCCGAGCGTCGGGTCCACGCCGCGCTCGAAGCGCTTGGACGCCTCACTCGGCAGCTTGTGGCGACGGGCGCTCCGCGCGATGGACACCGGATCGAAGTTCGCGGCCTCGACCAGGACGTCGGTGGTGGCATCCGAGATCTCAGTGGTGGCGCCGCCCATGACGCCGGCGAGGCCGATCGGACCGGAGTCGTCGGTGATCAGTAGGTCCTCGGGCGACAGGGTGCGCACGACGCCGTCGAGGGTCTCGAGCGTCTCACCCGGCACGGCACGGCGGACTACGAAGCCGCCCTGCAGTATGCCGAGGTCGTAGGCGTGCGTCGGCTGACCGAGCTCGAACATGACGTAGTTGGTGATGTCGACGGGCAGGGAGATGGATCGCACCCCCGCGAGCTTCAGGCGCGCCACCATCCACGGCGGCGTGGGCCGGGTCACGTCGACGCCGCGCACGGCACGCGTCGCGAAGGCGCGCGAACCGACGGTGCCCCGGATCGGGGATCGGTCGTCGACCGTCACGGGGAAGACCTCGACGGGTTCCACTGGCGTGACGGCGAGCGCGGGATCGCGGAACGCCGCCCCCGTCGAGTGCGAGTACTCGCGCGCCACCCCGCGGATCGAGAAGGCGTAGCCCCGGTCGGGCGTCACGTTGATCTCGACGGCCGCGTCATCCAGTCCGAGCAGATGGATCGCGTCGGCGCCCACCGGGGCGTCGTCAAGCCCCAGCGCGGCGAGCCGCAGGATACCGTCGTGCTCGTCACCGAGTCCGAGCTCTCGCGCGGAGGCGATCATGCCGTCGGAGGTATGTCCGTAGGTCTTGCGGGCCGCGATGGGGAAGGGTCCCGGCAGGACCGCGCCCGGCAGCGTGACGACGACCTTGTCACCGACGACGAAGTTGTGCGCACCGCACACGATGCCGCGGGGCTCGGTTTCACCGACATCCACCTGGCACCAGTTGATGGTCTTGCCGTTGGTCTGCGGCTCGGGCTCGATCGAGAGCACCTGCCCGACAACCACGGGACCGGTCAGCTCGACGAGATGGACGTCCTCCTCCTCGAAGCCGACGCGCACGAGGGACTCGTGCACGCTCTCGAGCGAGACGTCCTCGGGGAGGTCGACCCACTCCCCCAGCCAGCTCAGCGGGACGCGCATCTAGACCACCATCCCGAACTGCTGCGAGAAGCGCACGTCGCCCTCGACGATGTCGTGCATGTCGTTGAGCCCGTTGCGGAACATCAGCGTGCGCTCGATGCCCATGCCGAACGCGAAACCCTGGTACTCCTCAGGGTCGATTCCCGCCGCGCGCAGCACGTTCGGGTTGACCATCCCGCAGCCGCCCCACTCGATCCAGCGCGCGCCGCCCTTGGCATTCGGCATCCAGACGTCCATCTCGGCGCTCGGCTCGGTGAACGGGAAGTAGTTCGGGCGCAGTCGGATCTGCGCGCCCTGCCCGAACAGCGAGCGGGCCATGTGCTCGAGCGTTCCGCGCAGGTTCGCCATCGTGAGACGACGGTCGATCGCGATGCCCTCGATCTGGTGGAAGACGGGGGTGTGCGTGGCATCCACCTCGTCGGTGCGATAGGTGGCGCCGACCGCGGCGACGTACACGGGGAGCGGGCGCGACAGCAGCGAACGGATCTGCACCGGGCTGGTGTGCGTGCGCAGCACCAGGTGGCGCTCGACCGGCTCGACGTAGAAGGTGTCCTGCATGGCGCGGGCGGGGTGATCCTCGTCGAAGTTGAGCGCGTCGAAGTTGAACCACTCGTGCTCGAGCTCGGGCCCCTCGCCGATCTCCCAGCCCATCGAGATGAACAGGTCGCTCATCTGCTCCATCAGCAGGCTGAGCGGATGCCGCGCCCCGGCACGCCAGCGCGTGGGAACAGCGGTCACGTCCACGGCTTCGGCCGCGAGCTGCGCCCTCTCCTCGGCGGCGAGGATGACGGACTCCTGCGCCGCGAACGCCTCGTTGACGCGCGCGCGGGCTCCGCCGACGAGCTTGCCAGCGGCGGCCTTCTGGTCGCCGGGCAGATCGCGGATGGCAGCATTGAAGTTCGCGAGCGGCGATCCCTCGGCGGAGTGGGCGGCGCGCGCGGCTCTCAGAGCGGCGGAATGGGCGGCCACGGCGATGTCGGCGAGGGCCGCGGCGACCGCCGCCTCGACGGCGTTCTCGGGGATCTGGGGAGCATCTGGCACGAGTCACAAGCTTAGCCGCGGGGCCGGAAGGGGTCCGAACCATCGCGGGTTCAGGACGCAGGGCACGACACGTCGGTGTAGCGCCCTGACCCGTGGCCGCGAACGGCGTGTCGTCCTGAATCTCGGACGAGGGCGGAGAGTGGCTAGACGCGCTGCGCGAACGCCGACTCGTAGAGGCAGACCGAGGCCGCCGTGGCGAGGTTCAGCGACTCCGCGTGCCCGTAGATCGGCACCTTCACGACGTGGTCGGCGAGCCCGAGCGAGTCGTCGGTGAGTCCGTGCGCCTCGTTGCCGAACAACCAGGCGGTCGGCTGCGCGAGCCGCTCCCGGACGGTCGGCAGGTCGTCGCCCGCGATATCGGCGGCGAGCACCTGGAGGCCCGCCGCTTTCACGGCTCGGATCGCGGCATCCAGTTCCCCGCCCTGCGCGACGGCGACGTGGAACAGGGACCCCGTGGTCGAGCGAACGACCTTCGGGTTGTAGGCGTCGACGCTCTTGCCGGTGAAGATCACGCCGTCGGCGCCCGCGGCATCCGCTGCCCGGATGATCGTGCCCGCGTTGCCGGGGTCACGCACCTCGTCGAGGATGGCGACCAGGGTCACGCCGCCCGCGAGCAACTCCTCGACCGAGACGGGGAACTGCCGCGACACGGCCACGACACCCTGCGGCGTCACGGTGTCGGCCATCGTCTCGAGCACGTGGTCGCTGACCGTCTCGGCCTCGATCCCGGATGCCGCGGCTGAACGAGCGAGATCGCTGTACCGGTCGAGCGCGGTGCGTGTCATGAACAGGTCGACGAGCAGCGCCGAACGGAACTGCAGGAGCTCGGTCACCGCCTGCGGTCCCTCCACCAGGAAGAGACCGGTCTCCGCACGGGCACTGCGCTTGGCCAGTTTCGCCACGGCGCGCACGCGAGGGGAACGCGGATTGTCGATCACTCTCGAAGAGTAGGGCGAACATATGAACGTTCTGTGATGAAACGGCGACGGCGCGGATGCCGAGCGTTCATCGGCATCCGCGCCGTGCGCGGTGATACATGCTGCGGTGAGTGCTTACGCCTCGATCTTGGCGTTCACATCCGCGGGCAGCGCGGCCTTGGCCGTCGCGACGAGACCGGCGAAAGTCGCGGGCTCGTTGATCGCGAGATCGGCGAGGATGCGACGGTCCACCTCGACACCGGCGATGCCGAGGCCCTGGATGAGGCGGTTGTACGTCATGTCGTTCGCGCGGGCTGCAGCGTTGATGCGCTGGATCCAGAGGCGACGGAACTCGCCCTTCTTGGCGCGGCGGTCGCGGTAGGAGTAGACAAGCGAGTGAGTGACCTGCTCCTTGGCCTTGCGGTACAGACGCGACCGCTGACCGCGGTAGCCCTCTGCGCGCTCGAGGATGGTGCGGCGCTTCTTGGCGGCGTTGACCGCTCTCTTGACACGTGCCATTTCAGATAGTCCTTGATCTCGGGGTTCTTAGTTACTTGCCCAAAAGGCGCTTGATAGTTTTGGCGTCCTGAGGAGCCAGGACCACCTCGCGGTTGAGGCGACGTGTGAGCTTCGAGGACTTCTTCTCGAGGTTGTGGCGCATGCCAGCGCCCTGCTTCATGACCTTGCCGGAACCGGTGATCTTGAAGCGCTTCTTCGCACCGGAGTGCGTCTTCATCTTCGGCATTATTTTCCTTCTGTCTTCGTTGCCGTCGCGGTGGCAGCGGGCTTGGGAGCAGCTGACGCCGGGCTGGCGGGCTTGGTGGCGGCCGGAGCCGCCGTCTTCACGGCTGCCGGTGCGGCAACCGTTTCGGTCTTCGGGATCGCCGGGGCGGCGACCTTCGTGGGGGCCGGGGCGGCGACCGGAGCGGGCGCCTCCCCGACGGGCTCAGGAGCCGGCGTCGGTTCGACGACCGCCGCAGCGGCAGTCTTCACCGGCGCAGCGGCAGCGGGAGCAGCAGCAGCCGGGGCGGCCGGGGCTTCGCTCGACGCGTTGCGGGCTCGCTGCTGAGCGCGCTTCGCGTTGGCCTCGGCCTTGGCGTCCGACTTGTTCTTGTGCGGCCCGATCACCATGACCATGTTGCGGCCGTCGATCATCGGCGTCGACTCGACGGTTCCGAACTCGCCGACATCCTCTGCGAACTTCTGCAGCAGGCGCACGCCCTGCTCGGGGCGCGACTGTTCGCGACCGCGGAACAGAATCATTGCCTTGACCTTGTCGCCTGCCTGCAGGAAGCCGACGGCGCGCTTCATCTTCGTCTCGTAGTCATGCTTGTCGATCTTGAGACGGAAACGCACCTCTTTGAGGATCGTGTTCGCCTGGTTGCGACGGGCTTCCTTGACCTTCTGGGCCTGTTCGTACTTGAACTTGCCGTAGTCCATGATCTTGACGACGGGCGGCTTGGAGTCGGGAGAGACCTCGACCAGGTCCAAGTCGGCTTCCTGCGCGAGGCGCAGGGCGTCTTCGATGCGGACAACGCCGACCTGTTCCCCGTTGGGTCCAACGAGGCGGACCTCGGGAACACGGATCCGGTCGTTCGTTCTGGGATCGCTGATGCGATTTCCTTTCGTCGTGCTTCTTGTGGGCCCGTGACGGCACGAAAGAGAGGAACGTCCACCGCAGAATCGTGCGAAACTGCGTTCAAAACACCCTGGCTACCGAGATGTCGCGAGCGACGACCGGCGGGGTGCAACTGACCCGGCTAGCCTGGAGATGCGGCCAGCGGGTGGGATTTCTCCACTTCGTTTCCGAGGATCTGGCCTCGGAGCCCGCATCAGACTAGCAGAGGAACGCCCGTGGCCGAAGAGTTCGTGATGGAAGACACCGCCCAGCAGAGCCGCGACATCGCTGAGGTGCCCGCCGTCGAGGTCATCAACACGGTCGCCGTCCATCTGCTGAGTGCCGCCGCGGTGAAGGTCGGCCTGGCCGACGACCCGGCCACCCAACTCGACCTTGACGAGGCGCGCAAGCTCATCGACGCCCTCGCCGGCCTTGTGACCGCAGCGGCGCCGAGTGTCGGCGACCAGCACGCCCGTCCCCTCCGCGACGGCCTGCGCAGCCTGCAGCTCGCGTTCCGCGAGGCTTCACCGATTCCCGACCCGATCGGCAAGGGGCCGGGCGAGAAGTGGACAGGATCCGTCATCTAGGGCGTCTGCCGAAGAGCGCGGTCTAGACCCGGTCGAGCCTCACACCGATCGAGTCGACGCGCGCCGCAATGACCGGATCGGCAGCCCACGCCTGCTGCAGCCGTCCGAGGAGAGCGTCGAGCTCACCCCTCTCGAGACCGGCCCGCACCGACAGCTGAACCAGCAGCTCCGGGCCGGCGAGTCGGGCGTCCGGATCGCCCGGCGCCAGCTGGATCCCGCGCAGAGCCTCCTCCCCCGACCCGGCGGCGAGGAACGCGTCGAGCACCGCCTCGTCGTCGAAGCACGGGACCCACGCGACGCCGGTCGCCATCGCCTCGAAAGCCGGCGAGCGCACCGCGAACTCGGTCGGCGACCCCGCGTCGAGGACGATCAGAGGGGTGCCCTCGGACGCCGCCGCCAGTGCGACGCGTGCGGCCTCGATCGGGATGGGCCGCGCGGAGGCATTCCAGGCCTGCAGCGTCGCCACCGAAGTGAAGGCCGGTAGCACGTGCCGCCCGTCCGGTCCCGCGACAGTGACGATCGAGAGCTCCTGCGTCTTGTCGACCAGCTGGCCGTGAGCTCCGACGCCCTCGTCACCGCGCACCGCAACTAGCGGGATGAGTAGCCGCTCACCGTGCAGCGTCGCGACGACCTCCGCCGCGCCGAGCTCGCCCGCGCGGAACCGCTGAAGCGCTTCGAGCAGGCGCGGCGGCGGCGAGCCGTCGTCGCCGGCCCCCGGGTTCTCGTGGAAGGCGCGTCCCGCGAAGGGAACGCCCGCGGAGTCGGCGACGGGGGTCATTCGTGAGCGACGACGAGCGCTTCGATCAGAGTGAACGCGCCCGCGTACAGCGCCTTGCCGACAATGGCGCCCTCGAGTCCGAGCGGGACGAGCTCGCGCAGTGCCGCGATGTCGGCGAGGTTCGAGATGCCGCCCGAGGCGACGACCGGCCGACCGGTGCGGGTCATCACCTCGCGCAGCAGTTCGAGGTTCGGACCCTGGAGGGTGCCGTCCTTCGTGACATCGGTGACCACGTAGCGCGCACACCCCGCGCCTTCGAGCCGAGCGAGCACCTCCCAGAGGTCGCCGCCCTCCTGCGTCCACCCGCGGGCGGCGAGGGTCGTGCCGCGCACATCCAGCCCGACCGCGATCGCATCGCCGTACCGGGCGATCACCTGGGCGGCCCACTCCGGGTTTTCGAGCGCCGCCGTGCCGAGGTTGATGCGAGCGGCACCCGTGGCGAGCGCGGCGTCGAGGCTGGCATCGTCGCGGATCCCTCCCGACAGCTCGATCTTGACGTTGCCCGGCGTCGCGTCGATCACCCGCTTGATGACGGCGCGGTTGTCGCCGCGACCGAATGCCGCGTCGAGGTCGACGAGATGGATCCACTCGGCGCCCTGCGTGATCCAGGCCTCGGCGGCGTCGATCGGATCGCCGTAGCCGGTCTCGCTGCCGGCCGCACCCTGGGTGAGGCGTACGGCCTGGCCGTCGGCGACATCCACCGCGGGGAGGAGGGTCAGGGTGGGAAGGGTCTCGGTCATGGTCTTCTCTTCGGAGTAGAGGAGCCGGGGCTCAGAGGGTCTTCAGCCAGTTGGCGAGCAACCGGATGCCGGGCTCTCCCGACTTCTCGGGGTGAAACTGGGTGGCGCAGAGCGGTCCGTTCTCGGCCGCGGCCACGAAACGGTCGCCGTGGCGCGCCCACGTCACCTTCGGGTGGGCGAACGCGCCGATCGGATCCAACGTCCAGGAGCGTGCGGCGTTGGAGTGCACGAAGTAGAACCGCTGGTCGCCGATGCCCTCGAACAGCACCGAGCCATCGGCCACCTCGACGGTGTTCCAGCCCATGTGCGGCAGCACGGGCGCATCCAGCTGGTCGACGACCCCGGGCCACTCGCCGAGACCCTCGGTGTCGGCGCCGCGCTCGATCCCGCGCTCGAAGAGCACCTGCATGCCGACGCAGATGCCGAGCACCGCGCGACCGCCCGCGAGCCGACGCTCGATCTTCTCGCCTCCGCGCACCGCATCCAGCTGACGCATCACCGCGTCGAACGCGCCCACGCCGGGAACGACGAGGCCGTCGGCATCACGGATCCTCGCGGCGTCGGCGGTCAACTCGACTCGAGCGCCGGCGACTTCGAGCGCCTTGGCGGCCGAGTGCACGTTGCCGGAGCCGTAGTCGAGGACGACCACGGTGGGCTGGACGACGCTCATCTCAGAGCGCGCCCTTCGTGGACGGCACACCGCTGACCCGCGGGTCGAGTGCGACCGCCTGGCGGAAGGCGCGCGCGAACGCCTTGAACTCCGCCTCCGCGATGTGATGCGGATCACGACCGGCGAGCAGCGTGAGGTGCACGGTCAGTCCGGCGTGGAAGGTGATCGCCTCGAAGACGTGCCGAACCATCGAGCCGGTGAAGTGGCCGCCGATGAGGTGGAACTCGAAGCCCGCGGGCTCACCTGAGTGCACGAGATACGGCCGGCCCGAGACATCGACGACCGCCTGAGCCAGAGCGTCGTCGAGCGGGACGAGCGCGTCACCGAAGCGCGCGATGCCCACCTTGTCGCCCAGCGCCTGCTTGATCGCGGTGCCGAGCACGATGCCGGTGTCTTCGACCGTGTGGTGCACATCGATATCGGTGTCGCCCTGCGCCTTCACGGTCAGGTCGACGAGGGAGTGCTTGGCGAAGGCGGTCAGGAGGTGGTCGAAAAACGGGACGGTGGTGTGGATGCTCGATCGACCGCTGCCGTCGAGGTCGATCGACAGGTCGATGCTCGACTCGCTCGTCTCGCGGGTCAGCGTCGCGGTCCTCGCTGTGCTCATGCGCCCAGACTACCGGGGCGTCAGTGAGCGCCGCGTGGCCCGAGGTCTGCCAGCGACCGCAGGAAGAATCCGGTCTCCTCGGCCGTTCCGGCGGTGACCCGCAGAGCACCGGGGATCCCCACGTCGCGGATCAGGATGTCGCGCTCCAGCAGCGCGCGGAAGGTCGCCCCCGGGTCGTCGAGCCCCTCGAAGAGCACGAAGTTCGCCTGGCTGTCGAACGCCCGGTAGCCAAGCTGCGGCAACTCAAGCAGCAGTCGATCGCGCTGAGCGGCGATGTCGTCGACCATCGCGAGCATCTCGGGCGCGTGCGCGAGGGCCGCCAGCGACGCTGCCTGGGTGAGGGCCGACAGGTGGTACGGCAGACGGACGAGCCGCAAGGCGTCGGCGACGGCGGGATCGGCGGCGAGGTAGCCGAGCCGGGCGCCGGCCAACGCGAACGCCTTGCTCATCGTGCGGGAAATCAGAAGCCTCTCGCGCCCCGGAAGCAGCGTCAGGGCGCTCGGCGCGTCGGCGGGCATGAACTCGGCGTACGCCTCATCCACGAAGACGATGCCGTCCGTCGCCTCGTACGCCGCCTCGATCGCCTCGAGGGGCAGTGACGTGCCCGTGGGGTTGTTGGGGGCGCAGAAGAACACCAGATCGGGACGATGCGCCTCGATGGCCGCGACCGCCGTCTCGGACGAGATCGTGTAGTCCACGTCGCGGTCAGCGGTCACCCACGTCGTGCCGGTGCCGGCGGCGATGATCGGATGCATCGAATAGGTGGGCGGAAAGCCGAGTGCGCTGCGCCCCGGCCCGCCGAACGCCTGCAGCGTCTGCTGGATGATCTCGTTCGAGCCATTCGCGGCCCAGACCTGCTCGGCAGTGATCCCGTGCCCGAGGTAGGCGGCGAGACTCTCGCGCAGCGCGGTGAACTCGCGATCCGGGTAGCGGTTGACGGTGAGCACCGCGTGCGCAAGGCGCTCCACGATGTCGCGAGCGACCGACTCGGGGATCGGGTGGGTGTTCTCGTTGACGTTCAGTGCGTACCGCACCGGAACCATCGGAGCACCGTACGGATGCTGCCCTCGGAGGTCATCACGGATCGGGAGGTCAGAGAGTGAAGCCACCCTTCGATTCTACCGAGCACAAAAAAGCCGCCCAGCGCAGGCACCGAGGGGGGATCGGCACTCGCGCCGGGCGGCACGGCGGGAAGGAACGGCGGGAAAGAATGGCGCGGAGACGCCGAGGTGCGGGCTAGTGGTCGTACTTCGCTGGGATGGCCAAGCGCTGGCCGGCCTGCACATCGCCGGACGGCAGATTGTTGAGCGTGAGGATGTCGGCCACCACGTCCCGCGGGTCGGCCGTCGGCGCGATGATCTCGGCGAGCTGCCAGAGAGATTCGCCCGGATCGACCGTCACGTACTGGAAAGTCACGGCCGATCCGGTGTCGGAGCCCGCCGCGGCGCTCGTTCCCACGGCACCGACCCCGAACGCGGCGGCGGCGATGGCGAGAGGAAGGGCGATGAGGCACGTCAGTACCGCGCGACCGCGCTTGGTGATGTGCAGATGCGCAGTAGGACCGGCGGTGCGGCAGAAGCTGCTGTAGCTGATGGCGCTCATATCGACTCCCACGTGTCGGGTTCTCACGGACTGACCTTCTGAAGCTGGACAGGTTGCGCATCTAGCCTCGGCCGGAGGCGAGATGCGAACCTGTGTTCCGAACATACATTCGATCGAACATATGTTCAAGCCCGACGCGGAGATTTGCTGACGAAAGCCGCGACACACTCGAACAGATGTTTGCTGCACCCACTGGAAACGGATACAGTTTCGATCGCTGGGACTGAGTCGATCAGCGACCACCGACATTCGGCACGAGGAGCATCCATGAGCGAGGCAGATCCCCGGACAGGCGGCGGCGCCGTCGAGCGCGGCACACGCCGCCGCACGAGCCTGAGCGACAAGCAGCAGGCGATCCTGGAGTTCATTCAGCGCTCGGTCTCGTCGCGCGGCTATCCGCCGAGCATGCGTGAGATCGGCGACGCGGTCGGGCTCGCCTCGCTCTCGAGCGTCACCCACCAGCTGAATCAGCTCGAGCTGAGCGGCTACCTGCGCCGCGACCCCAACCGCCCGCGAGCGCTCGAGGTCCTCATCGAGTTGGAATCGTTGGATGGCGACAACTCGGGCCCCTCGGTGGCAGACGCCGCCATGGTGCCGCTGGTCGGCCGCATCGCCGCCGGAATCCCGATCACGGCCGAGCAGCAGATCGACGAGATCTTCCCGCTCCCCCGGCAGCTCGTCGGCAAAGGCGACCTGTTCATGCTGAAGGTGGTCGGCGAGTCGATGATCGACGCGGCGATTTGCGACGGCGACTGGGTCGTGGTGCGTCAGCAGAACAACGCGGAGAACGGCGAGATCGTGGCCGCCATGCTTGACGGCGAGGCGACCGTCAAGGTCTTCCGGCAGCGCGACGGCCACACCTGGCTTCTCCCCCGCAACTCGGCGTTCGAGCCGATCATGGGCGACCACGCCGAGGTGCTCGGCAAAATCGTGGCCGTCCTCCGTTCTGTCTAGTCGGCGGGCCCCAGTCGGCTGACCCTAGACGGTCGGGCTGAGGTAGGCCGCAAAGGCGACCTCTCGACGAATCTGGAATCCGAGCCGCTCGTAAAGCGACACGGCGCCCGTGTTCGACGCGGCCACGTGCAGCATCGCCCGATCACCGCGCTCAGCGATGGACGACGCCACCCGGCGCACGAGTCGACCGGCAAGGCCCTGACCACGCGCGGCCCCGTCGGTGCAGACCGCGCTGATCTCGGTCCATCCGGGCGGATGCAGCCGTTCGCCCGCCATCGCGACGAGTACTCCGTCGCGACGCACGCCGACGTAGCCTCCGAACTCCGGTGTCCGGCGCTCGAATGGGCCCGGCATCGTCCTCTCTGCCAACTCGAACATCTCCGCGGCGTCGTCGGAGCCGAGCGCGATGAGCCCCGGATCGTCGACGGAGTCTGTCACCCCGGCCACCGGGGCGATCATCTGCAGGCCGAGGCCCGAGAAGGTTTGTGTCCAGCCGGCGGGAACGTGCCCGAGCTGGAACATCACGGCCGGGGCGCCGGGCCCGAGCAGCCGGGCGAGATCGCTCCACGAGGCGTCGCTGTCATCCGCCATTCCGACGAACGGCGACATCGCGGGGTCGAACCGCGCCGCGGCGCCCTGGCGCACGGCGAGCGAAGTCTGGGGGCCGGTGAGCGCGAACCAGGCCGGATTGTCGAGCAGGGACTCGTCGGCGTCTGCCACGTCGGGATCTGGCACGTCGGCATCTGGCACGTCGGCATCTGGCACGCCCCCGACTCTAGGGAGCCCGCGCCGATACCGCTGGCCGATTACGCTGAGCGGGTGCCGTCGCTCGTGCTCTCCCCCTCCTCGCTGAACGTCACCAGCATCCCCCGTCCGGAACGATCCGAGGCCCTGCTCGCGGCGTTGAAAAGCCGCGTCGTGATCGCCGACGGCGCGATGGGCACGATGCTGCAGGACGTCAATCCGAGCCTCGAGGACTTCCTCCAGCACGAGGGCTGCAACGAGATCCTCAACGTCACGCGTCCCGACATCGTCGAGACCATCCACGTGACCTACCTCGAGACCGGAATCGACGCGGTCGAGACGAACACCTTTGGCGCCAACTGGTCGAACCTCTCGGACTACGGCATCGAGGACCGCATCGAGGAGCTCGCCCACGCGGGAGCCGCGATCGCCCGTAGCGCCGTCGAGTCGTTCGAGGCCAAGGACGGCCGGATCCGCTGGGTCCTCGGTTCGATGGGCCCCGGCACCAAGCTCCCCAGCCTCGGCCACACCAGCTACGCGAACCTCAAGGCGACGTTCGCCGAGCAGGCGCGCGGCCTCATCCTGGGCGGGGCCGACGCACTGCTGATCGAGACCTCGCAGGACCTGTTGCAGGCCAAGTCCGCCGTGAACGGCTGCAAGCAAGCGATCATCGAGACCGGCATCCGGCTCCCGATCTTCGTCGAGGTAACCGTCGAGACGACCGGCACCATGCTCATGGGCAGCGAGATCGCCGCGGCGCTGACCACGCTGGAGCCTCTTGGCATCGACATGATCGGGCTCAACTGCGCAACCGGCCCGACCGAGATGAGCGAGCACCTGCGGCACCTGTCGAAGTTCGCGCACATCCCGGTGATGTGCATGCCGAACGCCGGTCTACCGGTGCTCGGAGCGAACGGGGCGAGCTACCCGCTCACCCCCGACGAGCTGGCGACCGCGCACGAACAGTTCGTGAAGGAGTTCGGCCTGGGCCTCGTCGGCGGATGCTGCGGCACGACCCCCGTGCACATGAAAGCCGTCGTCGACCGCATCGGCGGGTCACGGGTGTCGACCCGCACCATCGAGGAGGACCCCGGCGTCGCGAGCCTGTACCAGCACGTCGGGTTCAACCAGGACTCCTCGTACCTGGCGATCGGCGAGCGCACCAACGCGAACGGCTCGCTGGCGTTCCGCCAGGCGATGCTCGACGAGCGCTGGGACGACTGCGTCGACATCGCCCGCAGCCAGGTGCGCGAGGGCGCCCACCTGCTCGACGTCTGCGTGGATTACGTTGGGCGCGACGGTGTCGCCGACATCCAGGCCGCCGTGTCGCGGCTCGCGAGCGCCTCGACGCTCCCCCTCGTGGTCGACTCGACCGAGCCGGCCGTCCTGCAGGCCGGCATGGAGCTGATCGGCGGCCGCCCCGTTGTCAACTCGGTCAACTTCGAGGACGGCGACGGGCCCGAGTCACGATTCGGCCGCATCATGCCGCTCGTCAAGGAGCACGGCGCCGCGGTCATCGCCCTCACCATCGACGAGGAGGGCCAGGCCCGAACCGCCGACAACAAGGTCCGCATCGCCTCCCGGCTCGTGGACACCCTGGTGAACGACTGGGGCATGCGCGTCGACGACATCATCGTCGACGCGCTGACCTTCCCGATCGCGACCGGCCAGGAGGAGACCAGGCGCGACGCGATCGAGACCATCGACGCGATCCGGCAGATCAACGCCAAGTACCCCGGCATCCACACCACGCTCGGGGTATCGAACATCTCCTTCGGCCTGAATCTGGCCGCGCGCTCGGTGCTCAACTCGGTGTTCCTGCACGAGGCGGTCGAGGCCGGTCTCGACTCCGCGATCGTGAACGCCGCCAAGATCGTGCCTCTGGCCTCGGTTCCGGATGACCGGCGCAAGGTTGCGCTCGACCTCGTGTGGGATCGCCGCGAGTACAACGCTGACGGCGAACTCACGTACGACCCGCTGACCGCCCTGCTCGACCTGTTCGCCGGCGTGGACTCAGCAGCCTTGAAGGACGAGCGTGCCGCCGAACTCGCGGCCCTCCCGGTCGGTGAGCGCCTGGAACGCCGCATCATCGACGGCGAGGCGAAGGGGCTCGACGGTGACCTCGAACTGGCCATGGCGGACGGGATGAGCGCGCTCGACATCGTCAACGTGCACCTGCTCGCCGGCATGCAGGTCGTCGGGGAGCGCTTCGGCAGCGGCGAGATGCAGCTGCCGTTCGTGCTGCAGTCGGCCGAGGTCATGAAGACCGCGGTCGCGCTGCTGGAACCGCACATGGAGAAGACCGAGGCAGCCGGCAAGGGCACCATGGTGATCGGGACCGTGCGCGGCGACGTGCACGACATCGGCAAGAACCTCGTCGACATCATCCTGACCAACAACGGCTACGAGGTCATCAACATCGGAATAAAGCAGCCCCTCAGCGAGTTCATCAAGGCCGCCGAGGAGCACAACGCCGACGTCATCGGCATGAGCGGTCTGCTCGTGAAGTCGACGGTCGTCATGAAGGAGAACCTGCTCGAACTGCAGTCCCGTGGACTCGGGACGAGGTGGCCGATCCTGCTTGGCGGCGCCGCGCTGACCCGCACCTACGTCGAGGACGACCTCGCCTCGCAGTTCGACGGGCAGGTCCGCTACGCCCGCGATGCCTTCGAAGGGCTGGCCCTGATGGAGCCGCTGGTGGCCATCGCGCGGGGAGCCGACCCGGCATCCGTGGGTCTGCCGCCGCTGAAGAAGCGCATCCACGCGCGCACGCAGCTCGAGGTCACCGAGCCGGAGGACATGCCCGCCCGCTCGGATGTCATGCTCGACAATCCGGTGCCCACCCCGCCGTTCTGGGGCACCCGCATCGTCAAGGGGATCGCGCTGGGCGACTACGCCGCGTTCCTCGACGAGCGTGCGACCTTCATGGGCCAGTGGGGCCTGAAGCCGAGCCGGGCGGATGACGGCGCGAGCTACGAGGACCTGGTCAAGACCGACGGGCGGCCACGGCTGCGGTATTGGCTGGATCGCATCCTGGCCGAGGGCATGCTCGACGCCTCAGTCGCGTACGGCTACTTTCCCGTCTACTCGGAGGGCGACGACCTGGTCGTGCTCCATCACGGAGACGACCCAACGGGACTGCTGGGGACGCCCGGACTGCTAGCCCCCGACGGCGGCTCGGGCGGGGTCGTCGGCACGGAGCGGCTGCGCTTCTCGTTCCCGCGCCAGCGTCGCGATCGCCACCTCTGCCTCGCCGACTACGTACGGCCAAAAGACTCAGGTCAGGTGGATGTCGTGGGCGTCCAGCTGGTGACGGCCGGCTCCGCGGTCGACGCCTTCACTGCGAAGATGTTCGCCGGGAACAAGTACCGCGACTACCTGGAGCTGAACGGACTCACGATGCAGCTCACCGAGTCGCTCGCCGAGTACTGGCATTCGCGCATCCGGGCAGAACTCGGCTTCGCAGCGGAGGACCCGGACGATATCGAGGGGATGTTCAAGCTGCGCTACCGCGGCGCCCGCTTCTCGCTCGGCTACCCGGCGTGCCCGAACATGGAGGACCGCCGCAAGGTGGTCGAGCTGCTCAAACCTTCTCGGATGGGTGTCGAGCTGTCGGAGGAACTGCAGCTGCATCCGGAGCAGTCGACCGACGCGTTCGTTTTCCATCACCCCGAGGCGCGCTACTTCTCGGTGTAGCCATTCGCGGTGCTGGGAGCTTCGCGCGGCGCAGCGCCGTCAACACAGCAGGACCGACGAGCACGATTCCGACCAGCGAGGTCACGGCCCGCACGGTATCCCAGGTCAGCGTCGATGTGATCAGCGAGTAGATGCCGAACGAGGCCAGGTTCTGTGGGAGCGGCGCGCCAGACACGTAGGAGATTCCGGTGCCGTAGCCGACCGCGAACGGCCAGAACCAGAGGTTCATGATGAGTCCGAACGCGTACGCGGCGACGACCCCGTAGGCCGCAAGCATCGCAATCTCGAGTCGGCCGGCGGCTTTCGGTGATCCGACGCGGATGCGCGGGAGGAGCCCTGCGCCGGCACCCACCCAGCCGCACGCGAACGCCTGGAACGGCGTCCACGGGCCGATCCCGCCCCAGAGCAGGGAGGAGAGCGCGATGGTCGTCATCCCGAGCAGCAGTCCGAAGCGCGCCCCGTACGCTCGCCCAGCCAGGATCAGCACGACGAAGACCGCCTCGACCCCGCCGACGCCGGTGCCTGCGATGCGCACCGCGGTGCCGACGGCGGTGAGCACGCCGAGAAGGGCGACCGTGCGAGCCGTGTACATCTCGCGGTCGAGGGTCAGCGCCACGGCCACGACAAGCGCCGGGACGAGCGCCAGTGCCACATAGGGGACGGCCGTGCGCGCCTCGCCGGGCACCGCGTCGGCCAGCAGCGGCCAGGCAAATCCGGCGAAGGCGACCACGCTTGTGGCGCCGAGCAGCCAGGAGGTCCAGGAGGGGCGCCGGATCATGAGGCGTCCGTCTGCGCGGGGACGCGGATCCGACCGGCGCTCAGCTCGAGGGTGCGTGAGGCGAAGCGTGCCGCGAAGTCCCGGTCGTGGGTGGCGACCATCACGGCCGCGCCGTCGGCGGCCGCGCGGAGCAGAGCCTCGCCGACGAGGGCTCGCGCCGCGGCATCCAGCCCCCTCGTCGGTTCATCGATCAGCAGCACCTGCGGGCGTGCCGACGACTGGATGGCGATCACCAGACACAGCCGTTGCCCGGCCGAGAGATCGCGAGGGTGCCGATCCAGCAGGCGACGAGCATCGGCCGGGTCGGTGATGCCCAGGAAGGCCAGGAAGGTCCGCGCGGTGCCGGGAGCTGCGGCGCCGGAGCCTGCGCCGCGGTCCGCCCGTCGGCACTCGGTGGCGACCGTGGTCGCGAACAGCAGATCGTCGAAGGCCTCCGGGACCAGGGCGACGGCCTGACGACGTGTGCGACGGGTCCGGCGTCGCACGGCCCCCACATCGACGCCGCCGATCACGACCGTCTCACAGCCCGTCGGCCGCGCGACCGCCTGGAGCAGGCTGCTCTTGCCGGCGCCGTTCGGTCCCGTGAGAGCGACCACCTCGCCCACGCGGAGGTCGAAGCCGACATCGTCGACGACGACGTTTTGGCCGTACGCCACGGTCAGGCCGACGATTCGCGCAGTCGGCTCGAGACCCCCGGCGACCGCCGGTGTGCTCGCGGCGCGGTGCGGCGCACCCGCCGGACAGTCGGCCTGCCGCACCTCGCCCTCCGCGAGTTCCAGCCGCGCATCGGCGACCTCACCCCACTCCGCGAGCGCGTGCTCGGCGACCACCACGCAGACGCCCGCCTCATGGGCGAGGCGATCCAACACCCCGACGACACGCTCGCGTGCCGCGGTGTCGAGGTCGGCGAGCGGCTCGTCGACGATCAGCAGCACCGGCCGGCAGACGAGTGCCGCACCCAGCGCGACCAGGCAGGCCTCCCCCGCAGACAACACCGCGATGTCACGGTCGAGCAGCTGCGGGATCCCCAGCTCCGCGGCGACCTCGACGGAACGCGCGCGGACGATGGAGGGCGCCACACCCCGGATCGCCAGGGCGAAGCCGAGCTCCTCCTCGACCGTCGCGGCGACGAACGAGAGGCGGACCGACTGGGAGACGACCCCCACGAAGCCCGCCGTCTCGCGGGGCGGGGTCGAGATCCGGTCCGCTCCGCCGACGGTGATCGCGCCGTCCTGCGCGCCGCCCACGTGGTGCTGGAAGAGCCCGCTCATCGCGTGCAGGAGCGTCGACTTGCCCGAGCCGGTCGGGCCGGTCACGAGGGTGAGCGTCCCCGGCGCGAGATCGAGGTCGACCGCCTCGAGAAGCCAGCTGCCGTCGAAGCCGAGCGCGGCATCCGTCATGATCACCGGATGCTCGCAGTCGGGTTCCGGGCGACGCGCGGCGGCGAACCCGCGCACCTCCATCGAGGCACCGAGTGCGATCGCCCGTTCGACGGTCTGCTCCAGGACGGGGACGATCAGGGAGGCGAGCGAGCGCTCCCCGCGCAGCTCGCGGGCCACACGAACACGCAGCACGGAATCCCGCAGCGCCGGGAATGTCGACCAGGCGATCACCAGGGTGCGCGCGACCGATCGGATCGGGCCGCGCACCGCACCCCGCGTGAGGAGCAGCCGCAAGTCGACCACGACACCGACCAGGGCGATCGCGACGATGAGGGCGGCGAACGGCAGCGCCCCGAGAGCGGCACTGACGATGCCTCCGGTCGTGATCGGCCCGAACAGGACGATGGGGGCGAATGGGCCGGCGAGCGGGACCCGTGGCAGAGCGACGAGCAGGATGCCATCGCCGTCACCCCCGCCGAACACGAGCCGGTAGACGACCCGCAACGCCACGAAGCCCGCGGCGACCAGCACCGCGGTGCGCAGCGTCGCGAGCCGTGCCCGACGCATCAGCCCTGCGGAGGCGTGGTGTCGTTGCCGACGGTGTACAGCAGTGCCAGCGACTGGCCGGTCGTGACCTGCTGGGTCGCGATGCCCTCCTGCGCATAGTCCCACTTGGCATCGGCCGAGGTCTTGATCCACATCGCCCAGTAGGCGGCAGACGGCAGGGTCGCGCACGACTCGTCGGCCGGAGCGGGCAGGTCGTCGACGCGGCAGACCACCTGGTTGCCGTAATCGGCGGTCCCAGCGGTGGTGAGGCCGGCGGCCTTCAGCACGTCGGAGGCGACGCCGGCCGCAGCGCAGGCGGTGATCTGCTTGTGGTCGAGCGTGCCGAACTGCACGAGCACCGTGACCTTGGCACAGGGTCCCGCGGTGGTCGCCGAGGGCGTCGGCGTCTGCGCAGCGCCCATCGAGGTGCCTGCGCATCCGGTGAGGGCGAGCACCACCAGGAGCGGAGCGAGGGCGATGGTTGCTCGGAATCGGGGCAGTACGGTCACGCGGGGATCTCCCTGGAGGTGAGGAGACCCACCTCGCCGAGCACGGCGAGAGGGGCCTCTGAGCGGTTGAAAGTGTACAGATGGACGCCGGGGGCGCCCCCGGCGAGCACGTCGCGCACCAGCTGGGCCGCCTGCGCGATCCCGACGGACGCGGGGTCGTCGCTCGCGCGGAGATCCCGCAACAGCTGCGTCGGCATCGCCTCGCCGCTGAGCTCGAGGATGCGGTGCAGCCTCTTCTCGCTCAGCACCGGCATGATGCCCGGCAGGATCGGCATGGTGACCCCGGCCGCGCGGGCGTCGTCGACGAAGCCGAGGTAGTCGTCGGCCTCGAAGAACAGCTGCGTGATCGCAAGGTTGGCGCCTGCCGCCTCCTTAGCGAGGAGCGTGTCGAGGTCCTGGGCACGTGAGCGCGACCGCGGATGACCGTTCGGGAACGCGGCGACGGCGATCGTGACCTTGCGACCGGATCCGAGCCGTTTGGCCCCCGGGAATCCCGGGACATCGTGGGCCCGGAACGGCTCGCGCTCCGTCTGCACCGCGTGGATTAGCTGGACGAGCTCGCTGGCGCTGCCGAAGTCGCCGAGCACGAGCTGGTCTTCTGGCACCCCCTCCGGTGGGTCGCCGCGGAGTGCTAGGAAGCTGGTCACACCGGCGTCGAGAAACTCGCGGACGAGCTGCGACGCCTCGGAGAAGGAGGAGCTGACGGCGGTGAAGTGCGCCATCGCCGGAACCGTGCCGGTGCGCAGCAGATACCTCAGCACGTCGAGGGAAGCGGTGCGTGAGGAGCCGTTCGCGCCGTAGGTCACCGAGATGAACGCCGGGCCCGAGGCGATGAGCTGCTCGAGCGCCGGGTACAGAGCCTTCTCGGCCGCCTCGGAGCGCGGCGGATACAACTCGAACGAGAACGACGGCCGTCCGGGCGAAGCGGACGACGGCAGCGCAGCGGGGGGAGCCCCGATCTCGGTCCCTGCCATCAACCCTCCACCGGTGCCGCGAACGCGCGCATCTGACGTGGGGCGGGTGCCGGGCTCGGCTGTCGCTCCGTGCCACGCGGTTCGCGCGACATCGTCACCACCATAACCTGACCGGCGCGCCACCGGGAGCGGTGCGGGCGGTGCGCCGTCAGGAGGTTCGAGGCTGCTCCCGCCGCACGAGGTACCAGAACACGACGACGACGACGAGGACGGCGACTCCGCCGATCCCGATACCGAAACCGAAACCGAAACCGAAACGTACCACCAGGAACACCAGGTTTGGATCAAATGGGGCGGTGCCGCCGAGCAGCCCCGCGTGCCGATCCGCCGAGGAAGCGCGTCGAGGATCGGCGCGCGCAGCACGAGCCACCACGCGAGCGCCCCGAAAGCGCCCAGCAGCAGATCCACCGTGACGAGCCCGAGAAGGCTGTGCGAGAGATTGCGCGCCGCGAAGAGCGGCACGTAGTACGGGAGGTCAGGGGCCATCGTCCCGACCACCACGGCAGCGGACAGCAAGGAAGTGCGGAGGAAGGGTAGCGCCGCCGCCATGTGACTCGGGGTGAACGGCCTCCCCCGACGCTACCCCTCCTCGTGACTCAGGCGGACGCCACGACCCTCGCGCGCACCGCACGGGTCGCCGCCAGCATGTTCTCGAGTGAGGAGACCGTCTCGGCGTAGCCGCGCGTCTTGAGACCGCAGTCGGGGTTCACCCAGAGCTGGCGCTCCGGGATGGAGCCCAGGGCGATCTCGAGCAGCTCGGTGACCTCGTCGACGCTCGGGACGCGGGGTGAGTGGATGTCGTAAACGCCCGGTCCGATGCCGCGCGCGAAGTGGCTGCGCTCCAGTTCGGGGACGACCTCCATCTTCGAGCGCGCCGACTCGATCGAGGTGACGTCGGCATCCAGACCGTCGATCGCGTCCAGCACCACGCCGAACTCCGAGTAGCAGAGGTGGGTATGGATCTGTGTCTCGTCACGAACCCCGGATGTCGCGAGCCGGAAGCTCTTCACGGACCAGTCGAGATACGCGGCCTGATCCCGCGTCTTGAGCGGCAGGAGTTCGCGCAGCGCAGGCTCGTCCACCTGGATGATCCCGATCCCGGCGGCCTCCAGATCGGCAATCTCGTCGCGCAGGGCGAGCGCCACCTGGTTCGCGGTCTCCCCCAGCGGCTGATCGTCGCGCACGAACGACCAGGCCAGGATCGTGACCGGGCCGGTCAGCATCCCCTTGACGTGCTTCTCGGTGAGCCCCTGCGTGAACGTCGACCAGCGCACCGTGATCGGTGCGGGCCGCGACACGTCGCCCCAGAGGATCGACGGGCGGGTCGCTCGTGAGCCGTAGGACTGCACCCAGCCGTTCCGCGTCACCGCGAAGCCGTCGAGGTTCTCGGCGAAGTACTGCACCATGTCGTTTCGCTCCGGCTCGCCGTGCACGAGCACGTCGAGCCCGATGCGCTCCTGCAGGGCGACGACATCGCGGATCTCCTGCTCCAGGAACCCCTCGTACGCGGCCTGATCGATCTCGCCGGTCGCGAAACGCGATCGAGCGGCCCGGATCTCGCCCGTCTGCGGGAAGGAGCCGATGGTCGTAGTCGTGAGAGCCGGCAGGCCGAGCGCGGCGTCCTGAGCCTCCTGGCGCACACGGTAGGCGCTGCGCCGGAAGGCGGAATCGTCGAGCCCAGCAGCCCGTGCGCGCACCGACCCGTCACGCACCCCGGCGGCGTGGTGACGGTCGTCGAGGGCGACGGTCGCGGCATCCAGGTCGCTTCGGATGGCATCCCGGCCCTCGCCCAGTCCGCGCGCGAGCACCGCCACCTGGGCCACCTTCTCGTCGGCGAAGGCCAGCCAGCTGAGCAGCTGCGTCGGCAGCTCGGTCTCGTCCGCCACAGTGTGCGGGGTGTGGAACAGGCTCGTCGAGGTGCCGACCGAGACGTTCGGCGACACCGCACGCAGCGCCTCCAGCTTGTCGAACGCGGCGCAGAGGTCCCCGCGCCAGATGTTGTGGCCGTCGATCACCCCGCCGACCAGGACCTTCTCGGTGCTGATGCCCACGGGAACGGCACCCTTCACGAGATCCAGCGCGATCGCGTCGATCGGCGCGGCGTCGAGAACCGGCAGGGCGTCCTCGAGCGAGCCGTAGGGAGCCGCGACGAGGATGCCGAGAGGGCGTCCGGTGCCGAGCGTCGCGTAGGCGGTGCGGGCGGCCTCAAGCACCTCGTCGCGCGCGGCGGGAACGGACTCGCTGACGAGCGCTGGCTCATCCAGCTGCACCCAGTCGGCCCCCGCGGCGGCGAGTTTCTGCAGCAGCTCAACGTAGACCGGCAGCAGGTCCTCGAGCTTCGCGAGCGGCTGGAAGCCCCCGGGAGCCGACTCGGCCGCCTTGCTGAGCAGCAGGAAGGTCACCGGCCCGACGATCACCGGACGCGTGGTGAACCCCGCGGCCTTCGCCTCGGCGACCTCGCGCACCAGGCGATCGCTCGCGAGGTGGAACACGGTCTCCGGCCCGATCTCGGGCACGAGGTAGTGGTAGTTCGAGTCGAACCACTTGGTCATCTCGAGCGGGAATCGGTCGCCCTCGCCGCGCGCGAGCGTGAACACGCCGGCGAGGTCGAGTGATCCGTCGGTATCCACCAGATCGGCGAAACGCGTCGGCACTGCGCCGACGGTAACCGCGGCGTCGAGCATCTGGTCGTAGAACGAGAACGCCTGCGGGATCGAGGAGTCGGTCTTCCCGAGTCCAAGCGCGTGCAGCCGTTCGCGGGTCGCGGCGCGCAGCACGGCAGCCGTCGCCTCCAGGGCATCGGCGGTGATCCGGCCTGCCCAGAAGGACTCGAGTGCGCGCTTGAGCTCACGATTCGGGCCGATCCGCGGGTAGCCCAGGATCGTACCGGTCGGGAAGGGGCCCGCGGGGATGAGGGGGATGGTGGTCATGTCATTCGTCCTTGCTGCAAAGCGGGGCAAAAAGGTGCGCGCGGGATCGACGGGATGTCCGTCCCGATCCGAATGCCGCCACGAGCTTCTCCGCCTCGACCGTCCGTCAGCACCGGGAGATTCCGCGGATGCCGTCTGGAGCGGGTGCCGGGCTCGGCTTTCGCACCGCGCCGCTCACACGGCGCCTGATGGATACGCTACCGCCGCAACGCAACCATGACAGGACGCACGGCGAGTGTTGCGGACTGTGACGCCCTAGACCTTCGCGGTGCCGACCGCGGCCTTCAGCTGCTCGGCGACCCGCTGTGTGGCCATCACGGTGAGCCAGGTGCCGCGCTCGTCGTAGCGCGACTCGATCACGCGAGCGCGGGCATGCGCTTGCGCCACGAGGTCGCCGCGGTCGTACGGGATCAGCAGTTCCAACTCGACATCCGGATGCGGCAGCGCCTCCGCGATGCGTGCGAGCAGCTCCTCGATCCCCTCGCCGGTGCGGGCCGAGGCGAAGACCGCCGACGGCTCAAGGCCGCGGAGCAGCAGCCGCTGGTCCTCGTCCACGAGGTCGCTCTTGTTGAACACGACGATCTCGGGCAGGTCCCGCGCGCCCACCTCGCCGATCACATCGCGGACCGTGGCGAGCTGCGCGGCCGGGTCGGGGTGCGCGCCGTCGACGACGTGCACGATGACGTCGGACTGGCCGAGTTCCTCAAGCGTCGAGCGGAATGCCTCCACGAGCTGATGCGGCAGATTGCGCACGAAGCCGACGGTGTCCGAGAGCGTGTAAAGCTGCCCGTCCGGGGTCTGCGTGCGGCGGACCGTGGGGTCCAGGGTCGCGAACAGGGCGTTCTCGACGAGGACCCCGGCCCGCGTCATCCGGTTCAATAGGCTGGACTTGCCCGCGTTGGTGTACCCGACGATCGCGGCACTCGGCACCTCGAAGCGATCGCGGTTGGCGCGCTTGGCGTCGCGGGCGGGGGCGAATCCCTTGATCTGCTTGCGCAGACGGGCCATCCGGGTGTGGATGCGGCGGCGGTCGAGCTCGATCTTGGTCTCACCCGGCCCGCGGCTTCCCATGCCGTTGCCGGACCCGACCTGGCCACCGGCCTGGCGGGACATCGACTCGCCCCAGCCGCGGAGTCTCGGCAGCAGGTATTCGAGCTGCGCGAGCTCGACCTGCGCCTTGCCCTCGCGGCTCTTGGCGTGCTGGCTGAAGATGTCGAGGATCACGGCAGTGCGGTCGATGACCTTGACCTTCACGGCGTCCTCGAGGGCGCGGCGCTGGCTGGGCGCGAGCTCGGCATCGGCGACGACCGTGTCGGCCCCGAGCGACTGCACGACCATGGCGAGTTCTTCGACCTTGCCGCGGCCCAGATAGGTGGCGGGGTCCGGATGCGGGCGCCGCTGCAGCAGACCGTCGAGCACCACGGCTCCGGCGGTTTCCGCCAGGGCGGCCAACTCGCGGAGTGAGTTCTCGGCATCCTCGAGGCCCTGCCCGGAGTAGACGCCGATCAGGATGACGTTCTCGAGCCGCAGCTGGCGGTACTCGACCTCGGTAACATCCTCGAGTTCGGTGCTCAGCCCGCCAACGCGACGGAGGGAGGCGCGGGCGTCGCGATCGAACTGGTCGCCGTCGGCGTCAGAGCCCCCGAAGGGATCGACGAGCGGGGAAAGCCCCTCGGTCTGCAGCGCCTGGGCACCACCATCCAGGCCGAACCGGGTCACCCCGGCGGCCTTCGCGCCGTCACTGGCCAGCACACGGTCGAGCATCTGATCGTCGTTCCCGCTCATCTTCGCTTAACCCTAGTTCCTTGTTTTCGATAAGTTTCTCTGCATGGTCCCCCCGGAGCACTACTTCTCGGCGTCGCCGGGAGGTGACCTGGTACTCCGCCGGATCTCGGTGCACCTGGCCGGTCGTGACCTCGAACTGACCACCTCGAACGGCATCTTCAGCCCCGAGCGGGTGGATGTCGGCACTCAGGTGCTTCTCGGCAACGTGCCAACCCCACCTCCCGGCGGTCACCTGCTCGACCTCGGCTGCGGCTGGGGTCCGATCGCCCTGACTCTGGCGATCGAATCTCCGCATTCCACGGTCTGGGCGGTGGACGTCAATCAGCGCGCCCTCGATTTGGTCCGCCACAACGCCGCGGCCCTCGGCCTCCATAACGTCAACGCCGTGACGCCCGACGATGTTCCCGCCGACATCTCGTTCATGACCGTCTGGTCGAACCCGCCCATCCGCGTCGGCAAGAACGAGCTGCACGGCATGCTGCTGCACTGGCTGCCGCGCCTCGAGCCGGAGGCGGATGCCTGGATCGTCGTGCAGCGCAACCTCGGTTCCGACTCGCTGCACCGCTGGCTGCAGGCCGAGCTGCCCGAGGGCTTCGCAGTGACGCGAGCGGCGACCAGCAAGGGGTTCCGGGTGCTGCGGGTGCGGCACCGCTAGATCGTCAGCTCGCCCTCAAAAACCAGCTCGGCCGGACCGCTCAGCGCCACGTGGTCGCCGTTGCTCGTCGCGAACACCCGCACGCCGACGACGCCGCCCGGCACCTCGACGTGCCAGACGTCGGGAGCACCCGCCCCTGCCCAGTGCCGGATCGCGAGGGCCGCCGCGGCGGCGCCTGTTCCGCACGACAGGGTCTCGCCGCTGCCCCGCTCGTGCACGCGCATCCGGATCCGTCCCACGCCGTCGACGACGAGCGGCTCGGCCGGGACCACGAACTCGACGTTCGCGCCCTCGGGCGGCGTCGGCGTGACGACGGGAGCGTCGCCGAGGTCAATCGCGTCGAGCTCCTCGTCGTCGGCGAGGGCCACGACGACGTGCGGGTTGCCGACGCCGACCGGCAGTCCCGGACGCGCGACGTCGAGGTGCGTCGCGGAGACCGTCGCCTCGGCCTCGAGGATCACGAAGGGGCCCAGATCCACCTCGAAACCGTCGCGCGTGCGTGTCAGGTCGCGCACGCCTCCGCGCGTGCCGACCGCGATCGACTCCCCCTCGGCCAGTTCGACGAAGCCGTTCTCGACCAGGAAGCTGCCGAAAACCCGGATACCATTACCGCACATCTCGGCTGGGCTACCGTCGGCGTTGTGGTAGTCCATGAACCACTCGGCGGCGGGATCCTCGGCCAGCGCATCGGCTCCGACACCGAGCCGCGCGGACTTCACCGCACGGATCACCCCGTCGGCCCCGACGCCGAAGTGGCGATCGGCGATGCCGGCGATGTCGTCGGCATCCAGCTCGATCTCGCCCTCGGGGTCGGCGAAGAGCACGAAGTCATTGCCGGTCCCGTGCCCCTTGGTGAAGTGCAGTGCGGTGCTCACGGATTCAGGCTAGCGGCGCGCTCGTGGGCTTGCTCGCCGTGCCGCTCACCACGGCCTTGCGGGCCAAGGCGAGTCGCTGCGGGTCGTCGGCATCGAGCCAGTGGGTGCCCGGCGAACGCCCGAACCAGCCGACCTGCCGACGGGCGTAGCGGCGCGTCAGGGTGGCGGTCTGCTCGATCGCCTCCGGCTCGGTGAGCACGCCGTCGAGTTGCGCGATCGCCTGCGCATAGCCGATCGCGCGGGCGGCCGTGACCCCCAGCCCGCTCGGACGCAGCGCTTCCACCTCGGCGACGAGGCCGTCGTGCCACATCCTCTCGACGCGAGCGTCGAGTCGGGCAATCAGAGCGGGCCTCTCGGCGCGCAGACCGATCGTCACCGCCGGGCGCCACCGCGCGCTCTCGCTCGGCATGCCCGCCCCGAACGGCTTGCCCGTGATGGCCACGACCTCGAGGGCACGCACCAGCCTTCGGCCGTTGTGCGGGCCGATCGCCTGCGCCGCGACCGGGTCGAGACCGTGCAGCCGGTGATGCAGGATGCCGGGGCCGTGACTCTCGAGCTCGCCCTCCAGGCGGTCCCGCACCTCCCGGTCGTGGCCGGGAAACTGGAAGTCGTAGAGCACGCTTGACACGTAAAGGCCGCTGCCGCCGACGAGGATCGGGGTCGCGCCCCTGCTCAGGATGCCGTCGATGGCCGCGCGGGCATCTCGCTGATACTGCGCGACGCTGGCCTCCTCGCTCGGCTCGAGCACGTCGAGCAGGTGGTGCGGGATGACGCGGCGCTCGCTCGGCGACAGCTTCGCGGTGCCGATGTTCATGCCGCGGTAGAGCTGCATGGCGTCGGCGTTGACGATCTCGGACGGACGGCCCTCCGCTCCCATCGCCTCGGCCAGTTCGAGAGCTAGCGCCGACTTGCCTGTGCCGGTGGCGCCGACGATCGCGATGATCGCGGAATCCACGGCGCGCCTCAGTGGGAGGGTCGGAGGGTTGGGAGGCCGATGTTGACGGCGCCGCCCGATCCGCTGCCGGCGGGTGCATGAGCGGGAATCGCGCACGACTCGGCCTCGGCGCGATCGAAGGCGTCGCCGGCACGGGTGCGGCGCACGGTCAGCGTGTCGCCGACGGGAGAGGCAATCACGAAGTGCGGCGCGGACCGCGTGACGACGACCGTCACCACGTCGCCCGGGCGCGGGATCTCGCTCCCGGAGGGCACATCGAAATGCACCAGCCGGTTGTCTTCGGCGCGGCCGGTCATCCGGGAGTTGGCACCGTCGCGGCGTCCCTCCCCCGCGGCGACCAGCACCTCGACGGAGCTGCCGATGAGCTTCGCGTTCTCCTCGCCCGAGATCCGCTCCTGGAGCGCCGTGAGCCGCTCGTAGCGCTCCTGGACGATCTGCTTCGGGATCTGATCCTCGTACCGGGCGGCCGGTGTCCCTGGACGGATCGAGTACTGGAAGGTGTACGCCGAGGCGAAGCGCGCCTGCTCGACGACCCGCAGCGTCTCGGCGAAGTCCTCCTCGGTCTCCCCAGGGAAGCCGACGATGATGTCCGTCGTGATCGCGGCGTTCGGAATGCGATCCCGCACCCGGTCGAGGATGCCGAGAAACTTCTCTGAGCGATACGAGCGCCGCATGGCCTTGAGGATGCGGTCAGAGCCGGACTGCAGCGGCATGTGCAGCTGCGGCATGACGTTCGGCGTCTCGGCCATGGCATCGATAACGTCATCGGTGAACGCGGCGGGGTGCGGACTCGTAAAGCGGACGCGTTCAAGGCCTTCGATGTCTCCGGCAGCCCGTAGGAGCTTGCCGAAGGCGAGTCGGTCGCCGAACTCGACGCCGTACGAGTTCACATTTTGACCGAGCAGCGTGACCTCGATCGCGCCATCGCCGACCAGCAACTCCAGTTCGGTCAGGATGTCGCCGGGGCGGCGATCCTTCTCCTTGCCACGCAGCGAGGGCACGATGCAGAACGTGCAGGTGTTGTTGCACCCCACCGAGATGGAGACCCAGCCACTGGAGGCGGACTCGCGACGGGTGGGCAGCGTCGAGGGGAAGATCTCGAGCGACTCGAGGATTTCGAGCTGCGCCTCGCCGTTGTGCCGCGCGCGTTCGAGGAGGGCAGGGAGCGATCCCATGTTGTGGGTGCCGAAGACGACATCGACCCAGGGCGCCTTGTCTAGGATCACCGACTTGTCCTTCTGGGCGAGGCACCCGCCCACGGCGATCTGCATGCCCTCGTGCTCCCGTTTGACGCTGGCGAGGTGGCCGAGGGTGCCGTAGAGCTTGTTGTCGGCGTTCTCGCGGACCGCGCAGGTGTTGATAACGATGACGTCAGGGGGAACGCCGTCGGCGCGGACGTATCCGGCGGCCTCCAGTGAGCCGCTCAGCCGCTCGGAGTCGTGCACGTTCATCTGGCACCCGAAGGTGCGCACCTCATAGCTCCGCGGCCTCTCGGGGGCGGCGGAGTCCGAAGGGGAATCCAGCAGAGTCATGGTGCGGTCAAGACTATGCGCGCAGACGCGCGAAGCAGAACCGCTACCGGAACCGGACGCTGCTGCCTGGAGTCGCGGGCAGCGCGTGCTCGACGGCAGCCCGCACCGTGCTGCCCGAATATCCGCGCCGCATCAGGAATGCGCTGAGCCGGCGCACCGCGGTCTCGCGGTCGTACGAACGCAACTGGCCCGCCCGCTTGACGGCGATCTCTCGAGCCCGCCCGAGCTCGTCGCCCGTCTCAATCAGATCAAGCGCGTACTCGATCGCGGCGGGAGTCAGCAGCCGGCGGGTGAGCTCGGCCGCGATCGCCGAGCGCCCGAGGCCCTTGCGCTCCTGCAAGGTGCCGACGAGGTTTTGCGCGAGCGCCATGTCGTCAATCAGACCGACGCCCTCGAGACGATCTAGCTCCGACGCCACCGTCTCGTCGTCGAGCTCGCGAGCCCGCAGACTGCGCTCGACCTCCCGCTTGGACATGCCACGCCGCGTGAGGGCATTCATGCTCACACGCTCGGCGCGGGCCTTGGACTTCTCGGTGTCGCGGTCCTCGCGAGTGCTGGGGGCGGCGTCGGCGACCCGCCTCTCGGCGAGCTGCGCCTCGATCTGCGACTCCAGCTCGCCGAGGACGGAAGCCAGCGTCGGCAGATCCGTGGGAGGACGCTCGAGGGCCGCCGCCTCGGTGTTGGCGTTTTGAGTAGTAGCCGTGGTCGGGTCCGACGGAGTGCGCTGCGCACGCTCACCGAACAGGTACGTCACCGGGGCGAGGCCATCGCCGCGCACCCCGCCAAACCGTTCCACCGTCATGATGCGGAGGCCTATTCGCCGGAGGCCATGCGCGAGACGAGTTCGGCATCGATCGACTCGGGGAATGCCTCCTCGGCCTTCGCGCCGCGCTTGCCTGCCGCGGCCGGCACAATGCTGACCGGCGCCTTCGCCTTCGCCGCCTCGACAGCAGCCGCTTCCGTCGCCGCGGCAGCAGCAGCGTGCGCCGCCTTGCCGAGTTCGCCGATGCCGAGCTTCGTCAGGATCTTGGTCTCGATCTCGAGCGCCGTCGCGGGGTTCTCGAGCAGGAAGTTGCGCGCGTTCTCTTTGCCTTGGCCAAGCTGGTCGCCGTCGTAGGTGTACCAGGCGCCCGACTTGCGGACGATCTCGTGCTCCACGCCGTAATCGATCAAGCTGCCTTCACGCGAGATGCCGACTCCGTAGAGGATGTCGAACTCCGCCTGCTTGAAGGGCGGCGCCATCTTGTTTTTTACGACCTTGACTCTGGTGCGGTTACCCACCGCTTCCGTTCCGTCTTTCAGCGTCTCGATGCGGCGGATATCGAGACGGACCGACGCGTAAAACTTGAGCGCCTTGCCGCCCGCCGTGGTCTCAGGGCTGCCGAAGAACACCCCGATTTTCTCCCGCAACTGGTTAATGAAGATCATCGTGGTGTTGGTCTGGCTGAGCCCACCGGTGAGCTTGCGCAGCGCCTGTGACATCAGACGAGCCTGAAGCCCCACGTGTGTATCACCCATCTCTCCCTCGATCTCCGCCCGCGGAACCAGGGCGGCGACGGAGTCGATGACGATGAGGTCGATGGACCCGGAGCGCACGAGCATGTCGGCGCTCTCGAGGGCCTGCTCGCCGGTGTCTGGCTGTGAGACGAGGAGGGCATCGATGTCGACGCCGAGCTTGGCCGCGTACTCGGGATCGAGGGCGTGCTCAGCATCGATGAAGGCGGCAATTCCACCGGCGCGCTGCGCGTTGGCAATTGCGTGCAGGGTAAGCGTGGTCTTTCCGGAGGACTCTGGCCCGTAGATCTCTACGATGCGACCTCGGGGTAGGCCGCCGATGCCGAGCGCGACGTCTAGTGCGATGGAGCCGGTGGGGATCACCTCGACCGGAGCGCGGTCGTCACTGCCGAGGCGCATGACTGAGCCCTTGCCAAACTGACGGTCGATCTGGGCAAGTGCGGTCTCTAATGACTTTTCGCGATCTGCTGCTGACGGCATTGTGTGCTTCTTTCCGGTGTTTGTGCGAACGCGGTGTGCGAACGCTGAGGTTGCTGCCCATAGGCTGACGGCCTGCTACCGCCCGATGCTGCAAGGGCGGTCGCCTCCCGACAAAGGCTGTGTTGCATCTGCCACGCTACGCTCGCGGACCGACATTGCTGCGGACCGACTGACGCGGTGTGGATAAAACCCGTCTTCGATAGGACGTTAGTCAGGAGACTAGCAAGATACGAACAGATGTTCGAGTACAACCGTGCGCGTGTCCCGGCCCGGCCGGATCGGGGCACCGCGCCGCACCGACACGCAACAGGCGCCGCCGACTACTTCGGTTCGCGCTGGCCGACCCCGTACCAGCGAGACTCTGGCACATCACAGGCCCGGCACAGCGCGAGCCAGATCTCGCGAGTGCGCACGCCCTTCGCAATGCCCTGCACCGCGGTGAGACCGCCGACGTCACCCAGCACGAGGTCGTGGGTCAGGACGCGACCGTAGGCCTCGCCGAATTCATCGGCGACCGCCAACCAGAACTCGCTCACCCGCATCCCGCAAGCCTAAGTGTGAGACGAGGGCGCTCCCTGCAGGAATGCCGTCGACGCCCCCCACAAGCGCGGCACGACAAAGAAAACGCCCCGGTCGAGATGACCGGGGCGTTGTGAGGATGTGCGGTTAGCGGCTGATGAGGTCGGCGTCGAATTCGGCGACAAGCTCATCGGGCAGCGTGTCGGGAACGCGGCTGTTCGTCATTGCACTGAGGTGTTTCATTGCACTGAGATCTTTCATTGCACTGAGGTCTTTCATGGCGCTGAGACCCTCAATGACGGCAAGGCGGTCACCCACCTCGCGCATGATGACGGAGATCGGAGTCTCCAGGGCGTCTGCCACGGAGGCGAGAATCTCGGAACTGGCCTCTTTTTGGCCACG
>JANXTR010000054.1 GCA_025352325.1 Microbacteriaceae bacterium | reverse complement strand
ATCACGTCGGAGTCCTGACGACCGACTTCCTCGTGAATCTGACCGACACCGACCTCATCTGGACGAAGGACGACGAGACCGCGATGACCTTCACTGGTCGGGTTCAGGCGACCGGCGAGGCTCGCTGGAGGGCCTCCCGGAGTGACCTGGTATTCGGCTCGAACGCGCAACTGCGGTCGATCGCCGACGCCTACGCGGGCAGCGACGGGCAAGAGCGGTTCGTCCGCGATTTCATCCGCGTCTGGTCGAAGGCCATGATGCTCGACCGCTACGACGTCCATGGCCACAAGCGTTACGGGGCGATGGCCGCCTGACCCCGGAGGTCGCGTCCCGTCGAGGCCTTGATCGAACGACGCTTGAGGCCGGGGTCTGCTGCACGGTTAGGTGACAGTTTCTAGCCACGCAGATTGAGCGGGGCTTTGAAAGCGGCCGTGGACACATTTTGGACACAACCGGTCGTCATCCGTTGTCCGCGAGACGGGCCCTAGTCACCCTGGTCATCAGCATTCACGGGCCTCTCGACGCCATCATGAGCCTCCGGGTCAAGCACACGGCTCATAACAGCGGCGAAGCTCATACTCCGGCGAGGTGCGTGAAATGTCCGGGGTCACTTACCGGCGGGACCTACCTTCCCCGTTGCCCGGATCAGGCAACGAGCTACGTCGATTGATACCAATGATCGAGCTAAACCCGGGCGGGGCGCTCGACGAGGCCTTTGAACATCCTGTGGCTCCAGCTGAGAAGGAGGCTGTACATAACAAGGGCCTTCCCTTGCCAGTGGCGAGACCAACGACGACTTGGCCGGGTTTCGTGTAGGCCTCGGCGCCGCGGTTCGAACCTGAGGCCTGGCTGAGGGTGTGAGTGGAGCTCGTGCGAATAGCTAGCGGGCGCAGAGACTAGGTCGAAGCGGCCGCGCCCCCAATGCGGTGGCATCGTCGAGCTCCTCAAGTGGCCATGTCCAAGGCTAGACGTGGGGGCCGGTGCGTTCGCCTATGGAGGTCTGATGAAGCACGGCAAAGCGGTCCGATATCGGGAGTTCGGCGATTTCGACGTGGTCGATGTCGTTCCGATTGAGCGTCCGACGCCGGCCTCCGGCCAGGTGATCGTGAAGGTGTCGGCGGCGGGCTTGAACCACATCGAGCGATTCGTGCGCGAAGGACGACTGCGAGATCTCGTGTCGACGCAGTTGCCGTCCGGTCAGGGTGTCGACTTCGCCGGGATCATCGTTTCGGTCGGTGACGGCGTTCGAACGTTCCGAAAAGGGCAAGAGGTGCTCGGCCACCTGGCGGGAGCCGGCACTCATGCGACGTGGATTGCCGTCGCCGCGTCCGCGATCATCCCAAAGCCACCGACTGTGACTCCAGAGGTCGGAGGCGGTTTGTACCTGGCGGGGTGCACTGCACTGAACTCGATCAGAAGTCTGAAGCTCGGTACTGACGACACGCTCGTGGTCGGCGCCGCGGCCGGTGGCGTCGGACATCTCCAAATTCAGCTGGCAGTGCAGCAGGGCGCGAAGGTATTAGCTCTCGGGAGTACCGAGAATCATGATTTTCTGAGGGCGCTGCGCGTCATCCCGGTCGACTACGCCGAGGGTGTGGAAGGCCGCATCCGCGACATCGTGGGTGACCGTCCGGTGACGGCTTTCATCGACAATCACGGCGGTTACGAGCTACTGGCATCGAGCCTCGGCGTTCCGCAGCATCGCACAATACGAAGCCCTGACCGGAGGGACATCGAAATCCGCTATCTCACCGCACCAGCAGACGACACGGAGGCCATGGCCGACTTCTCGTCGATCGTCGCGATGGTCGCGGAACGGCGCATCGCGGTCGTCGTCTCCGGTTTCTACCCGTTCGACTATGTGACACAGGCCTACCAGGACCTTGCCCGCATGCACTCGCGCGGCAAAGTGGTCATCGGGATGGATGCCGTCGAGTTCGGTCCACGCCAGGGCTGGTACCTGACCGAGAAAGCCAGGTCTCGGCGGCAGAGAGCGGAAACAGACGAGCCATCCGATACGACGAATCGCTCGCTCGCCGCTGGCACTGACTAGCTCTCAGCCTCGGTGTCCCGCGGCATCATTAGGCCGCCTTGCTCGAACTCGAGCGACTGGTGAACAACGCTCCGACAGTGATCCACTACTGGAAAGTAAGGCGTCCGGCGACCCCGCAGCTACTCCGCACAATCCCGTCGGTTGTGACGAGCAAACTTCCCGGCCCAGGTTGCCAGGGCGTGGCTGAGTGCGCGAGCCATACCTGCCGGGGATTGAGCGCCCGGATCAGCCGTTGGCCTTCGGTCGCGGGGCCGTCCAGCTCGCCGAACCAGACCGCTGTGTCACCGGCCAGCACGATCGGCTGCTGGCCGGAGTCCACGACGACGTTCTGGGAGCTGATGCGCTTTCCGGGGTGGTCGATGACGTAGCTGTAGACCGGCATCCGTTCGTCGCCCGCGAGCAGGGTGGCGACGCGCAGGGTGATGGAGATCGCGCTCATGCGGATGCTGTACACAAACGGCGGCGAGCGAGCTATGCCACAGGACGGTCGATCAGGCGATCTCCGGGTTGCGGTCGCCCATGTTGTGGATCTGGGAGACCGGGCTGCGCCAGCCCGCGATCGCTTCCACCATCCGCATCGCATCCACCGATTCCTGCACGTTGTGCATCCGCACGATTCGTGCCCCGGATGCGACGGCGAGCGTGGCCGCGGCGAGGGATCCCGCCACCCGGCCGTCACGAGCGCGGTCCAAGGATTCTCCGATGAAGTCCTTGTTCGACACGGCGACCAGGGTGGGGAACCCGAGCGCGCAGATCTCGTCGAGGCGGCGGGAGATCTCCAGCGACTGGAGCGTGTTCTTGTTGAGGTCGTGGCCGGGGTCGACGATGAGACGCGACTCCGGGACGCCGCGAGACTGGGCGAACTCGGCGCGTTCCGAGAGGAAGGCCGCGATCTCGCCGGCGACATCGTCATACTTGGGTGACGGGTGCCACGTTCGCGGCGTGGCGAGGCTGTGGGTGACGATCAGCGTCGCGTCGCTGTCGGCCACGACATCCGCCAGCTCGGGGTAGTGGATGCCGGTGGTGTCGTTCACCACGTTGGCGCCCGCCTCGATCGCCGCCCGGGCGACCTCGGGCCAGAAGGTGTCCACCGAGATGACGACGTCGCTGCTCTGGGCGACCGCGCGGATGACCGGGACGACGCGATCGATCTCCTCCGCGATCGGCACCTCCGGGCCGGGGCCGAACTTCACCCCGCCGATGTCCACCCAGTCGGCGCCCTGCTCGGCGGCCGTCAGGCAGGCCTGGATGGCGCGGTCGAGTTCGAAGGTCTTGCCGCGGTCGTAGAAGGAGTCCGGCGTGCGGTTGATGACCGCCATCACCGCGATCTGGCGCGAGAAGTCGAAGGTGCGAGCACCGATAGTCCGGATTGGGATCCGGATCGGCGGGAGTTGCATCATCGTGAGGCCTCTCTACTGCGCGAGTACTTGATGAACAGCATGCTTGCCGACATCAGCACGTGATTGAGCGACATCGGTCGACTCACTGCGTCCGCGTCCGCTCCTCCCGAAGCGATGCGCGGTCCGATTCCCCCTTCGAGGAGCGGGCTGGTGGTGAGGCACAGTTCGTCGAGCACGTCGTCGGCGATCAGTGTTCCCAGCAGGTGGGGCCCGCCTTCGCAGTGCACCTGGGTCAGCCCGCGGGAAATGAGCGCCTCGACCAGCTGCTCGGCTTCCGCCCGCACGTCACCGCAGCTGACCACGTCGGCGACGCGATCGAGCCGGTGGCGGCGGCTCGGGTCAGCGCTCTCGGCGGTCAACACAAGGGGACGAACCGGCGCGTTCGCGAATACGTCGCTCGACGGGTCGAGATCCAGTGTCGCCGACACGATCGCGAAGTGGGGCTGCGCGGTCAGGCCTTGGTCGACGCGCCACCGCGACGCCTCCATGCTGAGCCGCATGGCGTCGTACTTCTCCGATCGGAGGGTCCCGGCCCCGACCACGATCACGTCGCTGAGCCGGCGGAGAAGGTCGAAGACCCGTTTGTCTGCCGGACCGCCCAACCCACCGGACAGACCGCCCACGGTCGATGAGCCATCGATACTCGCGATGAAGTTGGCTCGGACCACCGGAACGGCGCGATCGGTCGTCCCGTACAACGTCAGGATGTCGTCATCGCCGAGCGCATGAAGGGAGCGCTGGGGATGCAGCTGGTGAATCTCAGTGGGTTTCATCAATGCCTCGTTCGTCTCGCAATACTCTGACACCTGCCGGTGCGGTGTCAGAGACTCTGCTGCCGCAGCAGACTCGGAATCTGCTCCCGGAACGGGAAGAACCCCCGCGCGGCGTGCGGCCACGTGATGCTGTCCCACCGCCGTCGAACGGCGGTGAGCGTGACTCCCTCCGAGCGCAGCGCCGGCCACAGTGACGCAACCCGCTCCTGCACCGGCCCCACGGGCGCGTACGCCACCACCACGCCATCCAGTCGTTCGGATGCTGCCCACTCCAGCACCGTGGACGGGAGCGCGTCAGCGAGCACCCGGGCGGGGCGTCCGTCGACATCCCGCGCGCGGGAGGCGGCATCCTCGACGGCGGATGCGGTGAAGCGCCGGACCGCGTCGGACGCGCCGGACGGCGAGCGGCTCTCGGGGTCGGCGGCGACGGCGGTCGCGACGATGCGATCGACGGAGGAGGCGGCGGCGGTCGTGTCGTCGACGGAGAGCCACGGATGGTCGCGGAGAAGGCTCGCCGCATCGAGGTCCTCCTCGTGCAGCAGCAGTCCCAGCCGCGCACCGCCCGGCACGGCGTCGGCTGGTGGGATGACCCCTCGCGGTGGAAGCGGCTCCTCGACCAGAGCGTGCGCGCTGGTGGCGAGTCCGGTGGGCGAGAACCGGCCGTCGGTGTAGCGAGAGATGTTGGACACCGTGGCGAGATACGTCTTGCCTCGGGTCTGCAGCCCGGCGACCCACCGCCACGAGAGCGTGTTGGACGCAGCATCCCCGTCCAGGAGGTGACGCAAGAAGAAGTCAGCACCCAGCTGCCACGGCAGGCCAAGCGTGAAGATCCAGATACTGGCGAACCACATGCGAGTGTGGTTGTGCAGGTATCCGGTGTCGATGAGCTCGCGAGCCCACGAGTCCATCGCGTCGATGCCGGTTCGCCCCTCGATGGCCTCGCGATACCCGGGGGTGTCGGCCGCGTCGGTGAGCCAGTCGTCGGCGAGCTCGCGCCGATACCGCCGCCACACCTCCGGATTCTGCTCGAGCCACCCCTTCCAGTACGTACGCCAGAACACCTCTTGCACGAACTTCTGGGACGCACTCGCCCCGTGCTGCTCGAGCACTGCGGCGACCACTTCGCGTTCGGTGAGGAGCCGATGCCGGATGTACGGCGAGAGACCGGACACGTTGTTGCGATCGCCTCCCGTATCGAGATTGCGGCCTCTCGCGTACTCGGCCCCCGCATGCGGAACAAACGCATCCAGGGCCTCAAGGCCTGCAGCTCGGGTAGGAGTGAACATCCATCCATCATGCAGCTCCCGCCCGTGAGTTCGGCGGGACTGGACGTACGGCGGTTGTCATGGCCCACGACGCACCAGCGGCCACGCCAGCGGCCACGCCAGCGGCCACACTAGTGACCAGTGGTTGACTGACGTCATGCGCACCCTGATCGTCACCGAGTTCATGTCGCTAGACGGCGTCGTCGAGTCACCCGGGGACGGCGACCACCCCCACGCCGGCTGGACTTTCGCCGACGTCGACTTCGTCCCCGAGGCCTACGAGCTGAAGGGCTGGGAGCAGACCGAGGCGTCCGCCATGATGATGGGCCGCGTCAGCTATCAGGCCTTCGCCCCGGTCTGGCCGAGCATGGCCGAGTTCGCCGAGTACAACGCGATGCCGAAATACGTGGTCTCGACCACACTGGCCGAGACCGATCCGGGCTGGACGCCGACGACGATCCTGCGATCGATCGACGAGGTGGCCGCGCTCAAGCAGACCGAGGGGGGCAGCATCCTCGTCCACGGCAGCGCCACGCTGGCGCAGAGTCTGCTCGCGGCGGGGCTCGTCGACCGCTACCACCTGCTCGTGTTCCCCCTCCTCCTCGGCTCGGGCAAGCGGCTCTTCGCCGAGGCGGGCGACTTCGCCAAACTCGAGCTCTGCGAGCAGGAGTCCTACGACAACGGAATCATCAAGGCGATCTACGACGTCGTGCGCTGAGCGGCGGCCTTCAGCGCGGCGACGTGGACCCCGTGCCCCCGATCCGGAACGTCGCGCCCTTGTGCTCGGCCGGCAGCCGGTCGCCGCGGCCGTGCAGTTTCTGGCGCAGGGATCCGGCGGCGTAGGCCTCCGGATAGGCGCCGCGCTCGCGGAGGATCGGGATGACGTGCTCGACGACGTCCTCGAAGGTGCCGGGGGTGATCGCGTACGCCAGGTTGAATCCGTCGACGTCGGTCTCCTCGACCCACTCCTGCAGCTGGTCGGCGATCTGCTCGCCCGAGCCGACGATGAACGGGCCGAGTCCGCCGATGGCGCCCAGCCGCCCGATGTCGCGCACGGTGAACTCCTCACCGTTCTCGGCCGACTCCGCGTAGTTGGCGATGACCGATTGGATGGCGTTGCTCTTCACGTTGCCCACCGGCTCGTCGAGCTCGTACTGCGAGAGGTCGATTCCCATCCACCCCGACATGAATACCAGCGCGCCTTCATCGCTCGCGTACTGCAGGAAGTCCTCGTGCTTCGCCTTCGCTTTCTCCTCGGTCGAGTCGGTGATGATTGTCAGCAGGGTATAGATCTTGGCCGAGTAACGGTCGCGTCCCGCTGACTCGAGGGCGTCGCGGATCTTCGCGACCGAGCTCGTCAGCACCGCCTTGGTGGGGGCGGCGACGAAGATGGCCTCGGCGTTGCCTGCGGCGAACTGGATGCCGCGGCCCGACGCACCGGCCTGGTAGATCACCGGCGTGCGCTGAGTGGACGGCTCGGAGAGGTGGATGCCGGGGACGGTGAAGTTCTTGCCCGCGTGTCCGATCTCGTGCACCTTGGCCGGGTCGGTGAAGACGCCGGTTTCACGGTTTCGCTGGACCGCGTCATCCTCCCACGACCCCTCCCAGAGCTTGTAGAGCACCTCGAGGTACTCGTCGGCCACGTCGTAGCGGTCGTCGTGCTCGAGCTGGTCGTCGTGGCCCATGTTGCGGGCGGCGGAGGGCAGGTAGCCGGTGACGACGTTCCAGCCGACGCGGCCGTTGGTGAGGTGGTCGAGGGTCGACATGCGACGCGCGAAGGGATACGGGTGCTCGTACGCGGTGCCCGCGGTGATACCGAATCCGAGGTTCGCGGTGACGTGCGCCATCGCCGACACGAGCAGTACCGGGTCGTTCACCGGCACCTGGGCGCCGTGGCGGATCGCCGCCTCGTTGGAGCCGCCGTACACGTCGTACGTGCCGAGCACGTCGGCGATGAAGATGCCGTCGAAGGTGCCGCGCTCGAGGAGCTTGGCGAGTTCTGTCCAGTAGCCGAGATCTTTGTAGCGCCAGGCCTGGTCGTCCGGATGACGCCACATCCCCGAGGACTGGTGGGCGACGCAGTTCATATCGAAGGCGTTGAAACGGATCTGGCGAGGGGAGGTCTGGTTCGGCATCCGGCCATCGTCCACGGTCTGTAATGCGCGCGACAAACCTGGCGGACACACGGCGACACACACCGACACAGTCGGAAACACGAGGTCGCGGGCCTCGGGATCGCCCCTACGTTTGCCCCGTCCGCCTCCCACCGCCCTCGTCCCGCAGGAGTTCCCGCATGATTCGAGTCGACCAGCTCCGCAAGGAGTTCGGCCACGGAGCTCAGCGCGCCGTCGTTCTCGACGGTCTCGATCTGAGCATCGAGGCGCGTGAGATCTCGGCCGTCGTCGGCCCCAGCGGCGCCGGCAAGAGCACGCTCGCCCAGTGCGTCAGCCTGCTCGAGCGCCCGACCTCCGGGTCGGTGATCGTGAACGGCGACGTGCTCTCGGAGCTCAGCGAGCGCGAACTGCGGGTCGCCCGTCGGCGCATCGGCACAATCTTCCAGTCCGACGGGCTGTTCAGCCGGCGGACGGCCGCAGCGAACATCGGCCTGCCGCTCGAGTACCTCGGCGTCACACCCGCCGAGTCGCGTCGCCGCGTCGCCGAACTGCTCGACCGCGTCGGGCTCGCCGACAAGGCGGGGCACTATCCGCACCAGTTGTCGGGCGGGCAACGGCAACGAGTCGGGATCGCGCGGGCCCTGGCCCTGCGGCCCTCCGTCATCCTCTCCGACGAGGCGACATCGGGCCTCGACCCCGAGGCGACGGGCGCGATCGTCGAGTTGCTGAAGGAGTTGCGCGACGACCTCGAGCTGTCGATCCTCTTCATCACGCATGAGATGGACACAGTGCTGCAGATCGCGGATTCGGTCGCGCGACTCGACCAGGGTCGCATCGTCGAATCCGGTCATGTGCTTGACCTGCTCGCGGATCCGACGTCGAGCCTGGGGCGGGCGCTGCAGCCGCGCCGCGCCCACCAGCCCGCCCCGGCCGACGCCACCGTGTGGGCCGTCACCTACGGCTCGGAGCCGGTGCCAGCGGACTGGGTCGGGCTCCTGGCGGCACGGCTCGACACCACGGTCTCGCTTCTGGGAGCTTCCATCGAGACACTCCGCGGGACGACCACCGGCCACGCCACGATCGCGGTGTCCACTCGACGCCACGATCTCGTCGAGGTCGAGTTTCACGTCCTCGGGTTGGACGCGAGACGGGCCGGTTCCGAGGCGCTCCTCGAGCTCGAGACGGGGGTCGTGGCGTGAGCGTGCTCGCCGCCGACATCACGGCCGGCCTGCCATCCGACACCGGATTCAACGTCCCGATCGCCCAGATCCCGGCGCTGCTGCTGCCGGCTCTCGGGGACACGCTCATCATGGTCGGGATCGTGATGACGATTGTGGTGCTGGTGGGAGTCCCGCTCGGGAGCCTCATCCACAACCTGGCGCCCGGTGGTCTGTTCGAGAACCGCGCGGCGCATTCGGTGCTCAGCTGGGTGATCAGCATCGGACGCTCCCTGCCGTTCCTTATCCTGATGGCCGCGATCGTGCCCTTCACCCGCTTCATCACCGGGACGAACATCGGCATCCCCGCCGCGGTCGTCCCCATGTCGATCGCCGGGATCGCGTTCTTCACCCGCATTGTCGAGAACTCGCTGCGCAGCGTGCCGATCGCGTTGACCCGCGTCGCCCGGAGCTCGGGAGCGTCATCGCTGCAGATCATCCGCACCGCACAGTTGAGCGAGGCGGTCCCGTCGATCATCGGCGGCCTGACGATCAACACGATTGCGATGATCGAGTACTCCGCGATCGCGGGCACAATCGGCGCCGGCGGGATCGGCTACGTTGCGGTCACCTACGGCTACGACCGGTTCGACAACGGTGTGATGCTCGCCACCATCGTCGTGCTGGTCGCCCTGGTCGCGACCGTCCAACTGGTGGGTGACCGTCTGGTGCGCGCGACCACTGCGCACGCTGCCGCATCCGTCCGTCGCCGTCCGCGTGGGCCATCCACCCCCCTGACCCGTCGACCATCCACAGCAACCGAACCCACAACCAGGAGTGCCACATCATGAGCAACGACACCGCCACGCGTCCGCCCGTCACCCCCAACGAGCCAGATCACGGCTTCGAGCTGACGCGTCGTCGGCGCTGGCCCTGGATCGCGGGCGGCGTCGTCGTCGTCCTGGGCGCGGTCGCGGCGATCGGCATCCCCCTGCTGAACCCGACGAAATCGGCGAACGAGGTCACCGGAGCGACGCTGCTGGTCGCCACCGCCGAGGGCAACGCGGCCGAGCAGTCCCTCGTCAACTTCGTCGCCGAGAAGGTCGCTCCGAAGTACGGGATCAAGATCGCCTTCAAAGGACTCTCCGATAGCAACACCATCAATCGCGCGGTGAGCGACGGCGAGGTGGCCGGCACTGTCTACCAGCACAAGCTCTGGCTGAGCCAGGTGCTGCAGTCGAACCCAGACTTCGCCGAGACTGCCGCCACGCCCGTGTTCCGGTGGGGCTTCGGGATCTTCTCGGACAAGTACACCGATGTCAAAGACCTCCCCGACGGCGCGAAGGTGTCGCTCTACTCGGACCCCGCTAATGAGTCCCAGGGGCTCTGGTTGCTCGAGCGTGCTGGCCTGATCACCTTCAAGCCGGGCATCGACAAGGCCCGCGCCACGCAGGCCGACATCGCCACCAACCCGAAGCACATCACCTTCACCCTGCTCGACTTCGGAGCGCAGTCCCGCGCGCTCCCGGACCTCGACGCGGCGGTCGGCTACACGGAGTACTACCTCGCCGCCAAGATCCCGCTCTCGAAGGAGATTTTCGCACCGGCGGCCCCCGACGAGTTCGCCGGGCAACTCACCATCGGCAGCAAGTACGCGACCTCGGACAACATCAAGAAGCTGGTCGCCGCCTTCAAGGACCCGGCCGTGCAGAAGTTCCTCGCCACCGACCCGTCGGTGAAGGACATCCTGCTTCCGCTGGACGCCCGCTAGCCGATGAGCATGATCGCGACGACGGAGAGGGCCACCAGTCTGGCCCCCTCCGCAGGACTCGACCGGGACGCGTTCACGGGTGCCTTCCGGCACCACGCCGCCGTCGAGCGTCAGCGCAGCGTTTCGGGATGCCCGCCCAGCCGGTAGAACACGAACGGCACCGCCGACACCAGGCAGCTGATCGCGGGCACGATCGTGATGGAGAGCCAGACCGTCTGCTGCATCGCCGCGGTGATGTGCACGCCCTCGTGGTAGCCCGCGGCGACGATGAAGAGGCCGAACACGAGGACCGCGGCCGCGGTCATCAGCTTCGAGACGAAGGTCAGCGTGGCGAAGGAGATGCCGTCGTTGCGAACGCCGGTGCGCCGCTCGACGTCGTCCACGGCATCCGCGATCATGGTCGCCTGCACGACACCGAACACGCCGAGCGTGAGCCCGGTAAGGAAGATGAACACCATCACGATCGGCAGGCTCTGGAAGCCGACCAGGAACATCACCAGGTAGATCACCGTCGCGATGAGCGAGCTGGCGACGGCGAGCGTGCGGCCCGACGATCGGCGCAACAGCACCGGCGTGAGGAACGAGGCGATCACCAGCCCGGCGATGATCGCGGCGCCGATGTAGGTGAAGTACGCCTCGTTGCGATACGCGATCACCACGAAGACCGCGCCGCCCGCCTGCACGATGTAGCGACCGAACCCCAGGATGGAGCCCAGCAGCACGAGCAGCAGCGGCTTGTTGGCGAACAGGGTGCCGAACAGCTGCCGGAAGCCGAGCCGCGCGTGATCCTCGGCGATCGGCTTCTCTCGGACGAAGAAGAACGCCAGCAAGTAGAGGCTCATCCCGGCGACGGCCGCGATCAGCACGGCGCGCGACCAGCCCTGCGCGTTCGTGGCGGGTGCGGAGCTCAGCGCGAAGGCGAACAGTGGCATTCCGAGCGTGGCCAGCCCGAGCGAGATCGCGCCGAACGCGCGCACCCGCGACACAACTCCGGCCCGCGCGGCGCTCTCGCCGAACGCCGAGCCGATCAGCCCCCAGAGCGGCACATCGCAGGCCGAGTACGCGATGCCCCACAGCAGGTAGCAGACGCCGAAGAACACCAGCTTGAGCGTCTCGGTGGTGTCGGGCACCGAGAAGAGCAGCGCGGTCAGGATCGCGACGGGTGCCGCCGAGAACAGCACGTAGGGCCGCAGCTTGCCCCAGCGGGTGCGCGTGCGGTCGATGATGCTGCCGACGATCGGGTCGGTGACGGCATCCACGATCTTGGCGACCGTGATGATGGCCGTGACCACTGCGATCCCGTCGGTGCTGATGTGGGCGTACTGGATCAGGTACACGAGGATGAAGGTCGTCACCGTGGTCAGGATGAGGTTCTGCCCGAACGCGGCCGTCACGATAGCGACGCCCTGGGTGCGCGCCGACGGCACCCTCTCGAGCGGGCGCGGAGGGGTGGCGGTCATGTCAACCCTCCAGCAGGATCGTGACAATCTCGAACGGCCCGAACGCGAGGTGGTCGAGATCGGCTGTGCCGCTCGGTCGCTCGAGCAGATCGGTGAGCTGCGCGGTCGCGTGCGGCAGCGTCACGCGCAGAGCGGTCGTGGTCGCGCGCCCGAGGCTCTCGTACAGCCGGATCACCACGCCGTTCCCGTTCTCGGCGGGCTTGATCGTCTCGATGACGACACCCGGGTCGGCGGTGCTCGCGACGCTGTCCAGCGCCGCCCCGCCGTCGATGCCCGCGCCGATCAGCAGCGGGTTGTTCAGCCGGTAGCCCTCCCGCACGATCTTGGCCAGGTCCGCCGGCGCGAACGGGGTGAAGGCGTACGTGAAGCGGTGGATGCCGCGATCCGCCGTCTTGTCGGGGAACGTCGGTGACCGCAGCAGATTGAGGCTGAGCAGCCCGTTCTTGGCCCGGTGTCCGTACTTGGAGTCGTTGAGCAGCGCGAACCCCGCGATGTCGTCGTGGGTGGCGACCCACTTGTGTGCGCAGACCTCGAACTGCGCCGTCTCCACGGCGCTGCGCTCGGTTGTGACGCGGTCGAGGTGTCCGAACTGGATCTCGCACTGCACGGTCGGCCCGAAGTGCGTCGGGCGGAACTCGGCCCGCAGCATCCGGTGGATGGCGTGCCAGTCGGCGATCGTCTCGAACCGCACCACGTCGCTGCCGGCCTCGAGCACGACCCGCTGCTCGATCGCGAAGGAGCGGAAGCGGAACAGCTGACGCCGCGTGACGGTCGCGCCGTCGCGCGAGTTCTCGACGCGGGTCACGCGGAGGGTGCGCGGCTTCGTGCGCGCGTAGTCCTGCTTGATGTCCCAGGCGTCGAAGGGGAACTGGTACGGGTCGCGGTGCAGCACGAGCCGGTTGAGTCCGTCGCCCGCGTGCTCCCGTCCCCGGGTGTCGAGGCAGGAGACGATCTCGCCGGTGGTGGGCGAGAAGCGCAGGGTCAGCAGTCGGTTGTCGAGTGTGTCGTCGGTGAACGTGAGCTCGGGGCCGACCGCCGGGTCGAGCGGCTGGAGGGCGGCGGCGGCGTAGGGGGCAACATCCGCCTGGTACCACCGGTCGTCGACCTTGACGTGCTCATGCCGTGGGAAGCTCGTGAGGTTCACTGCGGAGGGCGGCCCGCTGGTCGAGCCCGTCGAGACCCGCCGCAGCAGCTCGCTAACATAGCCGTCGACGACCGCCTGCACGCGCGCATAGGTGGCGACCGCCTCGCGGTTGACGCGCCCGATCGACGAGCCCGGCAGGATGTCGTGGAACTGGTTGAGCAGAACCTCGCGCCAGGGCGACTCGAGTCGGGCGCGGCTGTCGTCACCGACGATCGCGGCGAGCGCCTCCGCGTTGTGCAGCGTGCGCTCGATCACCCGGTTGCCGCGCTTGATCGCACCCATGCTCGTGTAGGTGCCCTGGTGCGTCTCGAGGTACAGCTCGCCGACGTGGGTGTGCGGCACGTCGCGAGTCTCCAGGTGCTCGAAGAAGGAGCGCGCGGTCGAGTACTCCACCCGCGGGAGGCCGCGCAGGTTCTTCTCCCGCTCGAGCAGTTCGAGATGCACCTCGCCCGGGCCACCGCCGCCGTCTCCCGATCCGTAGACCAGCAGCGCGGTGTCGAGCTCCCGCTCGGGGTACTGGGCGATCCCGCGCAGCAGGCCGTCGGCGGCCGCGCGGCTGTTGTAGTCGCCCTCGGGCGGCATATGCACGAGCACGCTCGATCCGTCGATCCCCTGCCAGTGGAAGGTGCGGTGCGGGAAGTCGTTCACCTTGTTCCAGGCGAGCTTGATGGTCTGGAACCAGTCCATCCCGCTCTTCCTCAGGATCTGCGGCAGGTTGCCGTTGTAGCCGAAGGTGTCCGGCAGCCAGCAGAGCCGCAGCTGCTCGTCCGTGAGCCTGAACTCCTCCTGCAGGAAGCGCCGGCCCACGAGCGCCTGCCGCACCAGCGACTCGCCGCCGGTGATGTTCGTGTCCGGCTCCACCCAGAACGAACCCTGCAACTCGATGCGTCCGGCGGCGACCGCGGCCTTCACCCGTTCGTAGAGGGCCGGCTGCTCGTGCTTCATCCAGAACAGCTGCTGCGGCTGACTGGTCCCGTAGAGGTAGCCGTCGCGATCTTCGATCGTGTTGAGCGCCCGCGTGTAGGTGCGCGCGGCCTTGCGGTGGGTCTCGCGCAGCGGCCAGAGCCAGGCCATGTCGAGGTGCCCGTGCCCGATGGCCGAGTAGACGAAGTCGCTGTCGGATGCCGCGGCCAGGCGGTCCGCGAGGGCCGCCCGCGCACCGCGCACGTCACCGCTCGCGAACGCCGCATACGACGCGCTCAGGCTCGTGCGGAGCTCCGTCTCGAGCTCGGCATCCTTCGTCGCGCCCGCGAGCACGAGCAGCGCGAGGTAGTCGTAGTAGAGCGCGAAGACCTCCTCGTCGCGGTCCGCGATTCGGGCGCCGCGGTAGACGCCGGCGCCGTACGGGTAGAGCAGGAACCCGTTGTATGCGACATCCGCGTAGAAGTCGACGCGCCCGCCGGACACGTCGACGCGCTCGAGCGGACGGAACGCTCCGCCACTGTGCGGCAGGTCGCCCTGCAGGAACACCGTGCTGGTGGTGTCGATGACCTCGCCCTGCGGCGTGTGGATCAGGGTCTCGCCGCGCACGCCGAGGAGCACGACGGGGTTCTCGATCGCGTCCGGAACGGTGCCCGAGATGTGCAGCCAGGCGCACTGCAGCGTGGTGCCGACTACCGCACCGGGCTCGATCGGGCGGAATGCGGAGTGATCGATCTCGCCGAACGGGATCGGCTCGGCGCAGCGGATGACCTCGGCGTCCAGCTCGGCGACCGTCGTGTAGATCGCGTGCCGGATGCGCCGCAGGTGGCGGTACTCGAGAGGCTGCTGGGCGGCGATCCCGAACAGCCACGACGCGAACCCGGCCACGCCGCCTCCCGCCATTGCGCCTCCATCAGAGCCGTGCCCCCGTCAGCACGTGTGGTGCGACAGCCTAGTCGGGCGCCCCGCTGCCGGCCCCCCCGCCGGCCCCACCGACCGCGCCGTCGAGGGTGCTGCCGAGAGCGCTACAGAGGTCGTCGAACAGGTCGTCGACGTGCTCGATGCCGACCGAGACGCGCACCAGCCCCTCGGGGATGGTCGGCGCTTCGCCGGGCCAGCGCCGCCGACGTTCGAGAGTGGTCTCAACACTCCCGAGGCTGGTCGCGTGCCGGGCCAGCCGGACGCTGGCGACGAAGCGATCGGCGGTCGCGGCATCCGGAAGCACCAGCGACACGATCGCGCCGAAACCGGGATAGCGGATGTCGGCCAGCGCCACGTTCCCGGTAAGGCGTTCGACGAGCTGCTGCGCGTTCGACTGCGCCCGCTCGACACGGAGCGCCAGCGTCCGCAGGCCACGCAGCGCGAGGAACACCTCCATCGGCCCCGGCGTCGCGCCCTGGATCGATCGGTACGCGGTCACCCGGGCGAGCAGCTGCTCGTCGCGCGAGACGACGGCTCCCATCACGACGTCGCTGTGCCCCGCGATGAACTTGGTGGCGGAGTGCACGACAACGTCGGCGCCGAGGTCGAGCGGCTGCTGCAGGATCGGTGTCGCGAAGGTGTTGTCAACCACCATGAGCGCTCCGGCTGCGTGCGCGGCGCGGGAGATGGCGGCGATGTCGACGACCTCGAGGGCGGGGTTGGTCGGCGATTCGATCCAGACCAGGGATGCCCCGGCCGCGGCCGCGAGGATCGCCTCGGGGTCGAGCGCGTCCACAAGCACGCGGCGGAGCAGCCCGCGCTCCTCCAGCCGGGCGAGCTGGGTGTGCGTGCCGAGATAGCCGTGCTCGAGCACCACGACCGTGCCGCCGGTCGGCACCTGATCGAGCACGGCTGCGGTTGCCGCGAGCCCGGAGGCGAACACCCGGCACGTGCCGCCCTCCAGAGCGCCGAGGGCCTCCTCGAACGCGCTCCAGGTGGGATTGCCGAAACGGCCATACTCGAGGTCGCCGCCCGCCGTGTACGTCGAGGCGAAGGTCGGCGGCACATTCAGTGGTGAATCGGCGGCGGCAGGCGGTCGTCCGGCCGACACCGCGATGGTCTCGGGATGCGGTCGGCGGGGGGTCGCGGGATCGGTGCTCACGAGTCCACGCTACGCGGCCCACCCGGAGACGGCCCACGGGAGGCGGTGGCCTGAACCGCACCGGGCCGGGCCACCGCGATCCGAGCTACTTCGCGAGGGTGGCGACCGCCTGGGCCCAGAGGAAGTACTTGTTGGTGCCGAGCTGGCCGACGGTCGTGATGCCGAACGCCGCCTTGAGGTGCTCGGCATCGCCGTCGCTGACGCCCTGCAGTGCGGCGACGGGGGCGTCGGCGAGTTCCTCGACCGACAACGACTCGTAGGCCTTGTCGAACTTGTCTGCGATTCCTGACATGGCTTTCCTCTTTCTGTTCCGCGCGAAGGATCCTTCGCGAGACGTAGCGTAGCTGCGCGTCTCCCACCGGCGAGTGAACACCTTCTCGCGGTACTCTCACCCCATGGCGCGCATCTATGACGACATCACCCATGTGTTCGGCGGTACCCCGCTGGTCAAGCTGAACTCGGTCACCGACGGGGCGGCTGCGACTGTTCTCGCCAAGCTCGAGTTCTTCAATCCCTCCTCGAGCGTCAAGGACCGCCTCGGCATCGCGATCGTCGACGCGGCCGAGGCCTCGGGCGAGCTGAAGCCCGGCGGCACGATCGTCGAAGCCACGAGCGGCAACACCGGCATCGCGCTCGCGATGGTCGGGGCGGCCCGCGGGTACACCGTCGTGCTGACGATGCCCGAGACCATGAGCATGGAACGTCGTCAGCTGCTCCGCGCATACGGCGCCGAGCTCGTGCTCACGCCGGGCCCGGGCGGCATCCGCGCGGCAATCGAGAAGGCCGAGGAGATCGCGGCATCCCGCCCCGGTGCTGTGCTGGCCAAGCAGTTCGAGAACGAGGCCAACCCGGCCATCCACTACGCGACCACCGGCCCCGAGATCTGGGCAGACACCGACGGCACGGTCGACATCTTCGTCGCGGGCGTCGGCACCGGCGGCACGATCAGCGGGACCGGTCGATATCTCAAGGAGCACAAGCCGGGGCTGCAGGTCGTCGCCGTCGAGCCGCTCGAGTCCCCGCTGCTGAACGGCGGTGCCGCGGGCCCGCACAAGATCCAGGGGATCGGGCCGAACTTCATCCCCGAGATCCTCGACCGTGAGATCTACGACGAGGTCATCGACGTCAACATCGACCAGTCGGTCGCGATGGCGCGTCGTCTCGGCGTTGAGGAGGGCATCCTCGGCGGCATGTCGTCCGGTGCGACGGTGTTTGCGGCCGTCGAGCTCGCGAAGCGCCCCGAGAACGCCGGCAAGACGATCGTCGTCATCGTCGCCAGCTTCGGCGAGCGGTACCTGTCGACGGTCCTCTACGAAGATCTCGTCGGCTGAGATGTTCGCGCGAGTCCGCGAGGACCTCGCGACAGCCCTGCGCCGCGACCCGGCCGCGCGGTCGCGACTCGAGGTGTTCCTGACGTATCCGGGCGTGCACGCGCTCTGGTACCACCGCGTCGCCCACTCCTGGTGGAACGGCGGCGCACGGCTGCCGGCCCGGATGCTCTCCAACCTGGCCCGGCGGCGCACGGGGGTCGAGATCCATCCCGGTGCCACGATCGGGCGACGCGTCTTCATCGACCACGGCATGGGAGTGGTCATCGGCGAGACGGCGGTCGTCGGCGACGATGTGCTGGTCTACCACGGGGTCACGCTGGGCGGAGTCAGCGAGAAGCCGGGGCAGCGGCATCCGATGATCGGCGACCGCGTCACGATCGGCACCGGCGCCTCAGTGCTCGGACCGATCATGATCGGGTCGGACTCGGCCATCGGCGCGGCCGCGGTCGTGGTGCGGGATGCGCCACCCGACTCGCTGCTCGTCGGGGCGCCCGCGACAGCTCGCCCCCGTACGCGAGCGATCGCCGCCGACGCGGTCGGACCGGATGCCGGTCTGACGCCCGAGGACTGGTTCTTCCAGATCTGAGTGCGAGAGCGGTCCTGCCAGCGCATGCCGCCGCACGCTGCGAGACTTCGACCATGGCCTCGACGAACGTCTATCAGCCCGGCGTGTGCAACATCGGCCCCGCCGAGATCCGCCAGCGCCGCCTGCTCGGCTGGATCGGGCTCGCCGTGAGTGTCGTGTTCATCGTCATCGCCTTCGCGTTCGGCTTCCCGCCCGCGTTCCGTCTGCTGGTCGTGCTTCCGGCCGGGATGGCCGCCACCGGATTCCTGCAGGGCGCCTTCCACTTCTGCGTGCGCTTCGGCACGCAGGGCCTCTTCAACTTCGGTGACATCGGGGCCGAGGAGGCCGTGTATGAAGCGGAGTACCGCACGGCGGACCAGCGCAAGGCCGTTCTGATCATCGTGCTGTCGCTCGCGATCGCCGTGGTCGCGGCGGTCGTCGCCTTCCTCGCCTGACGCCGCTGGTCTGACCCGCTCCGATCCGCGGTGAGCCGTGTGGGTGGCCCCGACTAGCCTCGACGCATCGACCACGCCGACGGCTACGACCGACGTCGAGCAACTGCTCGGGCTTCTCGATCGGCTCGTCGGCTCGGGGCATTCGGTGATCGCCATCGAGCATCACCAGGCCGACATGGCGCACGCCGACTGGATCATCGACCTCGGACCCGGCGCCGGCCATGACGGGGGCCGTATCGTGTTCGAGGGCACCCCCGCCGAGTTGATCGCCGCACGTTCGACCCTCACGGGCGAGCACCTCGCACCTGACGCGGGCGCCTGACTGCCCGCACTCGTCTCGCCCCCGCTCCGACCGCACCCGCCCGCCGATTCGAAGGAGAATCATGCAGCGTGCCCTGCTCTTCACCAAGACCACCGGCTATCGGCACGAGTCGATCCCGGCCGGGGTCGTGGCGCTCCGGGAGCTCGCGGCCGAGGCAGGAGTCGAGCTCGATCACACGGAGGACGGCGGGTCTTTCAGCGAGGCCGGACTCGCGCCGTATGCCGCGACCGTCTGGCTGGACGCCTCCGGCGACGTGCTCGACGGCGAGCAGCGCGCGGCGCTCGCCGGATTCGTGCGCGGAGGCGGCGGCTTCGCCGGCATCCACTCCGCCTCGGACGCCGAATGGAGCTGGCCCGAGTTCGAGCAGATCATCGGCGCACGGTTCCTCTCCCACCCGAACGACGCGCTGCAGCTGCAGAGCGCGCAGCTGCGGGTGATCGATCCGAGTCACCCGTCGACGCGGGGCCTGCCCGATCCGTGGACGTGGACTGACGAGTGGTACATCTACACCTCGGATCCGAGCGACCGCGTCGAGGTGCTGCTCGAGGTCGACGAGTCGACGTACGACACCGACGGCGCACCCATGGGGGAGCGGCATCCGATCAGCTGGCACGGCGCTTTCGGCGCGGGTCGCACCTGGTACACGGCGCTCGGCCATCGCGACGAGTACTTCTCAGACTCGCGGTACCGCGCGCACCTGTGGGGTGGCATCGACTCGGTGCTGCGGTAGTCGGCGGTTTCCGTTCGTCGCGAGTTAGCCAATTCTTGGTGCGGGCGAGCTAGCCTCCCCGCATGGCCGAGGTGACGGATTTTCTCACCGCGCTGGTGGGCTCCCCGTGGGCGTACGCGGTGATGGCCGGGATTCTGATTATCGACGGCTTCTTCCCGTTCGTCCCGGGGGAGACCGGGGTCGTGACGCTGGCGGCGCTCGGCGCATCCGGTCACGGGCCGGTGGTCTGGGTCGTGCTGGTCGTCGCGATCGTCGCGACCATGATCGGCGACGGCATCGCGTTCCTCCTCGGCCGCACGGTCGGCATCGATCGCTGGTCGTGGATGCGTCGCCCGCGGGTGGCGCGCGCGTTCGCCTGGGCGGCCGCCGGGCTGCTGCGTCGACCGACGGTGTTCCTGATGATCGCGAAGTTCGTTCCCTTCGCCCGCGTCGCTGTCACCATGACCGCCGGGGCAGGACGGCTTCGCGTGCGGCGCTACCTGCCGATCTCGTTCGCCGCGTCGACCGTCTACACGACCTACCACGTGGTGGTCGCGTTGGTCGCGGGTACCGCCTTCTCATCGATGCCGCTGCTCGGGGCCGGCGTCGCGATCGTCGCCGTGATCCTCTTCGGCGTGCTGTTCGAGGTCATCGCGATGCGTCCCCGCCGAGCAGCGGAACGGGCGAGGGTGATCGAACCCGACTCGCCACTCAGTTGAGCGCGGGCAGATCCCTCGAGATCACTCCATTGCCGTAGAGGTCGATCGCGAGCGCCTGCAGAGCGGCAAGCGCCGCGCGCTGCGGCAGCGGGCCGTACGAGATGCGGGCGACGCCCAGCTCCTCGTACTCGGTGGCGGTGAGGGCGCCGGGCAGGCCGATCACGCTGATGGTGTTGCGACCCAGAGCCGCGACGACGCGTTCGACCGATTCGCGGTCGGTGAGTCCCGGGATGAAGACCAGGGCTGCGCCCTCGGCCAGGAAGGCTTTGCCCCGCTCGATGGCGTCGGTGAGGCGGCCGTCGAGCGGACCTTCCCCGCGCGCGATGGCATCCGTGCGTGCGTTCAGCTGGAACGGCACGCCCTCCGCCTCGGCGGCGGCGATGACCGCCTTCACGCGGGCGACGGACTCGCTGAGCGGCTTCAGCCGGTCCTCGACGTTGGCACCGACCGCGCCGATCGCGATGGCACGGCGGATCGTCTCGCCGGGCTCGGCGTAGCCGTCATCCAAGTCGGCCGTGACCGGCAGCTCGGTGGCCTTCACGATGGTCTCGACCCCCTGCAGCGCGAGATCGAGAGGCATGCTGCCGTCGGCATATCCGTACATGGCGGCGATGGAATGCCCGGCCGTCGCGATGGCCCTCGTCTCGGGGAGGTTGGCGACGACCTTCGTCGAGATGGCATCCCAGACGTTCACGACGCGCACGATCTCGGGGGCCTGGTACAGGGTACGAAGAAGTTTGGCCTTCTGGACGGTGGTGGGCTCGGTCATCCTTCGACGGTAGCAAGGCGGGGCGACGGCCCGCTGGGAGTCGGAGCCCACGTCCAGGTGACGCGGGAGTACCGTCGAACGCATGCAGCTCTCCGGATCCTCCGCCCTCGTCACCGGTGCCGCCTCGGGGCTCGGCGCCGCCGCGGCCGCCCTCCTCGCGTCGAAGGGGGTGACCGTGCTGGGGTTCGACCTACCGTCGGCGGTCGAGCATCCCGCGGTTTCGCCCGCAGACGGCGTCACGTTGATCGGCGGCGACGTCACGAGTGAGGAGGACGTGCTCGCGGCGCTGTCCACCCTCGACGCGGACCGCCCGCTGCGGCTCGTGGTCAACTGCGCGGGGATCGCGCCGGCACGCCGCATCCTGTCGTCGAAGGGGGCGCACGACCTCGCGACCTTCCAGAAGACCATCGCGGTGAACCTGGTCGGCACCTTCAACGTGATGCGGCTGGCGGCCGAAGCCATTGCCGCGACCGACCCGGTCGACGAGTTCGGGCAGCGCGGGCTGGTCGTCAACACGGCGTCCGTCGCGGCGTACGAGGGGCAGATCGGGCAAATCGCCTACTCGGCGTCGAAGGGCGGCGTAGTCGCCATGACGATCACCGCCGCGCGCGACTTGGCACGCAACGGTATCCGCGTCAACACGATCGCTCCGGGCATCATGGACACCCCGATGCTGGCCTCCCTCGGCGAGGAGGTCAACGCCTCGCTGGCGGCGAGCGTGCCGTTCCCGCACCGCCTCGGGCGGGCGGAGGAATACGCGCAACTCGTGCTCATGCTCGTCGAGCACGACTACCTGAACGGCGAGACCATCCGCATGGATGGCGCGATCCGAATGGCGCCGCAGTGACCACCTCGGTCGGCGCGGGGCGGGCACGCTCCAGCGTCATCGTCGCGGGGGCCCGCACCCCGATCGGAAAACTCCTTGGAGGGCTGTCGACCCTGAGCGCGGCCGAGCTCGGTGGCGTCGCCATCGCGGGCGCGCTGGAGAAGGCGGGCGTCGGGGGATCCGACGTCGACTACGTGATCATGGGCCAGGTGCTGACCGCCGGCGCGGGGCAGCTGCCCGCACGGCAGGCGGCGGTGGCGGGCGGCATCCCGATGGGCGTGCCGTCGACGACTGTCAGCAAGGTGTGCCTGTCTGGCATCCAGGCCGTGATCATGGCCGACCAGTTCATCCGCTCGGGCGACGCGACCACGATCGTGGCGGGCGGCCAGGAGTCGATGTCGCAGGCACCGCACCTGCTGAAGGGCTCCCGAGTCGGCACCAAATTCGGGGCGATCACGATGGTCGATCACATGGCGGTCGATGGTCTCGAGGATGCCTTCACGAGCGAGGCGATGGGCCTGCTGACCGAGACGGTCAACGATCGCGCGCCGCTGAGTCGCGCCTCCCAGGACGGGTTCGCCGCGGCCTCGCACCAGCGCGCGGCGGCCGCCTGGGATGCCGGCGAGTTCTCCGACGAGGTCGTCCCGGTGTCGGTGCCGCAGCGACGCGGGTCTCCCGTCGTCGTCCAGCGCGACGAGGGGATCCGCCCCGACACCACGGTCGAGACGCTCGCGAAACTGCCGGGCGCCTTCCGGGCAGACGGTACCGTGACGGCGGGCAATGCCTCCCCGATCTCGGATGGCGCGTGCGCGATGGTCGTCATGGACAGGGCGCACGCCGACTCCCTGGGCCTCGCCTGGCTCGCCGAGATCGGCGCCCATGGCATGGTCGCCGGCCCAGACTCGTCGCTCCAGTCCCAGCCGGCGAACGCCATCGCGGCCGCCTGCGCGCGCGAGGGCATCACTCCCGCCGACCTCGACCTGATCGAGATCAACGAGGCTTTCGCGGCCGTCGGTCTGGCATCCACGACGGAACTCGGCGTCGACCCGGCACGGGTCAACGTGAGCGGTGGGGCGATCGCGATCGGGCATCCGATCGGGATGTCGGGCGCCCGCCTCGTGCTGCACCTCGCGCTCGAGCTCCAGCGGCGCGGCGGCGGCATCGGGGCGGCAGCGCTCTGCGGCGGCGGCGGTCAGGGCGACGCGCTGATCATCCGGGTGCCGAAGGTTTAGACGGTGGAGCGGATGATCCCGTTCACGACCAGGCTCGCCAGGTCGGCGTAGGCCTCGGCATCGCTCAGGCCGGTGTTGCGCGCGACGGCCCGCTGCTGGATCCGGACCATCACCGAGCTCACCACCTCGGCGATGAACGCAGTCGGCACGTCGCGGAACGCCCTGCTCTCGATGCCGTCCAAGATGAGCTGCTTCACGCGCTCGGCCGCGATCGCGGTGTTGCGCTCGTAGATCTCGCGGGTGGGTGAGAACGCCGCCACATCATCCATGAACTCCGCGGATGCCGGCCGCAGCTCGTCGGCGACGGCCAGCAGGTAGGTTTCGATGCGCCGCACCGGGTCGGACTCCGCGGCCACCCGCTGCTCGACGCGCTCCGCCGCGCGTCGGAAGAACGCCACCACGACGGCCCGGATCAGCTGCTCGCGCGTGCCGGCCAGCACATAGATCGTCGACTTCGAGCAGCGCAGCACGATCGCCGCCTCCTCGAGCGTGTACCGCGCGAAGCCGCGCTCCAGCGTCAGGTCGATGAGCCGCTCGAAGACCTCGGTCTGGCGCGCGCTGCGCACCGGGCTGCTTTGCTCGACCGCGAAGGAG
>JANXTR010000020.1 GCA_025352325.1 Microbacteriaceae bacterium | reverse complement strand
CTCGTAGGTGTACCAGGCGCCGGACTTGCGGACGAAGCCCTGCTCGACACCCATGTCGATGAGACCGCCCTCGCGGGAGATGCCCTCGCCGTAGATCATGTCGAACTCGGCCTGCTTGAACGGCGGCGCCATCTTGTTCTTGACGACCTTGACGCGGGTGCGGTTACCTACCGCCTCCGTGCCATCTTTTAGGGTCTCGATGCGACGGATGTCGAGGCGCACCGAGGCGTAGAACTTGAGCGCCTTGCCGCCCGAGGTGGTCTCGGGGCTGCCGAAGAACACACCGATCTTCTCGCGGAGCTGGTTGATGAAGATCATCGTGGTGCCGGTCTGACTGAGCCCACCGGTGAGCTTGCGGAGGGCCTGGGACATCAGGCGCGCCTGCAGACCGACGTGTGTGTCGCCCATCTCGCCCTCGATCTCGGCGCGAGGCACGAGCGCCGCCACAGAGTCGATGACAATCAGGTCGATTGAGCCGGAACGCACCAGCATGTCGGCGATCTCGAGCGCCTGCTCACCCGTGTCGGGCTGTGAGACAAGGAGGGAGTCGATGTCGACGCCGAGCTTCTTGGCGTACTCGGGGTCGAGTGCGTGCTCCGCGTCGATGAAGGCCGCGATACCGCCAGCCTTCTGCGCGTTGGCGATGGCGTGCAGCGTGAGCGTGGTCTTGCCCGACGACTCGGGACCATAGATCTCGACGATGCGCCCACGGGGCAGCCCGCCGATGCCGAGCGCGACATCCAGCGCGATGGAACCGGTGGGGATCACGGCGACGGGGGCGCGCTCGTCGCTGCCCAACCGCATCACGGAACCCTTGCCGAACTGACGGTCGATCTGAGCGAGTGCGGTCTCGAGAGCCTTCTCGCGGTCTGCTGGTGAGGGCATGGCCCGTCTCCTTCTATGTTGTGGCCGCCGCAATCTCTGCGACTGCGACCGGTGCCATGATGGTGCGCCCATAGGCTGCCGTTCCCGTGCCGACCGGTACTGCAAGGTCGGTGCTTTCGCGACAGGGCTGGTCGTGCTTCGTAGTGGTGACGCTATGCCCGGGCTCCGACATTTCTCGGGACCGACGGGCATCACGTGCACAACTCGTCTTCGAACGACCTTGTTGAGGAGACTAGCCGACATCCGAATGGATGTTCGAACGAGCCGAACGCGGCGTGTCGCGGTCCGAAGCCGCGGGGCGGCACGACGAGAGGAGCGGCGATTCAGCCGCGCGCGGGCTTTGGACGGCCCGCGCCGTGCCAGCGGTCCGGCGGCACATCCTGCGCCGCGCACAGGGCGAACCACACCTCGCGGGCGGGCAGACCGGCGGCGAGGGCCTCATCCGGAGTCCGGTTGCCGAGAGCGACGACGACCGTGTCGCGCCGCAGGACGCGCCCGAAGTTGCCGAACTCCTCGGCGATCGCCACGTCGAACTCGGACAGCTTCATGGATCCATCATCCCGTGCCGGGCCCGGCGCGCTGAACGCGGTGGTTCGCCGAGAGGCACCCTTTGCGCCGAGAACACTCGGTTGACCGTCGAGTTTCGGCGCAAAGGTGTCTTTTGGGCGCGGCGGGCGCGGGGCGAGGCGGGGCGCGAGGCGCGAGCCACGCCGCACACACGACAAAGGCCCCGACCGGAGCCGGAGCCGTCGTGAAACTGAAATCGAGGGACTAGCGGATCGCGAGATCCGCGTCGAACTCCGCGACGAGCTCGTCGGGAAGCGTGTCGGGGACGATCGTCACACCTTCGATGATCGCGAGGCGGTCACCCACTTCGCGCATGATCACCGAGATGGGAGTGTCGAGAGCATCGGCAACCGATGCCAAGATCTCTGAGCTGGCCTCCTTCTGACCGCGCTCCACCTCGCTCAGGTAGCCGAGCGCCACGCTCGCGCGGCTCGCGACCTGACGCAGGGTCATCGCCTTCTGCAGGCGGAAGTCACGGAGAACATCGCCGATTTCCTGACGGACCAGAACCATGCTGTCCTCCTTTTCATCTCAAACCGGGGGGCAATTCTATCCCGGGTGCTGCCTGAACTCTAAATCGTGCCGCCTCGGACTTTGCTGTGACGACACACTCTGTAACGTGATCGAAACTCCCGCTATTCCGGGAGCAGCTCCAGCACTCGCGCAAGGGATTCGGAGACGGACGCCGATCGGATGGATGCCCGATCCCCTTTCAACCGGAGTCCGTGCGCCGTGACTGCGCCGCCGAAAGCGACCCCGATCCAGACCTCGCCTACCGGATGCCCATCCTGGGTGTCGGGCCCTGCAACGCCAGTCGTCGCAAGCCCGATGTCCGCGGGGGCCCCATCGTGCCCGAGGCGCTGGCGGACGCCCTCGGCCATCTGCCTGGCCACCTCCGGGTCGATCGGACTCCGCTCGGCGAGCAGATCGGCATCCACTCCCAGCAAACTGGTCTTCAATTCGGTCGCGTACGCCACGACTGCCCCGCGAACCACGGCCGACGCGCCCGGGACAGACACCAGCTCGGCCACGACCAGCCCACCGGTGAGCGATTCGGCGACCGCGATGGTCAGCCGGCGCCGCGTCAGCTCGCCGATGAGGCGCACCGCGAGTTCGTGGGAATCGCTCACGCGACTACTCCGGCAGCTCAACGCGCTTGGCGCGTCCCACCCGATAGGCCTGCCACAGGTATTCGACGCCGCTGACGACGGTCAGCACGAGCGCGATCACGATCAGCACCGCGTTGACGACGTTGATCCAGTCGCCGAGGAATTGCCAGAGCGGGAACAGGGCGAACGAGATGGCGACGGCCTGCGCCACCGTCTTGACCTTGCCGAGCCAGGATGCCGCGATCACCCGGTCGCGCAGGGCGATGAAGCGGAACACCGTGATCCCGACCTCGCGGGCCAGGATCACGACGGTGATCCACACCGGGACCTCGCCCAGGATCGACAGTCCAACTAGCGCGCCACCCGTGAGCACCTTGTCGGCGATGGGGTCGATCAGCTTGCCGAGGTCGGTGACCAGGTTGCGCTGACGTGCGAGCAGGCCGTCGACCGAGTCCGTGACGATGGCGAAGACGAAGACGATCGCCGCGATGTATCGGAGGTAGCCGTCCTTACCGCCGTCTTCGAGCAGCAGCACGATGAAAACGGGCGCCAGCAGGATCCGGATCACGGTGACGATGTTGGCGATGTTGCCCGCGCTGGCCGTGGTGTCGCCCTTGGAGACGACACGCCCTCGCATCGGATTGACCCGCGGCGGATTCTCGCGAGGAGTGCTCGGCCCAGCGGGAGAATCGGCGGAGTCCGCCATGCGCTACTCCCTGCCGGTGAGAGACCAGGCGTCCTCAGCCGAGGGGCCATCGTCCACAGGGTATCCGTTCGTCATGTCGGCGACCGGATCCTGGGAGTAAGCCCCAGGCTGCGGGGAACTCGGCTGCGGAGCCCGCGCCGAGTTCGACGGAAGGGAGACAGCGGGCCCGTCGCCCCGCAGCGACGCGATGATTTGGCCGAGCTGCTCGGGCGTCACGAGCACATCGCGCGCCTTCGAGCCCTCGCTTGGGCCGACGATCTCGCGTGACTCCATGAGATCCATCAGCCGGCCCGCCTTCGCGAAGCCGACACGCAGCTTGCGCTGCAGCATCGAGGTCGACCCGAACTGCGTGCTCACCACGAGCTCCACGGCCTGCAGCAGCACATCGAGGTCGTCGCCGATGTCGCCATCGACCTCACGCTTCTCTGCCACCACCGCGACATCCTCGCGGTACTCGGGCCTGGCCTGCTCGGTGACGTGCGCGACGACCGCCGCGATCTCCTCCTCGGAGACCCACGCGCCCTGTACGCGGATCGCCTTCGAGGCGCCCATCGGCAGGAAGAGCCCGTCGCCCTGCCCGATCAGCTTGTCGGCGCCCGGCTGATCCAGGATGACGCGCGAGTCGGTCATGCTCGACACCGCGAAGGCCAGCCGAGAGGGCACGTTCGCCTTGATGAGTCCCGTGACGACGTCGACGGAGGGACGCTGGGTCGCGAGCACGAGGTGGATGCCGGACGCGCGCGCCAGCTGCGTGATGCGCACGATCGAGTCCTCGACGTCGCGCGGGGCGACCATCATGAGGTCGGCGAGCTCGTCGACGACGACCAGCAGATACGGATACGGCTGCAGCTGACGCTCCGAACCGACCGGCAGCACAACCTCGTTCGCCAGCACGGCGCGGTTGAAGTCATCGATGTGGCGGAACCCGAACGATGCCAGGTCGTCGTACCGCATGTCCATCTCTTTCACGACCCACTGCAGCGCTTCCGCCGCCTTCTTCGGGTTCGTGATGATGGGAGTGATGAGGTGCGGGACGCCCTCGTAGGCGGCCAGCTCGACGCGCTTCGGGTCGATGAGCACCATCCGCACCTCGGCGGGCTTGGCGCGCATCAGCACGCTGGTGATCATCGAGTTGATGAAGCTGGACTTGCCGGATCCGGTCGCTCCGGCCACCAGGAGGTGCGGCATCTTGGCCATGTTCGCGACGACGAAGCCGCCTTCGACGTCCTTGCCGAGCCCGATCGTCATCGGGTGCACGCTCTTGGAGGCCGCGCCCGAGCGCAGCACATCGCCCAGGGACACGATCTCGCGATCCTTGTTCGGGATCTCGATGCCGATCGCGCTCTTGCCCGGAATCGGCGACAGGATGTTGACCTCGTTCGAGGCGACCGCGTACGACAGGTTCTTGGCAAGCGCCGTGACGCGCTCCACCTTCACACCCTGACCGAGCTCGATCTCGTAGCGCGTGACGCTCGGGCCGCGGCTGAAGCCGGTGACGCGCGCATCCACCTGGAACTGGTTCAGCACGCTAGTGATCGCGGCGATCGCCTCGTCGTTGGCGGGCGTCTTGGCCTTCGGCGGCGTCCCCGCCGAGAGGATGGATGCCCCGGGCAGCCGGTACGCGCGGCGCGGGCTGCTCGGCCGGGCCGTCGGGGTCGAGGGTGCGCCGGGTGCCCCGTCGAACTGCCCCGCCGCTCCGCGCTCGGTCGCGGTGCCGAAGCCCGAGAGCGGCGCGGCCGCCCCGTCCTCGCGGATGCTGGTCGCGCCATCCACTTCGCCGGTGAAACGCTTGACGGCGTCCTCGGCGCGCACGAGCTCCTCGAGCAGCTCGATGTCGAACGCCTCGCGCTGCGTGTGGTCGATGATCTCGGTCGCCTGATCCGCACCCACGACAGGACTGTCGAAGGCGGGCTCTGCGTGCTTCGGCTTGCCTCGACGCCACCAGGGCATGGAGGCCGGGTCGTCCATCTCGAGGCCGAGGTCGCTGAGGGAGCCGAACTCCTGCGCGTCGGTCGAACCGGGCGCGGCCTTCTCGCGCGGTTCGGGCGCCTGGGCGCCGAACAGGTACGCGTAGAGCTCGCGGAGGCGCCATCCGATCCGGTTCGGAGGCGTCTTGGTGATGATGAACAGCGAGAGCAACAGGAAGGCTCCGAACACGATCACGCCGAGCCAGGCGAGGTTGGTCTGCACGAACAGCTGGCCGACGATCCAGCCGATGATGCCGCCGCCGTGCGCCAGAGCGACAGCGCCCTGCGCGGGCTGAGGGCTGCCGCCGAAGATGTGGCTGAGTCCGCTGATGGTCGTCAGCAGCAGGCCGAGGCCGATGCCGATGCGCGTGTTGTCGTGCACGGTCGCCGGATGCCGGAACAGCCAGACCGCGAATACCAGCATGATCACGGGGAGCGCGAAGGCGACGCGGCCGAAGAGCCCGCCGAAGGTGTACGCGTCCAGCGCGATGGCGACGTCGTTGGTCGCGAAGAACCATTCGACGACCGCTCCGGCGACAGCGAGCAGCAGCAGCAGGAAGGGCACGCCATCGCGGCGCTCCTCTTTGGAGAGCGTCTCTTTGCCGAAGAGCCGCGCCGCTCCCCCGGCGATGTGTGCCAGGCCGAGCCAGGCGCTGCTGAGCAGCCCCGGTTCGTCGACGGTCACGAGATTCTTGTTCTGCGCGGCCGTGGCCGGGAGCTTCTTCGTCGGTTGGCTGCGCGCCGGCGTCGAGCGCGCGGTCGTGCGCGCGCCGGAGTTGCGTGAGGTGCTGGTGCGCGCGCGCGGGGACGACGACCGGGTACTGGTGGCCATGCAGTCACGGTACCTGCGGGCGCGGCCCGCGCCCGGGAGGCTGGGCGGGGTGTTCGCACCGAGGCGATTGCGGTTTCACCGCCCTCCGTGACGCCCCGAGATCTTCGACCTGCTGCTCGTCGCGACCGACGTCTTCACCTGGAAGCTGTTGCGGCGAACAAGTGTCGAAAAGACCCGGCGGCTACGCCTCGATGACCACCGGGATGATCATCGGACGCCGGCGGTGCTGCGTGTTGACCCAGCGTCCGACCGTGCGCCGCACGACCTGGCTGTAGCCGTGGGCGTCGCGGGTGCCGTTGCGCGCAGCCTCCTCGAGCGCCTTCAGAACCTGCGGCTTCACGTCATCGAAGACCGACTCGTCCTCGGCGAAACCACGGGCCTGGATCTCGGGTCCGACGATCACGCGACCGGTCTGGCTGTCGATCGCGATGAAGATCGAGATGAAGCCCTCCTCGGCGAGGATGCGGCGATCCTTGAGGTCGGCATCCGTGATCTCGCCGACCGAGGAGCCGTCGACGTAGACGAATCCGAGGTCGAGCTGCCCGACGACCCGGGCGACGCCGTCCTTGAGGTCGACGACGATGCCGTTCTCCCCCACGATCGTGTTCTTGGCAGGCACGCCGGTCTCGATCGCGAGCGCCGCGTTGGCCATCAGATGGCGGTATTCGCCGTGCACCGGCATGACGTTCTTCGGCTTGATGATGTTGAAGCAGTAAAGCAGTTCACCCGCGGCCGCGTGACCGGAGACGTGCACCTTCGCGTTGCCCTTGTGTACGACGTTCGCACCGAGCTTGGTGAGCCCGTTGATGACCCGGTAGACCGCGTTCTCGTTGCCGGGGATCAGGCTGGATGCCAGGATCACCGTGTCGCCCTCGGCGATCTCGATCTGGTGCTCCTGGTTGGCCATGCGCGCCAGCACGGCCATCGGCTCGCCCTGGGATCCGGTGCTCATATACACGATGCGGTCGTCCGGCAGCTCGAGCGCCTTCTTGAGCTCAACGAGCACGCCGTCCGGCACCTTGAGGTAGCCGAGGTCCGCGGCGATGCCCATGTTGCGCACCATCGAGCGGCCGACCAGGGCGACTTGCCTACCGTTTTTGGAGGCGGCATCCAGCACCTGCTGCACGCGGTGCACATGGCTCGAGAAGCTAGCGATGATCACGCGGCGCTTCGCCTTGGCGATCACGGCTTCGAGCACCGGTCCGATGTCGCGCTCGAGCGGCGTGAATCCGGGGACGTCGGCATTCGTCGAGTCCGGGAGAAACAGGTCGACGCCCTCTTCGCCGAGCCGCGCGAAGGCGCGCAGATCGGTGATGCGGTTATCGAGCGGCAGCTGATCCATCTTGAAGTCGCCGGTGTGAAGCACCAGGCCGGCCTGGGTGCGGATGGCAACGGCCAGCGCATCCGGGATGGAGTGGTTGACGGCCACGAACTCGAGCTCGAACGGGCCGAGCTTCTCGATCTGGCCGGCCTTCACGGTAAGCGAGTACGGCGTGATCCTGTGCTCTTTCAGCTTCGCCTCGACGAGCGCGAGCGTGAGCTGGGAGCCGAGCAGCGGGATGTCTTTACGCAGTTTGAGGAGGTACGGGACGGCGCCGATGTGGTCCTCGTGGCCGTGCGTGAGGACGACCCCGAGGATGTCGTCGAGACGATCACGGATTGGCGTGAAGTCGGGCAGGATCAGATCGACCCCTGGCTGGTGCTCCTCCGGGAAGAGCACGCCGGCGTCGACGATGAGGAGCTTGCCGTCCATCTCGTACACGGTCATGTTGCGACCGATCTCGGCGAGACCTCCGAGAGGGGTCACACGCAGGGTTCCTGCGGCGAGGGCGGGCGGGGTAAAGATTTCGGTGCCGGGCATGAAGTCCTTGGTTAGCGGGTGGTGCCTGCGACCTTGGGCAGCGCGCCACCTGCGGCGGCGTTGCGGTCGGGGCGGAAGTTGGTGAAGTCGACGCCCGGGATCGCGCCGACGAGAGCGATCTCGTCTTCGATGAGGGCGGCCTCGGATTCTTCCGGGCCGACGAGGGGCAGTCGCACGCGCGGGCTCGAGATGCGTCCGAGCCCGTGCAGGATGTACTTGGTCGCGACGGTGCCGGGAACGTGCGTCATCGTCGCGCGAACTAGCGGTTCGAGCGCGCGGTGCGCCGCGATGGCGGTCGCGAGATCGTTGTTGTTGACCGCGTCGATCATGGTGCGGTACGGGGCGGGGGCGATGTTCGCCGTGACCCCGATGAGCCCGGTGCCGCCGATCGCGAGCGTCGGGAGCGCGTTGGCGTCGTCGCCCGCGAAGTAGAGCAGCTCAGTCTGGTTGAGCACGCGGCTGACCTCGCTGAGGTCGCCCTTGGCATCCTTGACGGCCCGGATGTTGGGGTGCTTCGCCGCGCGGAGGATCGTCTCGTAATTGATCGGGATGCCGGTTCGCCCCGGGATGTCGTACAGGATCACCGGCAGATCGGTCGCGTCGGCGATCATCCGGAAGTGCGTGAGCACCCCCGCCTGCGTCGGCTTGTTGTAGTAGGGCGTGACGATCATGACGCCGTCGGCGCCTGCCTTCTCGCTGTTCTTGTACAGCTCGATCGCGTGCGCGGTCTCATTCGAGCCGCCCCCCGTGATGACCTTCGCGCGGCCGTTCGCGACCGACTTCGCGACCTCGACGAGCCGGATTTTCTCCGGATCGGTCAGCGTGCTGGTCTCCCCGGTGGTCCCGGTCACGACGATGCCGTCTGCGCCGTGGTTGATCACGTCGTCGATGTGCTTCTCGACGTCGGGCCAGTACACCTCGCCGTCGGCCGTGAACGGTGTCACGAGCGCGACGAGCACCTGTCCGAAGGGGTTCTCTGGCGTCGACACGCGCTCCAGGCTACCGGCCTGCGCTGCCTCCCGCGCCCCGCAGCGTGCTGCCTGCCTCTCCGCCTCCTCGCGCGGAACAGCCGGTCGGCTCAGATCCAGTGGAGTGCGGGTCCAATGCACGACGACGCCGTGGGGCTCTGGCCTGCAACCGTCTGCCCTTATCGCCAGGTGGAGACGGCCGTCCCCGTCGTGAACCCCGTAGTGCTGGGGCGCGCTGATGCAGGCGAGCGTGCCCCCGAGCCGGAACGCCTCGCGCAGAGCGGGATCGATGCCCGCCGCGATGAGTTCGGATGCCCTCGCGATTCCCCCGGCGCGACGAAGCGCGGTCTCGACGATATACACGCGGTCAGCCTGGCCGCGTGCGGCCGGTCTCAGATCGACGGATTCCGCCACCGGGAAATCGCGCGGCCAGCCGGAGGAGGGTGGACTAGTTGGTGGCCGATTTCGGTGAGTGTGGCGGTCAGCGGGCGCGTGGGGCGGGGCGGGGGCCGGGCGGGGCGGGCAGCGCGCCGGCGGGCCGAGGCGACGGCGCGTCAGGCGCGGGTGTAGCTCAGGAAGCGGTAGTCGAGACCGCTGTGCGAGGTGAGCCACGCAGCATCCAACGACTCGGGGGTCTGCTTCCAGGCGTGCGGATCGATCGTCGGGGCGAACGCATCCCCGGTCGGCGTGATCGCGATCTCGGTGACTTCGAGGCGGTCGGCGCGGTCGATCGTGGCGGCGTAGATCTCGGCTCCGCCCATGACCCACAGGATGTCGTCGAGGGCGAGGGCCTCGTCGATCGAGTGGGCGGCCTCCGCGCCCTCGGCGACCCAGGACCGGTCTCGCGTCACGACGATGTTGCGGCGCCCGGGGAGGGGGCGGAAGCGGGGCTCGATCGAGTCCCAGGTGCGGCGGCCCATGATCACAGCCGAGCCCATCGTGAGTCGGCGGAAGCGCGCGAGATCCTCCGGAACGCTCCAGGGCATGTCGCCGTCCAAGCCGATGACGCCGTTCGACGCCTGGCCCCAGATCAGCGCGATGGTCACGGTGCCCGCCTCAGACCGCGACGGCGCCACGGATCGCGGGGTGGTGCTGGTAGTCGAGGATCTCGAGATCCTCGAAGGTGTAGTCGAAGATGCTGTCGCGCTTCGTAGTGATGGCAAGACGTGGCAGCGGGAACGGTTCACGGGACAACTGCTCGTCGACCTGCGCAAGGTGGTTGTCGTAGATATGGCAGTCGCCCCCCGTCCAGACGAAGTCGCCGACCTCGAGGCCGGTCTGAGCCGCGACGAGGTGGGTGAGCAGCGCGTAGCTGGCGATGTTGAACGGGACGCCGAGGAACAGGTCGGCGCTGCGCTGGTAGAGCTGGCACGACAGCTTGCCGTCGGCCACATAGAACTGGAACAGCGCGTGGCAGGGAGCCAGCGCCATTGAGGGAATGTCGGCCGGGTTCCAGGCCGAGACGATGAGCCGGCGGGAGTCGGGGTTGACGCGAATCTGCTCGATGACGTCCGAGATCTGGTCGATCTGCTCCCCCGACGGGGTCGGCCAGGAGCGCCACTGCACGCCATAGACAGGACCGAGTTCGCCGGCGGCATCCGCCCACTCGTCCCAGATGGTCACGCCGTTGTCGCGCAGCCAGCGCACGTTGCTCTCGCCGCGCAGGAACCACAGGAGCTCGTACGCGATCGACTTGAAGTGGACGCGCTTCGTGGTGATGAGCGGGAAACCCTCGGACAGGTCGTAACGGAGCTGCCGACCGAAGACGCTGCGGGTGCCGGTGCCGGTGCGATCCGTCTTCTGCGTGCCGGTCTCGAAAGTGTCGCGCAGGAGGTCCTCATATGGCGTGTTCATCGGGTTGATCGTATTCCGTCATAGTCCGCAATACAGGGCAATCGCGGGCCGTCGACGAATAACGTCACCCTCATGCTGATCGCCGCCGTCCTCGTCGGGCTCGTCGCCGTTGCGACAACGCTCGGGCTGGTCTGGCGCGCCTCACAGGGACGGGTCCGCACGGCGTCGGGCCGCATCGACGACGTCGAGCTCGGCGGGCGCGCGACGCTGCTGCAACTGTCGTCCGAGTATTGCGCCCCCTGCCGCAGCACGGCTCGTGTGCTGGGCCAGATCAGCGGCGACCAGCTCGGCGACAACGACATCCGTCACATCGAGATTGACATCGTGGACAGACCCGACCTGGTTTCGAGGTTCAACGTGCTCCAGACTCCGACAACGCTCATCCTCGATGCGAACGGCACGGTCCGCGCTCGCATCGGCGGCGCCGTCCGCCGCGATCACGTCATCGCCGAGCTCGACCGCGTGCTGGCCGTCGCATGAGTGCCGCCACGGGCATCGATCCGCGCAGCCCGCGCTTCGGAGCCGGGATCACCGGCGTGCTCCTCCTGGTCGTCATCGGTCTCGCGGTCGGCGGTGCCGCGCTTCCCGCGCTGATCCTGTTCAGCGCAATCACGGTTCTGTTCGCGTGGGGCGCGTTCGCCGGCGTGCAGCGCCACCCCTACGGGCGCCTGTATAGGCGATTCGTCCGTCCCCGGGTGCAGCCGCCGAGCGAGCTCGAGGATCCAATCCCGCCGACCTTCGCGCAGGGCGTCGGCTTCGCCATCACGCTGATCGGCGTCGCCCTGACATTGCTCGGCCTGCCGATCGCTGTGCCGATCGCCGCCGGTTTCGCGTTCATCGCGGCGTTCCTCAACTCGGTCTTCGGCTACTGCCTCGGGTGCCAGATCTACCTGCTGCTCGCCCGCCTCGGCGTGGTCGGCAGGAACCGCACCGCCGCTGCATAGCGTCGAGCAAGTACTGCCGGTCAAACGGCGCCGCGCCTAGAGTTGACTCATGGCTCACACCAGCGAAGCAACGACCCTGTGGTTCGGCGATCTGATGACCGGATCGGGCACCACGTCCCTCGACTCGAGCGATGCCGCCGAGTTCCCCGTCAGCTGGCAGGCGCGCGCCGAGGGCGTCGCCGGCATGACCACTCCCGAGGAGCTGCTCGGCGCCGCGCACTCCGCCTGCTATTCGATGGCCCTGTCGAACGCGCTCGGCACCGCCGGTCACGCGCCCGAGAGCCTGCAGGTCACCGCAGCGGTCACCTTCCAGCCAGGCGAGGGCATCACCGGCAGCCACCTGCTGGTGAGCGCCAAGGTGCCCGGCCTCACCGAGGACGAGTTCCAGACCTTCGCCGAGGACGCCAAGAAGAACTGCCCCGTCTCACAAGCGCTCGCGGGGATCAAGATCACCCTCGAGGCGAGCCTGGCCTGATCGTGGCCCCTCGACGCCCGCTGCGGGTGCTGATCGCCGGGGCATCCGGACTCATCGGCACGGAGGTCACCCGCCAGCTCCGCGAGGATGGGCACATCGTGCTCAAGCTGGTGCGACGGCAGCCGACGGCCGAGGACGAGATCAACTGGGCCCCGAGCGCCCGCACGATGGACTTCCGCGTGCTTGGCGAGGTGGACGCGGTAGTCAACCTGTCCGGCGCGAGCGTCGGCCGCATCCCGTGGACGTCCAGCTACAAGACCACGCTTCGCGAGTCACGGGTGCAGCCGACCCAGGCCCTCGCCGAGGCCATGAACCAGGTGAAGACGCCGCCGAAGGTCTTCATCAGCGGATCGGCGGTCGGCATCTATGGCGATCGGCCCGGGCAGAAGATCACCGAGGACTCCGCTCCGGGCGAGGGGTTCTTTCCCGAGCTCGTCACCGCGTGGGAGGCTGCCGCGGCCCTCGCGCCGAAGAAAACACGCGTCGTTAACATCCGCTCCGCCGTGGTCGTGGCGCGCGGAGGCGGACTCGCACCCGTGCGCCTGCTCACCAACATGGGCCTCGGCTCGCGGTTCGCGACAGGTGGTCAGTACTGGCCGTGGATCAGCCTCTACGACGAGGCCGCCGCGATCCGCCACCTTCTCACCTCGAAGCTGAGCGGCGCGGTGAACCTGGCGGGGCCCATCCCTGCGACGAGCGACCGCATCACCCGCGCCTACGCCGAGCGGATGCACCGCCCGTACTTGTTCCGCATCCCCGAGCCGATCGTAAAGCTGTTGGGCGAGGCCGGCGAACGGCTGCTGCTCGACAGCGCGCGGGTGGAACCCACGCGGCTGGAGGCGGACGGCTTCCGCTGGAAGCACCGTCGCGTCGAGGACGCGATCGACGCCGTGGTCGCAGGCGACGCCGGCTAGGCGATCGACGCCACGCTGACTACGCCCGCGACAGCCGGATGGCGGTGCGCGTCGCCCAGCGTGCGCGGCGACGGTCCCCGCTCGCGTCGTAGGCCAGCGCCAGTCGGAACCAGACCCGCCAGTTCTCGGGGTCGGCATCCACCGCGGCCTTGTAGCTTGGAAACAGCGCGTCGGCGGCGGCACGGTCGACCCGCCCGCTCGCGCTGATCGGCACCTCCTCGGTCGGCATCCCGCCCTCCGCCTCGAGCCGTCGCGCCAGCCCCGCCGCCCGGGAGCCGAACAGGATCTCGGCGATCAGCGCCCAGGCGCCGACCAGCGGCAGGATGAACAGCGCGACGCCGATCAGCACGGCGACCGGGGTGCCCACCTGCACCAGCAGCACGCCGTAGCGCAGCGGCACGATCAGGTAGATCACCAGGAGCATGACGGTCGCGACGACCGCGATCCGGGTTCTCATGCCGGGGGGCTCGTCGGCGCCGGTTCAGGGCAGCTCAACGACCGAGGTCGAGCAGCTTGTCGAGCCCCACCACGACGCCGCGGGCCGTCGGCGCCGCGCGCAGCCCAAGCAGCAGCCCGGCCGCGTACGACTCGTCGCTGAACGTCTCGTGGCTGATCCGCACGGTCTCGCCGACGCCGCCGAACAGCACGTCCTGCTGGGCGAGCAGCCCGCTCATCCGCAGGCTGTGGATCGGCACGCTCGCGACCTGTTGCCCGCGCGCGCGCTGGTCGGCGTGGGGCGCGGACACGGGCCCGGCATCCCCCCGCGCCGCACCGATGAGCTCGGCGGTGCGGATCGCGGTGCCCGACGGCGAGTCGACCTTGCCCTCGTGGTGCGCCTCGACGATCTCGATCGAATCGAAGTAGGGCGCCAGCATCGTGGCGGCGAGCGTCGCCAGCACCGAGCCGAGCGAGAAGTTGGGGACGATGATGACACCGAGTTCGGGCGTCGCCTGCAGCCGCCGGGCGAGGGTCGTGATGCGCTCGGAGGTCCAGCCCGAGGTGCCCACCAGCACCGGGATACCGCGATCCAGGGCAGCCCCGACGATCTCCGGCGACACGGCAGGAACGGTGAGGTCGAGCACGAGGTCGGCCCCCTCGATCCGCTCGATCGGGTCGGACGAGCCGAGCGCCGCGTGCACACGCATGTCATCGCTGCGCTCGATCAGCGCGATGGCGAGCCGCCCCATCCGCCCGGTCGCTCCGACAACCGCGACGCCGATCGGGTCGGGCGTCACCACGGGGTCACCATACCTCCAGCATAGGCTCGGAGCATGCCCGTCTACCGCCCCGCCTCCCCCGCGGACGACGACGCCCTCGAGCTTCTCAGCGACTACTTCCGGATGCGCGCCGAGACCTTCCCCGGCGGCCTCGGCGCCTATCGCACGGTGTTCCCCGACCCCGCGCAGTTCGCTCCGCCGGCCGGAGTCTTCCTGGTCGTCGACGACGAGTCCGGCGCGGTCGGCTGCGGCGGGGTCCGAATGCTCGCTCCCGATCGCGCGGAGGTCAAGCACCTCTACCTGCGTGACCGCGCGCGCGGCAAGGGCTGGGGTCGCGAACTCCTCGCGGAACTCGAGGCCCGCGCCGTCGGACTCGGCGCCCGCCAGATCGTGCTCGACACCAACGCAAGCCTCGAGGCGGCGCAGGGGCTGTACCGCACGACCGGCTATGAAGACATCCCGGCGTACAACGACAACCCCAACGCTGACGTGTACTTACGAAAGTCCCTGGGCAACGAGCCAGAACAGGTCCTCTGAGATGGCGGATGCAATGCGAGGTGAGTTGTGTCGGCGGTGGTCTGCTCTGATGAATGGGGAAACATCCCGGTCGCTCACGGTTGCCCGGACCCGGATGCAACCCGTACACCAGTTCGAGGACGACCCGACTGCCTGGAACCGTTGGTACGCCCTCCGATTCGTTTCCGGGTTGTCGGGTGCTGACCTGCAACGAGAGCGCTGAACAACCGGCTCGCCGCCGAGCGCACCACGTGGTGACCGAGCACGGCGACGTCGTCTGGGTGGACTTCGGTCACCTTCGTGGCTCGGAACCGGTGAAAATCCGCCCCACCGTGGTGTTGCAAGAAAACTGGCGCCTCGCGACCGAGGTCAACACGGTGCTTGTCGCGCCTGTGACATCCAATGTCTCGCAGGAGACCTTCCCGGGCAACGTTCTGGTGCCGGCCGGGGTGTCGGGTCTCGAAATGGACTCGGTCGCACTTGTCACAAAGCTCGGACCGGTGAGCCGCGAGTTCGTCGAACCGCACGCGCTCGGACATCTTTCGGCGTGTGTGCTGGGCAAGATCGGCGCCGGTCTCCGACTCGTCACCGGCGTGTGAGGAGAACGTGTGAGGAAAGCCTCCGTCGGCACACCGTGCTCGGCGACATCGCCGTCGTGCACGCGGTGGTGGTCGGCGCGGTGCGGTTCCTGGTCACAGCTGTTTCTTTTTTCACTTCTGAGCGCGACCCGCGAGGCGGCACCTGACAGTTTCAAGGGTCGTGGGTTCGACCGTGGGGAGGTCAGGGTCGAGCAGGGAGCCGACAAGGGCCTCGCCGACGAACTGGCCGTACCGGGCAGGGGTCCAGCCGCAGGTGAGAACGAGCAGGCGATAAAGCTCGGGCGAGCTGCAAGTCCACATGACATCAGCGGCCTCCTCAACAGACCAGCCATCGCGTAGTGGCGTCTTCCCGACCAGTGTGCGGGCGACCTTGGTCATGCGGTCGAGCCTTGCGGTGTCGAGCTCCGCTCTCAGCTGGGCGACCACGTGATCGGATTCGGCCGCCGTGGCCAGCAGTAACAGCAGCGGGGCGATCCGCGGGGCGACTTCGGCGGTCAACGCGCCGAGTCCGCGCAACATCTGGGCGGGGTCGGTCTCGGCCGCTTGCATCGCGTCCGAGCGCTGCTCAGCGGGAATCGGCCCGGGGCCGACAAGTGCGTCCTCGCACATGACCCGCAGAACTCCGGCCTTACCACCGAAGGACTTGTAGATCGTGTCGACCGAGGTGCCGGCGTCCTGGGCGATGGAGGCGATCGTGGTCATGCTGTACCCGTCCCGGAGGAATCGCGATTGTGCTGCGTCAACGACCGCCTGTCTGGTGCGGAGCGCCTGTTCGCGTCGTCGGTGGGAGTGGTACCGCCGCGGCTTGACAGTCTCCGACTTTGATTCCATACTCATGGAACCAATCTAGCGCACTGACGCCGAATCACTCGAGGCAGACGTCCGGTGGTTGCAACAGGATCACGGTCCGCTGGCCGGCCCTCGATCGGAGACACGATGTCATTGGCTGACCTAGGACCGGTCGCGGTCGTCGAGGGGTTGCGCGACGCCACAAACGCGCATGACCTCGGGGCGATAGTCGCGTGCTTCGCGGGCGACTACCGCAACGACACGCCCTTGCATCCTGCCCGCGGCTTCACGGGTCAAACGCAAGTGGCGCGCAACTGGGCGCAAATCCTGGGAGCGATTCCTGACGTATCCACCCGGATCGTGGCGTCGGTCGCAGACGGCGAAGCGGTGTGGAGTGAGTGGGAGCACCGGGGCACCCGTCCGGATGGTTCAGCACATCTCATGCGCGGTGTAATTATTTTCATTGTCCGCCACGGCCTGATTGCCAGTGCGCGGTTCTTCCTCGAACCGGTCGACGACACTCGCGAAGATGTCGATTCCGCAGTTCGCCGCCAAGTCAGCCCAGGTGGGACATGACCGGGCTCGCGCTCGTCGCCGGAGGAACGGGGCGGCTGGGCACGCAGGTGGTCACGCAGCTCGTGGCCCGGGGTGTGGGCGTGCGGGTCCTGACTCGGGACCCGCAGCGGGCCGCCCACCTGGTCGGCGAGCAGGTCGAGGTGTTCCGCGGAGATGTACGAGACCCCACGGCCGCCACGCGGGCGGTTGCTGGAGCCGATATCGCCATCTCGGCGGTGCACGGGTTTGCCGGGCCAGGCCGGACGACGCCCACGTCGGTGGACCGTGACGGCAACATCCATCTGATCGACGCTGCCCGTGCGGCCGGTGCCCACGTCGTGCTCGTGTCGGTGGTCGGTGCCAGGGCGGAGAGCCCGATGGAGTTGTTCCGGATGAAATACGCCGCCGAAACCGCGCTGGCTGCCAGTGGCGTCCCCGCGACGATCGTGCGGTCCACCGCGTTCCTTGAGCTCTGGATCGAACTGCTCACCCTCACCGCGGGGCGTCGCAATCGACCGCTGGTCTTCGGCCGCGGACAGAATCCCATCAACTTCGTTTCCGTTCGCGACGTCGCCGCACTTGTCGATCGCGTCGTCGCAGACCCCGCGACCCGCGGCCAGCGGTTCGAGATCGGCGGTCCCGACAATCTCACCTTCGACCGGTTGGCCAGCATGGTCGCCGCCCACCGAGGTGAACTCACGAAGCCGCGCCACCTGCCCCGGCCGGCCCTGTATGCGATGGCCAACACCGTGGGCCGAGTGCGTCCCGAACTCGGTCGGCAAGCTCGCGCCGCCCTGACGATGGATCGCGACGACATGACCTTCTCCGACGATGCGACGCGGACTCGGTTCCCGGATCTGCCAGACACGACCGCCGCGGAGCTGCTGCCACTGCCCCGACTATGACCCAGCGAGTCGGCTCAGTACGGCTGCTCGATCGGCAGGCCGGTGCGCAGTTCGGGCGGCAGGTGCCCGAGGTCGTTGTGCGCCACGAGCACCGGCGGCTTGGCCGAGCGCACGCGGATGATCGTCAGCCCGCAGTTCGCCTGGTTCACGCCGAGCCAGCGCCAGTCCGCGGCGCCGAAGGTCTCGCGCACGAACCACCCGATGACGAAGTTGTGGGTGATCATCAACTCGTGGGTGTCCTCGCGGGAGGGCGTCATCCACTCGGCAGTCGCGTCGGCCATCTGGGCGCGACCGGCGTCGATCTCGGCCTCGGTCACCCCGCCGAAGAACGGCTCGAAGGCGTGCGGCATGTCGACACCGGGGCCGGAGGGGATGCAGTCCATGAGAAGCGTGGACCGCTGAGGTTCGAGGGCGGGCAGGCGCTCCGTCATGATGCGAGCGGTCTCCTGCGCGCGTTGCAGGGGTGAGGTGAAAGCGCCGGTGAACGGGACGCCGCCGAGGCGCTCCGCGATCGCATGGGCCTGGCGCACACCGCGCGGGCTCAGCGGACCGTCGTGAACACCGTATTCGGCATCCTGCTGCTCACCGTGGCGGACGAGGTAGAGATAACGCGACATCAGGCGGCAGCAGTCGTGTCGCCGGACGGGGAGATCAGTCCGTCGAAGGTCGAGTCGGCGATGGCGCCGACGGCGGCAACCGAAAGCGGACGCGCGACGAGCTCCTGCGCGAGTTCCTGAACCTGCGCGGTGGTCACACTCGCAAGGCGGCGGAGCGTCTCGTCGAGGTCCGAGAACTCGCCGAAGGTGAGCTCGCTGCGGCCGAGGCGTGTCATGCGCGAGTCGGAGTCCTCAAGGGCGAGCGCCGACCCTCCCCCGAGCTGGCCCTGCGCGCGCGACAGCTCCTCGTCGGTGATGCCGTCGGCGGCAAGGCGGTGGAACTCGCCGAGCATCAACTCGGCCACGTCCGCCGACTTCTGGGGCGAGCATCCGGCGTACAGGCCCATCAGACCCGCGTCGGAGTAGCCGGCCGCGAAGGAGTACACCGAGTAGGCCAGGCCGCGCTTCTCGCGCACCTCCTGGAACAGGCGCGACGACATGCCGCCACCGAGCACCGAGTTCAGCACGGTCATGGCCGGGCGGCGGTCATCGGATGCCGCGAGCCCCTGCACCCCGAGCAGCAGGTTCACCTGCTCGGTGGGGCGCTCCACGATCGTGCGCGGGCTGCCCTGCACCAGCCCGCCGGACGCGACAGAACCCGGGTGGCGCCGCTCGACGGGGGTGCCCGGTACGCCGAGATCCCAGCCCGCGGTCTCGAGCGCGCTGGTGATTCCGGCAACCAGGATGTCGTGATCGACCGCCCCAGCTACGGTGACCACCAGGTCTTGCGGTCGGTAGTTCGCGCGGTAATGCTCCCAGACCGCCTCGCGGCCGACGGCGCCGATGGACTCCGGGCTGCCGCCGATCGGACGGCCGAGCGGGTGCGCGCCGAAGACGGCCTCGAAGAACCGCTCGCTCACGACATCCGAGGGATCGTCGTCAGCCATCGCCAGCTCTTCGAGGATGACGCCGCGCTCGCTCTCGAACTCCTCGGGATCGATGATCGAGGAGGTGAACATGTCGGCCAGCACTGCCAGGGCCATCGGAAGGTCCTGATCGCGGACCTTCGCGTAGTAGCAGGTGTACTCCTTGGCGGTCATCGCGTTGTGCTCGCCGCCGACCTCGTCGAAGGCGACCGCGATCTCGAGCGCGGTACGGCTCGGGGTGCCCTTGAACAGGAGATGCTCGAGGAAGTGCGTCGAGCCGTAGGTGGCGGGCTGCTCATCGCGGGAACCCACGGCGACCCAGAAGCCAACCGTCGCGCTCTGCGACCCGGGCACCTGCTCGCTCAGGATGCGGACGCCGCTTGGCAGCACGCTGCGACGCACCAGCGACCCTCCGGATGCCGTGAGCCGCAGCTCGCTCAGGTCGAGGGGAAGAGACACGGCGCCGTTCATCGCGCTGAGCCTACGTCATGCGTCCGAGCCTCGGACCCCGGGGCGCGCGCCGCGCCCACGACACCCGGATTGGGGTACAGGCAGATGCGGATGACAGACAAGTCTGTCTGTCCTCAGTGCTATGCTCGTGAATCAGGGAAAGCAATTCGGAACCTAGCCGAAGCGGTTTCCCAGGTGAGATGTCGCCCCACGTCTCGCAGCGTCGCCCGTCATCAGTTCTCGTGCGACGTCGCTGTTTCGAGTGCAACCCGAATCGCGCCCGTGTAGCCGCGACCGTTTCCCCCAGACGGCCGTGGCGCACGGGGGCAGCAACCCACCTGAGGACCAAATGACCATCATGATCGAGATCGAGCGCCCGGCCCGTCCGGCCGTTCTGGCACCCGCGAAACAGCGGATCCTCGATACCGCGGACCTGCTCTTCTACGACGAGGGCATCCGCGCGGTCGGCGTCGACCGCCTCATCAGCTCGTCCAGCGTCACCAAGGCGACCTTCTACAAGCACTACGGCTCGAAGGATCGGCTGATCGGCGACTACGTCGACCACCGCCACCGCCTATCCGTCGACGCGCTCGCCGACCTGCTTGAGCAGCACGTCGAGGCCGGCCGGGTACTGCGCGCCCTCCAAGAGAGCATCGCCGACCAGATCTCGTCCGCCGAATTCCGGGGCTGCCCCTTCATCAACGCCGCTGCTGAGTTCTCGGATGCCATGCATCCGGTCCGCCGGTCGGTCGTCGCCCATCGCGAATGGTTCGTGGGCGTGCTCGAGCAGCTGCTGCGCAGCATCGGGCACCCAATGGCCGGCGATGCGGCTGACGATCTCATCCTGGCCCGCGACGGCGCGATGACCGGTGGCTACGCGGGCGATCCGATTGCGGCGACCACGGCTCTGGTACGCGCATTCGATCGCGTCCTCGGCGACGCTCGGCGCTGATCTGGCGGTCGCCGCCCCCTGAGCGAGACCATCCGGCCGCGCCTGGATGTTGGCTGGGCATCTACTGAACCGTCCGGTCACCGGTGGAAGAGTGTGGGGCGACCCGAAAGGACACCCCCTCATGCCCTGGCTCGCCATCATCCTGTTCGCCGCTGCCGCCCTCGCCGTGATCGACGGCATCATCCGCGTCCGCGGGCGCGGTACGCCCATCCTCGCTGTGCTCGAGATCATCGCCGGCGGGCTCGTCATCCTGTCGTTCTTCATCAACGTGCCCGTCGCGATCATCACACTGGTGATCATCATGGGGATCCTGCTCGTGCTGCAGCTCGTGCTGCGAGGCAGCACGCGTCGCTCGGGCGTCGGCATCACGGCGGTCTCGCTCCTGCTCACCGTGATCTACCTGATCCTGGCGCTTGGCTGGCTGCACATCCCCGGCGTCAACTGACCGGCCTGATCCGCTGACAACCACCCGCTGCTCACCGAGCGCCGCCCGTGCTCGCGAGCGCGCTTGGCGCGAGCGGGCGACGAGCGGGATCAGCGCCGCGGTTCGCTCGCCCGATCCAACTTGGTGAGCTCGTGGCGGGTGAGCCGCACGTCGGGCGCGGCCACCAGGTCGAACACCTGCTCGGCGCTGCTCGCCGAGACGACGGGCGCCACGACGTTCGGCTTGCTGAGTAGCCAGGCGATCGCGACCGTCGACACGCTCGCATCGTGCGCCGCGGCGACCTCGTCGAGGGCTGCCAGCACCTTCGCTCCGCGCCGAGTGAAGTACTTGGTCACGTCCGCGCCGCGATCGACGTGAGCCAGATCGGCCTTCGTGCGGTACCGGCCGCCCAGGAATCCGCTCGCGAGGGCGAAGCGCGGCATGACCCCGAGGCCCACGCGGTCGGCGATATGCTCCAGGTCGCCCTCGTACTCGGCGCGCTCCATGAGGTTGTAGAGGTTCTGCAGCGCGACCATCGGCGCGACGCCGAGCTGAGCCGACGCGATGCGCGCCTCGAAGATGCGGTTGCCGGTGTGGTCCGATCCCCCGAACGCGATCACCTTGCCGGCCCGGATCAGCTCGTCGACGGCGAGCAGTGTCTCCTCGAAAGAGACCTCGGGATCGTCGATGTGCAGGTACAGCAGCTCGATCCGGTCGGTGCGCAGTCGCCGCAGTGAGTCGTCAACGGCCGCAGCGATCGCGCGCGCCTTGACACCCGGATGCTCCGCGCTCTTGCCCACCTTGGTGGCGACGACCATGTCGTCGCGGTTGCGCCGCGACCGCAGCCAGTTGCCGATCATGAGCTCGCTGCGCCCGCTCGAATAGGAGTCGGCGGTGTCGATGAAGTTGCCGCCGTGCGCGGCATAGGAGTCGAGAATCGCGTCAGTGGTGGTGTCATCGGCCTTCCAGCCGAACACCTTGCCACTGATCGCGAGCGGGAACACGCGCAACTCGGAGAGGCCGACGCGGCGGCGTGGTGAAGCACCGGCGCCGACGATCGCGGCGGTCTCGGAGGTGGTGGGAACCGGGGCAGAGACGGTCGGAATCACCCCGGAGGGAACAGAGAGCTGCGTCGCGGTCGAGCCGGTGCGCACGGTCGCTGGTCTGCTTTCACCTACCGTGTCCATGGTCTTGCCCTCCCTGTGGTGCGAGAGTAACGCGCCGACACGAGGTATTCGGAGCGCACCACCGAATCGTTATGAATCGTGAGAATTGCGCGACAACGCGAGCAACCGCTCGTGTCAGGGCGACGTCCGGGGGAACTCTCGGCGAACACCCTGGCCCACCTCTGGTGTACCGGGCGGCGCGGACGTAACGTGTGGCCGTGGGGATGCTCCGGCATCCGGGTGGAGTCGTCCACAGCGAACGGCACCGCCACTCACTGCCGCATTGCGCGGCACCAGAAGGGCTTCGGCCCCGCGGCAGAATTTGCCCGAGGGAGCTTCGCGGGGCCGGCCCTTCGCCCACGACGAAGCCCCACCCAGCCGAAGCGGAATGGGGCTCGTCGACTACTCGATCAGCGGGTGACTACGCGTCGACCGACTCGCCCTCCGACGAGCTGTCGACGTGAGCGTCGTCCGCGGGGCGACCCTCGGTGTCGGCCGCGTCGGCCTCGTCGACCACCGGGGCGAGCGACAGCTTTCCGCGGTCGTCGATCTTGGTGATCTCGACCTGGATCTTCTGGCCGACCACGAGCACATCTTCGACGTTCTCGACGCGCTTGCCACCGGCGAGCTTGCGGACCTCGCTGATATGCAGCAAGCCGTCCTTGCCGGGCATGAGCGAGACGAACGCGCCGAACGCCGCGAGCTTGACGACGGTTCCAAGGAACCGCTCGCCCACCTCCGGGTTCAGCGGGTTGCCGATCGCCAGTACCTGCGCACGGGCTGCCTCGGCCGAGGGGCCGTCGACTGCACCGATGTAGACGGTGCCGTCCTCCTCGATGGAGATGTCGGCTCCCGTCTCATCCTGAATCGCGTTGATCGTCTTGCCCTTCGGGCCGATCAGCTCGCCGATCTTGTCGGTCGGGATTTGAACGCTGATGACGCGCGGCGCCGTCGGAGCCATCTCGTCGGGGCCGTCGATCGCCTGATTGATGACCGCGAGGATCGCCGTGCGAGCCTCCTTGGCCTGCTTCAGGGCGCCGTCGAGCACCGAGGACGGCAGACCCGCCAGCTTGGTGTCGAGCTGGATCGCGGTGACGAACTCTGAGGTACCGGCAACCTTGAAGTCCATGTCGCCGAGCGCGTCCTCGGCACCGAGGATGTCGGTGAGGGCCGCGTAACGAGTCTCACCATCCACGACGTCCGAGATGAGGCCCATCGCGATGCCGGCGACCGGCGCGCGCAGCGGCACACCGGCGTTCAGCAGCGAGAGGGTCGAGGCGCAGACCGAACCCATCGACGTCGAGCCGTTGGAGCCGAGGGCCTCGGACACCTGACGGATCGCGTACGGGAAGTCCTCGCGGCTCGGCAACACCGGCACGAGCGCGCGCTCGGCCAGGAAGCCGTGCCCGATCTCGCGACGCTTCGGCGAACCCACGCGGCCAGTCTCACCGGTCGAGTATGGCGGGAAGTTGTAGTGGTGCAGGTAGCGCTTCTTCTTCACCGGGGCGAGGGAGTCGATCTGCTGCTCCATCTTGAGCATGTTCAGCGTGGTGACACCCAGAATCTGGGTCTCGCCGCGCTGGAAGATCGCCGAACCGTGAACGCGCGGGATGACCTGCACCTCGGCGTCGAGCGCCCGGATGTCGGTCAGGCCACGGCCGTCGATGCGGATGCCCTCGGTCAGCACGCGGGTGCGCATGACCTTCTTGGAAACGGACTTGTACGCGGCACTGACCTCACCGTTCGCGGAGGCGGGGAGGCGGTCGGCCTCGACCTCGGCGGCGATGTGACCCTTGACGCGGTCCTTGAGCTCGTCGTCGGCGTTCTGACGCTGCTGCTTGTCGGCGATCTGGTAGACGCCCTTGAGGTCGTCGTACGCGAGACCGGCGACGGCGTCGTAGGTGGCCTGCTGGTACGGCGGGAAGAGCGGGAACTCCTGGATCGCCTTGCCGGCCTGGTCGGCGATCGACTGCTGCGCCTGGATGAGCTGCTTGAGGAACGGCTTTGCGGCCTCGAGGCCCTGCGCGACGACGGACTCGTCGGGCTTGGTCGCGCCACCGCGGATCAGCTCCCAGCTACCTTCGGTCGCTTCGGCCTCGACCATCATGATCGCGACATCCTCGTTGCCGTCCTTATCCGTCACGAGCCGGCCGGCGACGGTGAGGTCGAAGACGGCCTCCGCGAGCTGGCTGAACTTGGGGAACGCGACCCACTGGTCGCCGATGAGGGCGAGGCGGATGCCACCGACCGGACCGTAGAACGGCAGGCCGGAGATCTGCGTGGACAGGCTGGCCGCGTTGATGGCCAGGGCGTCGTAGAACTCGTCGGGCGCGATGCTCAGCACCGTAATGACGATCTGGACTTCGTTGCGCAGACCCTCGACGAAGGTCGGACGTAGCGGCCGGTCGATGAGGCGGCAGACCAGGATGGCCTCCGTCGACGGGCGACCCTCGCGACGGAAGAACGAACCGGGGATCTTGCCTGCGGCGTAGGAACGCTCTTCGACATCCACCGTCAGCGGGAAGAAGTCGAAGCCCTCACGAGGGTGCTTGCCGGCGCTGGTGGCGCTCAGGATCATGGTGTCTTCGTCCAGGTACGCGGCGACCGCGCCCTGAGCCTGCTGCGCAAGACGGCCGGTTTCGAACCGGACGGTACGCGTGCCGAACTTGCCGTTATCCAAAACGGCTTCGGCGAACTTGATTTCGGGACCCTCCACGAGGTGTCTCTCCTTTTGTTGGCTGGCGACCATGCGGGTCGCCGACATACGAAGGAGCAGGAGCGGGCAGGAAGAACGGCGGCGCAATACTGCGTGTCATTGTGAACTACACATAGACAGTGCGGTCGCGCCGGTTGTTTGCTCTGGTCAACAGTAGAAGTGCGCCGAATCGAGTTTTTTCTCGTGTCGGAAGACCACCACCGGTGACCAGCTTCGTGCCGACCTGCTCCGGATGTCGCGGAATCGCGACGTTCGAATGGTATCAGCCGAAGGTGATTTCGGGCGGAAAGGCGGGGCACGCGTCCGCGAGCGCGTACCAGGCGGCGCGTTTCTGGACCACGACCGTGTCGTACGGGCTCCAGGACGCGCCGAACGCCAGTAGCTCGTCGAACTCGGCCCGCGTCGGTGTCGCCGCCGACCGTTGCCCGTGGGCGAGCAGGCACCGGCGAAGGAAGGTGACGTCATAGGCATAGACGGCCGCCCACGCGCGATTCGGCACCCGCAGGATCCGATCGTCGACGGGCGCCGCCGCGATGCAGCCCTCGACGATCCGCTGCATGACGTCGACATCCATGACGACCCCGGTCTGACCGAGCGTGATCTGGTACGGGAGCCCGGTCTTCGACGCGAGCGCGGGGTCGGCGATGTACCCGAGGGCGCCGTTGCTGTCCCGACTCACGCAGGAGTCGATCGCTTTGCCGGCGCCGACCGGCGTCCAGAGCTGCACCCAGGCCTCGGGATTCAGCGGGATGCCGTCGCGCACCGCCCCGGACTGGGCCGTCCGGGCGGCGGCGCGCTCGAACGTCGTGGGCGCGGTGCGGGGAGTCGTGGCGGGCCGGGCGACGCATCCGGACAGCAGCAGCAGGATGCCCGCTGCCGCGACCGTGACGAGGAGGCGCAACCCGAACGGTCGAGTGCTCACGGGCTGGTCGCCCACGGAGCGGCAGGCGGCGCGGTGATGTCCGCGACATCTCCGGCGATCGCGGGCGGCAACGCGGGACACGCGTCGACCAAGGCGTACCACTCGGCTCGGCTGGTCACCCTCACCTGTTCGTACGCGTTCCACGGGGCGCTCGCGCGGAGCATGTTCTCGAATCGTTCCCGTGCCGGCACGGCCGGAACCGCCTGGCCGTGGGCGAGCAGACATCGACGGAGCACCGTCAGGTCGTAGGCGTAGAGCGCGCCGCGATCCCCCTCGGGCACCGAGAAGAGGCGGAAGTCGACGGGGAACCGGGCGACGCAGCCGTCGACGAGCCGCTCCGCCGTCGCACCGTCGAAGTAGGGCGGGCCCACTCCGCCGCCGACGCTCGTGTCTTTGGGGATCATCTCCACCGAGTACGACAGCCCCTGCGAGTTCCCGGCGAGAGGCGCCGGACGGAAGACGATCAGGCCGTCGCTGCCCCGTTTCACACAGGCCGCGATCTTGGATCCGGCCTGGGTGGGAGTCCACAACTGCGTCCAGGGTTGCGAGATCGGGGAACCGTCGACCAGGGCGTGCCCGTCCGCGGCGGCGACGGCAGCTCGCTCGACCTGATCCGGCGCCGTCCGCGGCGCCGGCGAGGAGCTGCAGGCGCCCAGCGCGACCGCCAGCAGCAGCCCGGCCGCCGCCGGGATCGCGTGCATCCTCACCGTCTGAGCGTGTCACACCCGTCCGGCAGAGGCCAGGGCTTTCGCGCTGCTCGCGTCAAGACTCGGAGCGGGCACGCGCCCTCCGCGTGGCGCGCGGCACCACGTCGATCAGCCGGCTGTGCTTCGGCGAGCGCCCGTCACCCTCGGTGCGTCCGCGCGCGCGACGCCCAGCCCACGGGCGCACGTGCGTCCAGACCCAGGCGGGGGTGCTGATCCGATCGATGCGGGTCTCGGGGGCGTCGTCGTGCAGGAGCGCGTCGAGGGCGCCGAGCTCGGAGGCACCGGACACGCCGAGCACGGCTGCCGCGCGGTACGACAGCACGCGGTGCCCGTAAGAGCTGAGGTGCACGCGATCGGCGGCCCACATCCGCTCATCGATGCGGTCGGGATCCTGCGTGAAGTCGAGGAGCATCGCGCCCGTCTCCTCGGCGACCCGATGCAGCTCGGCGGCGAGCCGCACCGTGCGACGGTTGAGCAGACGCAGCAGTGGCCACGGCGCGATGAACGGCGTGACGATGAGCACATCGGCACCTGACCGCTGCAGGCACAGGATCCCCTCGCGAAGGCGATCGGCGATCCGTTCGGGATGCGAGCCGTCGATGGCCAGGTCGTTGGCTCCGATCAGGATAGTCACCAGGTCGGCGCGCAGGGCCAACGCGACCGGGATCTGCCGCTCCAGCACGTCGGCGACTGTGCGGCTGCGCACGGCGACGTTCGCGTAGCGGAGGCGATGCGGACGACCGCCGTTCCGGGCGTCGCCGCTCTGCGAGAGCAGCATCGAGAGGCGATCGGCCCAGCCCCGGATCTCGCCCGGTTCCTGGCGCGAGTCATCGCAGAGCCCCTCGGTGAGCGAGTCGCCGATCGCGACGTAGCGCTTCCAGGGGGTGCGAGCGATCGGCTCGGCGGCAGCCGTCGCCTCCTCCCGAAGCAAGGAGGCCGGCGCCGTCCCCTGCTGCACCGCGATCGCGTCCCGGTAGTGCCCGAGCAGCTCGTCGCCCAGCCGCGCCCAGCTGCGGTTCGCCACCGAGTCGTGCGCGGCGGTCGCAAAGGCCCGGCGCTTGCCGCGGTCGCCGACCAGGTCGAGCACGCGCGCGCGCAGTTCGTCAAGATCTCCGGGGCGGTAGAGCCAACCGGTGCGACTGTTCTGCACGAGGTCGAGCGGCCCGCCACGCCCGGTGGCCACGACCGGGACGCCGCTCGCCAGCGCCTCCTGGATGGTCTGGCAGAACGTCTCGTTCTCGCCGGGATGCACGAAGAGATCGAAGCTCGCGACCGCCTCGGCGAGGCGGTCACCTCCGAGGAAGCCGAGGAAGGCGGCATCCGGCAGCTGCTTCTCGAGAGCCGACCGGCTGGGCCCATCGCCGACGATGACGAGTTTGGTGCGAGGGAGGGCGGCAATCGCCGCGAGGTCTTCGACCTGCTTTTCGGGCGCGAGTCGACCGACGTAGCCGATGATCGTCTCGCCGTTCGGCGCGATGCGGCGACGCCACTCCTCGCTGCGGCGTTCCGGTCGGAAGCGCTCCGCGTCGACGCCCCGCGCCCACAGTCGCAGCCGCTCGACGCCGGCGGACCGCAACTCGGCGATCGACGACGACGACGGCGCGAGCGTCAGCGTCGCCCGCTGGTGGATGCGCGCCACGTGCTGCGCGAGCACTGGTTGAGCGGCGGGCATGCCGTATCGCTCGGCGTAGCCCGGGATGTCGGTCTGGTAGATCGCGACCGTCGGGATCCCGAGGTGGTCGGCCGCCCGCAGGCCCTGCCAGCCGAGCACGAAAGGCGAGGCGAGGTGCACGACGTCGGGCGCGAAGTCACGCAGCATCATCGAGAGCGACGCGGCGCGCGTAAAGGTGAGACGCACCTCCGGATACGACGGCAGCCCGACCGAGCGCAGCAGCGATAGTTCGGAGCCGTGCGGCCCGATGGATGCCTCGTCGCGACTGGCGCGGGGGGCGATGACCCGGGTCTCGTGCCCGTTCGCCTCCAGGTGCCGCAGCACCTGCAGCAGCGAATGGGTGACCCCGTTCATGTGGATGAGCGAAGATTCCGCGAACAAGACGACTCTCACGAACACCAGGATCGTCGCTCAGGACGCGCGACCGCGGTGCCGCGTGCCTCACGCACCGAGGGTTCACGCAGCATCCGTCTGGTGTTCCCCCGGATGCCGCCTCACCCCGCTCGGCGTCGCTCTCCGTTCACCTGCCGCGGATCGGGTCGAGCCGGGTCAGCGCGCTTCCCCGCACGCCCCGGACGGCGCGGTGCCCGCCACGGCCGCCGGCCGGAGCGGTGCCCTTCGGGGCCACGACGGTGCCGGAGACCGCGACGTCGGCTCCGTTCTGATCGCGCGAGTGATACATCACCCGCCAGGCCGTCATCGTCGAGCCGGCCGTAATGATCGCTCGCGAGCAACCTCGTGCCGCCGAGTGCCGCCACGAGCAGGGCGGCCCGTCCCGGGTGCATTCGGCGTGCTATCCGGTGCTCGTCAGCGTGGATGTGGGAAACGGAGTCGGGGTCGCCAGGTACTTCGGCAACGACGGGCAGTCGCGCTGCACCTGCGCCCACAGCTCGTCGGCGACCGGGCCGCGCAGCTGATCCAGCGGGCTAATCTGCAGCGGGTCACCGCGCAGAAAGGTCGCGCGCGACGGCGCCCGCCCGACATCGAGGCCGTGCTGCGCGTAACAGGGCCAGAGCACCGCGCTCGAGTAGCGCCACAGCAGCAGGAGCCCGGCCGAGTCGGTCGGGTAGTCGGGTTGCGTACCGCGGGCGATCGTGAGGCAGGAGAGCAGCGCGGACTCGGTGTTCGAGAGCCCGCCGCCGCTGCCGATCGCTCCCGGCGGGCCATGGCCGATGCGCACGTGCACCCCCTGGCTGTCGCGCCAGATCGCGGTCACCGGGGCAGAGCCGCCCAATCCGACGCTCTGCTCGCAGCCGGCGACGAGACGGGTGGGAATGCCGAGGGGCAGCCGCTGCGGATGGGAGTCTCCGCGTTCGGGCGAGGCGATGCATCCGCTCAGTAGTAGAAGCACGGCGACCCCGACGACGACCGGTCCCGCGATCACGCCTAGGCGCCTCAGCATGCCCCCATCAGACCACATCGGAACCCTGCCAGGGCGAGTGAGCTCGACTCAGCCCGGCATCAGCGCGGCGTCAGCGCGGCATCGGCCCGGCATCAGCGCGGCGTCAGCGCGGCGTCGATGTCGGCGGGAACGGGTGGGCAGGCGTCGGACAGGGCGAACCACTCGGCGCGCGTCTTTACGGTCACCCGGTCGTACGGGCTCCAGGGCATGCCGTCGTTGATCGCGCTGAGGAAGGCGGCGCGCTGCGGGATCCGGTCGACCCGGAAGCCCTGGGCAAGCACGCACCGGTCGAGGAAGGTGAGGTAGTAGCCGAACAGCTGGATCCTTTGCGGCTCGCTCATCGCGAAGACCCGGGTGTCGACCGGATGCGCGGCGTAGCAGGGGTCGACCGGGACGCCCCGCTCCAGGCACAGCCCGATCGCCGCGGGGAGCTGCGCCTGCGTCCAGAGCTGGACCCACGGGGCGTCGAGCTGGAGCTGCCCGTCGTCGCCGCCGAATCCCGAGGCGCGGATCACGGCAGACTGCTCCGCCTCGTTCGGCGTCGTGCGCGGAGTCGTGCCGGTCGTGGCGCAGGCCGCGATCGCCGACGTCGCCAGGATCGCGACGACGGCAACCGCGACGGCACGCGACTTCGGCGTCATCTCACGACGATGTCACCAGCGGCGCGCCCCGACAAGGGCCCGGTCACCGAGTCACGGATCACGCTGGGGGGAAACGGCGGGACACGCGGCCGCGGCGGACAGCATCCGCTCGGCCACGTCGACCCGCTCGAACCGGAGCCGTCCCTGCCGATGGAGAGGGCGAAATCGACGAACTTCGTTGGGTCGCTTCGATTCAGGCCCCGCAAGTATGCGAGGATCTGCAGCGATTCGAGAATCGAGGTCCCGCGGAGCGGGAGAGGCGGCGCATCCCCGCCACCCGGACGACGGCGGTGACCCTCGCCATCGCGACGGACGCTCGATTCCGCGCTCCGAGCCTCCGGGCGCTAGTGCGCGGCCTACGGGCCCCACTGAGCGGCCTACGGGCCGTACTGCGCGCTTTACTGAGCGCCGAACCCGCCGACGGGGCTGAAGCCAGCCGGGAGGGCGAACGGATCGCGCACCCGCCCCGAGCGGTCGGTGACGCGCACCAGCGCGGCTAATTCGCCGGCCGCGCGGTCGATGCGCTCGGGCAGGCCGCCGGTCGAGGCGTCCCCCGTGCTCCCCCAGTCACTGGATGCCGCATACACGGTCGTCGGCGGCACCACCGCGTGCAGGTAGCTGAACAGTGGGCGCATCGCGTACTCGAGAGCGAGCGAGTGACGCTCGGTCCCGCCGGTCGCACCGAGCAGCACCGGGAGGCCGGTGAGGGCATCCGGATCGAGCACGTCGATGAACGACTTGAACAGCCCGCTATAGCTGGTGGTGAAGATCGGCGTCACGAAGATCGCTCCGTCGGATGCCGTGAGCTGCTCGATCGCCGCCGCCAGCTTGGGTGCCGCAAAGCCGGTGAGGAGGTTGTTCGTGATGTCCTGCGCGAGGTCGCGCAACTCGATCACGTGCACCTCGGCGCCGATCCGGGGACCGCCGGCGCCATCGTCGTCGGCCAGCCGCTTCACCGTGGCGCCCGCGAGGCGGTCGGCGAGCAGGCGCGTCGACGAGGGCTGGCTGAGGCCGGCGCTGACGACGGTGATGCGCCGTACATCCGTTCGCAATTCAGGTTGAACGTTCGAATCGATGCTCATCGCGTCGCCACACTCTCGTCGGCCTGAATAGCGAACGGATCGTCAGCCCGATCGGCAGCCCGAACGGCAGCAACGGCAGCAACGAGAGCGGCGTGAGTCGGGGCATCCGGAGTTTCAGAAGGCCGGTTCACGCTCAGCTCATTTCGCAGCGCCGGCACCACCTCGCCGCCCAGGATGTCGAGTTGCTCGAGCACCGTCTTCAGCGGCAGGCCGGCATGATCGATCAGGAATAGCTGGCGTTGGTAGTCACCGAAGAGATCGCGCATCCCGGCGTAGCGGTCGATGACCTGCTGGGGGCTTCCGACCGTGAGCGGAGTCATCTGCGTGAAGTCCTCCATCGACGGACCGTGGCCGTAGACCGGCGCGTTGTCGAAGTACGGGCGGAACTCGTTCACCGCGTCCTGCGACTTGGCGCGCATGAACGCCTGACCGCCGAGTCCGACGATCGCCTGTTTCGCGGTGCCATGCCCGTAGTGCTCGAAGCGCTGGCGGTAGTAGCCGATGAGCTTCTGGTAGTGCTCGGCCGGCCAGAAGATGTTGTTCGCAAAGAAGCCGTCACCGTAGTACGCGGCCTGCTCGGCGATCTCAGGACTGCGGATGCTGCCGTGCCAGACGAAGGGAGCGACCCCGTCGAGCGGGCGCGGCGTCGAGGTGAAGCCCTGCAACGGAGTGCGGAAGTTGCCACTCCAGTCGACGATGTCCTCGCGCCACAGTCGGTGCAGCAGCGCGTAGTTCTCGATGGCGAGAGGGATGCCCTGCCGGATGTCCTTACCGAACCACGGGTACACCGGGCCGGTGTTGCCGCGGCCGAACATCACGTCCATCCGTCCGCCGGAGAGGTGCTGGAGCATCGCGTAGTCCTCGGCGAGCTTGACCGGGTCGTTGGTGGTGATGTGAGCGATGCTGGTGGTGAACTGCAACGTCGTGGTCTTCGCCGCGAGGTAGGCCAGCAACGTGGTCGGCGACGAGTTCCAGAACCCCAGGTCGTGATGCTCGCCGATCGCGAAGACGTCGAGCCCGACCTCTTCGGCATGGAGCGCGATGGTCAGCGTGTCCTGGATCTTCTCGGCCTCGCTCAGCGTGCGGCCGGTCGTGGGGTCTTCTGTGATGTCGCTCACGGTAAAGATCCCGAACTGCATGGCGGTCATCTGGGCCACTCCTTTTCGTGCGTCGTGCTCGCAACCGTTCATGCGTTTGCATCGATATGTCGTAAAACCACGTCCCGGCATCCGGTATTCCCTCCTCCCCCGCGCCGATTTATCGCACGTGCGCCACCACTCCGCGCGGCGGATGCGACAAATCGGCGCGCTCGGTTGGCCCCGAACTGGTGACAAACCGGTGCCCTATCAGCACCGAACCCATTGCACACGGAAGGCACAGCCGACCATCGGGGTCTCTCGGTCGCCGCCGCCGTGGGGAGGACTCCATCCGCCGGGGGGCGTTGAGGAGGCGACCCGGTACCGGATCCAGTCGGGGGACTGATCCGGTACCGGTAATCATCCCCGCGCCCCGTCCCAGGATTTCGTGGGGTTTCGCCGGCCCCGAGCGGCACGAGATCTACTGGATCGGCGAGTTCCTCGCCGTGAACCGCCCGAACAAGCTCGTCATCGCGCTTCGCCATACAGCACCGTCGGACGGCGATCCGGATGGCGGCTGGGGCTATCTCACCGTGCTGCTCGACGACCTCGCGGGCCGCACCCGCATGACGTTCCACTAGGGCGGCGGCGCACTGCCGCCGGAGCAGCTCGAGCAGGCCAAGCCCGGCTGGTCGAGCTTCTTCGAGGTGCTCAACAACCTGCTGCGCGAGTCTCAGCTTGACTAGTCCCCGTCGTTCAAGCACATTTTGGATCGATCTTTTACGCTGGAACCATGGCAACTGTTGAACTCACCGAGCAGACCTTCGAGAGCACCGTTCTGGGCGAGGGCATCGTGCTCGTCGACTTCTGGGCCGAATGGTGCGGCCCGTGCAAGGCCTTCGGGCCGATCTATGACGCGACCTCGACCGCCAACGACGACATCGTGTTCGGCAAGGTCGACACGGATGCCAACCAGGGCCTTTCCTCGGCCATGGGCATCCAGGCGATCCCGACGCTGATGGCCTTCCGCGACGGCATCGGCGTGTTCTCCCAGGCTGGCGCTCTCCCCCGCCCCGCGCTCGAGGACCTCATCACCCAGGTGCGCTCCCTCGACATGGATGCGATCCGCGCCGAGATCGCGGCGAAGAGCACCGACGCTGCGCAGGCGTAGCTAGGGTCGGCGCCATGTCCGACACCGAGACTTCAGGCACCGATGAGATGTTTCCCGACGCGCCAGAGCAGAGCCCGACCGACGTCGTGGTGTCGACGCGCGCCCGCCTGGGCATTTTGGCTCTGGGGCCGGGCTGATCGCCACCGCGGCGAACACCAGCGCGGCCCTAACCGCTATCGCGACCGTGGTGGGAAAGCTCGGGACCGGCGACTCGGCGGCGAACATCGACTGGGTGCTGACCGCGGATTCCTGACCCGCCGGCTACCGCACGGCACCCATGAGCAACTCGACTCGGTACCTGCCGGACTTGTGGATGATGCGCACGGGGATTCGCGCCTTGCCGACCGCATCGTCGAGTCGGCGCAGCGTCTCATCGACCACGGATTCGAGCCCGCGCGGCACGGTCCCCACGGGTCCGCTCACCCGCCTGCCGGTGAAGAGCCGCACCTCGATGGGGGCATCCGTGCGCTCCTGCTCGATCGTGCGCGCCGAGATCGCGGTCTCGATCTTCTCTTCGCCGGACTCGGCGATGGTGCGCAGTTCGTCCTGGTGAGGATCGCTTCCCGCCAACACCATCGTGGTGCCCTTGTTCCGGGCGGCCAGCCCGAAGGTGTAGTCGTCGAAGCTGCCGAACCCGCGGTCGGACTTGGGCAGCGAGTCGTCGGTGCCGCGCCGTTTGATGCCGAAGATGGCCATCGCGCTGTTCCTAGAACCCGCTCGCGGTACGCGGCGTATAGTGCTCCTCGAGCCGCGCCACCTCGGCGGCGTCCAGCTCGAGGTCGAGTGCCGCGACGGCGTCGGCGAGGTGCTGCGGCTTCGTCGCTCCGACAATGGGGGCGGTGACCGCGTCGCGCTGCAGCACCCACGCGAGCGCGACCTGGGCGGCGGGCACGCCGCGTTCGGCGGCGACGGCGGCCACGGCATCCACGATCTTGTGGTTCGAGTCCTCGTGGTAGAGCTTCGCCAGCACGGCATCGGTGCCGGTGCGCGAGGTCTCGCTACCCCACGGCCGGGTCAGGCTGCCGCGCGCAAGCGGGCTCCACGGGATGACCCCGACGCCCTGGTCTAGGCAGAAGGGGTGCATCTCGCGCTCCTCCTCGCGCTGCAGCAGGTTGTACTGGTCCTGCATCGAGACGAAACGCGTCCATCCGTTCAGATCGGCCGTGTACTGGGCCTGCGCGAACTGCCACGCCCACATCGAGGAGGCGCCGACGTAGCGCGCCTTGCCCGCGCGCACGATGTCGTGCAGGGTCTCCATCGTCTCCTCGATGGGCACCTCCGGGTCCCAGCGATGAATCTGATAGAGGTCGATGTAGTCGGTGCCGAGGCGACGCAGGCTGTCGTCGATCGCGGTCAGGATCGCGGCGCGGCTGAGGCCGCCGCCCTTCGGACCGGGGAACATGCGACCGTGCACCTTCGTCGCGATCACGACCTCATCGCGGGTCGCGAACTCGCGCAGCAGCTGCCCGGTGAACTCCTCGCTGGAGCCCAGGGAGTACACGTTCGCGGTGTCGAAGGTGGTGATCCCCGCCTCGATCGCCTGCCGGAAGAACGGGCGGCTCTCGTCGAGTCCCATGCTCCACGGATGGGTGCCGAGGCCGGATTCCCCGTAGCTCATGCAGCCGAGGATGATGCGCGAGACCTCGAGCCCGCTGGTGCCGAGGCGAAGAGTTTCCATGGTTCGACGGTACTCCGCCGAGAGCGGCTCGGTTCGCGATTGAATGAGCGGGTGCAGTCGACCAACGCAGCCCAGCACGCCGAGGCTCTCGACGATCGCGTGCCGAAGCCGGACGAGGTCCGCGACGGCGTCTGGTCGATCCCGCTCCCGATGGACCAGCCCGGCAATCCGTTCTCGCTCTGCTACGCGATCGCCGGTTCTGACGGCTCGCTGCACCTGCTCGACACCGGCTTCGACACCGACGAGAACTGGCAGCTGCTGTCGGCCGGGCTCGCCGGGTTCGGTCGTTCCGTCGACGAGGTCGCGTCCGTCTTCGTCACCCACCTGCACCCCGACCACCTGGGGCTGAGCGACCGGCTGCGGGCGGCATCCGGGGCCGACATCGGGATGCTGCGGCGCGAGCACCAGGCAGTGAAGGCGATCGCGAACCACGGCGCGCTCGTGACCAACGAGCGTCTCGCGGGGTGGGGCGTCCCCGAGGAGCGCCGGCCCGAACTGCTCGCGGCGCTGGGACCGTCGCTCGTGGCACGGGACGTTGTGGCGGTCGACCGCGTCTACGAGCCCGGCGAGCGTCTCGACATCCCGGGCCGCCGGATGACCCTGCTCGCGACGCCCGGCCACACGGCGGGCTCCGCCTGCGTCGTGGACGACGAGCTCGGGCTGCTCTTCACTGGGGACACGGTGCTTCCGCGGATCTTCTCGGGCCTCGGCCTCGGCGACCTCTCGGAGTCGAACCCGATCGCCGACTACCTCGACTCGCTGGCGTCGCTTGCCCGCTACGACGACCTCGAGGTAGCTCCCGGCCACGGTTTCCGGTTCCGCGGGCTGGTCGAGCGGACGGCCGAACTCGCCGCACACCACCTGCATCGCTCCCGCGCCGCGGCCCAGGTGATCGCCGCCGAGCCCGACGCGAGCACCTGGGAGGTCGCGAGCCGGCTGCGCTGGACCGCCGGCTGGGAGCGGCTCGGGGGCTTCTACCTGTTCTCGGCGCTGTTCCAGACCCAGCTGCACCTCGAGTTCGTGCGCTCGGAGGCGTTCCCGGGCTGACTCCCGACCCCCAGTTCGCGTGGCTGGCCCGGCCGTCGGGATGCGAATACTGTATCGAGACTGCGCGAAAGGAGTCGAAGTGGAGGGTGTGGAGGGTCCGCAGGAGATCCCCCCGTTCGCTCCGCCGTCGGCCGGGCTCCTGCCGCCGCTCACCCCCTCGCCTTACGGGCCTCCCCCGCAGCTGGCAACGCAGCCGGCAGCCCTCATCCCGACCGCGCCGAGCTACGCTCCGCTTCCTCCACCCCCGCCGCGTCGGCACCTGAGCCGCAACTCGCTGATCGGCATCGTCGCGGGAGCGGCCGCCATCCTGCTCATCGTCGGGGGCGCGTTCGGCGCCAGCGCGCTCGTACTGCAGTCGATGGGTCCGGCGAGCGCGGCGCACTCCTCGGGGGGCTCGAGTTCCGCGCCTTCCGCCGGTCCGTCCACGCGTCACCCGGGCGGCGTGACGAGCTCTGCCGTCGCCGCGCAGCCGCTGAGGTGCACGAAGACCTGCTTCGCGAACAACTCCCTCGTCCGAGGCGATACCGTGCCGCCGCCGAGCTCGATCACCGCGCTCGGGCTCACGAAAACCGTGGACTCGCTCGGCGACTACAGCTCGAGCACGGCCTCGGAGGAGTACGACCAGACGCTCACGAGTTGGAAGGATGCGAAGGCCTCGCCGTCCCAGTGCTTCTTCACCTACTTTCAGTCACCGGTCGTCGCGGCCCTCGGCGAGCGCCCGAATCGCGACATCACCGAGATCGATTACAGCGGCACCCACACCGACACGGCCAAGAACAACACGCTGACTCAGTCGGTGCGGATCTTCGCGAACTCCTCCGGCGCCGAGGCGCACATGCGGGAGCTCGCCGCCACCGTCCTCGCGTGCCCGCAGTACCGCACCACCGACACCGGCGACACTGTGAACGTCGACGTGAGCCCGACCGAGTCGTTCATCGACTTCCCGAGCAGCGAGGCCGCGGTCGGATGGACCGAGACATCCGACGGCGGCCGCTACGAGTCGATCGATGTCCAGCGCGGAAACCTCGTCGTGCGTACCTCGCTCCAGAGCTTCGACGGAGCTGTCACCGAGCAGCAGTTCCGCTCCTTCGTCGATGACGACGCCTGGCAGATCGCCTCGATGCTGACGCCCGGCGATGGTCGCTGACACCCGACGAAGGTCGCTGATCTGCCGGGTCGCGCCCTCAGCCCAGCTTCGCGGCCAGGAACTCCAGCGAGCGTCCCCAGGCGTCGCCGGCCGCAGCCGGGTCGAAGGAGTTCGGATTGGTGTCGTTGAAGAAGGCATGCCGGGCGTCGGCGTAGAACTTCGCGGTGAAGTCGACCCCGGCATCCGCCATCGCGGCTTCGAGGACGGGCAGGCCATCCATAAGGCGCTGGTCTTGGTCGCCGTAGAAAGCGAGGACGGGGCAGTGGATGCTGGCCACCTCCTCGGGCTGGGTGCTGCCGTAGAACGGCACGGCTGCTTTCACGCTGTCGTCGGCTAGGGCGAGCGCAAAGCTGTAGGAGCCGCCGAAGCAGAACCCGAGCACGCCGATACGGTCGTCGACACCCCGCTCGGCCTCGAGCGCGTCGACGACCGACGTCAGCTTGGCGACGGCGGTGGCGGCGAAGTCCGGTGCCTGGTGCGCGGCGAACGCCTCGCGGAGGCGCGGCTGGTTCGCGGTGCGGATCGCCTCGTCGGGCTCATTCATCATCGCCATCAGGTCGAGGCCGATCTCGGGGTGACCCCGACATCCGACAGCAGATCGGGCGCCATCACCAGGTAGCCCACGGCGGCGTAGCGATCCGTGATGTCCGTGATGTGGGGAACGAGGCCCCAGATCTCGTGGATCACGATGAGCGCGCCCTTCGGCTCACCCGCCGGGTCGGCGCGATCCACGTTCGATCCGTTGACAAGCTGCATAAAACTCATCTCCCTCTGCAGCCGTCTCACAGGCGGCCGCGGGCCTCCAGCCAGTTCTGATGGTCGCGCAACGCACGGCGCACGGCCGAACGGATGATCGCCCAGAGGATCAAGAGTCCGATGGCGACGATGACCAGGTACACGATGACGCCGATGATGACGCCGACGATGCCGAACGTCGCGAGCGAGGAAGGGTCGTAGTTCATAACGCGATGGTGACAGCGCGAGGGATCCTCGGCTCCACGCCACGCCGTGGGCGCCAGGCGGCAGCCCGGTGCCGACTACGCCGCGCGGGCCTGGGCAATCCGCATCATGTTGCCCAGGGCGACGGATGCGACGGCCGGCACGTCGAACGGCTGCGCGTAGTCGCGATCCATGCGATCGCGCGCACGCCGCAGCAGCGCGCGGAGGACCGTTCGAGGGTGGTCATACCGTCAAAATAACCGCTAGTTCGATGTTCGTCACACTATTGGAGGTGGCTCGCGTCATGACCGACCGCTCCCTTCCCATGCCCGCAGCCGACGACATCCGGCTTCCCGATCTCGTGAAGGCCGTATCCGACCAGAACCGCCTGCGCATCGTCATGGCACTTGCGGATGGCGAGTTCCACTACATCGTCGAGCTGCCGGGCCTCGACGTCCAGAAGTCCACACTCTCGCACCACCTGCGGACTTTGCGGGAGTCGGGATTCACCGAAACGCAGTTCGACGGACGCACCTGCCAGATCCGGCTCCGGGTCTCCGAGTTGGACGCCCGTTTCCCGGGCTTCGTGGATGCCGTGACCTCGCCGTCAGCCCAGGCGTCGGTCGAGCTCTCGCTCGCCGAATAGCGCGCCTCTCGCATGCAGGAGCCAAGCTGGCTTAAAATCGTCAGACCCCCGTCCGCCTCTCGAAAGTGCGCCGATGCTCAGCTACGACCAACTCAAGGCCGTCCTGTGGTCACCCGAACTGCGTCAGGCCAACAGCCTGGAGCTTCCGGATGCGTCACTCGCGGTCCTCCTCCACGACGAAGCCCAGCTGACCGCCTTCTACGATCGCTGGACCGCGCAGGGGCAGCCGAAGTACGTGCCGCCGGCCGCCGCGGAGCCGGCTGAGCCCGCTTCCGCGGCGTCTGCTCCGGCGGCCGCGGTGTCCGCCGGGCCCGAGCCCGCTGCCACCGTGTCCGCTCCCGAGCCGACGCCCCCGGCCAACGCGCCGGAGCCGACGCCGGCCTACGGCGCACACGAACCTGTCGCTCCGCCCGAGTACGTCGCCCCCGAACCGGTTGCCGCGCCCGTCGACGCGCCGCCATACGGAGCTCCCGCTCTCGTCGCGGCGCCCGCGTATCTCGCCCCCGAGCCGGTCGCCCCGCCGGCTCGTCCCGCGTACGTCGCCCCGGAGCCCCTCGCTCCGCCGGAGCCGGTCGCGCCGCCGGAGTCCCCGGCCTACGTGGCACTCGCCCCACCGGCACTCGACGAAGCTCCCGCCGCCCCCGAGGTCCCCACCGCGCCGCCGGAGCCCGTCCTTCCCACCTTCACGCCGCCCGCCGCCCCCGAATACTCGGCCCAGCCGGAGCCCACGGCGCCGGATGCATCGGACCCCGAGCCGCCCCCCGCGCCGTCGGTGTTCTCGGCTCCTGAGGCTCCTCTCGCCCCGGCCTTCGCGGCAGGGCCGCCGTCGGTTGACGAGCCTGCGCCGGAACCCGGGTTCGATTCCGCCCCGCCGGAACCCGCGCTTCCGACGACCCCGGCGACGCCGCCCGAGCCGGTTCTGCCAGTGATCGAGGACGCGCCCTCGTATTTCTCCGAGCAGCCGCTCGTCCCGGCGACGGCCGAACTTGAATCCGTGCCCGTGTCCACCGAGCCCGAGTTCGAGTTCGAGTTCGAGCCCGCGTACCCCCCGGCCGCTGAGCCGGTCGCCCTGCTCGAGCCAGTGGCGGAGTCCCCGAGCGACACGACGGAGGCACCCGACGTCGAGCCCGAGCCCGAGCCCGCGCCCGTCACGGCCCCGCAGCCGTTCGCACCGCCCGAGTACGTTCCGCCGCAGTCGTTCGCGTCGCCGGACTACTCCCGTCCTGAGGGCATCCCGGTCGTCCCCCCGGAGCCGACTGCGCCCGAGGGCTACGTGATCGAGACACCCCCCGCGTACACCGCTCCCCTGCCCGTGGATGTACCGGCTGAGTCCGACCTGCCGGCTCTCTCTGACCCACCCGTGGCGTTTGACGGGCCCATCGCACCGGTTCCGCCGATCGTGTTCGAGCAGCCGGAGCCGATGCTGCCCGACTCCCCGGCCGCCGGGGGCATCCCTGCGTATGCGCCCCCGATCTCGCCCGCGCCCTCCACGACGGCCGAATCCGCGCACGCCGCCGGAGTCGTCCCGGTGGCCCCGGACACCCCGTTCCCGTCCCAGCCTCCCGTCACTCCGCCGCTGGATCTCGGCTCCCCGAACGCGACCACTGGCATCCCGCCCGCTCCTCCCGAGTACGCGCCGGTCGCGCACCCCGAGGCAGCGGCGGCCTACAGCACGCCGCCGTCCGCGGGCCCCCTGCTTCCGGGCCCCGGCGTTCCGCTCCTGCCGCCGACGACGGAGGGCGCGGACCCGACGGGAGCCAATCCCGACGGCGCCCCGCCGGCCACGCTAGCCGCCGTCGGGGCGACCGCTGCTCCCGACGCGGGGGCACGACTGGCTCCGGGGGTCTCGGGCATCATCATCGGATTCGGTCTGGCCCTGCTCGGGCTCGTTGTCGCGGTCGTGGTCTACCTGCTCAACGCGCCCGTGCTGGTGTACCTCGTGGCAGCGCTGCTGGTGCTGCTGGGCTTGACCCGCGGCATCCAGAGTCTCGTGCGCGTGAACCGCAAGCCGAAGCCCTAGCCCTAGCCCAGGCGCTGGCCCGAAGCCAGGGGGCCCGCGCTCAGCTCCGTTCGACCGCCCGTGAGCCTTCGGTGACGGCGACGAGCGCCGACATCGTCTCACGCAGCACCGCGACGAGCCCGCGCTCGGGGGCATCCATCCACCGATCGAGCGACACCCGGAAGATCGTGCCGGTCGTCTCGGCGAGCAGTTGCGCGTCCAAGGCGTCGATCCCGCGCGCGATGAATCCCGCGGTGATCGTCTCGCACAGGTCGGCGCGTTTTCGCATCTCGCGCTCGCGCAGGCCGTCGTGACCGGCAATCACCTGACGGCGCTGCCGCAGCTGCTCAACCCGCCCTTCGAACATCGGGGCCATCGGCTCGAACCCGCCGGCGACGAGCTCCATCGGGGGCACCCCGTCGGGAGCGAGTGCCATAATCTCGGCGACGCGGCGCGGGATCACGTCCTCCCCCGCGAACAGCACCTCGCGCTTGTCGGCGAAGTGCCGGAAAAAGGTGCGCGTGGTGAGCCCGGCGCGCGCGGCGATCTGCGGCACGGTCACCCCGTCGAAACCGTGCGCGAGGAACAGCTCGAGCGCCGCACGCTCGAGACGCTCCGGCGCATCCGGTTCCCAACGACTCATGAGCCCATTCTAGTGATGACACGACATGTCGTCAGGGTGTTAGTGTCATGACACGAAATGTCATCAAGGACGTTCGGCTGTGGAGGAATCATGAACGACGAATCGAACCGCGAGATCTGGGTGCTCGGCGCCGCCGGCCGAACGGGCCGTGTCATCGCCCAGCGGGTGCAGGATGCCGGCTTCCGCCCGGTGCTCGTCGGGCGCGACCGGTCCAAGCTCGAGCGGGTTGCGCAGGGCCTGGACGGCACCCCGCGTCTCGTCGTCGGCACTCTCGCCGAGACGCTCGTCGAGCTCGCGGCATCCGACGCCTCGGTCGTAGTGAGCACGGTCGGGCCCTTCGTCGACACCGCCCCGCAGGTGATCGACGCCCTGCCAGTCGGCGCCCACTATGTCGACATCAATAACGAGATCGACGCGATCGAGTACGCGCTCTCGCTGCACGATCAGCTGGTCGCGGCCGATCGCACGGTGGTCAGCGCCGCCGGCTTCGGCGTGCTCGGCATCGAAGTCACGCTGCTGCACGTCATCGAGGGCATGCCGACCCCGTCGCGCGTGCGGGTGGATGCCCTGCCCTCCGTCGCGACCGAGCCAGGCCTGCTCGGCGCGGCGCTGGCGGGCACAATCATCGACGGATTCCGCGCAGGAGGGCGACGGGTCAGCGGCGGGAAGTACGTGCGCGACAACCCGGGCAGCGGTCCCGAGAGGATCACGACACCGTCGGGCGAGGTGCAGCTCTCGGGCTCGTTCCCCAGCGGCGAACTGTTGACCGCCTGGCGCGCCTCGGGCGCTCCCGAGGTCATGAGCGCCGGCAGCGCGATGGGACTATCACCGGTCGCGCGGGCCGCGATCCCCGCTGCCTCCGCCATTATGCGCAGCGCCCGCCTGCGCCGTTTCGCCGCCGGCCGCCTCGCGAACATGAAGCTGAAGGGCGGCCCAGCGCCGCGCGAGTTCTCGTGGTCGCGCGCCCGGGTCGAGTGGCCGGACGGCACCGTGCGCACCGGCTGGTTGCGCTCCGGCGAGGGCATGAACTTCACCGCGGATGTCGCAGCCGAGGTCGCCGTCCGCCTCGTGCGAGGCCTCGGAAAGCCGGGTGCGTACACGCCCGGAGCCCTGTTCGGCCCGTCCCTCGCGACCGACCTGGGTGCGACCTTGCTGGTCGAGTAGCGTGAAGCGCGTATCGGGACGCCGCCCGCGCCTACCGCCCGCGCCCACCGAACTTGGCCCGGTTGATCTCGCGCTTGAGTCCGGCGTTGACGGCGGTCAGCTGCTCGACCTCGGCACGAAGGGCGGCGATCTCCAGCTCGAGTTCGGCGACGGTCCCTGCGGGCTTCTGGTCCTGCTGTGCGTCTGACATGGTCCGAGGGTATGGCATGCGGGTGAACGGACCAGCCGATCGACGCGCACGCTCTCAGCCCGGAATGGATGCGGCGGACTCCGAGCCGCCCGGCTCCGCCAGCAGGGCGCGCGCCGCATGCCCGATCACCGCGCTGTAGGTGGGATACGCGAACTTCACCCCGGCCAGCGTCGACAGGTCGATCCCGGCCGCCATCGCCGTCGTGACCGACTGGACGACCTCGATCGCGTTCTCTCCCACCGCGTGGGCGCCGAGGATCAGCTCGCGTCGGCGGTCCGCGATCAGTTTCAAGAAGCCGAGCGATCGGTCGTCGATCACCGCCCGATCCAGCTCGGTGTACGGCACGGTCGCGACCACGCACCGCGGATCACGCTCCCGCGCCTGCTGCTCGGTCAGCCCCACCCCCGCGTAGTCGGGATCGGTGAAACCGCCCGCCGGGAGCAGGTGGTGAGGCGTTCGCCGATTCGCGTCAAGCACCGCGTTCTCGGCGGCAGCCTCCCCCTCGAAGTGAGCCGCCTGCACCAGCATGTCGCGGCCGTTCGCATCGCCGACCGCGTAGATGTGGGGCACCACGCTGCGGAAATACTGGTCCACCGGGATGGCGGACCGCACGGTCGCGATCCCAGCGTTCTCGAGCCCGAGATCGTCGACATCGGCGGGCCAGCCAGTGGCCATGATGACTGCGTCGAAGTCGCTGGACGCGGGTGCACCGCCAGATCGCCAGGTCAGGATGATCGAACCGTCGGTTGCCCGCTCCAGGCTGTCCACGCCATCCAGGCCGGTGTGCACGGTGACGCCCTGGCCGAGGAACGCGCTCGAGACGGCCGTCGAGATGTCGGCATCCGACCCGATCAGGATGCGGGGTGCCACATCGAGCAACGTCACCTCGGAACCGAACGCGCTGAACACCGTCACGAGTTGGGCGCCGGTGTTGCCCGCCCCGATGATCGCGACCCGACGAGGGAGGGCCGGAAGGTCGAGCACGTACTCGGGCACGGTGGCGAGCTCCGCGCCGGGGATGGGAAGGAGTCGCGAGTGTCCGCCGACCGCGATGATCACCGAGCCGGCGGTCAGTCGGCGGCCGCTGTCGAGGGCGAGGGTGGTGGCATCCACGAACCTTGCTCTGCCCTCGAGAATGAGGTCGACACCCGCCTCGGCGAAGCGACCGGCCTCGTCTTTCAGCGCGCGCACCTTATCGACGGTGGCATGCACGCGGGCGACAGTCGCATCCCACTGGATCTCGGGCGCCCCGGCCGCGATCCCGTACTCGTGGGCAATGCGCACCTCGCGCACGATGCGCGCGGTCTTGGCGAGAACGCGGGTGGGCACGCATCCGGTGTTGACGCAGGTGCCCCCGGTGCGTGCTGCCGCCTCGACCACGGCGACGCGAGCACCCAGCTCGGCGGCCCGGATGGCGGCCGACGTGCCCGCGGGGCCAGCACCGATCACCACGAGGTCATAACGATCGGTCTCGCGCACGTCACTCATGGCATCAACGATATATCGTTGGGGTGCCACCAGTTCTGACATCCGTTCACGACAAGGGAGCCCCATGTCCGGCTGGCGCATTCGCGACTTCCACTCCGACGATCTCGACGGAATCCTGCACCTGTGGGAGGAGGTCACTGCTTCGAACGTCGAGCCGGTCTACGGCTTGAGTGAGGTGCTCGCGAGCTGCCAGAAGGACCAGGCCGTGGTGGCGATGCACGGCGATCAGGTCGTCGGCGCTGCCGTCGGTCGCGCCGCCCACGCGCAAGGCTGGATCGTCTTTCTCGCGACGGCCGAGCGCTGGCAGAACCAGGGCATCGGTACGGCAATGCTCGGCGCCCTGGAGAAACGGATGGCGCCCTTCGGGCTCGCCAAGCTCTCGGCGCTCATGCCCGAGACGGCGAGCCGCGTTGACGCGTTCCTCAACCGCGGCTTCGAGGTGAAGAAGAACCTGCGCTACTTCGAGCGACACATCCCGGTGCAGCGCGAGGAGCTGCGATCCCTGGCCGAACTCGGGGGCCGGATGCTCCCGCGCGACCTCTGGGAGAGCGTCGGCGGGATGCGGCACGAGAAGGAGCTGCTCGAACGCCGCCTGGTCATGCCGCTCGCCCAGCCGGACATGGCCGAGCAGTACGGCGTCGTTCCGCCGAAAGCCGTCGTGCTCTTCGGCCCGCCCGGAACCGGCAAGACGACTTTCGCCAAAGCGATCGCCTCGCGGCTCGAGTGGCCGTTCGTGGAGGTGTTCCCGTCGCGCCTCGCAGCCGATCCTAAGGGTCTCGCTGGAGCCCTCCGCGAGACCTTTCTCAAGATCTCGGAGCTCGAGCACGCCGTCGTCTTCATCGACGAGGTGGAAGAGATCGCGGCTCAACGCGGTGGGGAACCGCCGTCGGCCATGCAGGGCGTGACGAACGAGCTGCTCAAGATCATCCCGGCCTTCCGCGAGCAGCCCGGACGCCTGCTCGTCTGCGCGACCAACTTCATCCGCGCCCTCGACTCGGCCTTCCTCCGTCACGGGCGCTTCGACTATGTCGTGCCCATCGGGTTGCCGGATGCCGCGGCTCGCCTCGCGATCTGGGAACGCTACATCCCTGCCACCGTGGCGGGCCTCGTGAACCTGGATGCGCTGGTCGTCGCCAGCGACGGCTTCTCTCCCGCGGACGTGGAGTACGCCGCGCGGCGGGCCTCGCAGGAGGCGCTGGAGCGGGCGCTGTTCGACGGGGGCGAAGCGGGCGAAGCGGGCGTGCCGGCCGGCCCGACGACCGCGGACTACCTCTCGGCGATCCGGGCCACGCGCACCACGGTGTCGGCGCAGGTGGCAAGCGAGTTCCTCGAAGACATCGAGCGGCTCGCACGGCTGTAGCGCTGGGGCCGGATCTCTCCCGAAACCGAAACGGGCCGCCATCCGGTGAAGGATGACGGCCCGTTCGCAAGAGTTCGCGTTGTCAGCGGGACTCAGCTGCCGAGGTGCCCGGAGGCAGAGATTCGGCGGTTGAAATCGACTAGCGACGGAGTCCCAGGCGTTCGATCAGCGCGCGATAGCGCGCGATATCGATGTCCTGGAGGTATCCGAGCAGTCGACGACGCTGCCCAACCAGGAGCAGCAGACCACGACGTGAGTGGTGGTCATGCTTGTGCTCCTTGAGGTGCTCGGTGAGGTCCTTGATGCGGCGGGTCAGCATTGCGACCTGCACTTCAGGGGAACCCGTGTCACCGGGATGGGTAGCGTACTCGTCGATGATCGCCTTCTTGACGTCTTGTTCGAGTGCCATAGATGGGATCCCCTCTCTGCTTGTTGCGCGGCGCCG
>JANXTR010000030.1 GCA_025352325.1 Microbacteriaceae bacterium | reverse complement strand
GTTCGAGCGGAATCATCTAGTCCCGTCGTCTCGGCCATCGCACAGTCGGTGAATCGTGTGAACCCTGAATGTTCAACACGCTCAGCGGACGAGGCGGGTTTCCAGAACGTCGGTGCCGACCAGCGGGCCGAGCTTGGTGGTGCCGTCGGTAACGAAGCCGTTGCGGGCGTAGAACGCTCGAGCCCGCGGGTTGTCGTCCGCTACCCACAGGTAGGCCGGTGCAGATCCGATGACGGCGTCGAGAAGATCCTGGCCCGCACCGGTCCCATGATGACTCGCCAACACATAAATGGCCTGTAGCTCGAGGGGCCGGGGTGAATCGTGATCCCGTCCTTCGCTCGAATTCGCAAAGCCGACGACGACCGTGCCCTCTACGGCGACCCAGGTCGCGAGCCCGCCGGATCTCAGAAGCTCGCCCCAGCGACGTTCCCGCTGTTCGACGCTCAGCCGCGCGAGCGCGTCGGCCGGGACCAGGTGTTGGTACGTTTCCTGCCATGCGCGCACGTGCACCACGGCAATGCCGTGAGCATCACTCGGGATGGCACGACGCACGACAATGGTCATCCCTCGACAATAGCGATGGGGGCAAACGGGCCGACCGTACGCCGGGTTCTGTCCAGGCACTGCTGCCTTCGACGGCCATCTATCTACGATGTACGTTGCCGCACACCTCTAGCGGTCTACCCGGAAACTGGGCGAGCAGCCCGTAACGCTTCCTGTCTGACCTTGCTCCGGGCGAGGTTTACCCAGCCAGCCCGATCACACGGGCTGCTGGTGGTCTCTTACACCACCGTTTCACCCTTACCCGAGGCCGAAGCCCCTGGCGGTCTGCTTTCTGTTGCACTTTCTCGCGGATTGCTCCGGGTGGGTGTTACCCACCGTCCTGCTCTGTGGAGCCCGGACGTTCCTCGGCACCCGACCGAAGTCGGATGACGCGACCGTCTGGCCGACCCATTTGCACGCCCAAGCGTAGCGGTGCCATGTCCGGATGACTCCGGGAGCAACGCTCATGATCCAGATGACATCCGCACACCACTACTTCCCGCCCTATCGCGTCGGCCATCGCCAGCCAGACCGTCGACCTGCTCCCGATCGCCGATGGACCAGTGGCAGCCATGCGCGACTTCGGTACGACTTGCCCGATCCGCGGTCCGGTGAAAGTCGTCAAGGAGGGCAACGACCATCGGCTGGACCTCGAAGGATTCGAGGCGCCGATCGAGCTCGACCTGGCGATCACGTCGCAGGGCGCCGCGACAGGGCCCGATTGCTACGACCGATGGCGGATGAGTTTCGGGGAGCCCACCACCTGGTCCGGGGTCGGCGACATCCCCAGCCAGTCGATCGGGCTGCACATCGGCTACCTCGTCAATGCGGCGACACGACGATCTGTCCGGGACAGGTCCTCGACCTCACGAACGCCGGGCGGGGGCATCCAGGCCTGCCGCACAGCTAGCGGCTGAACGACGCCCTCTTGTCCATCGACTCGTTCGCGAGACGGTCGGCACGCGAGTTCTGTTCGCGCGGGATCCACTCGAACGACACCGGGGTGCCGGACAGGATGCGGCGAGCCTCCGCCGCGAGTTCCGCCAGTGCCGCGTTCTTGATCTTCCAGCGCCCACTCATCTGCTCGACGACCAGCTTCGAGTCCAGGCGGACGTGGAGCACGGCATCCGGATCAAGCTCGATGGCGCGCTTCACGCCCGCCATCATGCCGCTGTACTCGGCGACGTTGTTGGTCGTGAGTCCGACGTACACGCCGAGCTCCGCGAGCACCTTGCCGGTCACTGGGTCGAGCACGACGCTGCCGCCAGCCGCCACGCCCGGGTTGCCGCGCGATCCCCCGTCGGCCTCGATGACGAGTTCACGCGGCGGTCCATCTACCGGTCGGCCCTCGGCGGGCGGATCGACGCGGAATGCCACGGCCACTACAGGCCCGACTCGTTCGTGCGCACCAGGATCGCGCTGGAATCCGGGCACAGCAGCACGTCATCAGGAGCCGCCGCCCGCACGGTGACCATGTCGGAGGAGTTGAGCGTCACCCCGCTGGCGCCGGAGACTCCCCCGCGCAGCAGCGAAGCGCCGACGCCGTAGCGAGCGCGCTGCTTCTCGTAGAGAGCGAGCAGGTCGTCGGGGACCCGGCCGGCGATCTCGGTGCGGCTGGCCGTCGCCCGCTGACGGTCGGCGTCGAGCTCGGCGAGGGCTCCGTCGCGCGAGGTTGCCGCCTCGGCGATGCTCGCGTCGAGTGCTTCGAGCTCGGCACGGCTGGTGGCGAGGACGGCGGCGCGCTGGTCGACGGTCTCCATGACGGCGAGCTCGATGTCTTCGAGGTCGCTCTGCCGTCGTGCGAGGGCGGCGAGCTCCTGCTCGAGCGCGGCGACGTCTTTCACGGAGGCGCTGGTCTGCAGCCGCTCCTTGTCTCGAGTGACGCGGGCCTCGACGACGGCGACATCCGCCGCGGTGCGCTTCAGTTCGAGCTGCGCGTCCTCCCACGCCCCGCTCTGCTCACCGACCGCTCCCCGCAGCATTTCGCGCTCCGTGCTCAGGGCCGCGATGGTGGTCAGTTCGGGAAGCGTGTTCGCACGATGGCCGAGCTGATTCAGCTTGGTATCGAGCGCCTGCAGCTCGAGCAGAAGTGCCTGGGATTCGGGGGCGGCCTTGAGGGCCATGCGGTCTCCGTTCGGTGGTTCGCGATGTCGAGTTGTGAGGGGATGCCGCGGCTCAAACGATGGCGAAATCCCAGGGATCGGTGCGCAGCTCGCTGACCGTCACGGTCACCCCAGGAAGGGCCGCGCGCAGCTGATCCGCTGCGACATCCAGCCAGAGCCACTCGCTGGCCCAGTGCGAGACGTCGATGAGCGAGGGGCCGCGTCCCAAACGTGCACGCTCGCGGGCCTCCGACGCTGGGTGATGACGCAGATCGCTCGTGATGTACACGTCGGCGGCGACGACTTCGGGATGCGCGAGCAGAGAATCTCCGGCCCCCGCGCACAGGGCGACCGTGGTGATCTCGCTGCCGTACTCACCCGCGACCCGGATTCCCTGCGCCGTGGCGGGGAGGATGTCGGCCAGGGTGCGAGCCAGGGCACCGAGCGCGGTGGGAGTCGCGAGTCGGCCGACACGACCGAGTCCGAGAGCCGGATCGGCGCCTGCCTCGATCGGACGCACGTCGAGGAGCCCAAGTCGGTCAGCCAGAACGGCCGAGGTCCCGCGCTCGACGACATCGGCGTTCGTGTGAGCGGCGATCAGGGCCGAACTCCCCCGCAGCAGCCGGGCGATCACCACGCCCTTGTACCGGTCCTCGGCGACGCTCGTGACGCCGCGGAGCAGCAGCGGATGATGGGTCAACAGCAGTTGAGCGCCCACCTCGAGCGTCTCGTCCACCGTGTCGGGCACCGCGTCGACCGCGAGGTGGATGGCGCTCACCTCGGACGCCGGATCCCCTGCGATCAGACCGACCGCATCCCACGACTCCGCCCCCGCCGGAGGCCAGAGCGCCGAGATGGCGGCGTCCGCGTCGGCGAGGGTGATCGGCATCCCCCCAGTCTAGGAGCGCGTCACTCCGTGGGAATCCTGGTCGGAGTCGCAGCCGACGCCGCCGTTGCCGCGGGAGTCGACACCGGAGTCGCCGGCGCCGAGAACGGGCCGGGTGCCGCGGTCACCACGGGCGCGGTGGTGACGAAAGGAGGGGCGACCGGGGTGGCTTCCGCATGCGCGCCCGGGACAACGGCCTCCTGGCGACGGATGGCACCGATGCCGCCCGCAAGCGGCAGCAGGACGCCGAGCAGCAGAGCAATGAAGACGCCGACGTTGCTCGCTCCGAAGGGGTCCGCCGCACCGACCCCCATTGCGGTGAAGGCGAAGCCCGCCCAACGGAACCCGTCGACGTTCGACGTGACGAACCCGTAGGAGATCGCGCTGATCACGACCAGGCCGATGAGGTTGAGCCAGCGCACCTGGGGATAGATGCCGCCAGGCGTGAGAAGCGACGCGGTGTGGAAGCGACGAGTTCGAATCATCATCTCGGCGGCGAAGATGCCGGCCCACGCGGCCACCGGCACCGCGATCGTGATGATCAGGCTGCGGGCGACCGCCGCGAAGTCCGGAACCAGGAACAGCAGCGCCGTCGCCGCGGCGAGCACGAGGACCGCGCTGACCAGGGTCGTCATGCTGCGACGCAACCGGAGCCCCAGGGCCAGAACGGCGAAGCCGCTCGAGTAGATCGTGAGCACCGCGCCAGACAGCAGGCCGAGGGCCGCCGCAGCCAGCAGCGGGATCGGATACCAGGCGGGCAGCAGGCCGGCGATCGCGGCCAGTGGATTGGTCTGCATGCCGCGAGCCAACGCCGGATCGGAGGCCGCGAGCATCGCTCCCCAGCAGATCAGGAGGAACGGCGGCAGTGTCGCACCGAAGGTGGCCCAGAGCATCGACGCTCCGCCCGAACCCGAGACCCCGGGACGCTGGTAACGCGCCAGGTCGGAACTCGAGTGCACCCAGGCGAGCCCAATCACGCTGAACACGATCGCTGCGCCGCCGATGGCGAGCACCCACGAGCCGTCCGGGACGGTGAGCGCTTTGGTGAAGTTCAGGTGCTGGAACGTCAGGATGGCGGCACCGACGATCAGCAGCGCATTGACGATGCTCAACACGAGCTGCAGTCTCGCGACGAATCCGTAGCCGAACAGGGCGACGACGGTGGCGATCACGAAGCCGACCACCATCCCGACCAGCTGCCAGAGCTGGGTGCCAAGGCCGGCATCCAGTCCCGCGCCGACGAGGATCTGCGCGACCGCGGTCGCCAGCAGCCAGAGCAGCACACCGCCCCAGAAGACGCGGGTAATCACGGCGAGAGCCGCGGGAAGGATATTGCCGGCATGCCCGAAGGTGGCGCGCGAGACGACCATGGTCGGCTGCCCGCTCCACTTGCCAGCGAGCGTGCCGAGCCCGAGCGGCAGGAAAGAGATGGCGATCCCGGCAAGCGTGGCGACGATCGACTGGCGCAAACTCATCCCGGTGCCCAGGAGCACGGCACCGAGCCCGAGGCTCACCACAGACGAGTTCGCAGCGAACCAGAGCCAGAACAGGCGGGCGGCGCGACCCGTGCGCAGATCCATCGCGGTCGGCTCGACGCCGGCGCTCTCGACCTCGATGGCAGAGACCTTCGGCTTCGCGTCGACGATGGCGGGCTGGTCATCGTCCAGGCGCACGGTCGCGATCGGCTCCGAGAGCGGGGCAGCGGGCCCGACGGTGGGTTCAGAACTGGGCTTCGCCGCGATCGCGACGACGGCTGCGGCACCCGCGGCTCCCGCCACGGCGACGGGCGAGACGGCGCCCACCCGGTCGACCTCGTCGATCGCGTCGTCGTCCTCGTCATCCAACGACGCGGATTCGGTGGCTTCGGGGATGAACGATCTCGCTGTTGCCGCCGCGACGTTGGCACCACCAGTGGCGAGACCGAGTGGGACGGCAACCGAGCCGGAGCCCGAGCCGTTCGCTTCATCCGGCTGTGCCGGCTCAACAGCCGACTCGACAGCCGACTCGGATGCCGGGGCCGACGGCGGAACCGGCAGGAGGGGTTCCGCGGACGGGGTCAGCGGCGCGGACATCGCCGGTGCGAACAGGATCGGCGCGAACGCCGCCGACTGAGCCGCGGCATCGCTGGACATGATCGGGATGTCTTCGTACCCGGGCGGCGGCGGGAGTTCGGCGCGGTCCGCGATGTTCGGGAGCTCACTTGGCGGCGGCACGGGCAGGCGCGCCATCGTGCTGGCCGTGATCGGGGCGACCTCATCGAAAGCGGGACTCGGGGGGGCATCTGTGAACAGCGGCGGGGGCTCGACGAGCTCCGGAGGCGTATAGACGGGCGGCGGCGCGTCGAGCCAATCCGGCGACTCAGGTCCGACCGGGGGTTCGGTCGAGTACGGCAAGGCGACCCCGAGCTGAGGCCCGGCGTCGGCGGGCAGCACCGTGGGAGCGGGGGCGGGGATCGACTCGAACGACGTTCCCGACTCGGATACCGTGGCCGGTTCGAACGCCGGGGCGGGCGGCCCGGCGGCGACCAGGGCGGCCGCTGCTGCCGCAGCCGCGATCGCGGGATTCAGGGACGTGGCGGACGCGTCGTCCCGTGCCAGCTCGGGCTCGGGCTCGAGTACGCGGTCGGCGACGAGCGCCGTCGCCGGGACGGCGGCCCCGAGATCCCAGATGCCGTCCTCGGCTTCCTCCGCGGCCATCCACGGTTCGACCGACACAAGGCTCGTCGGAGTCGGCAACGGCGGGGGGATCGAGGCGGCCAGCGTCGCCACGGCGGCTTCCGCGGCGGCATCCGGGTCAATCAGGCTCTCATCGACGGGCGGGAGACCGGGGAAGCTCGACGACTCGGGTGCGGATGCGAACTGTGCCGGCTCCGGCTCGGGAGCAAGCTCGGCGGCGGACGCGGGATCCGAGGCCGGCTCGGTCGGCGTGACGAGGACCACGATCGGCACGGCGGCCGTCGCGAGCGACTCGAAGGCGACGGGTGCGCCATCCGGGCCCTCAGCTCCTGGATCCGGCAGGGGGAAACTCGGCTCGTCGATCGGGGCGACCACTGCCGTGGAGGCCGGGAACATCCAGGCGAATGCGGCGGGCTCGGGTTGCGGGTCGGTGGCCGCCGGGGGCGCCTCGACGGATGGGGATTCGACGAGGGCCGACTCGAGCGGCACAGATTCGACCGGCACAGATTCGTCAGCCGGAGCGTCGGCCACCGGCGATCCGGGCGCCGCGGCCGGAAGCTCGAAGACGCTCTCCTCGGGGCCGGGCGGCGGAGTGACGACGTCCTCGTCCGGGAAGAGCGCCCAGACCTCGGTGCCCAGCGGCGACGGCAGCGGCTCGGAAGGCTCGGCCACCGGCGTCGGCTCGAGTTCGGGCTCGGCGAGCTCGGACAGGGTGGCCTCGGATGCGGCAACCTCGGGGCTCGGTGCGAGGGTGTTCCAGCCGAGCGCGTCGGTCCCCGGCAGTGGGCCCGACGGAACGGGCGGGAGCTCGCGCACCGTGTCGAGTTCGGGCTCGGCCTCGGAGAGGGCCCAAGCACCCCCGAAGGCGAGCGGATCGACAGCGGGCGCAGAGAGCTCAGAGAGCTCAGCAGGCTCGCTCGGCTCGACCGTCGCGATCTGGGTCGTCACGGTGTCATCAGACACCTCGGCGAACGCAGCGATCTCGACCGCGTGAACGTCGTCGGCAACCGGCTCGGCCAACGGCCCCGACGTCGAGGCGACAGCGCCGGGGATATCGAAGACGGATGCCGCGGGCGCGCCCTCTTCGGCCGACCCGCTCGGCGCGGACGTGCTCTCGCCGGGTGAGTCCACCGAGGCGTCCACGGGCTCGGCAGGCACCTCTGTTCCATCCAGAATCGACGCGACCGTCGCGGCACTCAGCCAGGAGAAGACGTCGGTGTTCACCCGGCGCACCGTGTCGGCGACCGGAGCAGGTTGCGCCTCGACAGCGGGAGTCTCGCCTGCCGTCACGGGGAACTCGATCGAGGGGGCTTCGCCGTGGGAGATACGTCGGAACTCGTCCTCGAGACGATCCATGGCCTCCAGCGTGGATGCTCCCCCGAGCGTTCGGCGCAGTTCCTCCTCCTCGGGCGAACTCACGGCGGCCGGCGTGGTGCCTCCGGTCGCGGCCGAGAGCGGCGCAGTGTCTGCCGGGAATCCGGAGTCGACGAAGCGCGCGGGTTCGACGAGCGGGATCAGCGCGACAGGAACGGGCGCGGGAGCGGGAGCGGGCACAGCGGCGCCCGATGGCACAGCGGCCGGCTCGGCGACAGTCTCGTGACCCGGGTCCTCGAACTCGGCCCCCTCGGGCGGCAGCAGATGCGGCAGCTTGATCTCGGAGGTATACGGGCTCACCTCGGCGGCCATCGCATCCGCGAGAGCATCATCGTCGAAGGTGGGCGGCTCGGCATCCGGCGGTGGCGGGGTGAAGTTCGAGCGACGGATCCCCGACGGGTCCCAGGTCTGCGCGGGCGGAGCGCCCGGGGCACCGTTGTCCGCGGGTACGTCGGTCATGCTCCGGATTCTAGGGTCGCTCGGCGTCTTTTGGCGCCCGACGAGCCGTAACAAGTGCGGCGAGCCCCGCGAACACGAGCGCGAGCCCGACCCATCCGGGGGGAGCCAGCCGCTCACCCACGACCAGCACCGCGAGGATCGTGGCCACCACCGGCTCGAGGAGGGTGATCGTGGTGGCGGCGGAGCTGCGGACCGTCCGCAGCCCGACGCCGAACAGCAGGTACGCGACGAACATCGGCCCGATCGCCAGATACGCGGTGATGCCGACCGAGCTCGCCGACTGCAGCAGGGGCGCGCCGGTCGCGATGAGCACCGGGAGCAGCAGCACGGCCCCGATCCCGAACATCGAGCCCATCACGCCGCGACTCGGGCGGCCGAGCCCGATCGCGCGCGACGACGCATAGGTGTATAACGCGTACGCGGCGCCAGCGACCAGCCCCAACGCGACGCCGGGGAGCGTCCCGGACGGGAGCGTGCTCCCACTGGTCTCGCGCCCCACGGCCAGCAGCGCAATGCCCGCGACGGCGAGTCCGGTCGAGATCGCCCAGCGGCGCGAGAGCGGATGCCGCTCCCCCAGCCATTCGTAGAGTGCGGCGAAGACGGGCCCCGATCCGAGCGCCACCACGTTGCCCACCGCCACGCCCGCGAGATTCATCGCGGAGTAGAAGGCGAGCGGATACGCGAACACCCCGACCACCCCGAGGGCGACCCACCGCCGGGCGCGCGGATCCCGCAGCACGGCCCACGACATCCGGGGAGCCGTCGCGAGAAGCAGCAGACCGCCGACGCCCATCGTGGACGCGCCGATCGCGAGGGGGCTCACGTCGTGCGGCAGGAACGTCGCCGACGTCCCGGTCGTGCCCCAGAGCAGCGAGGCCAGGAGCAACGCGACGACGCCGGCGATGCTCCTGTTGTCCACGATCAGACGATATCGGGGCGGAAGCAAACCTCGGTTACGCCTGCGCGGCCTTCGCCTGCAGTTCGGCGATCTGCGCCCGGGCGACGTCGGCGAGCTCGTCGTTGTTGTGCGCACGACCCCAGAGCCCCCAGCCGTCAGCCTCGGCCTCAGCCTCGGTCAACATCACCCAGGTGCGCTGCAGCAGACCGTCGTCACCCGCCGCCTTCGCGATGACCTCGGTGAGCTGGCTGACGACCACGAGCTGCTTGTCACGGTCGAGCACGCCAACATTGCTGAGTCGGCGGCCCAGTCGACGGTGGCGGCATCCGGTCGTCCGGTGATCGTGACGAGTCGGGTGTCGGCGGTGAGTGCCAGACCGCGGGCCGTCGCCAGGGTTGGCCGGACTTACCGAGGTGAACGACCCGGACTGGTGGATCCGCCGCAAGATCGAGCGCGAGAACCTAACCGGCTTTGGTCCGCCCGCGCTCACGCTGCGGACCGAGGACGCCGGGCTCGACGCGCGACTGGATGCCGAGGTGCGGGACTGGAAGCAACGCCGCGGAGCCCGGCTGCGGGCGCTCGCCGAGGCGCATCGCGCCGATGCCGAGGCGCATCGCGCCGATGCCGAGGAACTCGCCGCCCTCAGCCGTCGTGAGCGCCGCGCGAGGCGCCACCGCGTGCAGGGCGAGTCGGCTACTTCGCCTTCGTCACCGGCGCGTAGAGGTCGGGGCGACGGTCGTCGAAGGCGTCCGCGAGGGGCGCGAGACGCTTGTCGGCCGACAGCGCAGGATCGATCGTCGCGTAGGCCGTCCCCACTCCGGGTCCGACAGCCGCCACGACCCAGCCCTCGGCCGAGATGATGCTGGACCCCTCGTTCCAGGCGACCCCGCGCTCGACGCCGGAGCGATCGGCGCACACGATCGCCATGTGGTTGATCCGCGCGGTCGCCATCCCGATCTGCACCTCCGCGACGCGTTCGCCGGCCGGCCGTTCCATGTATGGCCAGTTCGTCGGCACCGCGAGGATGTCGGCTCCCGCGAGGGCCGCGATCCGCGTCCACTCGGGGAACTCGAGATCGAAGCAGATCATCACCCCGACTCGACCGTGGGCGGTCGACACCACAGGGGGAGCCTCGCTGCCGGGCATGAAGAATCGCTTCTCCTGATCCCAGAGATGCACCTTGCGATAGCCGGCGCGCACGCCGCTCGCGTCGACGACCGCCGCGCTGTTGTAGAACTCGCCGTCGTCGCCGAGTTCCGCGTATCCCCCGACGATGACCGCCCCCTCTCGGGACGCAGCCAGCGTCGCCCACTCCGCGAAGATCTGGTGGTCACCGGGCACCGCGACCGCGCGGAGCTCGTCGACGGTCTCAAACACGTAGCCCGAGGTCGCCAACTCAGGCAGCACGACGAGGTCGGCTCCCGCGTCGAGCGCCTCCCGGATCCCGGCCGCCGCCCGTGCGCGGTTGCCCGCGAAGTCGCCCAGGACGGGCGCTAGCTGCAGGGCGGCGACCGTCGTCATTAGTTGCTGCCGACCGTCTCCGCTTCGGTGGCGGCATCCGGCACCGGGGTGTTCATGGCCTCCAGCTGCTTCGTGATGTTGGCCGTGAGGCCGGGGCGGAACGAGATCGCAAGACCGATGAGGATCCAGACCGCCACCATGTACGGGAAGTAGCTGTACGGGGCATCCAGCCCGACCGCGTTCTTGTAGAGCGTGTAGCCGACGAGCACGAGCGCGAGGATCGGCACCACGATCTGCCACTTCGGCGTCACCGTCTTCTTGGTGAAGAACAGGAACCGGATCGCGCCCACCGTTGCAAGCACATAGGCGACCAGGAGCGCGATGGTGCCGATGGTCAGCGCCCAGAAGGTGGCGTCGAGCACCGCGGCCCCGGTGAGTCGCTCGATCACGATCACCAGCAGAGCCAGCAACGCGACTACCGAGAGTGCGTTCGTCGGTGCTCCGTTCGGAGCGGTGCGCGCGAGTCGGTTGTTGCCGCCCGAGTCCCTGGTCAGGGCGAAGAGCACTCGAGCGGCACCGGACAGCGTTCCCACGAAGATGGCGAAGAGGCTGATGGTCGCCGCGAGGGTCAGGATGTCGGCGAGCCAGTTGCCGACATAGGAGCTCGCCAGCTCGCTGTAGGGCGCGCTCGATCCGCTGAACTTCTTGACGCCGGCGGCGTCGAGTCCGTAGCCGAGAGACTGGGCGACGATCGACAGCAGGTAGAACGCGCCGACGACGGTCAGCGCGATCTTAAAGGCGCGGGGGATGTCGCGCTTCGGGTTCGAGGTCTCCTCGCCGAGAGTCGCCGCGCCCTCGAATCCGGCGAAGGCGAGGAAGCCGAAGACCGCGGCAGCGGCGATCACGCCGATGTCCGTTCCGGCGGGCAGCTCCAGGAACTTCCACGAGAACGTCTGCCCACCCGGTGCGGTGTTGCTGCCGACGCGGATCAGGATCACGACGTCGAGGATGGTGACGAACAGCGCGCCGATCAGCTCGGCATAGAGCAGGATGCGCGTGATGACATGCACCTCGCGACGACCGAGCAGCACGACGAGAACCAGAGCGATGATCGTGACCCAGATCCAGTCCGGTTCGAACGAGGAACCCAGATCTTTGAAGAGCTGCTGCACGAACAGCCCGATCTCGATCCCGGAGCCCGCGCCGATAGTCACGTAAGCGAAGAACAGGCACCATCCGGCAATGAAACCGGAGCGGGCGCCGAGGGTGAGTCCCACGGTCGCGTAGACCGAGCCGGTGTGCGAGATGTGACGCGAGAGCTTGACGAAGCCGTACGCCACGAGCGCCACCGCGACGAGGGCGAAGATGAACGCCCAGGTGGCCCCTCCACCGAGGATGCTGGCGGCTCCGGCTCCAAGCAGGGCCATCACGCCCACCGGTCCGATCAGACCGACCGAGAACGCAGCAGCGTCGGCCACCTTCAGCTCCCGCTTGAGTCCGCCGGGCGATGTCTTCGTCTGTTCCGTCGTCATGCTGCTGGCTCCTCAAAGCGGTGGGGGTACGCGTAGCCACACGCTAGAGACGGGACTGCTCCATGACAAGTAGGAGATGTCTTTGCTCAGCTATCGGGTTCGCCTATAGCTCTGCGACGTCCCTGACCACGTCATCCGGGTCGGCGTGCTCCAGCAGGATCGCGCGAGCGACACGCGCGATCTCCCGGGTCGCCGGCGACAGCACGGCATCGTGGCGTCGCACCAGGGCGATGGTGTCGTACAGCGGCTCGGCAAATCGTGCGGTGAACAGGCCCGACGGGAAGTTGCCGCTCTGCACGATGGCCTTCGATACCACCGTGTCGGCCGAGCCGAGCGCGACCACTCCCAGGGCCGATTCGACGTGCTCGACCTCCACCGAGACATCGAGGTCGACGCCGGCCAGTTGCGCTCGTTCCCAAAGCTGGCGCCGGGTAGGGTCGCGCCAGCCGTAGTGCGCGTCGTAGAGCACCAGAGGGCTCGCAGCGACATCCTTCATGGTGACCGGACGCGCGACCCGCGCCGGATTCGCCGAGGTGAAGAGCACCTCGCTGCGGATGAGAGGGGTGACGCGGAGGCCCTCCGTATCGATCGGCAGCACGACTAGCCCGGCTTCGAGGTCGCCCGAGGAGACCGCCTCGGCGACCTCGACGGAGTTGAGTCCGATGATCCTGAGCCGGACATCCGGATGACGCACGTGGAAGGTCTCGACCAGCTGCGAAAGAAAGTAGTAGTTCGCATTGCGGAGCAGCCCGAAAATGGCGACACCGCCGGTGAGTGACGAGACGGAGCGCAGCGTGCGATCGGCCTGGTCCGCGGCCTGCACGGCCTGCTCGGCGAGCGGCAGCAGATCCTGGCCGGCCGGCGTGGTGCCGAGACGGCGCGACCCGCGCACGAAGAGCTTGAGGCGGTACTCGTCTTCGAGCCGTCGCACGAGCTCGGAGATCGAGGGCTGCGTCATCCCCAGTTCGACCGCCGCCGCCGAGAAGGAGCCGAGTCTGTGCACTGCGAGGAAGGCCCGGAGCTGATTGAGGGTCATAGGCTTAAGCTATCGAGTCGACAGGAGAACTCGCCGTTGTCTTGGGTCATCGACGCCTCTTAGATGAGATCGTGAAGCTCAATCCTCGATTTGTCAGCGCCCACTCCGACTCCTTCCGGACCGTCAAGGCCCCCGGACTCGACCTCCCCGCGGCGCAACGGGATCCGGCGGTCATCGCACGCGTCTCGCAGATCCTCCTCGACATCGAGGCTCACGGGATGGATGCCGTTCGCCGCTACGCGCAGGAGTTCGATCACGACGGCTCGGCCGAGTTCGAAGTGGATGCCGCGACTCTCGCCGGCACGGGCGACCAGCTCGATCCCGCTTTGCGCGCCGCTATCGAACTCGGCTCCGACCGCACTAAGAGGTTCGCCCGGCTGCAACGCAATCACCTCGAGGACTTCGAAGCCGAGCTGGAGCCGGGCCTCATCGTGGGTCAGCGTTACATCCCGGTGCGGAGCGTCGGCGCGTACCTTCCCGCCGGGCGCTTCCCGCTCACTGCGAGCGCCTTCATGACGATCGGCGTCGCCAAGGTCGCCGGGGTCGACACGGTCATCGCGTGCACGCCTCCCGGCCCCTCGGGGGGCGCGAATGCGGCCGTCAGCTATGCCGCGGCGATCTCGGGAGTGGATCGACTCTTCGTTCTCGGCGGGGTGCAAGCTCTCGCAGCGATGGCGTTCGGCCTGCTGGGAGACGCTCCGGTCGACATGCTCGTCGGCGCGGGCAACGCCTTCGTCGCCGAGGCGAAGCGGCAACTGTTCGGAGCCGTCGCCATCGACCTCCTCGCGGGACCGTCCGAGGTCGCCGTCATCGCCGACGACACTGCGAGCGCCGAGCTGGTGGCCGCCGATCTGCTCGGGCAGGCGGAGCACGGACCCAACTCCCCCGCCGCCCTCGTCACGACCTCGGCCGACCTCGCGCACGCCGTGGTCGCGGAAGTCGATCGGCAGCTCGAGGGACTGTCTACCGCATCCATCGCCGGCCCAGCCTGGCGGGACTTCGGGTCGGTGCTGCTCGTCACGACCCGTGAGGACGCCGTGCTGGTGATGGACGAGCTCGCCCCCGAGCACCTCGAGCTGCAGACGTCCGACGACGCCTGGTATCACGACCACCTCCGCAACTACGGGTCGCTCTTCCTCGGAGCGTGGAGCACCGTCGCCTACTCCGACAAGGGGATGGCGGGCACCAACCACGTGCTGCCCACGGCGGGCGGCGCGAAACACAGCGCCGGGCTGTCGGTCTCGCGGTACCTGAAGCCGCTGACCTACCAGCGGATCAGTGAGTCGGCGACGCCGGCCCTCGCCGAGGCGGTGGAGACGATCTCGGCGAGCGAGGGAATGAGCGCGCACGAGGCGACTGCGACGCTACGACTGCGCGACGCGGCACGGGTGCGCTGACGGGTATCGCCGGAGATTTCAGAGTCGTGGAATAGATGTGGGGCAGACCGCGTTCTGGAGCCGCCGTGCGAGGGCGCGGCTTCGACGTGCACGCCATGGGCCTCGTAGCACGGGGTCACGAATCTGAAACGGGGAGGATGCCCGGTCCCCTCGACCTCGACGATCCGGCGCTTCCTCACCACGGCTGGGCTGATCGTCGCGGAGCCCAGGAAACGACCAGTTCGGCTTTACCCATTGGCGTCTGCACGACGGCACCGATGTCGAGATCCTGAACTGGCTCGACGGCTGACTCCGCGACGACCACATCGCCCGGCTCGGCAAGATGAGCATCCGACGAGGCGGACGCACGCGCCACCTCGGAATCGGCACACCCCACGCCGGCAAACGAATGCTCGCGATCGCCGACGAAGACGCGATCACCGTCACCGACCTCAACACTGGCGAAATCATCAGCCGCCACTTCATCGAGCCCAACAAGAACTACTGGCGCGACCAAAACAAAAAGCCCGGCCGATGGCCGAGCTCTTTGTGAACGATGCCGCGACTCATCCGAGAACGATGTCCCGACTCATCACAAAGGTGGGCCCTGAGGGACTCGAACCCCCGACATCCACGGTGTAAGCGTGGCGCTCTAACCAACTGAGCTAAGAGCCCGGATCGTGCAGCGACGATGCTACCCGCCGCCGTCATACACTCGCAGGATGGCAACGTCCACAGCACGGAAGCGCACGACCCAGGTCGTCACCGAGCAGCCAGAGCACCGGTGGCCGGCGGTCGTCGCCGTCGTCGTCGCCGTGGTGATCTACAGCTTCCTGCCGTCCACGTTCATCTCGGTCCCCCGCTACATCCTGCCGATCATTTCGACGCTGCTGGCAGTCCCGCTGATCGTTCTCAACCCGCATCGTTTCAGCAGGGAGACCGCCTGGTCGCGCGGGCTGTCATTTGGCTTGACCGGGGTCATCCTGATCTTCAATCAGGTCGAGGTGATCGGGATCCTCACCGAGCTGATCAACGGCAAGGCGCATGGATCAACAGTGCTGCTCAACGCCTCGCAGGTCTGGTTCACCGATGTGATCGCGTTCGCACTGCTGTTCTGGCAGCTCGACGGGCGGGGTCCGGTGTCGCGGCGGCTGCCGGGCGACCCGGTTCCGCGTGACTTCCGCTTCCCACAAGAGGACACCGGCAAGCCGACGCCCTGGCAGCCGGCCTTCTTCGACTACCTGTATTTTTCGCTGTCCAACATGATGGCGTTCAGCCCGACCGACGTGATGCCGCTGACGATGCGCGCGAAAGCATTCATGGCCATCCAGGCGCTGACCGGGTTTGCCCTGCTCGCGCTCGTGATTGCTCGGGCGGTCAATATCCTCGCCTAGCCCCGCAGCTCGTCGTCTCGCCACTCGACGGTCGTGAGCCGTCCCTCGGCGATCTCGATCTCGCGTTCCCGCAGCTCGACGCGGCGGATTTTGCCCGAGATGGTCTTCGGGAGTTCGAAGAACTCGATCCGACGGATTCGCTGGAAGGGCGCCAGACGTCCGCGCGCGAACAACAGGATGTGCGTCGCGGTCGCCTCGGTGGGCTCGTAGCCGGCCGCCAGCACGACGTAGGCCTTCGGAACCGCCAGGCGAACGCCATCCGGAGCAGGCACGATCGCCGCCTCGACGACCGCCGGGTGCTCGATCAGCGCGCTCTCGAGCTCGAAGGGGCTGATCTTGTAGTCGGATGCCTTGAACACGTCGTCGGTGCGGCCGACGTAGGTGATGTACCCGTCGGCATCCCGGGTGGCGACATCGCCCGTGTGATAAAAACCGTCGGCCATGGCCTCGGCGGTGCGCTCGGGGTCGCCGAGATAGCCGGTCATGAGCATCGGATGCGGCGCGCTCAGGTCGAGGCAGATCTCGCCGTCGTCGCCCACCACGCCGGTCAACGGGTCCACCAGCACGACCACGCAGCCCGGATTCGGCCTCCCCATCGAGCCGTCACGCACCGGCGAGCCCGGGCTGTTGGCGACCACCGCGGTCATCTCGGTCTGGCCGTAGCCGTCGCGGATGGTCAGGCCCCAGGCATCGCGCACCCGGGAGATGACTTCGGGGTTGAGTGGCTCCCCCGCCGAGATCGCCTCGCGCAGCGAGCCGGGGCCGACGCTCAGGTCAGCTTGAATCAGCATGCGCCAGACGGTGGGGGGCGCGCAGAACGACGTCACCTTCTCGGCGCGCAGGGTGGCGAGCATCTCGGCGGCGTCGAAGCGCGGGTAGTCGGAGACGAAGATCGTCGCCTCGGCGATCCACGGGGCGAAGAAGCAGCTCCAGGCGTGCTTCGCCCAACCCGGCGAGCTGATGGCGAGGTGCACGTCGCCGGGACGGAGACCGAGCCAGTACATCGTGCTCAGATGCCCGACCGGGTAGGAGGCCTGAGTGTGCTCGACCAGCTTCGGCTTCGAGGTCGTACCGGAGGTGAAGTAGTAGAGCAGCGGATCGCCAGGCGCGGTGCCCGGATGCGGTGTCGGCGCGGCCGGAACGGCGAACGCCTCCGCGAAGTCCCGCCACCCGGCGGCTTGGTCGGCTCCATCACCGACGCTGACGCGGGTGTACTCGCCGGGGACGTCCTCGAACTTGGCGGCGTCCCGACCCGCGGCAATCACGTGCCGCACGTGCCCGCGCTCAACCCGGTCACGCAGATCATCAGCGCCGAGAGCCGTCGTGGTTGGGAGCACGATCGCGCCCAGCTTGAAGACGCCGAGCATCGCCTCCCAGAGCTCCACCTGGTTGCCGAGCATCAGCATGACCGAGTCGCCGCGCGTGACGCCCAAAGAGCCGAGCCAAGCTGCGAGCTGATCGGACCGCGTCGCCATCTCGTCGAAGGAGCGCACGGTGCGGGTGGCATCGGCCGAGACGACGATCAGCGCCGGGCGGTCATTGCCGCGCGCGATGGCGTCGAACCAGTCGATGGCCCAGTTGAAGCGATCGCCGAGCTCAGGCCAGCGGAAGTCGGCCGCCGCGGTCCCGTAGTCGCTGCGCTCGGCAACCAGCAGATCGCGCGCGGCACGGTAGTTCTCGAAGGTGTTCGGAGACATCAGTGTCTTCCTGGTCTTTGCCGACGAAAGGGTCAAATGTGGGCAGGCAGGACCTCGTCGAGCGCCGAGCGGTACTCCTCGATCGAGCGGGCCTCGCCGGGCGCCGTGATGAATGAGGCCCGGATGACGCCCTTGAGGTCGATCACGAAGGTCGCACGGTTCGCGAAGCCCTTCTCCTCGAGGAACACGCCGTACTCCTTGGCGACGGCGCCGTGCGGCCAGAAGTCGGCGAGCAGGGTGAAGTCGTAGCCCTCCTGCTCGGCCCAGGCGCGCAGGCTGGCCTTCGAATCCACCGAGATACCGATCAGCTCGACGCCGCTGGTCTTGAACATCGCGAGGTTGTCGCGGAGCGCGCAGAGCTCGCCGGTGCAGGTGCTCGAGAATGCGAGCGGGAAGAAGACAAGGGTCACCGGCTTCGTGCCACGGAAGTCGCTGAGTCGGATGTGCTCACCGAACTGGTTGGCCAGATCGAAGTCGGGAGCCTGGGTGTCGTTCTCCAGAGCCATCGGTGTGCGCGCATCCTCTCGAAATCGGACCGTCGTGCGGTCCAGCGCCCGATCATACGCGCGAGATCCCGGTTTCGCCGGTCGCGGAACCCGCTGGACGGCGACGCGTCCGACGCAGAACTAGAGTGGATGCGCACGAACGGCTCCGCGCCCGTAACCCGGTGCTCCGAGCCGCCTCGACCGCTTACATGACCGCTATCCCGGTCATGTTGCCACCTTAGAGAAAGAGGTCAACGGTGACGGTGAACGATCAGGATCCCTACTCGGTGGATCACACCGACTCGGACCCGGACGAGACGGCCGAGTGGCAGGAGTCGCTCGACGCACTGGTGGCCGCGAAGGGCCACGGTCGCGGTCGCGACATCATGCTCAGCCTGTTGAAGCGGTCGAAGGACCTCCAGCTGGGCGTGCCGATGGTTCCGACCACGGACTACATCAACACCATCGCCCCTGAGAACGAGCCCGCCTTCCCGGGCGACGAGGAACTCGAGCGCCGTTACCGCGCTTGGATCCGGTGGAACGCCGCGATCACCGTGCACCGCGCGCAGCGCCCCGGAATCGGGGTCGGCGGCCACATCTCCACCTACGCATCCTCCGCAGCTCTCTACGAGGTCGGCCACAACTGGTTCTTCCGCGGCAAGGACCACCCGGGCGGCGGTGACCAGATCTTCTACCAGGGCCATGCCTCCCCCGGCATGTACGCCCGTGCCTTCCTTGAGGGTCGACTCGGCGAGCAGGACCTGGACGGCTTTCGCCAGGAGAAGAGCAAGGCCCCGCACGGCCTCAGCTCCTACCCTCACCCGCGGCTCATGCCCGAGTTCTGGGAGTTCCCGACCGTGTCGATGGGCCTCGGCCCGATCAACGCGATCCACCAAGCGCAGTCCAACAAGTACCTGACCAACCGTGGCATCAAGGACGCCTCCGACCAGCACGTCTGGGCGTTCCTCGGCGACGGCGAGATGGACGAGGTCGAGAGCCGCGGTGCCCTGCAGTGGGCCGCTAACGACAAGCTCGACAACCTGACCTTCGTGATCAACTGCAACCTGCAGCGCCTCGACGGTCCGGTGCGCGGCAACGGCAAGATCATCCAGGAACTCGAGAGCTTCTTCCGCGGGGCTGGGTGGAACGTCATCAAGGTCGTCTGGGGTCGCGAGTGGGACGACCTGCTGGCCGCCGACACCACCGGTGCGCTCGTCAACCTGATGAACGTCACCCCGGACGGCGACTACCAGACCTACAAGGCCGAGAACGGCGCATACGTGCGCGAGAACTTCTTCGGCCGCGATCCGGTGGCGGCGAAGCTCGTCGAGCACCTCACCGACGACCAGATCTGGAAGCTGAAGCGCGGCGGGCACGACTACCGCAAGGTCTACGCCGCCTACAAGGCCGCTGTGGAGCACAAGGGCCAGCCGACCGTCATCCTGGCGAAGACTGTCAAGGGCTACGGCCTCGGTCCGAGCTTCGAGGGCCGCAACGCGACCCACCAGATGAAGAAGCTCACCCTTGACAACCTCAAGGCGTTCCGCGATGTCATGCGCATCCCGATCACGGATGCCCAGCTCGAGGAGAACCCCTACACACCGCCGTTCTACAACCCGGGCCCCGACGACCCGGCGATCCAGTACCTGCAGGAGCGCCGGCGCGAGCTCGGCGGCTACGTGCCCGAGCGTCGCACGAAGTACACGCAGATCACGATCCCCGACGACTCGGCCTACGAGATCGCCCGCCGGGGCTCCGGCAAGCAGGAGGTGGCCACCACCATGGCCTTCGCCCGCCTGCTCAAGGATCTGTTGAAATCGCCGGACTTCGGCCACCGCATCGTGCCGATCATCCCGGACGAGGCGCGCACCTTCGGCATGGACGCCTACTTCCCGACCGCCAAGATCTACAACCCGAACGGGCAGCACTACACCTCCGTGGACCGCGAGCTGCTGCTCGCCTACAAGGAGAGCCCGCAGGGTCAGATCATCCACACCGGCATCAACGAGGCGGGGGCCTTCTCGGCATTCACCGCGGCCGGAACGGCCTACGCGACACAGGGCGAGCCGCTCATCCCGGTCTACGTCTTCTACTCGATGTTCGGATTCCAGCGCACCGGCGACGCGATGTGGGCGGCGGGCGATCAGATGGCGCGCGGCTTCATCATCGGCGCCACGGCCGGGCGCACCACGCTCACCGGCGAGGGCCTGCAGCACGCGGACGGGCACTCCCAGCTGCTCGCCTCGACGAACCCGGCGATGGTCTCGTACGACCCGGCGTTCGGCTACGAGCTGGGCCGCATCGTGCAGGCGGGCATCCAGCGCATGTACGGCCTCGACGAGGCCGGTGCCGCGCATCCGCACCCGAACGTCATGTACTACATCACCGTCTACAACGAGCCGCACCAGCAGCCGGTCGAGCCCGAGGGTCTCGACATCGACGGCCTTCTCAAGGGCATCTACTCGCTGAAGCGGGCCGAGGTCTCCGAGGAGCACGGACAGAGGCCGAAGGCGCAGCTGATGGCGTCCGGTGTCGCCGTGCCGTGGGCCCTCGAGGCGCAGCGCCTGCTGGCCGAGGACTGGAACGTGGCGGCGGATGTCTGGAGCGTGACCTCCTGGACGGAGCTGCGCCGCGACGGCCTGGCCGCCGACGAGCACAACTTCCTGCATCCGGACGAGCCGCCGCAGGTCCCGTACCTGTGGTCGAAGCTCGCCGGCTCCGAGGGCCCGTATGTCGCGGTCTCGGACTACATGCACGCGGTCCCCGACCAGATCCGCCCCTTCGTCCCCGGCGACTTCGTGACGCTCGGCGCCGACGACTTCGGCTTCAGCGATACGCGCGCGGCGGCCCGTCGATTCTTCAAGATCGACGGACCCTCGATCGTGGTCCGCACCCTCCAGTCGCTCGCCCGTCGCGGCGAGATCGACCCGAGCGCGGTCTCCCAGGCGATCGGGAAGTACCAGCTGCACGACGTAACCGCGGGAACCTCCGGATCGGCGGGCGGCGAGAGCTGATGCCGAGCATGCCCGAGCGACGGAGCTGACCGGTGGCGGAGAGGACGCGCGAGCAGACGCTCGGGTGGTTGCGCACGCTGTCGGGCGAGTTGTCGACGGCGACCCTGAAGCGACTGGATGACACGCTCCCCTGGTATCGCGACATGCCTCCCGGGCGGCGCAGCGCCGTGGGGCTCGTCGCGCAGGCTGGGATCACCTCGTTCATCTCGTGGTTCGAGGATCCGAGCTCGACGCCATGGATCGCCGCCGACGTGTTCGGAGCGGCTCCCCGCGAGCTGCTGCGCTCGGTGAGCCTGCAGCAGACGCTGCAGCTAATCCGGGTCACCGTGGAGGTCGTCGAGCACCGGGTTAAGGATGCCGACGTGTCGCTGCGGGACGGCATCCTGCTCTACTCGCGCGAGATCGCCTTCGCCGCCGCCGACGTCTACGCCCGAGCCGCGGAGGCCCGCGGTCTGTGGGACGCGCGCCTCGAGGCCCTCGTGGTCGACTCGATCCTCACCGGCGAGTACGACAGCGAGCTCCCCAGCCGCATCGCCGCGCTCGGCTGGAACGGCCACGGGGCGGTGAGCGTCCTCGTGGGAACGGCCCCGCGCATCCTGGACGTCGACATGCTGCGCCGCACCGCCCGCCACCATGATGCTGACGTGCTCATCGGCGTGCAGGGCAGCAGGCTCGTGATCGTGGTCGGCCGCGTTGACCCGCCCGAGGGTTCGGCCACACGCGAGCCGCTGACCTTCCTCGAGCTGGCCGTGCAGCTCGAACCGGGTTTCGGTCCGGGGCATCTGGTGCTCGGTCACGAGGTCCCGTCGCTGGTGGATGCCGCCCGCAGTGCGAAGGCGGCCCTCGCCGGATTCGCGGTCGCGAAGGCCTGGCGCAACGCCCCGCGCCCCACCCTCGCCGATGACCTGCTTCCGGAGCGCGCCCTCGCCGGCGATCCGCTCGCGCGCTCGACGCTCATCAACCGCATCTACAAGCCGCTGCAGAACCACTCCACCGAGCTGCTCACGACGCTGTGGTGCTATCTCGACAACGGCCGGTCCCTGGAGGCGACCGCGCGCGGGCTGTTCGTGCATCCGAACACGGTGCGCTATCGGCTCAAGCGCATCAGCGAGGTGATCGGCTGGGATGCCACCGGCGCTCGCGAGGCGCTCATCTTGCAGTCCGCGCTGATTATCGGCTCGATCGCCGACCACGACGGCCCCAAGTAGGGGCCACGGCGGGGGTTCTGTCGCAATCCGCCAAGGTCTCGCGCGATTCTTAGTACCGGATGTTCGACGCGGGGCCCTCCGAGTTGAGAGACTGGCCGGGTGAGTGTTGTCATCGTCGCACCGGGTCAGGGATCGCAGACCCCCGGATTCCTGGAACCCTGGCTGGCGGAACCCCGCTTCGCGGATCACCTGGGCGCTCTGTCTGAGGCCGCGGGCGTCGACCTCGCCGCCCACGGCACCGTGTCGGACGCCGACACCATCCGTGACACAGCCGTCGCTCAGCCGCTCATCGTGGCCGCCTCGCTGATGGCCCTGGCGGCCGTGCTCGACGAGGGCTCCGGTTCCGCGTGGAAGAGCAAGACCGCGGGCATCGCGGGCCACTCGGTCGGCGAGGTTGCCGCGGCAGCAGGCGCCGGCATCCTGAGCGAGCACGACGCGATGGGGCTGGTCAGCGCCCGCGGGAAGGCCATGGCGGCGGCCGCTGCGCAGGTCGCAACCGGGATGAGCGCCGTGATCGGCGGCGACCAGGACGAACTGCTTGCGAAGCTCGACACCCTCGGGCTCCAACCCGCCAACTTCAACGGCGGCGGCCAGATCGTGGTCGCCGGCGAACTGCCCGCCTTAGCCGCGCTGCAGGCCGACCCGCCAGCGGGAGCGCGCGTCATCCCGCTCCAGGTCGCCGGGGCCTTCCACACGCGCTACATGCAGCCCGCGGTCGAGGCGCTCCGCTCGGTCGCCGATGGCCTCGAGGTGTATGACCCGAGCTGGACGATCTGGACCAACCGCGACGGCTCGATCGTCACGAGCGGCTCGGCCTTCGTCGACCTCTTGGTCGGCCAAGTGGCCTCGCCGGTGCGCTGGGATCTCGACATGGCGGCCTTCGCGGCCGCCGGGGTGACCGGGCTGATCGAGCTCGCGCCCGCCGGCGCGCTGGTCGGACTCGCCAAGCGCGGTCTCAAGGGCCTGCCGACCGTCGCGGTGAAGACCCCAGATGACATCGCCGCCGCGCACGAACTGCTCGACGCCGCGCAGGATGCGGACATCGATGCCGCAGACACGGGAGTTGACGCATGACCACCCTCAAGCAGTCCGTCGGGCATCCCGGCAGCCGCATCCTCGCCCTCGGAGCCGCACGCGGCGACGTGATCGTCACCAACGACGAGCTCGTCGAGGCGATCGACTCCTCAGACGAATGGATCCGTCAGCGCACCGGCATCGTCACCCGGAAGCGCGCTCGGAAGGGTGTCGACGCGATCGACCTCGCCGAGACCGCCTCGCGGGAAGCGATCGAGAAGGCCGGCATCCGCCCGGACCAGATCGGAGCGGTGTTGGTCTCCACGATCAGCAACGTTGCGGTGACTCCCTCCGTGTCGTCGCTCCTCGCCGAGCGCATCGGCGCCACTCCCGCACCCGCGTACGACATCGGGGCCGCCTGCGCCGGCTACACATACGGGATCGCCCAGGCCGATGCCCTCATTCGTGCCGGGGCTGCCGAGTACGTGCTCGTGGTGGGCGCCGAGAAGCTCTCGCAGTACGTCGACCCGACCGATCGGACGATCTCGTTCCTGCTCGGCGACGGCGCCGGCGCGGCGATTGTCGGTCCGAGCGACGATCCCGGTATCTCGGCGACGGTCTGGGGCTCCGACGGCTCCAAGTGGGATGCCGTGGGCATGAACGCGACCTTTGAGGAGTACCTCGACGGCGAGAAGCCCTGGCCACGCATGCGCCAGGACGGCCAGACCGTGTTCCGCTGGGCGGTCTGGGAGATGGCCAAGGTCGCGAAGCAGGCTCTCGAGGGGGCCGGCGTCACGCCGGCCGATCTCGCCGCCTTCATCCCGCACCAAGCCAACATGCGCATCATCGATGAGCTGGCCAAGCAGATCGGCCTGCCCGACACCGTGCAGATCGGTCGCGACATCGAGACGACCGGCAATACCTCGGCCGCCTCGATCCCGCTGGCGACGCACCGACTGCTCGAGGAGCACCCCGAGCTCAGCGGCGGCCTCGCCCTGCAGATCGGCTTCGGCGCGGGCCTCGTCTACGGCGCCCAGGTGGTACGGCTCCCCTAGGATTGTTGACGGTCGTTCGACAAAACCCCTGTTCCACCCCTCAAGGAGATACAAAAATGGCACTGTCCCAGGACGAGGTTCTCGCCGGTCTGGCTGAACTGATCAACGACGAAACCGGCATCGCGACCGACACGGTGGAGTTGGGCAAGTCGTTCACCGACGACCTCGACATCGACTCGATCTCGATGATGACGATCGTCGTCAACGCCGAGGAGAAGTTCGACGTGAAGATCCCCGACGAAGAGGTCAAGAACCTCGTCACCGTCGGCGACGCCGTCACCTTCATCGTCAACGCGCAGGGCTAGGGCCCTTCGAGGCTCCGGCCTGCGCAGTAGGCATCGAGCTGGGGGGCGCATCGCGCGCCTCCCCGCTCATCGCCCGGCGCTCGCCGGGTTCTTCCACGGGAGAAGGATCGAATGACCAAGAAGATCGTCGTCACCGGTATCGGAGCGTCCTCGCCTCTCGGCGGCACCGCAGCTGAGAGCTGGACCGGCCTGCTGGCCGGCGAGTCCGGCGCCCGCTCGCTGACCCACCCCTGGGTCGCCGAGCTGGAGCTGCCCGTCACCTTCGCCGCGGAGGCCAAGGTGCGTCCGGACCAGGTGCTCGAGCGGATCGAGATCAAGCGACTTGATCCGGTGAGCCAGTTCGCCCTCATCTCGGCCCGCGAGGCGTGGGCGGATGCCGGAGCCCCCGATATCGAACCCGAGCGCCTCGGCGTGGAGTGGGCGACCGGCATCGGCGGGCTGTGGACACTGCTCGACGCCTGGGACACCCTCAAGGAGAAGGGACCGCGCCGCGTCCTCCCGATGACCGTCCCGATGCTGATGCCGAACGCGGCCGCCGCGGCCGTGAGCATGAGCCTCAACGCGCGGGCGTTCGCCCGCACCGACGTGTCCGCCTGCGCCTCGAGTACCGAGTCCATCGCGAACGCCTACGACCACCTGCAGGCCGGCTACGCCGACATGATCGTCGCAGGTGGCTCGGAGTCGTGCATCCACGGCATCACACTCGCCTCCTTCGCCTCGATGCAGGCGCTCAGCAAGCGCAATGACGACCCGGCGACCGCCTCGCGGCCCTACGACATCAGCCGCGACGGCTTCGTGATGGGCGAGGGCGCCGCGGCGCTCGTGCTCGAGACCGAAGAGCACGCTTTGGCTCGGGGCGCGCACATCTACGCCGAGATCGCGGGGGGTGGGGTCACGAGCGACAGCTACCACATCACCGCGCCCGACCCCGAGGGCTGGGGTGCCGCTCGTGCGGTCCGTGCCGCCCTCGATCAGGCAGGCGCGACGGTCGACGACGTCACCCACATCAACGCGCACGCCACCAGCACGCCGGTCGGCGACATCGCCGAATACAAGGCGCTGCTGGCCGTGTTCGGCGAGCGGGTGCACGACATCCCGGTATCGGCCACGAAGGCGGCCACCGGCCACCTGCTCGGCGGTACGGGTGCGCTCGAGGCGATCTTCACGATCCTCGCGGTCAAGAACCGCCTGGCTCCCCCGACGATCAACCTCACCGAGAAGGATCCCGAGATCCCGCTGTCGGTCGGGGGCGAGACCCAGCCGCTCGGCGACGCTCCACAGCTCGCCATCTCGAACTCGTTCGGATTCGGCGGCCACAACTCGGTCGTCGCGATCCGGAGCTACGACAGTTGACGGCGGACGTGACGCCGACTCGCGCCAGCCAGCAGGACGGCACGCACCCGCGTCCCCAGCTGCTCCGACCGACGTGGGTCGAGCTGTCCGGGCCGTGGGGCTTCGATCACGACGACGCGGATGTCGGCCTCGCCGAGCACTGGAACCTCGTGCACGAGGCGGCGGCCACCATCACGGTCCCGTTCCCGCCGGAGTCCGCGGCATCCGGCATCGGCGCCACCGGCTTCCATCCCGTCGTCTGGTATCGACGCGAGCTGACAACAGCCGAGTTCGCCGCGGCCGGGCTTGGTGACGGGCCGGGCGCGCAGGGCGATCGGCTGCTGATCCATTTCGGGGCCGTTGACTACCGCGCCTCGGTCTGGCTCAACGGCTCGCTGCTCGGCCACCACGAGGGCGGGCACGTCCCCTTCTCCTTCGACGCGACCGACTCGATCGACCCCGCACGACCGACACAGACGCTCGTCGTGCGCGCCGAGGATGACCCGCACGATATCGGCCAGCCCCGCGGGAAGCAGGACTGGCAGGAGCACCCGCACGTCATCTGGTACCACCGCACGACCGGAATCTGGCAGCCGGTCTGGCTCGAAGCCGTGCCGCGGCTGTCGATCGAGCACCTCGGCTGGGTCCCGGATGTGCCGGGCGGCAGCGTGCACCTGGCGGTGCGTCTGAGTCGACGGCCGACCGAGCCGATGACACTGCGCGTATCCCTCGACTTCGAGAATGCGACGCTGGCCGAGCTCTCTCTCCGCGTCGATGGCGACCGGATCGAGCTCGACCTGCCCCTGGCCCGCCAGATCAACGGGCAGGACTACGAGCACATCCTGTGGAGCCCGGAGCACCCGCGCCTGCTGGATGCTCGCGTCGAGCTGCTCGATGCGAGCGCCGACAGTGACGGCGGCGTGGTCGTGGACGCTGTCGACTCCTACCTCGGCCTGCGTTCCGCCGCGATCGGCGGCGGCCACTTCTTGTTGAACGACCGCCCGTACTACCTGCGCGGAGTGCTCGAGCAGGGCTATTGGCCCGAGAGCCACCTCGCCGCTCCGTCGGCGGTCGCGCTGCGCGACGAGGTGCAACTCATCCTCGATCTCGGGTTCAACACCGCACGGGTGCACCAGAAGATCGAGGATCCGCGGTTCCTGTACTGGGCCGACCGCCTGGGGCTGCTGCTCTGGGGCGAAGCTCCCGGCGCCTTCGAGTTCTCGCCGACCGCCGTGCGACGGAACACCGAGGAGTGGGTGTCCGCGATCGACCGCGACCTCTCACATCCGTCGATCGTCGTCTGGGTGCCGCTCAATGAGAGCTGGGGCGTGCAACACATCGCGCACGAACCGCGGGTGCGCAGCTACGCACGCGGTCTCACCGAGCTGACCCGCGCCCTCGACCCGTCACGTCCCGTCATCACGAACGACGGATGGGAGCACCTCGACTCCGACCTGTGGACGATCCACGACTACGAGTCGGCCGGCGGCATCCTGAGCGAGCGTTATGGAACGGATGCCGCATCCCGCGCCGTGCTCGCCAGCTTCGGCCCCGCCGGGCGCCGCATGCGTCTCTCTGACGACCTGGACCGTGGCCAGCCGATCATGCTCACGGAGTTCGGCGGCATCAGCTTCGACGTGCAGGGCTCCCTCGACGACGCGTGGGGATACTCGACCGCCGGCTCGCCGGACGACTTCGAGCGACGACTGCGTGAGATCCTGGATGCCATCAACGGCAGCAGGGGCCTGGTCGGCTGGGTCTATACCCAACTCACCGACACGCTGCAGGAGACCAACGGTCTGACCGACGAGAACCGGGTTCCGAAGCTGCCGATCGAGACGTTGCGGGCGATGATCCAGGGCACTCGACCCTAGGGAAGCGCCTGGATCCGATCGACGAGTCCCAGCGACACGCCCACGTGCTGTGCGCGTCGGTCGGCGATCCGCTCGAGGATCTCCATCGCCTGAAGCACCGAGAGCGCGGGTGCTGCGGAAGTCACCCTCCGCTCGTCCTGTCCGGACAATCGCCCCCGCGACTCATCGAGACCATCTGCCCTCGGCCTGATCCCGATGCGCGGGAAGATACCCGCTGTCCGTCCTGCGCGATGCTTAGCCAACTTTGTGCAACCAGACGACAGCGCTGTCCTCGGTTGCGCGGCGGAACGACTCGAGCTCGTCATCCCACGCCTGACCGAGCGCGAGACGCAGTTCTCGGTGGAGTTCGAAGGCGTCGGAACCCGCGGACTCCATGGCGAACCGCACTCGATCCTCCGGGATGACGACGTTGCCCGCCGTGTCGGTCTGGGCGAAGAAGATGCCGAGGTCGGGGGTGTGCATCCACCGACCGCCGTCGCTACCCGGGGAGGTGTCCTCGGTGACTTCGTAGCGGAGGTGCTCCCACCCGCGCAGGGCGGACGCGAGGACGGCGCCGGTTCCGCGCGGGCCCTCCCAGTAGTACTCGGTGCGGTGGGCACCCGGAAGCACCGGCTGGCCGCGCCAGTCGAAGTTCACGGCACGACCGAGGGCGCGCCCGGCCGCCCACTCAATGTGGGGTCGGAGCGCGCTCGGAGCAGAGTGGATGAACACCACTCCACGTGCCTGGGCACGTTCTTGCTGTTGGTCAGCACTGTATGCAGCAGTCACTTGTCTCTCCATTCGTCGGTGCGACTTCCCCATCGACTGACGAACGGAAACTTCAAGTACTGGCTGAATTATGCAGGAAGACGAGGCGGAATCACAACAGTGGGATTCCGTCGGTTTTCGTGTCGTCCGGGCTACTTCGCCTGGTCATAGCTGTCGACCGTCGCGACGGTGATCGCGAACTCGACGGGAGCGGCCCCGAACAGAAGCCGGCCCGCCTCCGCGGCGGACTCCCGAAGCGCCTCGGCGACCGCTTCGGCCACGCCCACGGGGGTGTGCACGATCAGCTCGTCGTGCAGGAAGAACACCAGGTGCGGCCGTGCCGTCAGCGGGTCGGCGGCGGCGTCTCCCCCGCCAAGCTCCCAGAGGCGACGGCGCAGCGAGCCCATCCAGCACAGCGCCCACTCGGCGGCCGTCCCCTGCACCACGAAGTTGCGGGTGAAGCGCCCCCACCCCCGTGCATCGGAGCGCAGCTGGCGCAGTTGCGCGTCTGAGGCCGTCTCGTCGTGAGCGTCGCCGCGGCCCGGCGGCGAGCTCCGCCCGAGCCAGGTGCTCACCACCTCGCCGCGCTCCCCCGCGCGCGCCGCCGACTCGACGTACTCCATCGCCTTCGGGAAGGCGCGGGCGATCCGCGGGCGCATCCGCCCGCTCTCGCCCGTCGTCCCGCCGTAGATCGCCCCGAGCATCCCGTACTTCGCCTGCGGCCGGGTCTCGACGGCCCCCGAGTCGACCATGCCCTGGTACATGTCCTGCGCCTGTCCGGCCCGGGCCATCGCCGCGTCTCCCGAGATAGCCGCGAGTACCCGCGGCTCGAGCTGTGAGGCATCGGCCACCACGAAGGTCCACCCGGGATCGGGAATGACCGCGGCCCGCACCTGCTTGGGTAGCTGCAACGCTCCCCCGCCGTCCGACGCCCAGCGACCGGTAACCACCCCGCCGGGAACGTAGCTCGGGCGGAAGCGACCGTCGGTGACCCATTCGTCGAGCCAATGCCATCCATTCGCGGAGTACAGCCGCGAGAGCTTCTTGTATTCGAGCAGGGGCGGGATGGCCGGATGCTCGATCTGCTTGAGCTCCCAGGAGCGGGTCGAGGTGACCCGCAAGCCCGCGCGCTGCAGGCCCTTCACCAGCTCGACCGGGGAATCGGGATTGAGGCCAGGCTCGTCGAGCTCCGCGCGCACCCGGGCGAGCACGGCCTCCATCTTGACCGGACGACCCGCGACGGGACGCGGACCCAGCAGTTCGGTGAGCAGCTCGTCGTGGCGTTCGGGACTCCACGGCAGTCCCGCGAAGCGCATCTCGACGGCGACCAGGGCGCCGACGCTCTCGCCGGCGAGCAGTAGGGCAAGGCGGCCGGGGGCGGCACTGCCGTCGACGGCCGCGCGCTGGCGGCGCCACTCGGCGACCGGATCATCGTCGGCCAGCGGCGGGTCGAGGTCGAAGAGGGCGGCGATCGGGATGTCGGAGGCCGCGGCTGCCGCCGGCGCCGAGGCGTCCCAGCGACCGCGCGGTGCGGTGGCGAGCTCGGATCCGGCCGTCGAGGCTGCTCGGCGCAGGATGCGGTGGCACAGCCGCAGGTCGACGCAGCGCTCGACCCGCACGCCCGCCTCGAGCAGCGCTGGGTACCAGCGCACGGTGTCGTTCCACACCCAGCGCTGCCGTCGCAGCAGCTCCCGCTCGCGCACCCACGCGGGCAGTCCGACCGCACCGAGCTCGTGGCGGGCGAGCTCCTCGCCGGAGTCGTCGAACTCGACCGCGGTGATGACCGCGGCGGCGCGACTCAGGGCGATGGGCACCCGACCAGTCTGCCCTTCGCCGCTGTCACGCGAACGGCGTCGCCGTCTCCATCAGCCGCGAGCGGATCATGAATCGCACGCCCTCCGGCGCCTCGACCGAGAAGCCGCTTCCGCGACCCTTCACGACGTCGACGGTGAGATGGGTGTGACTCCAGTACTCGAACTGCTCGGTCGACATCCAGAACTCGATCCGCTGCGAGCCGTCCTGCGCGGGCGAGATGTCGAAGATGCCCAGCAGCACGTCGGCCGCCGAGGTCATGAAGTCGCCGGCGGGGAAGCACATCGGCGAACTGCCGTCGCAGCATCCGCCGGACTGATGGAACATCAGCGGACCGTGCATGTCCCACAGCCTGCGGAGCAGGTCGACCGCCTCCGAGCTGAGCGAGACGCGAGACACCGTCTCACCGGGAATGACCACCGTGGCGACTGCAGACATCCTGACCTCCATGGGCGGGAAACTTTCTTCCCAGGCTACGCCTGGTTCGGACGGAATGCCGGTGACCGGCGGACCCCAGGCGGGCCGCCGGTCACCAGACCTGGTTCAGAAGAATCCGAGCGCGCTCTCCGAGTACGAGACGAGCAGGTTCTTCGTCTGCTGGTAGTGGTCGAGCGCCAGGGCCGAGTTCTCGCGGCCGATGCCCGAGCTCTTGTAGCCGCCGAAGGCCGCCCCTGCCGGGTACGAGTGATAGTTGTTGACCCACACGCGGCCGGCCTGGATGTCGCGTCCGGCCCGGTACGCCACGTTGCCGTTGCGCGACCAGACGCCGGCTCCGAGCCCGTACAGGGTGTCGTTGGCGATGGCGATCCCGTCGTCGTAGTCGTCGAAACTGGTGACCGCGATGACGGGGCCGAAGATCTCCTCCTGGAAGAGGCGCATCTTGTTGTGGCCCTCGAAGATCGTGGGCTCGACGTAGTAGCCCTCACTCAGGTCCCCACCGAGGTCGACGCGCGAGCCGCCGAGCGCGAGCTTCGCACCCTCCTGCTTGCCGATGTCGATATAGCTGAGGATCTTCTCCAGCTGGTCGTTCGAGGCCTGCGCGCCCACCTGCGTGTCGGTGTCAAGCGGGTTGCCCTGCACGGCCTTCTTGGTGCGTTCGATCGCGTCGCCGAGGAACGAGTCGTAGATCGGCTTCTGGATCAGCGCCCGGCTCGGGCAGGTGCAGACCTCGCCCTGGTTGAAGGCGAAGAGCACGAAGCCCTCCTGCGCCTTGTCGTAGAAGGCGTCGTCCTGGTCGGCGACATCCGAGAAGAACAGGTTCGGGCTCTTGCCGCCGAGTTCGAGGGTGGCCGGGATGATGTTGGCCGAGGCGTACTGCAGGATCAGTCGGCCGGTCGTCGTCTCGCCGGTGAACGCGATCTTGCGGATGCGCGGGCTGGATGCCAGCGGCTTGCCCGCCTCCGCGCCGAATCCGTTGACGACGTTGAGCACGCCAGGCGGCAGGATGTCGCCGATCAGCTCGACGAGCACGAGGATCGAGACCGGCGTCTGCTCGGCAGGCTTGAGCACGACGCAGTTGCCGGCGGCGAGAGCCGGAGCCAGCTTCCACACGGCCATCAGGATCGGGAAGTTCCACGGGATGATCTGGCCGACCACGCCGAGCGGCTCCTTGTAGTGGTAGGCGGTCATGTCGCCATCCATCTCGGCGAAGTGACCCTCCTGGGCACGGATCGCGGCCGCGAAGTAGCGGAAGTGGTCCGAAGCGAGCGGCAGGTCCGCGTTCAGCGGCTCCCGGATCGGCTTGCCGTTGTCCCAGGTCTCCGCGACCGCGAGGAGTTCAAGGTTCGCGTCGATGACGTCGGCGATCTTGTTGAGCACGGCGGCGCGCTCGGTTGTGGAGGTCTTGCCCCAGGCCGGGGCTGCCTTGTGGGCCGCATCCAGTGCCGCGTCGATGTCCTCGGCCGTGCCGCGGGCGACCTCGGCGAAGGGCTTGCCGTTCACCGGGGAGATGTCCTCGAAGTACTGGCCCTTCACGGGCTTGACCCACTCGCCGCCGATCCAGTGCTCGTAGCGGGGTTTGAACGTGACCTTGGCGTCGGGGGTTCCTGGCGCTGCGTAGACAGTCATTACTGCTCCTTGACGTCGTTGTCGAGTGACGGAAGCGGAAAGCCTCGTCACCCCAGACGCTAGGAGTGAAAAGGTTGCGTCAGGGTTGCACGGACTTGCGCGGGCGCCCGACCGGCGTCGAAACGGCACAACACGCTGTTCCAGCCCTCTCCGGGAAGCAGTTTCTGCCGTCTCGGCGGAGAAGGCGTCGCGGTCGAGGTCTCGACGGGTTCGGCCAGCGAACCGGGTCAGCTACCGGGCGAGTTCGCGCTCGATCATCTCGATGCGCGACACCGCCGAGGCGCGCTTCGGCGAACGGGCGGGCAACCGACGCAGACAGGCATTCCAGACGCCGAGGTCGTAGGCCGCGTCGTCGGTACGGGCGTATTCGAAAAGGGTCTCGGCGGAGGCATCCGTCAGCATCGCCTCGCGCAGGGCGGCGCGCAACTCCTCCCGGATCGCGACGATTCCCGGCGCGTCCGAGCGCGGCAGCACGGGGCCGACGTAGGCACCCAAGGCGACCTTGTGCGCCCCGCGCTCGAGGAATCCCAGCACGCGGTGGGCGTCAAGTTCCAACGGGTTGGTGAGGCGGTACGGCCGCGATTCGGGCGCCAGCGCGGCAGGCAGGTTCTTGCGCAGTCGTACCATCTCGGGCCGCAGGGTGACCACGGCATCCTCACGCCCGTAGACCAGTTCGGCGAGACGTTCGGCACTCAGCCCTCGGCGATGCCAGGCCAGCAGAGTCAGGATCTCGGCGTGCCGCAGTCCGAGCACGTCCCGTTCGCGGCCGTGCTCCAGTTCACCCTCATCGCGGCCGAGCACGTTCAGCACCGGCCGCACGGCGACAGCGCGAGCGCGCGGCGTGCGTGCGGCGATCTGATCGAGGCCCTGGATGCGCAGCTCCGCCTCCACGGCGGCGACGGCGGCCTCCATCAGGGGCAAGGTGGCGGACGACACGGCCTCGTCGCCGCCCGTGATGTCGATCACCCCGAGGATCCCGCCGCCCACCGGGTCGTGCACGGGCACGGCGGTGCAACTCCACGGGTGCACGATGCGTCCGAAGTGCTCCGCCTGGGTGATCTGGATGCCGTGATCGAGTGCCAGGGCCGTCCCGGGGGCGCTCGTGCCAGCCGAGCGTTCGGACCAGTCGGCGCCCTCGACGAAGAGCATGTCCTCGGCGCGTCGTCGCAGGTCGCGGTCGCCGTCGATCCAGAGCAGGCGCCCGGCCTGATCCCCGACCGCGACGATGAGCCCGGCGTCGAAGGTGTGTCGGATCAGCAGTCGATGGATGGTGGGAAGCACCAAACTCAGCGGATGGGCGCGGCGGTACTCGCGCAACTCGTCTTCGCCGAGCTCGGGGAGCGACACGATGCGATCCGGGTCGAGGCGGAACTCCATGGAGCGCTGCCAGGACTCGAGGACGAGGCGACGGACGCCGCCCGCCGCATCCGGATCGTGCTCGCCCACGGCGACGTCGTGCGCGTGACGGAGGCCGGTGCGCGCATCGACCGGCGCGGCGGTCCACGGACTGCTGCTCACGGCACCTCCGATCGTCATCGCTCGCGGTGCACCCAGAGTACGTCACCCGTCTCCGAGGGCGGAAAGACGTTCGCCACGAGTACGCCACGAACTCGAAACATGCCCCGCATACGCTGGTCCGGTGAGCGAATCCCCGACCTCCCCGGCCGCCGACCTCGTCGGCAGAGTCGACGCCGAACAAGCCATCCCGGAATCGATGCGGGCCCACGTGCGCGCCCTCGGCGAGATCCTCGGACGCGTGCTGCGAGAGAGCGGATCTCCCGGCCTGTACGAGGACGTCGAACGCCTGCGCCTCGCCACGATCCAGGCGTACACCGACGAGACTCCCGAGGCATTCGCGCGTGCGGTCGAGATCGCCGACTCGTTCACGATCGGGCGGGCCGAGGAGGTGGCGCGGGCCTTCACGGTCTACTTCCACCTCGTGAACCTCGCCGAGGAGCACCAGCGGGTGAGCCAGTTGCGCCAGCGGGCAGGCAGCTCGGCGCGCGAGGGTGCAGGCGATACGGTGAGCAACGCCTTCGATCGCCTCTCCGGCGAGGTCGGGCCGGATGCCGCGGTCGAGCGCCTCCAGGCGATGCGATTCCATCCGGTGTTCACGGCTCACCCGACCGAAGCGCGCCGCCGGGCGGTGTCGGACAGCATCCGCCGCCTCGTCGGTCTCCTGGTGGAGCGCGACGCCTCCCCCGGCGGACTCGACATGATCCGGATCGAGCGCAGTCTGCTCGAGGAGGTCGACACGCTCTGGCGGACGGCTCCGCTGCGTCAGGAGAAACCGACGCCCGTCGACGAGGTGCGCTCGATCATGGCGGTCTTCGACGAGACGCTCTACACCTCGATCCCGTCGGTCTACCGGCGGATCGACGACGCCCTCCAGGGCGAGGATGCCGGCGAGAAGGCTCCGCTCGTGCGACCGTTCGTGCGCCTCGGCACCTGGGTCGGCGGCGACCGGGACGGCAACCCCTTCGTCACCGCGTCGATCACGAAGAAGGCCGCGGCCATCGCCAGCGAGCACGTGCTGCTCGGGCTCGAGCGGACGGCGTCGCGCGTCGGACGCGCGCTGACGCTCGACGCGATGACCACGCCCCCGAGCGACGCCCTGCTCGCGCTGTGGCAACGGCTGAGGTCTGCCGACGAGGAGGCCGCCGTTGAGATCGCGAAACGCTCCCCCAATGAGCCGCATCGACGCCTCCTGCTGCTGATCGCCCGCCGAATCACGGCGACACGCACCCGCGACGCCGACCTCGCCTATCGCGATCCCGAGCAGCTGCTCGACGACCTGGCGGTGGTGCAGCAGTCGCTCATCCAGGCCGGCGCCGCGCGCCACGCCTATGGCGAGCTGCAGGGGTTCATTTGGCAGGTGCAGACCTTCGGCTTCCACCTCGCCGAGCTCGAGGTCCGTCAGCATTCGGCCGTGCACGCCAAGGTGCTCGCCGAGCTGGAGGTGGGTGGAAAGCTCAGCGAGCTCGCCCAGGAGGTGCTCGAGGTCTTCCGCGCGGTCGCGCAGATCCAGGAGCGCTACGGCACGCGCGCCGCGGGTCGCTACGTCGTGTCGTTCACCCAGTCGGCCGACGACCTCGCGGCTGTGCACGAGCTCGCCCGGGCGGCCATCGGTCCGTCCGGCACGCCACCCGTGCTCGACGTCATTCCCCTGTTCGAGACCTTCGCCGACCTGCAGGCGGCTCCGGGCATCCTGGCGGAGATCATCCAGCACCCCGAGTTCGCTTCGCGCCTGGATGCCACCGGGCGGCGACTCGAGGTCATGCTCGGCTACTCGGACTCGTCGAAGGATGTCGGCCCGGTAGGCGCCACGCTCGCGCTCTACGAGGCGCAGCGCCAGATCGCGCAGTGGGCCCGTTCTGAGCACATCGACCTCACCCTTTTCCACGGTCGCGGCGGAGCGCTCGGCCGAGGAGGCGGACCGGCGAACTCGGCCATCCTCGCGCAGCCGCCGCACTCCGTGGACGGCCGGTTCAAGCTCACCGAGCAGGGCGAGGTCATCTTCGCCCGCTACGGCGACCGTGACATCGCCATGCGGCACGTCGATCAGGTCGCCGCCGCGGTGTTGCTCGCCTCCGCGCCGTCGATCGAAGCGCGCAACGAGCGCACCGCCGTCGAGTACGCGGACCTCGCCGCAATCATGGACGAGACCTCACGCGCACGCTTCTTCGAACTCGTGAAGGCGGAGGGATTCGCTCCGTGGTTCGCCACCGTCACGCCGATGGAGGAGGTCGGCCTGCTCGCCCTCGGGTCACGGCCCGCGCGTCGCGGCCTGTCTGTCTCGTCGCTCGAGGACCTGCGCGCTATTCCCTGGGTGTTTTCCTGGACGCAGGCGCGCATCAATCTCACCGGATGGTTCGGGCTCGGGACGGCCCTCGACGCCATCGCCGACCTGCCGCGCCTGCAGCAGGCGTACGCCGAGTGGCCGCTCTTCCAGACCATGATCGACAATGTCGCGATGAGCCTGGCGAAGGCTGACGACCGGATTGCACGGCACTACCTCGCCCTCGGCTCCCGTGCCGACCTCGAGCAGCTGGTACTCGACGAGATGGCCCTCACGCGCGACTGGGTCGTGAGGATCGCGGGCGGCAACGAGCTGCTCGCCAACCGACCCGTGCTGCAACGCGCGGTCAAGATGCGCAGCCCCTACGTGGACGCGCTGTCGCTCCTGCAACTGCGCGCGCTCCGAGGGCTGCGCGAGGCGCAGGCCGACACCGATCCGGATCCCGACCTGCAACGCCTGCTGCTGCTCTCCGTCAGTGGCGTCGCCGCCGGCCTGCAGAACACGGGGTGACTCGCACCGCTTCTAGTCGTGCAGCAGCGTGCCGTCCTTCGCCAGCACGTTCTTCTCGCCGGCCTCGATCGACACGGCGAAACGGTTCTGCTTGGGCGGCATCGGGCAGTTGAAGGCGTAGCTGAAGGCGCAAGGGGGCAGGATCGCGCGGTTGAAGTCCAGAGTGATAGTGCCATCCGCGTTGGGCGCGACGTACAGGAAGCGGCCAACGCTGTACGTCGAATCCCCGCTCGTGGAGTCGGCGAACACCAGCTGCAGCGCGCGCCCCGACTTGAAGGCAGCCAAGTCGTAGTCCGCGCCGTCCCGGGTGAAGGTGATCTTGCCGGGCACGACGTGTTCGCGGGTTTGGCCTTCGTCCTTGAGGTTCTCGAACCCCATCGTCGTGCCGGCCGGGTTCTCGGACCAGTCGGCCGTGATGACCCACGACGGGTCGTAGTCGAAGGCGTCGATGCCGCCGAAGTTCTCGATGGCCTCCGACTGGGCATCGAAGACCCTGAGCGCATAGCTGCCGCCCTCGAGCTTGATGACGAAGCCGGTCACGGAGTCACTAAACACGATGGCGCTCGGGGCCGCGTCATCCCGACCGCGCACGGTCGCCTCGCCGTCGACGAACACGCCATCCACCTGGATGCCGTCGGCGGCGTCCGCGATGACCTTCAGGCCCGACTCCCCCGCCATCAGCGGCGCCCAGCGCCCGGGAACGCCCCAGATCGTCTGCTCCGAGTCGATCGCCTGGGTGTTGGTGAGCGCGAGGCTCCCCTGCGGCTGCACGACGGCCAGCTCGCGGCGTTCGTGGTAGTAGGCGTGCTGCTCGGCGGCACTCTTCGGTGCATCGGTCGTCGGTGCGGCGGTCTTCGGTGCGGCGGCGGTCTGAGTCGTCGTGGCGGCGTCGGTCATGCGGTCCATCCTCTTCCAGGTCACCGACGTCAACCGAGCTCGACACGAGGGCATTCCTGGGTGATCGCCCATCCGGCGTTCAGTCACGGCCTTCGCGGTATCCCTAGAATGCATCGATGCCAAAATCCAGCCCCATCAACGACGAACACCCCGCCCCCGTCCGCGAGCTGACGAACAAGCAGCGCCGCAAGCTCTCCAAGCGCGAGCAGGCCGCGTACTCGCTCGAGATGGTTGAGGTGCGCCGCAAGGAGCAGCGGGCGCGTCGCATCCGGCGTCGGGTGACGCAGGTCGTCGCCGTCGTGGCGGCCGTCGCTGTGGTGGGCACCGGAACGGGCCTCATCATCTGGGCCAACGTGCGTGCCGGCGAGGTCGGGCCCGCGAACATGCTGAGCGACGGCATCCTGCTCACCGGATCGACCGACTCGACCACCAACCGGGCGACCATCACGCCGGTGACCACCAACGCCCTCCAGACGGATGCCAAACCGGTCGCCACGAATCTCACGACCCACAAGTCCACCGCAAACATCGTGCTCTACGTGGACTACGCGGCCCCCCGCACGGCGAGCTTCAACAAGGCCCAGGGTACGGTGGTTGACAACTGGCTCGCGGCCGGCTACATCACCCTCGAGATCCACCCGGTGGCAACCTCCAGCACCTCGGCGAACGACTACTCGGCGCGCGCGGCCAACGCGGCAGCCTGTGTCGCTGCGACCGACCCGAACCACTTCCTGAGCGCGCACGCGGCACTCCTGGCCGCGGCATCCACCTCGAAAGAGACCTCGATGACGACGACCGCCCTCTCGGCCCTGGTCACGAAGGCGGGCGTCACCGACGCCAAGGTGATCTCGTGCGTCACCGGCAACAGCTACGGCAGTTGGGTCACCGCGGCCACGCAGCGCGCGACGCACGGCGGCATCTTGAACGCCAACGTGACGACGCTCACCTCGGCGCCCCTGATCGTCGTCAACGAGAAGAAGTACACCGGCAAGCTCACCTCGAACACCGCGCTGACGACCTTCATCAGCAACACCTTCGCGGGTGCCGCAGGCAGCAACTCGACCGCGTCACCGACCCCGACCCCGTAGGCCGGCCGACTGGGTTCGGTCGACCTCCGAAGCTGTGGATCTACGGAGTCGTCGTGTCGTCGTCACCGCTCGCCTTGACCGCCGTCTGCCCAGGAGGCAGGTTCGACAGGTCGGGAGCGATGATGAGAGCCTCGACGCCAGAGTCCGGCAAACCGAGGAGCGGCGTGCGGCCGCCCACCCCTTGGAGCACCAGCTCGGCTGTGCGCCGGGTGAGTGTCTTGCCTAGGAAGAAGTCGGGCTTGAGGGTCCGCCAGATGATCATCAGAACCACGCCGATCAACAAGGCAGCGAGACCCACGAACGCGACCGCGCCGATCCCGAAGATCGTGACGTTCTTGCCGTTGGCTATTAGCCAGTCGGGAGCCCAGAAGGTGTAGAGCCCGAAGCCGAAGACGGCGAGCAGAATCGCGCCGCCCAAGAAGGGGAACACCCCGCGGAGGAAGAAATTCTTGACGCTGGATCCCAGCGTCTTCCGGAAGAACCACACGCACGCGAACCCGGTGAGCCCGTAGTAGAAGGCGATCATGAGGCCGATCGACCCGATCAAGGCTCCCAGCAGGGTCGGGCTGACCAGCGTGAAGATCAGGTAGAACGCCGCCGAGATGATCCCCATACCAATCGTCGACCACGTCGGCGTCAGATACTTCGGGTGGATGCGCGCGAACCGCGACGGGATCGCCTTGTAGACCGCCATCGACAAGGCGGTTCGGGCGGTCGGCAGGATCGTGGTCTGCGTCGATGCCGACGCCGACGTCAGGATGGATGCAGCCAGCAGCAGGAGCAGGATGTGGCCGATGAAGCTGTTGCCGAAGAGTTGCGAGCCGATCGCGGAGAAGACGTCGGCCGCGTTGGCCGGGTTGCCGAGGCCGACGCCCTTGGTTCCCACTCCGGCGAAGGCGACGGTCGCGGTCGACACGACCGCGTAGGTCGCGAGAAGCAGCAGGGTCGAGATGACGGCGGCGCGACCCGGGGTCTTCTCCGGGTCCTTCGTCTCCTCGTTGACCGAGACGGCCGAATCCCAGCCCCAGTAGATGAAGATCGCGGTCAGCATGGCAGGTGCGAGCACTCTACCGAAGTCGAGGGTGAACGGGTTGAACCAGCTCCACTGCGGAATGATCGAGTACGTCTCGGCGTTTCCGCTGTACACGCGCACCAGGGCGAACACGGCGAAAATGATCAGCACGATCACTTCGATGCTCAACAGCACGTACTGCAGGCGGGCCGAGATCTCGATGCCGCGGTAGCAGATCCAGGTCATGATCGCGATCCATGCGAGACCGGCCAGGGTCGACCAGATCGGGATGCCACCGATGGTGAACGAACCGAGGTCGCCGGCTCCCGGAACGCCGAATTCGCCGATCAGCGTGAAGGAGTACGACCCGGCGATCTGCGCCAGGTTGGCCATGACGATGATGTCGGCGACGATGATGCCCCAGCCACCCATCCAGCCGGTGATGGAGCCGAACGCGCGCGTCGCCCAGGTGAAGGTGGTGCCGCAATCGGGCTCGGCCCGGTTGAGTTCCTGGTAGGAGAGGGCGATGAAGAACATCGGGACGAACGCCAGCAGTACGACCCCGGGGGCCTTCGTGCCGGCCAGTAGCGCGCCGCCGCTGGCGACAATGAAGCCGAGACTGGCCGCCAGGCTGTAGGCCGGGGCGGTGGAGGCGACACCGACGACGACGCTCGAAACCAGGCCGAGCGCGCCAGTCTTCAGTCCTTTGCTGTCGGGGACGCCAGCGCCCGGCGCATCACCTTTGAGGCCTGCGGGGCTGGCTTGCGTCACAGTGGGCCTCCTCGAAGTGGTCGTGCAGGGACCTGACCGGTAGCCAGACAGTACACCCTGATAGAAATGTGGGCTAGTGGCACTGGGATCACTCGTGAAATGCCGCGTCAGCAACGGAATCCGTTGCGGCGCGCGTCGGTTGGTAATGTCGCGGAATGCGCATCTTCCACGTGACCACTGCGGCCGAATGGGATACCGCACGCGCGTCGGGCTCGTATCGTCGTTCGACCCGCGGCGCGTCGCTCGAGGAGGTCGGATTCATCCATCTCTCGGACGCGGATCAGCTGCCGCGCGTCGCCGACTTTCTCTATCGGGACGCCCCCGATCCGCTCGTCGTGCTCGAGCTGGATTCGGATGAACTGCGCGTCGCAAATGCCGATCTGCGCTGGGAGGACGGCGGTGCCGGCGAGGACTTCCCGCATCTCTACGGCGCGATCGAGCTGCCCTCGGTGCTCACGGTGTGGCGCGCCGGGTTCAGCGCGAACGGCGCGTTCGTCTGGCGCAGCGCCGGGTAGCCGGGCGCGCTCGGCAGTCCGGCGGTCGCTGGCGGAGTGAAGAGCACCGACTGGTCGGCCTCGTCGAGACTCGGGAAGTAGCCGAGAAGGGTGCGGGTCGTGGACTCCGGCGCCCAGCTCACGACCCTGAAGAACAGTTCGTCGCGCGGTCCGAGTCGCAGCGCGCGGATGACCGCCACCGGCTCCCGCTTCGAGTCGCGCATGACGATCCACTCGCTCTGCGCGATGCGGATCGGCGGCCATGGCGGTCGCCACGATCCGGTGGCGCCTCCAATCATCCCTCCACCCCGCCCCCGCTTTGCACTCGGCCCGATGGCGCGTAGTGTCGTTAACTCTCGAACATACGTTCTAACACCGTCAAGCGCGAGGAGTGCCGTGGAGATCGCGATCTGGACCGTCAACGGCATCCCGTCGCGCCTGGTGTGGGAGGGCCGTCGCTACCGCGTCAACGACACGCCCACCCCGCTGACCGCGGCCGAGATCATCGAGTACCTATGGCATCCCTCGCTGACCCATCCTCTGCCCGGATGGCGCGGCTGGCGGTTCCAGGCCGTGAACGACTTCGGCCAGGCTCTGGTCTTCGACGTGCGCGAGGTCGAGGGCGCGGGCTGGCAGCTCGTGCGCACCTGGAACTGACGTCGTCGGCGCAGCACGTCCAAGCGCCGGCTGACGGCTGGCTTCGCAACCAGAACCCCGGCAATGAGAGCCTTCACAGGATCCGGAATCTCTTTTGGGCCACGATGATCCCGACCCCGTTTCTCATGGACCGACTGAACAGCGTCGTCTTCGTCTCGGCGCTCTCGCTGTGGGCGCTGGTCTTCGTTCAGCCGGTCGTCCCGGGCGGGTTCGACTTCGTGGCGCCGTACTGTACTGGCTGTCCGCCGGACTCGATCGGGATCCCGTCGACGCCCCCGCCGTACTCGGGACTGTAGGTCGAGCTGTTGCGGAAGGCGTCGACGAACTGCTGCAGCCGAGGATCGGTCGGGCTCGTCACCCGCAGCTGATGTCCCCACGAGCTGATCACGATGTCGCTCGGCAGAGCGTCAGTGGACCACGGCGACAGATCGACGTAACGGTTCGCATCCTCGGCAATCCCGATCTCGCTGGCGGGCTCCGCGATGAGCGACTGCTTCCCGACGAAGGCGACCAGCTGTGCGACCGCGCTCGCCGACAGGCTCGGTTTGTAGGTGATCCACACGGCGCCGTGCTCGAGGTTATGAACCGCGCGCTCGTTCGGTATGGCCTTCGTGTAAACACCCGCGTTCATCCAGATCGGGTTGTGCGGCCCGCCGACCGGCGGAACGACCGAATACGTGACCGGACCGGTGACGTGGTCGTGCTCGAGGGCACCCGCGTGCTTCGATCCGTCGCCGGGCCAGCCGGTGGCATCCCACGCGAGCACACCGGGTATCCCGGACGCGTCTGTGACCAGGGTGGCCTTCGCCTGGACCGTCCTCTTGCCCGAGGATGCGGCGGGCAGAATCTGGCTCGCCGCCGAGCTGCCCGTCGGCTTCGGCACGTTCGCGGCAGGACGTACCGCTATCGCCACGATGATCACAACGACCGAGACGATCGCCAGCGCGCCCACGGGGATGACAATTGACAGCGCCCGCCGACGGCGCTTCGTCTGCTCGGCGCCGACGATCGCGCGCTGTCGAGCGGCTTCGGCTCGCACTGACTCCTTGGACACCTTTCGAATGTAGGGGCCGGATGCTGCAAGCCCGCTCGGACCGCTCTGCGCGTCGGCGGTGTGCAGCAGAATCGACGCATGTGCGGACGGTTCGCGATGGACGAGAAGACGAACGACCTGATCGAGGAGTTCGTGCTGCAGGGCAACGACTACCGGGACTGGGCGCCGTCGTTCTCGATCGCTCCGACCGACCCGATCCCGATCGTCCGGGAGCGCGCCGACCGTGAGACGGGCGAGTTCCTGCGAAAGGTGGAGCCGGCGGTCTGGAACTTCCAGCCGCCGTTCGTCACCACGTCGGGCCGCCCGCAGTTCAACGCACGCCTCGAGACCCTCGCCACGAACGGACTCTGGAAGGGCGCCTTCGCCGCCGGCCGCTGCATCGTGCCGATGCGGGGCTACTACGAGTGGGAGACAAAACTCGTCGACGGCAAAGAGGTCAAGCTTCCCCATTTCATCCACGGGCCAGGCCGACTCCTCGCCGCGGCCGGCATTGCCACGGCACACAAGGTCGGCGACGACTGGGAGGTCTCGGCCGCGATCGTGACCCGGGAAGCCCGTGACGCATCCGGCGAAGTCCATGACCGGATGCCGGCCTTCCTCACGCCGGACGTCTACGACCGCTGGCTCTCCCCCGACAAGCTCGCCGACGACGCCCAGAAGCAGGAGCTGCTCGACCTGCTCGAGGCGGTATCCACCAAGGTCGCGGCGACGATCACGACCTACGCGGTGGATCGCCGGGTCAACAACTCGCGCACGATCGACCCGGCCGACCCGACGTTGATCGACCCCGTGGCGTAGCGGCGCGCTCGCGGAACGGGCGTTCCGCCCTCCCACGGGGGATTGCCGGCCGTGCGCTGCCTCGCCAGAATCGACCTGTGACTGCGGGTAGCTGTTGCGCTACTGCGGCGGTCCGCTCTGACTTCTCAGCCCGAGCGGGCCGTTGCGGTGGGCCCGTCGATCACCAACCAGGCCGGTGCAGTCACCTCGAGCGTGAGTCCAGCGGAGCGCGCCCCATCATGACGGGATCCGTCGTCGTGTCCGGCGTCGTCGGCGCAGCAGCGTCCCCGCGAGGATCACGAGGAGCGCGACTCCTGTCTCCCCGGGCTGGCGGCGGCCGCAGTACGCGCCGGCATCAGCGCGGACAATGCGGCCTGCTGGGTGGCAGATGCCGAGAGCGTGTGACGGCGCAGGCGGGACGAGCGATATCCCCCCGAACAGCGCATTTTCCGTTGATTCCGTAGGCGCAAGTCCGTGAGGGCGAGCTCGGCGTGCCCCCCGGAAGCAGTCGCCCCCGTCGCGAGAGCCGCGGCACGGGGGCGACTGATGGTTTCAGGAAATCACCACTGGGGCAGGACGCGGGTGCCTTCGATCCGCACGGCCTGGAGCGCCTTCGGGTTCAGTCCAAGCAGCTTCAGGATGGTCGGCGCGATTTGCGTCGTCTCTACCGGTTCGGTCACCGTCTTGGTGTGTTCGGAGTTGAATCCCGACACGATCAGCGGCACATCCCGGTCGTCGGGCGCAGCGCCGCCGTGCTCAGCGATCTTGCTCCTTCCGCCGGTGTACACCACGCCGATCTGTACGATCCCGAAGATGTCGGGGTAGCGCGGGTCAGCCGTGGTCGTGCCGAAGTAGCCGGCAGCGGCCGCTCCCGCGTAGATCGACGCAAGCCCCGACGAGGCGGCCGTCTTGGACGCCCCCGAGATGTCGTTGCCGGTCGCGGAGTGCGAGACCAGGTACGCCTTCGCGAAGTCGGCTGCGGTCTGCGAGTGGTCCGACAGCCAAAGCTGCATCACATCGTCGTCGGTCGAGAACGCAACGAGATCCGCGCTCGTCGGGTTCGACGCCTTCCAAGCCGCATTCAAAGCGTCGATAATCGGGCCATCCGGGATTCGCGTGAGCGCGGCCGGGTCGGTCGGGGACTGGCCGTGCTTGGCCGACAGGATGATGGTCGTCGACTTAGCCAGACCATCAGCCGTTATCGTGGTGACCATCTTGCCCACGGAGGCGTTCACGAAGTCGAGGGCCTTCGTCAGCAGCGGCCCGGGAACCATGCCCCCGGCGAGGTATCCACCGGTCAGCCCATCGGAGGTCGGCAGCTTCTGGGCCGTCGACACGGACTGGAAGTTCATGCCGAAGATCCCAGGCACCGCCTGCGACTTGGTTCCGGAGTGGTCCTTCCCGCCGATCTCGTTCAGTACCGCTTGCACCTTGTATCCGTCATATTGCTGGGTGGCGGCGTTGTCTTTCGTCCAGTCGCCTGCCGTGTACGGGGCCGCGGCCTGGCTGTTGATCTCGGGTGTGAAGAGGTCGTCGACGCCCTTACCCGACGGGCCGTTCAGGATCTCGTACGCCGGGTGTTTGTCGGACCACGCCGTCGTCAATCCGGCGCTCTTGGCCACCTCGAAGATGGTGTTCACCTTCAGGTACTGGTGCGGGAAGATCGGCGCGCAGGTGGCCGGGTCGACGGGAAGCGCGGCCGGGTTGAGCAGGCTCTGCGCCTGACCGGTCAACGACAGGATGCTGCCGGGCAGGCCGGTCAGCCCGGCGCCGGCATCGAGCGAGTTCGGGTCATGGTCCGCCGCCTCGGTGAGCGCCACCTCAGCCCCCGGCGTCACCCCGATGCAGTCGGTAGTTCCGGCCGGCAGCACTGCGCGGTTGTAGGCGTCGTCGTAGTAGATGCCAGTCGTGCCAGGATTTCCGCCGGTGACCTGGGCGATCATGCCGGGGAACGAGTCAGACGGTACGGGCGTCTGCGCCCGCGTGTAGCTGGTTCCGCGAGTGACGAGCCCCGCGAGCGCCGAGCTCGGGTGTGCGTGCACGTACCAGTTCAGGTCCTTCTGGTGCAGCCCATCCACCGAAAGGAGCAGAACATGACGAGAGTGTTTCGCATCGCGACCACCATCGTGGCCATCATCGGCGATGGCCGGTGCCGCCGCGGACGCCAGCAGCGCTGCGCCGACAAGCCCCGCGGTCGCGTAGGTGATCCGTCGTGTTGATTTCACAGATATGCCTTCCTGTTGGGAACACCGCGAAACACGGCGCCTGGTGTTACTAGGTAGACAAGACGCTCCACCCCCGAACGGGTAGCAAAATACGGATAGACAGAATGTTGCCAGGCCATGAACGTATGGAGGCGACCCTCACGCCCGCGAAAGCGTTCCTCGACATGGACAGCACAATGGCGTTCCTCGCACGGTACGGCCGCGACATTGCCGGTGCCCTGAAGATCTGGGACCCGACCGCGGCTGGCGAGCCCAGGACTCAACCCAAGCTGGTCCTCGCCCGCGAGAACAACCAATGGGGCCAAGCCGTCGACGGTTTCGCATCAACCCACATCATTTAACCGATGATCGGTGAACTGCCGTCATTGATCTTCGACGAGGAGTGCGGGTCACGCAATGTCCGCGAACTGGGTCTCGCGAGCCATGACACCCACCTGATCAGAAATACGAGAACAACGGCCGCGTCGGGTTGCGGAGCATCGCGCGGCTCATCCGCAGCGACATCGGCACTGTCGCCGTCGAGCAGTTGCTACGTCTCACGACGGCGTCCGTGGCCATCGGCAACCTCGATATGTATGCCAAGAACATTTCGATGCTCCACCTTCCCGACGGCCGTACCCCACTTGCCCCCGCCTACGACGTCGTCCCACAGATGCCAGCTGGGCTTCGAACCCTGCTTCGCGTTCCACATCGTCGCATTCGTCGAAACATCGCAACCCCACCCGGCCGCCCACGTCGCGCTCTTCCACGACATCGCACGCTTCTGCCACAACCTCCTCGAAGTTCAGGACGCCAGCGCACCGCCGTCAACGACTACGACAGCCGACAACCGACAACCGAACTCGTCCGCTACCTGACTCGCCCGGAGGCTGGGGCGGACCCGCGAGGCACCGACCAAGCCCCTCAGCGCGACAGTCGACCACGCAGCCGTGACGGCCGGGCGATAGCCCGGGTCGCCCGGGCAGACGGCGGGCCGCGCACACAGTTCCTGAGTGTTAGCGCCGGTCGCAGTCGCCGGTCAGGCTGACGCGGACGGGTACAAAAATGCCACCATTGAGGCACCCGTGAGGAGATGGAATCGCCGGGCCACGACGAGATCTGACGAGATCTGACGCAAGACGATCGACCGCGCCGACTGGAACGCTCTGGCGCGACGGCTTTCGTCGTTTCGGGCGGTTACACTAGCAGTACTTTCGATCGACTCACCTGGATCAGACCTGGGTCACACGATGTGGGCGGCGTTAGCCAACAAAACCGCCGCTGAACAACCAATACTCTGTAGGGCGGGCGGGACTTGAACCCGCGACCCAGGGATTATGAGTCCCTTGCTCTAACCGGCTGAGCTACCGCCCCGCACCCGGATCGGGCGTCGTGGACTG